>NZ_JBIAVQ010000010.1:0-396699 GCF_042894505.1 Streptomyces sp. NPDC001536
ACCTGAAGGAGTACCGGAGCTGCATGACCATCACGATACATACTTGGGTTATGGGCGATATGCAGGAGATCAGAACTGGTCGGCACTGCGCTTTCGTGATGCACGTCCACTTGGTCTTCGTGACCAAGTTCCGGCACCAGGTGTTCGCCGATGCCCACTTGAGGCGTATGGAGGAGATCATGCGGTCGGTGTGTACGGACTTCGAATGCGAGCTGGTGGAGTTCAACGGCGAGGCCAACCACGTCCACCTGCTGGTGAACTTCCCGCCGAAAGTCGCCGTGGCCAAACTGGTCAACTCCCTCAAGGGCGTCTCCTCCCGCCGCCTGCGCCAGGAGTTCCCCGACCTGGTACGCCACTACTGGAGGGCCAACAAGCTGTGGTCCGGCTCCTACTTCGCCGGAACCGTCGGCGGCGCCCCGCTCAGCGTGGTCAGGCAGTACATCGAACAGCAGAACAGGCCCGTGTGAGCACCGTCCGGCTCCGCCGGACCTGAATCCGCGACGCTCCGCGTCGCAACCATCAGACTCGCTTCACCACCGGCCTGAAGGCCGATGCACTACGAATGAATTCCGGTAGCGGGCGGTCATGGCGACGTCCCACACCGCTCGGCCGGGAGCCGCCATGTCGAAATCGATCAGGGCTGTGGCACGGCCATCGCGGAAGACGACGTTTTCCGGGCACACATCGTTGTGGCACAGCATCGTTCCTCCCTCCGGGTCGGCCAGTGATCGGGGCCACTCGACGGCCGCGTCAACCGCGATGGCGGTGCTGGCGTCGTGCAGGCGCCGCAGCAGGCTGCCCACCGATCGCAGCGCGGCCTCGGTCATCACCCAGCGCGGGAAAGGCGGCAGAGCAACCTCACCAGGGATGAAGGTCAGTTGCTCTCGGCCGTTCGCGGTGAGCTGGACCGGCCTCGGAGCCGCGTCGAATCCGCGAGAGCGAGGAGATGGGCATGAAGAGCGCGCGCGGTGGGTGGCGCGGGGCGTTCCACCACGGCACCGTGACGGAAGACCCCGCCCGTGTTCACCATGCCGCCGGCCAGGGCTTCGCCCTCAGCCGTCCCACCCTCACCCGTCATGCCGATCACGCTACCGTCAGGTCCGCGGAGTGGGGGACGGTCCCGAAATGCGCTTCGACCTAGGTCACCTGAGCAGTCGTCAGACGCTGAGGAGGGCGGCCAGGCGGGCGACGCCCCAGCCGTCGAGAGCGTCATGGCCGGCATTCGTGTTCCGCGAAGCAAACCCACAAGACCCAGGGCCCGGCCCGTTACCGACCTTGCGGACCGCGCGTAGCACCCTGCCCCGAGCGCGGCCACCACCGTCCAGGCTCGCAATAGGCGCTTGTTCCATCACCACATCACCCCAGGACCCGCCCAGATCAGACTCGCGCCCCCTGAAGCATCACCCTGGGCGATGACGTCCGCACCGCCTCGGCCAGCCTGCCCCGCGGGGTGCACTCACCGGATCATCCGGCTCTGTGAACGCCAGGCCGTCCTGAGCTTTGCCGGCCGTGCCGGCTTACCGAAGGGACGTTGAACCGCTAACACGCCCATGTGGTACGGAGTATGGCGGAAAATAGGTATGGCAGGTACATGACCTCAAAGGCTTCTGAGGCATACCATCGCAAGGCCCCGGAGGGACGGTCGGGGGTGCGGCCGGCCTCAAAGGACATCCCGTGCCGCTCCTTCGCGTACCCGACCCCACCGGGACCGAATTCCCCCCACGGATGAAGGAGCAGCAATGCCCCTCGGTACATGGCTCAAGGCAGGCACCTCAGCAGCGGCACTGGTCCTCGGCATGGCGAACGCCGCGACGGCCGCCCCCGCACCCTCCCCCGCGAGTGAACAGTCCACCGCGCTGGCGGCAGCGGTGACCCTTCGCTACGACGACAGCCGGGCTGGAGGCTGGGAAGCGGCGATCGCAGCCGGAGTCGCCACATGGAACGCGAACGTAAGCAACGTAAAACTGGTTGAAGCGGCTCCCGGCGCTACGGCCGAAATCGTGATCGTCGCCACCACGGGCTGGCCGCAGGCCACGCTCGGCCCCGTTCGTCCGGGGCGTCAGGTCCGCGTCGAGCTTGGCAGCCAAGCCGTGAGCCAGGGCTACGACAAGACCCGCATCGCCGCCCACGAGTTGGGGCACAGCCTCGGCCTGCCGGACACCAAACCCGGCCCCTGCTCACAACTCATGTCAGGGTCGAGCGCCGGCACGGCCTGCACCAACGCCGTACCGAACGCGACCGAGCGGTCCCGCGTGCAGTCCGCCTATGCAAGCGGCGTCGCCGCGCTCGCACCCATTGACGGCCGGACCCTCATCGACGCGCCCTGAGGCACACTGCCACGAAGCGACCGCACCCCGGGGTCCCGACAAGACCCCGGGATGTCGTCCTTCTTCGACGCTTCGCCTCGTCGAAGCGAGTTGTGTCGAACCGTGGCGCAGGAGACGGCGGTGAGGGGGGAAGAGGTCTCACCAGGCCGGGAATCGTGAGTGTCTGGACGCGGTCGTGACCGTGGCAACACCGACCTCGCGTGCCAACAGGTGACCTCACTGCCGTCCGGGCCCATTGAGGAGCCTTCGGCAGCGGCAACGCACGCTCCGGGTCCGTACCACCAGTCGACGCCAGCGCCGAGAAAGGGCCCCCACCCCTCCGAGATCCCCCACCGCGCTCCGCAGGAGATCACATGACTCCTCAGCTCCGCCCCGGCGTCGACACTGCCGACCACCGCGGCCGCACCCGCCTCGATCAGACCGAGCGCGATCTCGACCGCAACCCGAACGTCGTTGTCCGCGACGTCAGCTGACCTCTCAGGGCTGGCACCCGACTGTCTGCTGCCGCGCCATGTCCCGCACGTGGAGGAGGTCTGGCTGAACGGCATTCCGGCCGACTACGCGACCGCGATGCGCAAGACCTGGCGACCCCACGTACGGCAGGGAATCCAGCTCGACGTCCGCGGTGCCTCAAACCCGACTGGGTGGATCGGTGCAGGCCCTCCTGGTTCCGGGTCTTCATCGCCCTGCTTGAAGACGGCCGCGACTGGCGAACTTCCCGCACTTGATCCAGACTTCGCTCTGTCGGCGGCGCCCGGAACAGACATGATGACCGACGTGACGAATCAGGCATCCCTGGAAGCCGAACTCACGTCGTTCATGGGCGAGTACGAGCGGGCCAACAACAGCCATGACATCGAGCGGGTCGTGCCGTTCATCGCTGAGGACGCCACGTACTGGTTCTCGGACGGCTCGTATCAGGGCATCGGAGAGATCCGGTCCGCGATCGAGAACACGTTCGCGAAGATCCTCCACGAGGTGTACGAAGTTCGGGATCTGGAGTGGCCCGTGCTCACCGCGGGCGTCGCCGTGTGCCGTTATCGGTTTGCCTGGACTGGCGTCGTCGATGGTGAACCGCGCTCTGGCCAAGGGCGGGGCACCAATGTCATCGTCCGGCGGGACGGCGGCTGGAGGATGCTGCATGAGCATCTGAGCTCCTGATCCCCTGCCCTCCAGGCAGAGTCAGTTCCCGCCGCAGAGCGCGTCGAGGACATACGGCCAGGCGGCCGCCCCCAACAACGCGTCCGCTTCGGGTGTGCCGCCGTACGCGAAGTGCGGGGATGCCGAGGCCGGGCTCTCGCCGGGAAAACGTGGGCGGTGGCCCGCATCGTGACGGGCGATCAGACGCACCGAGGCCCCGGCTGAACGCCGGCGTTGTGCCAGTTGTTCGGCGAAGGCGAGGGACGGCCACATCGCGTCATCACCACCAGCGACCAAAAGCAGATCAGCCCGCGCCTTATCCACCGGGATCTCCGCCTCAGGAAGCAGATCGGCAAACGTCCGCTCGCTCAGCTCGTACCATCCGCGGATGGCGACCGGCCCACCGTCCCCCTGCGCGGGAGTCCAGGAATCGTCCAGTGGGACGAAAGGCAACGCCTGCCCTCGCCACGTCCAGGACGATCGCCAAGGACGGTGCACTCCATCGCGCCCCGGCCCGACGTTGCACCAGACCCACGACGTCGGCGACACCGCGACGACGACGTCCACGCGCGGGTCGTGCACCGCCGTCAGCAGAGCCGCCTCGGCCCCCTTCGAAGTGCCCAGGATTCCCACACGCTCCGCGCCGTTCAGCCGCAGGAAGTCGACAGCGGCGGTGAACGTCTCCAGGGGGATCTCACAGATCCCCGGCGACTGCCCCGGACCGCCGAACCAGCGGATCGACACCGCCGCCACACCTTGCCGGGCAAGGATGCGTGCTCTCTCCCGCTCGATCCGCCCGCTCGAACCCGCCAACACCAGGACACCAACTTCACTGCCACCGGCGGGAGCCACCACTACGCCCTCCCAAGGATCGGTCAACTCCCGCTCAAGGACATCCACATGGCCCCCCAATAGCTCCAGCGCAATCCGCCCGCCCAGCCCAGTGGTTCGAGATCCCTACGTCATGACCGGGCCCGCCTACCTGACGGTCAACCGGCCCGCACCGTCAGGCCGTCGACCCAGCCGGTCCAGTTCGCCGCCGATCGCGTCCCGCAGCACATCGTGCCGGGAGCCGAGCCTGAAACGCTCATCACTCCACCGCTCACGCGAATACAGCCACACCGGCCTTCCCACCAGCTCGGCCGGCTCCCACTCGAACCTCGGCCAGACGTGGGCATGCAGGAACGGGTCGGTGTTCCCGAGGATCTCCAGGTTGACCCGGCGGAATCCGCTGTCCAGCCGGCGGCAGGCCCGCTCAACCGCTTCCCCCAGCCGGTCCATGTCGGACAGGAACGACAGCCGCTTGGCCCTCGGCAGGTCAGACAGCCGCTCCATACCGAGTTCATCCGCGAGGAGAACCGAGTACCCGGGCAGGAACTGAACGTCGCCGATCACTGCGAAGCCAGCCTGAAGCCGCCGCAGCACGGTCGGGTTCTCGCCCCGCAGCGCAGACCCGATCCGGTCCGCCCGCCAGTCGCCGCTCATGGAACGAGCCTACCCACGAGCGATCAACACGTGTTCGGTACGCGGGTGGTCAGTACTCCGGATCGCCGTGGTCCGCGCGCGCCAGGGCTCCAGTCCACCGATCTGATGCGGCCTCAAGAAGTGTGCACAGCGCCCCCTTTGCCACCCACTCCCCTTCAGGGTCGCGTTACAGTGGGCCAACCATGCCCGGGCTCTTCGGAATCAACCACCTGACGCTGTCCACGACCGACCTCGACCGTCTGGTGACGTACTACACGCAACTGCTCGGCGCAGCGCTCGCGTTCGAGCGCGCCGCGACCTCTGCTGATCCACGCATCGCAGTGCTCGATGTGGGCGGGGACGACCATCTCATGATCGTCGAGACCGCGACCGCCCCCGCGACCGGCCTCGACCCTCTCCGCAAGGCAGGATGGGGGCTGCGCGTGGGATCCCACGCGCAGCTGTGTGAGGTCCGCGCGCACATCCTGGCTGCCGGGTGGCCGGTCGGGCCGATCGAGACGTTGCCCACCCAGTGGACGATGACGGCCCGGGACCCCGACGGACGTCCCGTGGACATCCGGGCCCACCGTCCGCGCACTCCGTCACCACGGCCCACCGGCTGACCACGGCCGGAGCACCGGAAGCACGACCAGCCCTGCTGATCCGGTCGCAGGAGTCGTCGGCCGGTCTCGCCGACGGCCGGCCGTGCTTTTCGCGGAAACGCGGTCCGCAGGGTCGCGGACCTGAGTGCATGCCGCATGCTGCGCGCGTCCCCACCCTCACGATCCGGGCAGTTTCACTCGATGTCGTTTCCGTCCAAGACGCCCGTCCGGCCGCGATCTAGCCTGTTTTCCCAGGAGCTCGGCCTGTGATGAGGAGACAGCAGATGCGTACCTTGGTCTACACCGGATTCTTGTCGCTCGACGGCGTACTGGACTCGCCCGGCGGGCCCGAGGAAGGGCATCGCAGCGGTGGCTGGGTGGTGCGGGACCTGGAGTTCGTCCCGGAGGCCTGGTCGCTGAAGGGCGAGGAGCTTTCCGACACGACGGCGCTGATGTTCGGCCGTCGCAGTTACGAGGCGTTCGCGTCGGTCTGGCCCGCCTCGGAGGACCACGCCGCCTACAAGGAGCTGCCCAAGTACGTGGTGTCGAGCACGCTGTCGGACGACGCCCTCGTCGATGGGTGGGGGCCGACGACGATCCTGCGCACGACGGAGGACATCGCGAAGCTCAAGGAGGGCGAGGGCGGCTCCATCTACATCCACGGAAGCGCGGAGCTGGCGCGGCGGCTGTCGGAGGCGGGTCTGATCGACCAGTACAACCTGCTGGTCTTCCCTGTCCTGCTCGGTGCCGGCAAGAGTCTCTTCCATCGGGCCGACAGTGACAAGCAGATGCTGTCGCTGCGCGAGTCGGAGAGCTACTCCAACGGGATCCTGAAGCTGGTCTACGACGTCAAGCGCTGATCCAGGTCGAGCGCGATCGCGCCGCCGATGCCGTCCCGCAGTTGCCCGACGGTGCGTCCCACGTAGGTGCGCAGCGCCCGGGCGAGGTGCGGCTCGTCGAAGTATTCGAGTTTGGCGACGACGTCGGCGGCCGTGTCGCCGGCCGCCAGCAGCTCAGCCGCCGTACGGGCCCGCTCGATCTGCCGGACGGTGCCCCGTGTCAGACCGGTGGCGGCTCGGAAACGGCGTTCGACGGTCCGTCCCGACACGGCCGGGTCGTGGCCTCGCAGGACCTCGGCGACGAGCGGGTCACGCACCACGATCCCGGCCTTGACCAGTCGTTCCACCAGTGCCTCGGCGTCATCGGCGTCCGGGGTCCGCCAGCGCGCGCCGTCCAGCCGGAACGTACGGCGTGTGGTGTCGGGGAGTTCGACGCCGCCGTCGACCAACTCCGGTGTGGGCAGGGCCCGCAGCGAGGTGCCCACGGCGAATTCGATGCCGGTGAAGGCGGCGCCCTCCGGGACCGGTGCCGTGCTCGTCCGGGTCTCGGGGCCGGTGACGGCCGCGTAGGGCCGACCGTCCTGTTCCCAGAAGACCAGGCCCCAGCGCACCCCCGCAACGGACGTCATCGTCGTGACCTGCTCGCTGGTGCAGGTCCATACGCTGTCGACCCAGGGTGAGTCGGACCGGCGTATCTCGAAGCGCAGCTCCACGAGCGCAGGATACGCCGCGGGGCCCGACAGCTCAGCCCTCCACAGCCTGGACGATGTCCTGCGGGTCCAGACCGGTGAGTTGCGCGATACGCGGCGCCGGAATCCCGGCAGTGAGCGCCCGGTGGATCAGGGACTGCCAGTCCTGGGTGGTGTCCCGGAAGTCGAGCAGCTCGGACTCCATGTCCGTCACGGATCGGGGCGCACAGGCGTGCTCCACCCGCACCGTCTCCTCCTCGGTCAGGGGCACCGGCAGCCGCTCCGCGTCCTCGGGGATGAGCACCTCGGCTCCGGACGGGACGATCCTGACGCACTCTGAGGAAGCGGGAACCCCGTGCGCATGCAACCATCCCAGCACCGCAGGAGTCTCGGCGCACTCCAGATCACCGACAGCGGCCAAGGCCGCACCCAGACGCGGATGACACTCGGGAAGAACGAACAACAAAGCATCGTCGGCCATGGCCGGCACCCACCTCTGCAAAGAAGCTTGAACGCGGACGTGATGCCAATACCCCCGCAAGGCACTCCGACCCCAAGCGCTCGCCAACTCACCCTCGCTGATGACCAGTTCGACGGCATGCACACACGTCACCGGCCAGGCACAAACGGAGTGCGACGTGCGCTGTGGGCCTCCGCGACCGCTGCCACGATCCACGGCCCCGGGCCGGGCCCGTACGACCTTCTGCGGCACCCGATCCGGGTGCCGCAGCGCCGGTTCCGCGTGCGAGGTGTCGCTGGAAGGTTGCTCGTGGTCCGGGAGGCAACGCCTCTCACAGTGCCCGGAGCGCCCTCCTGACCGGTCTTGGCGGCCGACGGGTATCGCTCACTGGTCGGGCCCCGGGGCGGCAGAGGCAGGGGACGCTGACGCTTGTGTTCTGCGGCCTGCCGCCGCCACGAGTGCGATGAGGGCCAACGCGGCCAGCAAAATGACCACCAGCAACACCACCGTCAGGACCGTGGGGTGGTTCCACAGGGCGAACCACAAGGCCAGGACGAGCAGGACGCCGATCGTGAGCCAGCGACGGTTGTCCGCCGTCCACGTCCCCACACGACCCGTTCGGATGTCGTGGGTGTCCGCCCATCGGGCCGCGGAGTCGGCCGCGCGCTCGGAGGTGGATCGTACAGCGCGCGGCAGTCGGCCCGGCCCGACGAGGTACGCACCCAGTGCGACGACCACACCGAGCACGATCACGGTGCGCAGCGTGACCCGCAGGAAGTGCAGGAGATGGTCGAAGACCGCCGCCGCGGCCGCTTCGGACTGCACCTGCGGGGGCAGGTGGTCCAGGTAGTAGCGGCGCGCGACGACCAGGCCGATGGCGACGATCAGGGCGGCTACGGCGGCGCCCAGGGCGGTCTTCACCAGGGCGCGCCTGCGCCGGTAGGCGAGGAGCACACCGGCCGCCCCGATGATCACCGTCAGCACCGGCAGCCAGGTGCCGACCACATCGAGGGCGTGCGCGGCGCCCTGCATGCGCTTGAGCTGGTCGGACTGGAAGAGCACCATCTGCTTGTCGACGTCCGGGATCTTCTCGGCGGGCGTCACACCGGCATCGACGAGTTCCTGTCTGACCCGGTCGACAGCGGTGCCGACATCGAGGGTGACGGTGCCGTCCTCGACGCCGACCGCCCCGCGTCCCTTGCCGGTGAGGGCGTGCACCACCGTCGCGTGGGCGGCCCGGTTGGCCGAGGTCCACACCTTCTCGAACCTGTCGCTCTGGACAAAGCGGGTCGCCACCTTGTCCGCGGCGCTGTTCACGGCCGCGTCCAGCTGAGGAGCCAGTCCCCGCACCGCTCGGGCCGCGGTCGGCGGCAGGCCCTGCGACTGTAGCCAGGCCGCGAGTTCGGCGGTGGCCCGCTTGCCGTCGACCCGTACGTCGACGGCCTCGACGATGCGGTCGCGCGCAGCGTCCTCGATCGCTGCGTCGGAGGCGAGCGGCTTGACGGTTTCGACGTAACGGTCCGTGTCGAGGGCGATGTCGTGCACCCACACGGTCAGTACCGAGACGGGGACCAGGATGCAGGCGAGGACGATCAGAACCGCCGAGGCCACCTTCCGGGCGATCCTGCCCGGGCCGGCCATGTGCGACGTGCCGCCCTCTGGCGAACCCTCCTCAGCAGGCTCGTGGTGCGCTGGTTCCCGCGGGCTGGTCATCCGTCCTCCAGGGCTGAGGCGCGGCAGGTCGTGGCTGCCGTCGGTATCCATTCCTTCCGATCACCGCGGTTGCTGCATCCGGGGTGCGCCATCCGGAGCCCCCGGGGACGCCTGGGGGCTCCGGTGTCGTCCCGAAACAGCTCGTGTCGGCAGGGGCTCGAGTCCGATGTACGCGTGCGTGCCGAGCACCCGGTCGTCCACGTCTCGTGGAACGACGCCGCCGCCTGTGCCGCCTGGGCCGGAAAGCGGCTGCCGGCCGAGGCGGAATGGGAGTACGCGGCCCGCGCTGGCCTCGAACAGCGACGAGTTGGAGCCCGGCGGTGAGCACCGGATGGGAACGGCGCCTGTCGCCACGTACCCCCCGAACGGCTTCGGCCTGCACAACATGTGCGCAACGTCTGGGAATGGTGCGCGGACTGGCACTCCCCCGCCTACTACGCGCGCAGCTCGCGCGGCCCGTCGTCCGGCATGCAGCGGGTGACCCCCGACGTGTCCTGCCCGTGCCACGCCTCCTACTGCCGCCGCTACCGCGTCGCCGCCCGCACACCGTGACCGGCGCGCTGCCGAGTCATCTGCGACGCACGTACCAGACCAACGCGGCGATCGCGGCGACGGAGAAGAACGCGAGCAGCACCGTGCTCCAGTGCGCGTCGGCGATACGGAGGTCGGCGGCCAGTACGACCACCACGATCACGGCCGGGACCAGGCAGGCCAGCAGGGCGCGCACCGTCACCAGGAGGAAGCCTGGGCGCACGGCGGAGCGCCGCCGCCCCGGACCGGTCGGGGGCAGCACCTCGGTACCTCCGTGCTGCGCGAAGTGCCGCGCGGCGGTCGCGGCGAGTTGGGTGGTCGCGCGCCGGTACATCTCGGCGCACACCGGAACCCAGACGAACGGCACGGCGAAGCCGACGAGGACCAGCGCGATCGTGCCCGCCCACACCGCTGCCCTGCGCACCTTTCCGCGCGGCCGGTCCTGAGGCGTGACCAGACCGAGGAGATACGCCTGTCTCCTGACAGTGCTCCACCAACCGTCCTCGGACCCGCCGCCCTCGGCGGCAGGTCGTGCCTCCCGCAGCGCCGCCTGTGCCCGAGCCACGGTCGGATGGACTCCCTGGATCACGAGCAGATCGGCCACGACCGCCTCATCCGCGGGGTCGCGACCGGACAGGGCCGCGAGTTCGAGCACCATCCGGAGCTGGGCGAGCAGCGCACCGCAGAACGCGATCGGCAGCAGTGCCATGAACGGGCCGCCGAGGAACGATCCTTCCGCCACGGATGAGCGAACGCCCCGGCGGACCACCTGGTGTGCCAGGGCGGCCGGATCCGCCGCGTCCTCCGGCGTCGCGGACCGCCGCTGGGCAGTCCGCCGGGCAGCCGACGGGCCGAGGAACTCGACCGCGAACACGGCCATACGCTCCGGCATGTGACGGGGATCCGCACGGACCGTCCGCAGCAGCCGCCTGGCCGCGCCGGGAGTACCGCCGCCCGCTGACTCGCCGTCCCTCACCCGCCGCACGCTAGCCAACCGAGCACGGCATTCCGCCGCGCCGATGACGGACGCCAGCCGATTCACCCGGATGAAGCGCACCTGACGCGAGCCCGTGAAGGCGGGAACGGCTTCTCTGTGCGAGGAATGGACTGTGAATCGCAAGCAGCTCGGGGACTGGACGAGAGCGGCCCGGGAGATGCCCCGGCGGACGCCGGTGATCGGGCGGATGCTGGGCCGGCTGATCAGCGTGAACTGGATGGACGCCAGTGCGCGGCTGGCGGCCCAGACGTTCCTGGCCGCGCTGCCGCTGCTCATCGTCTTCGCCGCGTTCGCGCCGAAGCCCGTCAAGGACGTGCTGACCGACTCCGTCCAGGCCCTGTTCGGCGACAACGCGCCGGTCGACGACATCGAGGAGACGTTCGCCGCCCAGGGCGTGACGAAGGACGCCTACGGAGGGGTCGGGATCCTCGTCACGCTCATCTCGGCGACCGCGATGAGCCGGGCGCTGCAGAGCGTCTGCGAACGCTGCTGGGATCTGCCCAGGGCCGGCGCGCGGATGGTCGCCTGGCGGTGGCTGGTGTGGCTGCTGGGCTGGATGGCCGCGGTGCTGTTCCAGGCTCCGCTGCGCCATGGCTTCGGCGGCGGCGCCTGGCTCGGTGTGCTGCTCTCGCTGGTGATCGCCGTACTGCTGTGGTGGTGGACGCAGCATCTGCTGCTCGGCGCGCGTATCGGGTGGCTGCCTCTGCTGCCCGGAGCCGTTCTGTCGGGTGCGGGCATGGTGACGTTCGTCTATGTGTCGGGATTGGTCATGCCCGTGACCCTGGAGCGGAGCATCGCTCAGTTCGGGTCGCTCGGCTACGTCTTCACTGTGCTGTCCTGGCTGATCGTGGGCTGCTGTGTGATCGTCGCCGGGGTCGCCCTCGGCCAGGTCATCGCCACCTCAGAGCCGTTCCCGCGGTGGCTGGGCACTCCTGTGGCCGAGGACGAGCCGTAGCTCCGTCAGCCCCTGAGGATGCGGTCCTTCTGGACGGCGAACTCCTCGTCCGACAGAACACCCCGCTCGTGGAGTGCGCCGAGACGTTCCAGGTTGCTGATCTCCTCGTCCGTCAGCCCCGAAGAGGGTGGTGGGCCCGAGGGCTCCTGCGCGGCGGCACCCGCGCCCGGCGCGGCCTGCTGAACGGCGGCGCGCTCGGCCTGGTGCCGGGCGACACGGCCGGAGACCGCGCTCGCGGTGCCGGCGGCCACCGCGGCACGGGCGGCCACACCGACGAGGCCGGGACGTCCGCGACGTGCCAAGGGGCGACCCAACATGGCTCTCACCTTCCCTTTCCTGCCCGGCTGCGCCGCTTCACGCGGCGTCCTGGTACGCCCGCTCCACCACTTCGGCCGGGATGCGCTCATGAGCGACGAGCCGGCCCCCGGCGCGACGGACGGCGCCGGCCATCCCGGCGGCCCAGGTGTCCTCCCACAGGAGGATGGCCGCGGAGGAGTCCGGTACGAGTTCTGCGGCGATCAGCTCGAGATCCTCCTGGCTGAACAGCCCGCCGACCTCGCCCTCGATGTCGTCGAACACCGATGCCTCCATGGGGTCGAGAGCATCGAGCTCGATATAGGTGACGACCCCGTCCGCGTCCTTCTTGACGAAGGTCAGATCGAGGATCCGCACCGTGCCGCTCGCCACGAGGGCCCTCAGTTCCGGTGCGATCTCGCCTCGGAAACGATTGCCGGGAAAGGCGACGACGACGTACTCGACAGGTCCCACATCCATGGCAGTTCCCCTTCCTCGCCCGCCGTCAGCCGGCCAGCACCTTCTCCTTGGCGCGCTGGTACTCGGCATCGGTGATGTCCCCGTGATCGTGCAGTCCGGCGAGCTTCGACAGCTCCTCCACATGCCCCGCGGGTGCGCTCTCGGTCGCACCGACGGCCGCGCGCAGGTACTCGCGGTACTCCTCTTCGCTTCTGCGTGCCGCGCTCACCTCTCGCCGGCCCATGCTCCTGCCCCGGGCGATGAGGTACACGAAGCAGCCGAGGAACGGCAGGACGATGCAGAACACCGACCATCCGGCCTTGCCCCAGCCGCTCATCGAATCGTCCCGGAAGATGTCGGCGAAGACGCGGAAGAGCAGCATGAACCACATGACCCAGAGGAAGACCCACATGATGGTCAGGAACGCGTTCAACAGCGGGTAGTCGTCCATGATCCTCTCCTTGGTGCTACGTCGTTCGGCCCGGTGTCGACCTGCACCCGGTGGATGTCGCCGGAGAACGCGCCGCCGTGACGGATCTCGGGCATGAGCCGTGCCTTCTTTCCAGGGCACCCCGGCAAGGCCGCAATCTCCCTGCCCTCACGGTGCGGGGCGGGGCGGCTGGGCACCTCACCCGCCCCGGGTGAAGAACGGCGCGGTGCTCAGCCTCCCGACGGCAGGCGTTGCGGCTCCCTGGGCATCGGGAGACGATCAAAAGGGAAGGCGGTCTCTCGGGACTGCGAGCTGCGGCGTTGTGGTGAGTGTCATGCCCCGTCCGATCTCCGGCGGCCCCCGTAACACTGATACCGAACGCCTCACGCCGAGTGGTGATCCCCTCCTGGCAGCGCGGTTCAGAGTGCCGGCCCCCGCACACACGTTCGTGCGCAGACCACGGCTCATCGAGCGGCTGGCCCTGGGCGCGCAGACGCCCGTGACCCTCGTCAACGGGCCCGCGGGCGCAGGCAAGACACTGCTGGTGGCCGACTGGATCGCCCTGGAACAGACGCCGAGCCAGGTGGCCTGGCTGACCGTGGACGCCGAGGACAACAGTCCCGGTGTCTTCTGGACGTACGTGCTGGAGGCCATGCGGCGCCACGGTTTCGGTCCGCCCGAATCCGTCGGCAGCCCGGCCCGCCCCGGCGAGGTGGACCACTCGCTGCTCGCCAGGCTCGCTGCCCATCTCAGCGAGCTGCGAGAACCCGTCGTCCTGGTGCTCGACGAGTTCGATCGCGTGGCCGGCTCCACGCAGATCGCCGACGAGCTCCAGTTCGTGCTCCGAAGCGTCGGCGACGGACTGCGCCTGGTCATCATCAGCCGTACGGAGCCGCAGCTGCCCTTGCACCGCTACCGCGCCGCCGGCCAGGTCACCGACATCCGCGGCGCCGACCTGGCCTTCCTGCCCGAGGAGACGTCCGAGCTGCTGTGCAGGCACGGCATGCGCCTCTCGGAGGAGGGCGTGGAGGCGCTGACCCGGCGGACCGGGGGCTGGGCCGCAGGGCTCAGGCTCTGTGTCCTGGCGGCGCAGCAGGCCGAGGACGCGGACGCCTTCCTCAAGGACTTCGAAGCGGGCCGGAGCACGCTCGCCGACTTCCTGCTCGCCGAGGTGCTCGACACGCAGCCGGGCGAGACCCAGGACCTGATGCTGCGCAGCAGCGTCCTCGAACAGATCCACCCGGACCTGGCCAACGCCCTCACGGGCCGCCAGGACGCGGAGCCGATCCTCGCCGGGTTGCAGCGCGCGAACGCGTTCGTCGAGTCCCTCGGCCACTCGTGGTACCGGCTGCACCCGCTGTTCGCCGAGATCCTCCGGGTGCATCTGCGGGTCCGGTGCCCGGGGCTCGAGCCCGAGCTGCACCGCAGGGCGGCCCGGTGGCTCAGCGAGGCGGGACTGTTCGCCGAGGCCCTGCCGCATGCGGCGGCCGCGGGAGACTGGGAGCACACCGCGAACCGGTTCGTCGAGGAGCTGGCCATCGGCCGGCTGCTCACGGGCCTGGACGCCGAACGTCTCGACCGGCTCTTCTCCGCGATGCCCCCGGAAACTCCCGGTCCCGCCGCCGATCTGGTGCGCACCGCTCGTCATCTGACCCGCCACGACGTCGGCCGCGGGCTCGACCATCTGCGCCGCGCCCAGGAGAACCTGCACGACGGCGCGTCCTCGTCCGCGGCGAGGCGGTTCAGCTGTGCCCTGCTGCGGGTGCTCGCCGCCCGGATGATCGGCTCGGCCGACCTGGCCGAGGACGCCGCGAGGGACGTGGCGGCGGCGGAGCGGGCCATCCCCGCCGAGCGTCTGGAACCGCATCCCGAACTGCGCGCCCTGATGCTCACCGATCTGGGCTCGGCCCAGCTGTGGGCGGGACGTTTCGACGCCGCCCGCTCGACGCTGTCCGCCTCCGCGCACCTGAGTGACGGTCCGGCCACCGCGTTCCCGCGGCACGAGTCCCTCGGCCGACTGGCCTTGATCGACTTCCTGCGCGGCTGGCCCGACCGCGCCGACCGGCATGCCCGGGAGGCGGTCGCCGAGGCGGAACACAGCGGCCTGCCACCGGCCGCCCGCACCGGAGTGGCCGAGCTCGTGCTGGCCGCCGTCGCCCTCGACCGCGACGAACTCGGCGCCGCGCACGCCCATCTGGAGCAGGTGCACGCCTCGTCCGTGGCACCGCACGACCCCATCGTGCGGGCCGAACTGACGCTCCTGCGCTCGCGCCTGCTCCTGGCCAAGGGCCGTCCGCGAGCGGCCCTCCACGTCCTCGACGAACTGGGCGAACCGCAGGCGGCCGTCGTGCCCTCACCGTGGGTACGGGACCGGACCGCCGTGTCCAAGGCCAACGCCCACCTTGCCGCGGGCCGCCCCGAGACCGCCCTGGAGGTCCTTGCCCAGGGCGGGACCGCCGGGCCGGAAACGGTGGTGGCCGCGGCCCGCGCCCGCCTCGCCGAGGGCAGCGGGCAAGAAGCACAAAGTCTGCTGGACGCGCTCCCGGCAGGACAGGGCGAGGGACCCGCCATCACGGCCAGGACGCAGCTGGCACGGGCGCAGGCCGCCGATGCGCTGGGAGACGGCTCGGCGGCACAGCGGCTGACCGCACGCGCCCTGTCCACGGCCCGGCCCGAAGAACTGCGGCGCCCCTTCATCGAGGCCGGACCCTGGCTGCGGCACCTGGTTCGCCGCTGCCCGGCACTGACCCTGGGCCACGACTGGCTCACGCCGACGCTGGTGGGGCACTCCGCGGCGCGTCGCACGCACGAGCTGAGCCCCGACGCCGTGACCGAGCCGCTCAGCGAGCGCGAGCACGAGGTGCTGGAACGACTGGCCCGGACCATGTCGACGGAGGAGATAGCCGCCGATCTGCATCTGTCGGTCAACACCGTCAAGACGCATCTGAAGAGCGTCTACCGCAAGCTGGCCGCTTCCCGACGGAGCGAGGCGGTGCGTCACGCCCGGGAGCTGCACCTGCTGTGAGAAGGCGCGGTCACCTGAGGCGGGTGATGCCGCGCCCGGCCGACCGGTTCCAGCATGAAGTGCGGGGGTGGGGCCGACGTACGACTGCGAGAGAGGCGCGCTCATGCGATACGAGATCCGTGTCGACGGGCAGATGTCTCACACGATGACCCAGGCGTTCCCGGAGCTGGAGAGCTTCGTCACGGACGGGCAGACGGTGCTGTTCGGCCAGGTCACCGACGAGGCGCAGCTGTACGGCCTGCTGACACGCTTCCAGTCCCTGGGGTTGCCCGTGGTGGAGATGCGCCGGCTGCCCGAGTGACGCGCCCTTCGCAGGTGCTCTCGCCAGGATGCGCTCATCCGGTGAGCACCTTGGCCTTGGCCTTCTCGTACTCGGCGTCGGTGATGTCCCCGTGGTCGTGCAGGCCGGCGAGCTTGGCCAGTTCGTCCGCCTTGTTCGTGCGGGGTTCCGGGGCTTCGGCAGCCGCCTCGCGCACGTAGGAGCGGAACGCCTGTTCCCGCGCCTGGGCGTGTTGCAGCTCGCGCAGGCCCATGCCCTTGCCCCGGACGATCAGGTAGACGAGGACGCCCAGGAAGGGCAGCACGCAGACGGAGAGGGTCCAGCCGGCCTTGCCCCAGCCACTCAGCTGGTCGTCGCGGAAGATGTCGCCGATGACCCTGAACAGGAGCATGAACCACATCACCCACAGGAAGAACCACATCATCGTGAGGAACGCGTTGAGCAGCGGGAAGTCGGACATAGGGTCCTCCGGTTGCCGGTCCCGCCCAGCGATCGCCGCCGCAACGGGGTGGTGCTGACAGCACCACGGTCCGCCGGTACGGAGCGCCGTGGATCACCCGCCACGGGTGACCCCCGGTCGCCCTGCCGCGGGGAGTGACATGACGCGCGCGAACGGCTCCGGGCTCTTACGGTGATCGCGTGGAGGGTGAGCCGTGGCACACACGAGGCCCCGTCGCCGCGCCCCGCTTCAAGCGCCTGGCTGTGTTCCTGAGCCCGGTCATGGCAGTGGCGTTCATGGCGACGGCGGTCGGGCTGGGGCTGGGTCTGCCGCACTGGGAGGACTCGCTTCCCGACGTGGCGTTGGGCTATGACCCGACGACGGCCGCGACGACCCTGGCGGCGATCGCGGGCGGGATGATCACCCTGTCGGGCTTCGTCATCACCTCGGTGACCCTGGTCATCCAGACCGTGCAGAACATGTCCCCTCGGCTGATCGGGGTCATCGCCCACTTCCACCGGTCGCTGGCCGTCGTGGGGCTCGTGACCGGTACCGCCGTGTACGCCCTGGTCGTCCTGGCCCAGATCCGGCCCGACGAGACACCGCGGATGTCGGTGACGCTGGCGGTCGTTCTCGTCGTCGTCGACACGGTGGTGCTGTTGCAGAGCCTGACCGGGCTCCGGCACCTCGTGACGGGCGGAGGGCTCGCCCGGGCGGTGGGCGAGCTCAATGCCGTGGCGATCGACGCCGCGTTCCCGCGGAACGGGGCGGCGGCAGATCCCGGTACGGCGGCCGGGTGGCCGACCGTGGAAGGGATGGCGTTCGTCCACCGGGGGCGGCCCGGCGTCGTGCAGCGCGTCGACGAGCGGCGGCTGCTGGGGATCGCGGCGGCCTGGGGCGTGCGGGTCTCACTCGACATCGTCCCCGGGGACCGCGTCAGCGCCGGCACGGTCCTGGGGCGGGTGCACCGGCCGACGGAGCAGCCCGAAGCACGTCACACCGGGCAGCTTCACCGCCTGGCCTCCTGTGTCCGCGTGGACCGTTTCCGATCCATCGTCCAGGACCCGGCGTACGGCCTCCGGCTGCTGGCCGACATCGCGAGCCGTGCCCTCTCCCCGGCCGTCAACGACCCCACGACCGCCGTGCAGGCGCTGGACCAGATCGAGGAAGTCCTCGCACGACTCGTCACCCGCCCGCTCGGCGTGACCCTGGTGACCGACGACAGCGGCACGGCGCGGCTGCGCCGGCCGGCCCCCGGGTGGCCGGAACTGGTGAGCCTGGCACTGGACGAGATCCTGCACTACGGGGCGACGTCCTTGCAGGTCCTACGGCGTCTGCGGGCGCTGCTGGACGCCGTGGCCGAGGCGGCCCCGGACCATCGGCGGGCCCCGCTGGTCGAGCGCATCGCCCTGGTGGACCGGCTTGCCCTCGCATTCGGGGATCCGCTTCTCAGGGCGGTGGCGCAGGGAGCCGACCGGCAGGGTCTCGGCGGAGCCTCAGCCCCGCCGGACCCGCTCTAGTCGGTCGAATGCCGGACCGCTCTAGTCGCTCAGATCCTGCCGCCGCACCACGCACAGCGCCCAGATGACGAACCCGTTCAGGGCGATCAGCGTCAGCGACCAGACGGGGTAGTACGGGATGGACAGGAAGTTGGCGATGACCAGCAGCCCCGCGATGCCCACTCCGACGACCCGGGCCCACGTGGCCCCGACGAACAGTCCCGCGCTCACGGCCATGGCGATCACCCCGAGCGCCAGCTGGATCCAGCCCCAGCTCGTCAGGTCGAACTGGAAGACGTAATTGGGGGTGTTGACGAAGACGTCGTCCTCGGCGATCGCCATGATGCCCCGCAGAAGGTCGAGCATGCCGGCGATGAACAGCATCACGGCGGCGAAGAGCGTCAGCCCCGTGGCAGCCGCCTGAACGCCCGACGAACGGTGGTGGGTGGTGGTGGCCATTGCAGTATCTCCGTTTCTCGTACGGCCGCGCGGCCGCAGCCACTCATCACCGAGCATCCACGCGGCCGGCCGGTCCGTCGTCACCCGGGAAGGGTGAGCGGCGCAGGGTGGGAGTCAGGCGGCTTCGGCGGTGATCCGGCCGGTCCGCGCGGCCTCGGCGAATACTTCGAAGTCGCGCTCGTTCTGGTCGGCGTACGCCTCGGCGAACTCCGCCAGGGCACGGTCGAAGGAGCCGCCGGTGCCGAGGTAGGCGGCGATGGCGACCGGATCGGCGGAGCGGGCGTGGGCGCGGGCCAGCGAGCCGCCGCACATGCCCGCGTACAGGCGCAGCATGCCGGGCGGCATGGTCTCGGGCCGGGGTGTGCCCTTCCAGTCGCGCAGCTGCCTGACGTAGAAATCGCGCGGTCGCCCGTCCAGTCCGGTGACGCGTTCCCAGCCGAGGAAGATGTCACTGTTCGCCTGCATCAGCCGCTGCCCGGCGACGACGCGCTTTCCCTGGTTGTCGTATCTGCTGGGCCCGCAGTGCGGGGCGAGGACCGATTCCCCGGCCTCCTTGGCCTGCAGCAACAGCGGATCGCCGTCGTCGCGGCCCTGCATGAGGGCGATCCAGCAGCGGGTGCCGACACTCCCGACCCCGACGACCTTGCGCGCCATGTCGACCAGGTGGAAGTGGCCCAGAAGGTGCCGGCATTCGGTGGAGAGGCTGCGCCCGTAGCGTTCGATGAGCGCGCGCAGGCTCTGTTCGAGTTCCTCGCGCTCGGTGCCCGGACTCAGATCGTCGATGGGGGTGATCAGGGGCGGGTCCGGGGCGATGCGTCGTACGCCGTCGACCACATGGGTCAGCTTGTCGAAGGCCTGGAGACTGTCGCGGGTGCGGGCCTTGGCCATGGCACGGGACGTACGACGGCGGGTCTTCGCGTCCGGCAGCATCGCGTTGAGCTGGTCGGCGTCGTCCTGGGCGTACCAGATGTCCAGCGTGCGCATGCCGGAGAAGAGCTGCATCCGCTCCCGGTACGCCCGCACCGCCTTCTTGACGACGGTGGCCCGCTGCCGGTCGTCCAGACCGTTCGCGCGGCCCGCGACGGCGAAACTGGCGGCCAGCCGCTTGATGTCCCATTCGAAGGGACCCGGCAAGGTCTCGTCGAAGTCGTTGATGTCGAAGACGAGGTGCCGTTCGGGAGAGGCGAACAGACCGTAGTTCAACAGGTGGGCGTCTCCGCACAGCTGGGCCGTGATACCTGTGTGCGGTGCCTGGCCGAGGTCGGCGGCCATGATCGCGGCGGCGCCCCGGAAGAACCGGAAGGGCGACTCCAGCATCCGGCCGTACCGGATGGGCACCAGTTCCGGCACCCGCGTGACAGCCTGCCGCTCGAGGATGCCGACGGGATCCTGCCGCTGCCCGGCCGGGACGAATCGTGCGTGGCCCGACCGCGGTGTGGCGGAACGGGCCGCTCTCCCCCGCGTGGTCCGCTCGGCCACGGTGAGGTCGCTGCCGCCCTGGCCCGTCGCTGTCATCGCGGCCTCCTCGCCGCCTGCGCGTCCGCCTCCGGCAGGCGCCGCATCTCGTCGA
Source organism: Streptomyces sp. NPDC001536 (assembly GCF_042894505.1). Lineage (NCBI taxonomy): Bacteria > Bacillati > Actinomycetota > Actinomycetes > Kitasatosporales > Streptomycetaceae > Streptomyces > Streptomyces sp. NPDC001536. The sequence continues at coordinate 20,173 of NZ_JBIAVQ010000010.1, forward strand.
CGCGCAGTCCCAGGTTCCGGAAACGCAGGAGCAGTCCGTACAGATGTGCCTCGTCCGTCACCGAGCCGAAGAACAGCGTCTGCTCGGGGCCGGCCTCCGTCGCCAGCTCCGGGAACGCCTCGGCCGTGGCCACGGAGACGCGACCGCCGACACGGAACTCGTAACGCATGCCGACACCGCCCCTCTCTTGCCGCGCTGGGATCCTCTTGCTCGCATGCTGCCTGCTCCAAGGCCGTGCCGGATCACCCGCTCAAGGTGACTGGAGGACCTCTTCGCGGGCGAGGAGCCGGGGATCTGCCCCGCCAACCGGTCGACCTTCGTGGCGGGTCGGGCGGAGATCGCCTCGACCGCTGGAACGATGCGTCCATGGCATCCCGGGATGGCGGTCTTGAGGATTCGGCAACCGTACGACTCGTTCTGCTGACGCTCGCGTCCGGCCAGTTCCTGATGGCCCTCGACAGCTCCGTCATGAACGTCTCGATCGCGACGGTGGCCGACGACGTGGGCACGACGGTCACCGGGGTCCAGGGCGCGATCACCGCGTACACCCTCGTGATGGCGATGTTCATGATCCCCGGCGGCAAGGTCGGCGCACTGATCGGCCACAGACGCGCGTTCATGATCGGCTGCGCCGTCTACGGATGCGGATCCCTGACCACGGCACTGGCCCCGAACCTGCCGGTGCTCCTTGTCGGCTGGGCGCTCCTGGAGGGCCTCGGGGCGGCGCTCATCCTGCCCGCGATCGTGGCGCTCGTCGCCGGCAACTTCACCGTCGAACGCCGGCCCGCCGCCTATGGACTCGTTGCCGCGGCGGGAGCCGTGGCGATCGCCGCCGGTCCGATCATCGGAGGCGTCGCGACCACCTACTTCTCCTGGCGCTGGGTGTTCGCCGGCGAGGTCGTGATCGTGCTCGGCATCCTGGCCCTCGGCCGCCGGATCTCCGACGCGCCGACCCCCGGCCGCACGCGTATCGATCTCGTCGGAGCGGTCCTTTCCGCCGCCGGGCTCGGGGTCTTCGTCTACGGCGTCCTCCGCTCGGACGAATGGGGCTGGTTCCGGCCGAAGCCCGACACACCCGCCTGGCTCGGGATCTCGGCGGTCATCTGGCTGATGCTGGCGGGGCTGATCCTGATCTGGCTGTTCCTGCGCTGGGAGGCGCGCCTCGTCGAGCAGCGCAGGGAACCGCTCGTGGACCCGGCGTTCCTGCGGAACCGGCAGCTCACCGGCGGGCTGACGATGTTCTTCTTCCAGTACCTCGTGCAGATGGGCGTGTTCTTCGTCGTGCCCCTCTATCTGTCGGTGGCCCTGGGGCTGTCCGCGCTCAAGACCGGCGCACGCATCCTGCCGCTCTCGCTGACGCTGCTGGCCGCGGCGATCCTCATCCCGCGTCTCCTCCCGGATGTCTCGCCACGGCGCGTGGTGCGGCTCGGGATCCTCGCGCTGTTCGCGGGCGCGGTGGTCCTGATGGCCGCGCTCGACGCGGACGCGGGTGCGGAGATCGTCACCATCCCCCTCCTGCTGATCGGGCTCGGCATGGGCGCGCTGGCGTCCCAGCTCGGCGCGGTCACCGTGTCCGCGGTGCCGGACGAGCGGAGCGCCGAGGTCGGCGGTGTCCAGAACGCGGTCACGAACCTCGGTTCCTCGATCGGCACGGCACTCGCCGGGTCGGTTCTGATCGCCGCGCTGACGAGCTCGTTCCTCGTCAACGTCGAGCAGAACCCGGACATCCCGGATCGGGTGAAGAGCACGGCGAGCGTCGAACTCCAAAGCGGTGTGCCGTTCCTGTCGGACGCTCAGCTGGAGGCGGCCCTCGACGAGTCGGGCATGCGCTCGGACGTGACACAGGCCGCGCTCGACGCGAACGCGGACGCGAGGCTCGACGGCCTGCGCGCCGCGCTCGCGATCCTCGCCTTCACCTCGCTCCTCGCGCTGTTCTTCACCCACCGGATCCCGAGGGCTCAACCGAGCTCGACGTAGCTCGGTGTGCTTCGTATCGGCGGGAGCACACCCTCCCGACGCGGCGGGCGAGTTCCACGCGCCATCGTGCGAATCAGCCTCAACTCGCGGTCCGCGAGGCGCGAGGCGCTCGCGAGACCGGAATACCGGCGGGCCCACGACCTGCGCGGGGCCTGGATGCGCGAGGCGTCCACCGGTGTCCGTTCGGCGCTGCCGGCCCGGCAGGTGCAGCTCGTCCGGCCGGGCGCGTCCGGACTCACGCGGCCCCGGCGAGGAGGTGCTGCGACAGGTCCCACAGGCGCCGCGCTCCCGCCGGGTCGAGGGCGTAGCGGGCGACGCCGTGCAGGGTGCCGGAGCGCCGGTCCACGATCTCGGTCTCGTTGCAGTCCACGAAGTAGCGGCCGCCGACGCCTTCGAGCAGCGGCGAGGTGGCGAGGAGCGCCGACGTGGCGGCGCCCTGTTCGACGGTCTTGATCAGCTCGGCGGGGACGCGGCCGCTGCCCCGGCCGCCGGTGTGCCGTTGCAGGTTCGTGTAGATGGCGCCCGGCATGAGGGCGTTGGCGGTGATGTTGTCGCCGGCCCAGCGGCGGGCCGCCTCCACCGCGAACAGGACGTTGGCGGTCTTGGACTGACCGTAGGCGAGCCAGGGATCGTAGGGGCGGAAGGCGAAGTTGACGTCGTCCCACACGATCGGCGACTGCTGGTGGCCGGTGGAACTCACCACCACGATGCGGGCGTTGCCGTCGGCGGCCAGCGCGCCGTGCAGGCCGGTGGCGAGGGCGAAATGGCCCAGGTGGTTGGTGGCGAACTGCCACTCCCAGCCCTGCTCCGTGTACTGCTCGGGACAGGCCATGACGCCCGCGTTGTTGACCAGGACGTGCAGCGGGCCCTGCCAGGCGGCCGTGAAGGCTGTGACGGACGCGGGGTCGGTCAGGTCGAGGTGCACGGCCCGCACGTCCTGGTTACCGGTCGACCCGGTGATGTCCTTGGCGACGCGTTCGCCCGCCGCCACGTCCCGCACGGCGAGGGTGACGGCCGCCCCGGTGGCCGCCAGGGCGCGGGCCGTCTCCGCCCCGATCCCGGAGGAGGCGCCGGTGACCACCGCGCGGCGGCCGGTGAGATCGATTCCTGACACGACCTCACCGGCGGTGGTGGCGAAACCGAACGGGGTGGTGAGGGCACTCATGAGTGGACTCCTTGCTGAATGGCTGGATCTTGAAGCGCCTACGGGCGCTGCGGACGGACGGCGGCTGGTGCGGTCAGGGGACGAGCATGCGGTCCTGCTGGACCGGCGGCGTGCCGCCGTACCAGGGCAGGACCTTGCCGAAGCGCACCAGCTCGCCGTAGAGCGCGGGATCGACGTGCTCGGCGAAGACCAGGTCGAGGACGGCTTCGGCGGCCCGGGCCGGGGACTGGGCCTGGCTGTAGTCGCTGAACCAGGGGCGCGAGGTCGCGGTGTCGACCATGCCGGGGCAGACGGCGGCGACGAGCGTGTCGTCGGCCAGGTCCCGAGCGCGGCGTTCGGCGGCGACGGCGCGAACGGCGGCGACCTGGGCCACCTTCGAGGGGACGTTCAGCCACAGCGGCCAGCCCGCCTGCGCGGCAGTCCTGTGGTGGATGGCGCCGCGCCACGACTCCACGGCGTACTCGACCTGGTCCAGGCTCGCGCCGTCGAACAAGTGGTGCAGCCGGCCGTCGAGGTGTCCGAGAGTGCCCAGGCTGCTGGCCACGACGAGCAGCCGGCCGCCCGGGCGCAGCACGGGGCCGAAGGAGCGCAGGACCGCGTGCGTGGCGGTGTTGGAGACGTCGATGAACTCGTCGGCCCGCTCGGCCTGCGACTCCTCGGGAAGCAGGCGGGCGACCGCGTTGGAGATGACGACGTCCACCCCTCCGTGCCGGGCCCGCAGATCCTCGGCGAGACGGGCGATGGCCTCGGTGTCCGTGACATCCAGGACCCGGCCCTCGACACGGGCACGGGTGGCGGACAGCTGGGTGACGTCCCTGGCGGCGTCCGCCACCCGCTGCCGACTGCGACCGGTGAGCAGGACCAGGTCCCGCGGGTCCATGCGGGCTGCCAGCCCTTCGACGAAGGCCCGGCCCAGCCCCTGGTTGGCCCCCGTGACGAGGGCAATGCGTGAAGTGGTCATGCGTCCACGCTAGAAACGCCTTATCCATGCGTCCAACGAAAGTTCGGCACAGCTATCATGCGTAAACATCATGGACTTCACGGATGTGTCACTGACTGCGCTGCGTGTCCTGCGCGCCGTGGCCGAACAGGGAACCTTCACCGCGGCCGCGGCATCGCTCGGCTACACCCAGTCCGCGGTCTCCCGGCAGATCGCCGCGATCGAGCGCGCGGCGGGCACGGAACTGCTGGAGCGGCGGCGCGACGGGGCCCGGCTCACACCCGCCGGCCGCGTCGTCATGCGCCGCGCGACGGTCGTGCTCGACGAGATCGCCGCGACCGCCAGGGAACTGTCCGGCCTTCCGGAGCAGACCGGGACGGTCCGACTCGGGTGGGTGCCCAGCGCCGGCGCCGTGCTGCTGCCCCGAGCCCTTGCCGCACTGCGAGAAAGCGACCCCGGACTCGAGGTCACCGGCCGCGAGGGCGGCACCCCGGCACTGGTCCGCGCGCTGCGGGCGGGCAGCCTGGACCTGGCCCTGCTCGCCTCGGCACCACCGTTTCGGGCACCGGACACCGAGTCACCCCCGCTGGCGCTGCAGACGCTCTCCGAACGCCCTCTGCGTCTCGCGGTGCCCGCCACGCACCCCCTCGCCCGCGGCGAGTACGTGGACGTGACCGACCTGCGGGGGCAGCGCTGGATCGCCGGGCCCTCATCGGGAGAGGACCGCCTGATGGGCGTATGGCCGGGCCTGGACGAGCGTCCCGAGATCGCCCACACCGCCCGCGACTGGCTGGCCAAGCTCCACCTCGTCGCCGCGGGGTGCGGACTGACCACCGTTCCCGCCTCGCTCGTCTCCGCCGCACCCCCCGGAGTACGCGTCCTTCCGGTCCGCGGCGGCCCGCAAGAACAGCGGCGCCTGCTCCTGGCCCGCCTGCCCGCCCCGCCCACCCAGGCCGTGACCCGTGTGGCCGCGGTCCTCCGCACGGCGGCGCTCGACGCCCAATCGCCCCTTCCCTCCGCGTGAGTGCGGTGGTGCGCCGGCCCGGACCGGGCCTGCTCACGCGTCTCGATCAGCTCCAGCAGATTGCCTTCCGGGTCGGTGACGTACGCGTAGCGCATGCCCTCACTCGCCCCGGGTGCAGGAGGCGACACCGCGGCGGCGCCGCAGTCCTGCGTCAGGCGGGCGAACGCGCCGTCGAGATCCGGGACTTGAAGCGCCAGGTGGGTGAAGGTCTGCACGGCGGTGGCGGCGAAGGCGTCGGTGTGCGAGACGGGGCGCGAGCCCGACCGTTCGACGAACTCCACCCGCAGGCCGGCCGTATCGCTCAGAACGACGGTACGGACTCCCGCTTCGGGCATCTCCAGGCGCTCTTCCACCTGCGTGAGCCCGAGCGCGTCGGCGTACCAGGCTTCCTGCGCGGCGAGGTCCGCGACCGAGAGGCTGATGTGGTGAAAGCGGGCTATGGGCATGGCGACTCCCTTGGTTAATGGCATTTACCTGGTAAGCGATGTTAACCTATTCCCATGACCCCACCCGCTGCCCGACGTCCCGTCGGCCACCACCACGGCGATCTGCGCAACTCCCTCCTGCAGGCGTCCTTGGAACTGGTCGGCGAGCAAGGCCCCCACGGCTTCACCCTGGCCGAGGCCAGCCGTCGGGCCGGGGTGAGCGTCGCGGCGCCGTACAAGCACTTCGCCGACCGGGACACACTGCTGGCGGAACTGGCCACACAGGGCTACCGCGAGCAGCGCAAGCGCTTCGCCGCGGCCGTGAACGGCATCGAGGACCCCGCCGAACAGTTGGCCTCCTTCGCGGCGGCCTACGTCAGATTCGCCGCCGAGGAACCCGCTCTGTTCGATGTGACCTTCCATGCGGGACTCGACAAATCCCGGTTCACCGAACTGGCCTCGGCGGGCGACGAGGTGGCCCACCTCCTGCTGCCCGTGGCCCGACAGCTCGCCTCGACGCCGGACGCCGCGTTCGACCTGCTGCTCCGGATCGCCGCTGCCGCGCACGGCCTGGCGGTGTTCCTGCGGCAGGGGCTGTTCGGTGCGGGAAGCGCGGCCCTGTCGGACACCGAGGAGAGGGCCGCCCGCACGGCCCGGGCCATCACGGCACAGGGCGCCGGCTCCTGATCCCCCGAGGGGCGGGCCCGGGCCGATAGTCACAGGCCCGAGAAGGGCCCCATTCGTGAGACGGATCCACTGGGCCGCGGAGACGGCACCGGTTGAGGTCACGTGGCAAGAAGCGGACCCACCTCCGTCACAGAGCCGCCCGACCTCCTCGCCGCACGGGCGTTCCCCGGTGCTACGCCCGTCGGGCCAGGCACCTCTTCGGCCCGACGAGCGGACAGGTGGAGCCGAACTCCGCGACAGAGTGTCCGATTATCACCGCTCCGCCGTAAATGCATGGACTGAGAACCTTGTTCGACGGGACACTGCCCGCTTCCTCATCCCCGGGAGTGTGATGGGCACCTCTGACACGTACGGTTCCGCGCCGGGCAAGAGTGCGGTCCTGCTGGCTCTGCGCCACTACAACCTCGAACTCCTGCGATTGCGGTGGCTGGCGCTGCCCGCACTGCTGCTTCCGGCCCTGGGCAACATCGGCATCCGTTACATCGCCCCCTTGCTGATCGCCAAGCTGGCGGGGCAGGCCGCCACCGACGGCGGTCTCACCCTCGACTCCGCATCGCCGTACGTGCTGGGCTTCGGAGTGACACTGCTGCTCTCCGAGGCCGTGTGGCGGGTCGGGCAGCACTGTCTGAACCGGGTGGCCGCGCTGGGCATGGAGCACCTCTACGTCGACGGCATGGACGAACTCCTGGCCAAGGACGCGGCGTTCTTCCACGACAACTTCGCCGGCTCCCTCACCAAGCGGGTACTGAGCTACGGCAAGCGTTTCGAGGACTTCATCGACACGATGACGTACCGGATCGTGGGCAGTCTGGTGCCGTTGCTGTTCGGTGCCGCGGTGCTGTGGACCTACTCACCGATGCTGGTCGCCGGCCTGCTCGTGATGATGGCGCTGACCCTGGTGGCGGCGACGCCGCTGATCCGGCGCCGGCAACGGCTGGTCAACGCGCGGGAGGCGGCGATCGCGCGCGTCTCCGGCCATGTCGCCGACAGCCTCATGAACATGGAGACCATCCGGGCGTTCGCAGCCGAACGACGGGAAGGAGCCGAGCACCGCAGCCGTGTCGCGGAGTCCCGACGGCTGACACTGCGGTCGTGGGACTACGGCAATCTGCGCGTCGACACCGTGATCGCGCCGATGTCCGTCGCCACCAATGTGCTGGGGCTGGTGCTGGCGATCACTTTCGGCGGTCCGGGGCTGGGGGTGGAGGGGGTCATCGTCGCCTTCACCTACTACTCCCAGGCGACCGAGATCATGTTCGAGTTCAACCAGATCTACCGGCGCCTCGAGAGCTCCATGACCGAGGCAGCGCAGTTCACGGAGCTGCTGCTGGATCCGCCCACCGTGCTCGACCCGCCGAAGCCGGAGCCGCTCGCCCCCTGTGACTCCGGCGTCCGCTTCGACAACGTCACGTTCGCCCATGCCGGCGCTGCGCCGATCTTCTCGGGGCTCGACCTGGAGGTGCCGGCGGGTGCGCGGATCGGGCTGGTCGGCCGGTCCGGCGGCGGAAAGACCACGCTCACCCGCCTCCTGCTGCGGATGTCGGACATCGACGGCGGACGCATCCTGATCGGCGGCCAGGACATCAGGCGGCTGCGGCAGAGCGATCTGCGGTCGCTCATCGCCTACGTCCCTCAGGAACCCGCCATGTTCCACCGCCCCCTGCGGGACAACATCGCCTTCGCCCGGCCCGGCGCGACGGAGGAGGAGATCCTCGCGGCGGCCGAGGCGGCCCATGTCACGGAGTTCGCCGAACAGCTCCCCGACGGCTTCAGCACTCTGGTGGGCGAACGAGGGGTGAAGCTCTCGGGCGGCCAGCGTCAGCGCGTCGCCCTGGCCCGCGCCATCCTGCGGGACGCACCGGTCCTGCTCCTCGACGAAGCGACCAGCGCGCTGGACTCCGAGAGCGAGATCCTCATCCAGGACGCCTTGTGGCGACTGATGAAGGGGCGCACGGCGCTCGTGGTCGCACACCGGCTCAGCACCGTCGCGGGCATGGACCGTCTCGTCGTACTGGACCGTGGCAGCGTCGTCGAACAGGGAACCCACGAGGAGCTGCTCGCCGGACAGGGCACCTACGCCAGGCTGTGGAGGCACCAGTCGGGCGGCTTCCTCGGCGACAACGCCCGGCAGGACTCCGGCCCTCAGATCCCAGCGGCCGACTCGGCGCCGGAGGGTGACCACACGCTGCCGTCGCCCGCCGGCACGCAATCCGCGTGACCGGGGCACTCCCACGACGTCGCTCGCCCTGGGCGGCCGCCGAGGCCCGGCCGCCGTACGGCTGCGGGGGGGCGGGTGACATCTGCCTGAGCGGGGGACGCGCGCCCCCGCTCAGGCTGTCGCCTGGCAGGTGTCTTCGGGGAAGGCCATCAGCCGCCCCCGTCATCCCAAGCCACACTCGGGCCCACGGTGCCGCGGCGGCTCCCAGGGAATGAATGCCGACCTTGATTGTTGAAAGCGGCATGAAAAGGATCGGGTTCCTGTCCTTCGGGCACTGGACGCCATCACCGCACTCGCAGACGCGCTCCGCGGCGGATTCCCTGCTCCAGGCGATCGACCTCGCGGTCGCCGCCGAGGAGCTGGGCGCCGACGGCGCGTACTTCCGCGTCCATCACTTCGCGCGGCAGTACGCCTCGCCGTTCCCCCTGCTCGCGGCCATCGGCGCGCGGACCAGCCGGATCGAGATCGGCACCGGCGTGATCGACATGCGCTACGAGAACCCGCTGTACATGGCCGAGGACGCGGGCGCCGCGGACCTGATCTCCGGTGGTCGGCTCCAGCTCGGCCTCAGCCGCGGATCCCCGGAGCAGGTCATCGACGGCTGGCGCCACTTCGGGCATCTGCCGTCCGAGGGGATGACCGACGGCGACATGGCACGCGCCCGCACCGAGCGACTCCTCGACGTACTGAAGGGCGAGGGGTTCGCGCAGCCGAACCCCAATCCGATGTTCTCCAACCCGCCGGGGCTGCTGCGCATCGAGCCCCACTCCGAGGGCCTCCGCGACCGCATCTGGTGGGGATCGAGCTCGAACGCCACCGCCGCGTGGGCGGCCACGCTCGGGATGAACCTGCAGAGCTCTACCCTCAAGGACGACGAGAGCGGCGAACCGCTCCACGTCCAGCAGCGCAAGCAGATCGAGGCCTACCGCGACGCCTGGCAAAAGGCGGGTCACACCCGCGAGCCGCGCGTGTCGGTCAGCCGCAGCATCTTCGCCCTGGTCGACGACCGCGACCGCGCCTACTTCGGCCGCGAGTCCAACTCGAAGGACCAGATCGGCTACATCGACGCCAACACCCGCGCCATCTTCGGCCGCTCCTACGCCGCCGAGCCCGACGTGCTGATCAAACAGCTCGCCGAGGACGAGGCGGTCGCCGCCGCCGACACACTGCTCCTCACCGTGCCGAACCAGCTGGGAGTCGCCTACAACGCCCACGTCATCGAGAGCATCCTGACGCACGTCGCTCCGGCACTGGGCTGGCGCTGATCACAGGGGCAGGGGGCGCCGCCACGCGATGACGTGACGGGCCGGTGTCGCCGTACAGGCCCATGCGCCTCATCGACCGGCCTCGCCGCTCGCACAGCTGCCAGGTCAGCGGGTGGCGGCGATGTCTTGGTGCACGTCTCGGCGATCGACATGCCCGGACAACGGTCGTGGGATCGGCCCCGTTTCACGCTCACACCGGAAGCCTCGGCGAAGTTCCCGGCGTGCGCTTCCGTGCGCTGATCCGCTGACAGAAGGCGATCAGGGCGCGGGCTGTCCCGGTGGGGCGTTTCACGTTGGGAGAGTGGTCGGTGCCTTCGATGAGTCGACCCGCTGGAGGATGTCCACCGAGCGGTGTCCGAGGGCCAGGCTCTGTGCGAGGTCTCCGGCCTTGAGGTGGGCGGTGGCGACGACCGCGAGCCGCATGCCCATCGATCGGGTGAAGGCGTTCGGTGCCATCGGCTCCGCCTGCTCGTGCCAGGCGAAGCACGCCCGGGAGTCGCCGAGGTCGCGGTGGATCTCAGCGGCGTCGGCGGCGAGACGCGGATGGGTGACGAAGTCGAGCCACTCCGGTGCGCCATCGGGGCGTGCGGCGTCGAGGAGGCACTCGGCGGCCGCGAGGGCGGTGCCGGCGGCTCGGCCGTCGCTCGCACGGGCGTGCGCACGGGCTTCGATGAGCCTGATGAACGCCAGGACATGGGTGCTCGCACGCTGCCGTCCCTGATGCCGACCCCGCTGCTCAATGTGCTGGCCCTGGTCGCCGGGTTGCTCGCGCTCCTGCCGCTCGACGGCGTCCCCCGCACGGTTCGTGAACGGGATGCCGCGGCCCCCGGCCTGCCGTACCGACTCCGCACGCCGGCTGCGGCGGTCGGGTCCACTCAGGTGAGGAGTTTCGCGAGCTGGGCCATTTCGGCGGACGGGTCGATCACCGGCTGGATGAGGAGTTCGTCGATGCCGGCCTGTTCCAGGGTGCTGATGCGGGCGTCGAGGTCGTCGCGGGTGCCGACCAGGGCGAGGGTGTTCATCAGGGAGGGCAGGACCAGGTCCCGGTCCTGCGGCGCGATGCGTCCGAGGTAGTTGGGGTAGAGCTTGGTGTGCCGGTCCGGTGCGGTGGGGGTGGTGCCGCGTCGGTCGAGAAGCCGCCGTACCGCCTCGCGTTCCTCGGGGCCGAGTTGCTCGGCGAAGGCGGGTGCGTCGGCGGCGTAGGCCAGCAGCGACAGGACGAGGTGGCCCGTCGCATCCCGGGCCGCGTCGCCGTGCGGGTCCTCGTCCTCGGCGAGTAGGTGCAGCGAGGTGACCACGTAGGAGCCTGTGCGGGGGCCGGGTTCGCGCGGTGTGCCCTGGGCGGCCTGGCGGCGGGCGTCGTGCAGCGCGTGCCAGGCGGCGGGGTCCAGCAAGCCGAAGGAGATGAGGCCGGTGCCGCGGCGGCCGGCGACGGCGGCGGCCTGCGGTCCGAGCGCGGCCACGACGAACTCGATCGGGTCGGCGGTGTTCACGTGCGCCCCGGCGTGCAGGAACCGGATGTCGCGGGACAGGTCCCCTTCGCGGTACTCGGTCGAACGACCCGCGCACAGGTCCTGTAGTGCGACGGTGAACTTCTCCAGCCCGGCCGCCGTGGTCGGCCGCATGCCCAGGGTGCGCCGGGCGGTATTCCCCGTGCCGACTCCGCAGATGATCCGGCCCGGTGCCAGGGCGTTGAGGCTGGCGAGCCCGCTCGCGGCGGCCGGGGCCGAGCGCAGGGCCGGTGAGGTCACGCCGATGCCGAGCCTGATGCGGCTGGTGGCCTTCGCACACAGGCTCAAGGCGACGAAGGGGTCGCCATGGACCATCGGGGTGTCGTTGACCCAGATACTGTGCAGGCCCAACTCCTCGGCCTGCACGGCGAGTTCCTCCACACCGGGCTGCGCGGCGACAACGACACCTGCACGCATCAAAACCCCCAGGTGTGAGGATGGAGTCGAACCTCCCGAACCTCCTCAGCATGGCATGTCCCGCCCAAGTCGTCTGCCTGCCAAGGAACTTCGCGGCGGGTGGGCGGTCTGCCATGCCGTGTCTCGTCAAAACCCCGATGAGTGGAGCCCGGTTCAGTGGTCCGCGCAGCACGGGGTCGGTTCCGGTACCTCGAACGGGACGAGGGCTCCCCCAGCCGCCGGCATGGTCGTCAGTACGAGCTCGCCGTCCTGCCATTGCGGGCGTACGTGGTCGCGTGTCACCAGCAACGTGCCGGGGGCCGGCGAGCCGTGGGTGCCCAGTGTCGTCACGCGGTCGATCGCGGAGCGCGAGAGCAGCTCGGCGACCGTCAGTGTGCCGGTGAGGGTGGCGGCCCCCGGGTAGAGCACCGCGCGGCCCGCCGGGTCGGGCAGACCGTCCCGCACCTCGTGTCCCCGGGCCGTGAGCCGCTCCTGGACGGTACGCAGGAGCGGCTCGGACGGCACGGCGAGAGAGAGGGCGACGCGCGGGCGGTCCCCCCGCACCAGGTGTGTACAGCCGAACGCGCCTTCTGGAAGGGCGAGTTCGGCGGCCAGTTCCTGGAGCAGGTGATCGGCCGCACGCAGATCGCGCACCCCGGGGTCCACCGTGAGGGCGTACTGCGTCACGACGGCAGGACCCAGATCGGGTTGGAGTAGAACCACAGGTCGAGCCACGGGTCGGCGTCGCCCACGACGTCGATCGCCGGACCCGCCGGGTCGACCGCCGCGCCCATCGCTCCGACAGCGGTCCGGTTGCCGTCGCTGCCGCGCAGCCGGACGTACAACGGGCGGTCGACGCGGCCGAGCTGGTAGGTGAGCCGGACCACGCCGGAGGACTTGTCCACCTCGTACGAGCGGACCACCTTCGCCGTCGGCGCGGTGAACGTGTCCTTGTCCGCGACCGGACCCGTGACATCGCCCTGGATGACGTCCACGCGCGCCAGCTTGGGCACGTATCCGGCCCAGTTGGGGCCGTCGGCGAGGGACACGTCGACCGTCAGTGTGACGTTCGTGCCCTTCTTCACGTGCAGGGCGCCGCCCAGCGTGGCCCAGCGGCCGCCGCCCGCCACCCGGGCGTCCAGGCCGCTGAGGAGCTGTCCGTGGTCGACCCAGATCCGGCCCGCGCGGATGCCGTCCATGACGGCGGCGTAGGAGAAGCCGTCGGCGCCGACATGCGTACGGCTGTACTGACCGGGCCAGTAGTCGCCCTGGGTGATGTCGATCTTGCCGCCGTAAACGGGGTCCTCGTACCGCCCGTTGGCGTTGAAGTCCCCACCAGGCCCCCGCACGGCGGTGTCGCCGTAGACCTGGTGGCTGTCGCTGTTGGCGGTGATCCACCACGGCTTGCCCTCGGCGAGGAGGCTGTCCCACAGTCCGCCGACCGTGGCGGTCATCCAGTCGAAGCCGCCCCAGGTGCGGTAGCTCTCCAGCGGGTAGCCGGCGAAGGAGGCTGCGCTGGGGCTGTTGTCGTAGATGCCGCGGGCGCGGGCCATGCCGAGCGGCGCGGGCAGGCCGGCGGCCTGGTGGCCGGGGGCGCCCTCGAAGCCGACGGCTATCTGGCGGCCCGAGCCGGTCGCGTCCCGCCAGCCTCGGATCTCGTGCGGGGAGTCGACACCGCGCCGGGCCGGGTGGTTGGCGAGCATCAGCGCGTCCTTGACCTTGCGCCGCTGTACCTGCTCGGCAAGGAAGTTGAGGCCCGCGACGGCCAGCGCCTCGTTGGCGGGCGTGGAGTCGCTCGCGCCCTTCACGCTGCCGTCGTAGTCGGTCTCGAACTGCTTGAGGACGGCGACCTCGTTCTTGCCGGGGTGCACGAAGACGGTGCCGTGCTCGGCGGCCGGGATGTTCCACTCCAGGCCCTGGAAGACGAGCGTGTCCTCGTAGGCGGCGCGGGCCTCCTTGATGTCCGGGTTCACCTTGTCGACGCCGATCTTGGCGTGCGTGGTGCTGCCGTGGTCGGTGATGACCATCCAGTCCAAGCCGTACCGGGCACCCTGGCGGACCTGGTCGACGACGCGGTACTTGCCGTCGCTGCTGTACTGGGTGTGGATGTGGTGGTCGCCGGCCAGCCACAGAAAGCCGTTGGACCGCCGGCCGCCGGAGCCGGCAGCGGGCGCGGCAGCGGCCGGCGTGGCGCCGGCGAGGACATTGCCGGCGGCCAGTCCCGCGCCGAGCAGGCCCGCCCGGCGCAGCAGGGTGCGGCGGGACTGCTCCTCGGGCGGGAGCGCGTCGTCGGGCACGGAGGGGTCGAAGACCGCGGGCAGGGCGGAGGCCGCCTCGTGCGCGTGACCATGATCGTGGTCGTGTCTGTGGTGGTGATGTCCGTGCCCCATGACGCCTCCTGGTTGCCGCTGCCTTCTGCGGCTGCCTTCCGCGGCGCGAACGCGCCGCGTCTGTGGAGGATCAAGGCGACAGATGAACGGTGGACGAGCGGGGAATGGCCGACGGGCGCCCCGCACACGGCGGATCGTCACTGCGCCCGTGACTCAACGGCCTTGCGGGTAAGGCTGGTTGGCCGAGGCTGCCGCGACAACTGCCTTGAGCAGTGGCGCGACCTGACCGGACGAACCGACACGCTCTCGGTCGCCGACCAGGCCGCACTCCACCGCGCGGGCATCATCATCCGGACCCGACGCCGGCCGAAGTGCCGGCAGAAGGGCACGTACGCCCTGCTTCGTACTTGTCGGCTCAGATGCGCCCGCCGGTCAGACGGGTGATCGGGCCGTGCGTGCGGCGACCCGCGCGGCGGCCCGCCAGGTACGACGTGGCACCCAGCGCCGACACGGCCGCACCGACACCGGCGACAAGAGCCCTGCGGTGGGCGATCAACGTCCACGTCGTCTTGGCCACGGCCGCAGCCTGCCCCGAAGCGTCGATGACGGCCTGGCGGCCGGCTTGGACACGCTCGGCCGTGCTGTTCACGAGCGCCGTGCCCTTTCCGGCCGTACGCTCGGCCACGTCCACAGCCGCCGAGGACACCTCACCCGACTTCTCCGCCGCCTTGTCTGCGGCCTGCGATGCAGGGGCAGTCGCCTTCGCTGTGGCCTGCCGGGCTTTGGCAGAAGCACTCTGCTTGGCTTGGGAATCTTGATTCGCGCCGCTGTTCGATTGACTCATGTACTGCGCGTTGCCGCTCGCGCGGATGGCAAACACGCACGGCCGGGGCAACGGACGCCAATACGCCTCGGCTCCGGCCAACTCCCCCCGCGGCACGGGCGTTCAGCGAGCTCGCCGAGGCCTCTCGCAGTTTCACGCCACAGCGGTATCGGGGCATGAGTGACGGATCACGCCAAAGCAACGGGCGGGTCGCCGGTGTGACGACGGCGCCGTCCGCCATACGGCGCCGCAAGGGGCATGATTCAAGAGACAGAGCATCAGGAGGAGCAGCGTGACCAACACCAGCGACACCCGCCCCGCAGACGGTGAGGCGCAAGCGGCTCGACCGAGCCGACTGCACCGCCTGATGCGCTACATCCCCCTGGTCGCACCCGTCCTGCTGTGGGCCGTGCCCTGCTGGGTACTGCTGTACTCCGGGCAGCACTGGCCGCTGCCCGTCACTCTGGTCGGCACCGCCCTGTTCGTCGTCGGTCTGATCGGTATGCCGCTCGCGATGGCGCGCGGCCACGGCCGGCGCCAGCAGGACCGGGCGGCGATAGTCGGTGACACCCTGCTGGGCAGCAGCTGGGTCCTGTTCACCTGGTCCGTTCTGCTCGGCGTCCTGCTGCGGACAGCCCTGATCGTGGCCGGCGTCGGGGACGGACAGGATCGGGCCCGCATCGTGGCCTGGACCGTCCTCGGCGTGACCGTCGTACTGCTCGCCTGGGGGTACGTCGAGGCCCGTCGCGTACCCCGCGTACGCGAACTGGACGTGCGGCTCCCGCGCCTGGGAGCCGGACTGGACGGCACCCGTGTCGCCCTCATCACCGACACGCACTACGGTCCCCTCGACCGCGCCCGCTGGTCGGAGCGGGTCTGCGAGGTGGTGAACTCCCTGGAGGCCGACCTCGTCTGCCACACCGGCGACATCGCGGACGGCACGGCCGACCGCCGTCGCGCCCAGGCCGCCCCGCTCGGCACCGTGCGGGCCACCCGGGCCCGGGTCTACGTCACCGGCAACCACGAGTACTACAGCGAGGCCCAGGGCTGGGTCGACCTGATGGACGAGCTGGGCTGGGAACCCCTGCGCAACCGCCATGTGCTGATCGAACGTGGCGGCGACACCCTCGTGGTCGCCGGCGTGGACGACGTCACCGCCGAGTCCTCCGGCCTGGCCGGCCACCGCGCCCACCTCGCCGGAGCCCTGGACGGCGCCGACCCAGATCTCCCCGTTCTGCTCCTGGCCCACCAGCCGAAGTTCGTCGACCGGGCGGCAGAGGCGGGCATCGACCTGCAACTCTCCGGCCACACCCACGGCGGCCAGATCTGGCCCTTCCACCACCTGGTCCGCATCGACCAGCCCGTCGTCGCCGGTCTCAGCCACCACGGCCCCCGCACCCTCCTCTACACCAGCCGCGGCACCGGCTTCTGGGGCCCGCCGTTCCGCATCTTCGCGCCCAGCGAGATCACCCTGCTCGTGCTCCGCTCCCCCCAGGAACCCACCGCTCGTTAGCTCGGTCGGGAGCGGTCCACAAGCAGGGGTACGTCGTCCGCGGCGGCGATGGTGTCGGCGTCTGCGGACGGGGGCGACGTTCATGACCGGGCGTCCCGGTGTCGAGGACGAGCCACGATCCCTGGCGGACCGGGCACTGGCGGCAAGGGCCACCCGTCCTGAAGTCTGGCCGCACATGCCTGAGCGCGCTCCTTCCAGCAGGGTGTCGACACAACGACGGAGGCAGCAGTCGATGGACCGAGCCGACGACGCACGCAAGATTCGCAGGGATCACACCGGACCCGTCTGCCCGGTCGGCCGCGGGGACGACGGCACGTGGCAGGTACGCGGCTATCACGCGGCACGGGCCGTGCTGCGCAGCACCGACACCGTGCGGTGCCGCACGTCCTGGTCCAGGCCCGCGCGGAAGGCGGCTTCTTCGACGTGGAGTTGGGGCCCACCGTTCAGTGCCAGCCCGAGAGCCACACGCACCTGCCCGCCGCGAGCCAACCTCACTTCCTGCACCTGGCCATGACCGCGCCACGGTCCCGGATCCGCTACTCCGTACTGCACTCCGAGGAGGGCGGCCGCTTCCTGGAATCGGTGAGCCGCTACCTCATCGTGGAAACCGACGAGTGCGACGCACCGCTCGACGCACCGCCCGGGTTCCGCTGGATCTCGCGAGACCAACTGCCCGCGCTGACCCGGTACAGCCACTACGTCAGCGTCCAGGCGCGGACTCTTCTGCTGTGCCTCAACACGATGGAGGGCGCGTGATTCAGACGTCGCCTCAGGCGGTACGGGCGCGGAATGCCGCGTGACATCACGGTCGTGTGAGCTGATCTGAAGCGACCCACTTGTTCCTGACAGCCCGGGTTCTCTAGGCCGGTTGTCGTTCCACGCCGGCGACGACCGCTGTCACAAGTTTGTTGACGGCTGCCGTGGTCGGCGGGCCGGGGTCGCGGTCCGCGAAAAGGAGATGCCCGCCGCCGACCAGGGAGAGGGTGAGCGAGTCGATATCGGCGCCGGCCGTGATGCGGCCCAGCTCACGCTCCTCGCGCAGGTAGGCGGAGATCGCGGTCGTGGCCTGGGCCAGGATCGCGATGCCACCGCCGGGCATGGCTTGCCGCAGCCGTGCGCGCAGCTCGTCCCGGAAGGTGATGAGCGGGATGATCGCCACGGGAATCGGCCCGAACAGGGCGGTCAGCGCACCCGTCAGGTTGTCGGTCACGGTGCCGGTGCCGGCGGACTCGCGCAGCGCACTCGCCTGTGTCTCCAGCTGAGCGGCTCGGTCGACTACGAGGTCGGCGAGGAAGGCGTCGAAGTCGGCGAAGTGCCGATGCAGTACTCCTTTGGCGCAACCCGCCTCGTCGGTGACGGCGCGGGAGGTCAGCCCGTTCGGCCCATCGCGCAGAAGGACGCGTTCAGCAGCGTCGAAAAGTTGCTGCCGCGCGTCGCGGAGGTGCACTCCAGTCGGCACTCACAGATCCTCTCGCGCATCAACCGGCCAGTACCGCTTTGCTTGAGTGGGCATCCACCCACTCAATTCGCTGCCTGCCCAGATTACAGCGCGAGCAACCAGCACCGCCCCCAGCGGATGGCTCAGTCGTTCGACGGGTGCGTGAAGTCGAGGATGCCGGGCCTTACCAACTCGGCACGCCCTGCGGCCGGGTAGGCGCGCAGGGTATCCGTGATCTCCAATTCGCCACGATGGTCGCCCGGGATCTGCTGGACGTCATCGCTGAGCAGGCTTCTTGTACGGGCCTTCCAGAGGTAGCTCCACGGAAGGGCACGACTGTCCCCGACGCAGTCCCAGGCGTCGCCCGGCCGGTAACCGGAGATGAACGCGGGTACTGCGGTCTGCACCGCCGCGCTGTCTTGGATGTCCAGCAACTGTCTGAAAGGCCCGTTCTCCAGTGCCATCTGCACGGCCGCCTGGCCCTGCAAGTAGCCGTCCAGGAGTGGACTCAGGTCGATCGCACGCTCGATGAAGCCGAGCTCGAACGTCGCCTGAAGGTAGTCCATGCACAGCGCCTCACCCTGGCACCGCTCGGTGATCGGGTTGCCGATGTCCCGGTTGGGGGTCCGCTTGATCCTCTCCAGATCCTCCGCGCTCGACTCCATGCCGAGGTGATAGGTCAGGGTCTTCAGATACCGGACCCCGTTGGTCGACGGGCCCCAGAGGGACAGCTTGAAGTTCTCGGGTCGGACTTCAGATTCGTCAGGTCGACAGCAGCGTCCTCGGTGATCCAGCGGTTCTGTATTCGCTCCCACCGACGGCTGGCCTGGAAAATATGATCCATCTCGCTCCGTTCTGGTGTGATGCATGTCCGGTCGAGCCGGGCCGCTTGGTCCACGCACCTCAATATCCGGGCTGCCGCTAAAGCCGTTCTAACCTCGATCTTTCTTGAAGGACCGTCGACCGAGTCGGCCTCCTTTTCGTTGGCAGGTCGCGCAGGCCGGTGCGGCGCACCGCTCGAGCGCGCTGGCGCGCGACGCAGCCGAGTCGCGCCGGCGCGTACGCGGCGGCGTGCCGTCAGGACGTGGGCAGCGCCGCCGTCACCACGACAGCGGTGTATTTCACGCTGAAGCCGCCGCCCATGGCGTCGACGGCGGCAGCGACCCCCGCGAGCACCTTGTCCAGCTTCTCGGGCGGGAACTGGCTGTGATCTCCCTGTGTGGGCAGCTGGTCCAGCCATTCGTCCTTGCTGTAGACGTACTCCCACTCGAACTGCCACTGCTCGGGCTCACCGAAGACGTCCGCCTGGCGGAGCCCGTCGATGGTCTTGGTCAGCAACGGCGAGCTGCTCGGTGGAGGCGTCGGCATGCTGTAGGCGCGAGTGGCCAGGGCGTCCGGCACCACCCCGATATACACCTCACCGAAGGCTTCGCGTGCCTCTGCCGGAAGTTCGGCGACGTTCCAGAAGGCTGCCAGCCGCCCTCCCGGACGCAGGACCGACGCGGCTTTCGCCGCACCCGCTACAGGGTCCACCCAGTGCCACGCCTGGCCCGAGATCACCCCGTCGAACCGACGTCCCGCCGAATCCCATTCCTCGAATCGCGAGATCTCGACTTCGGTTCCACGGCTCCGCGCGAATTCCGCCATCCGTGCATCCGGTTCCACGCCGAGAACCGAACATCCGGCCGCCTGGAACTGTCGCGCCTCAATACCAGTACCTGCGCCCACATCCAACAGCTGAACGCCCGGGCATGCCTGCATGATACGCTTGACCATGGCATTCGGATAACGCGGCCGAGTCCGGTCGTATCGCTCAGAATCCACACCATAGGATTCGGCGACACGCCGCTGCTGATGGAGTTCACTGCCAATCTTCGGATTCGACACGGCACGACCTTAGTGGGCGCTCGCCCACTAAGTCAATCACGGCTACCGAAAAGGGCTCACCAGACGACCGGCAGCGTGTTTTCGCTGTAGACGATCTCGGCGGCGGGCACCGCCAGCCGCAGGCCAGGGATCGCTGCGAACAAAGTGCCGAAAACCGCCTTGAGCTGGATTCGCGCGAGCTGCGCGCCGACACAGCGATGCATCCCGTGCCCGAAGGCGAGGTGCTCCGCGGCACCCTCCCTCGTGACATCGAAGCGGTCCGGGTCAGGGGACGTCGCCGGGTCGAAGTTGGCAGCCGTGTTCCAGGCGATGACCACGCTGTGGGCGGGAATGGCCGTTCCGCCGAGGTCCGACGACGACACCTATGAGTGCGGGCAGCTGGTTCAGAAAGGCAGTCACCCTCACAGCGTGCCCGTCACGGTGTCCGGCCAAGTGGCGCGTCAGAAGGTACCCGGCGAGAGAAGAGGGAGAAGAGCCGCTACGACCTCCCCAGGCTTCGACGGCTCTTCTCCCACAGGCACGTCCGTCTACCCGGAAGATCCGCACTCATGTCCGGCCGGGTTGCCGAGCTTGGACAGCAGTTGCCACATGCATCTACGGCAGCGCCGGCACGGCTCTCCAGGCACAGCCGCCGTGCTCCTCCTCGACGACGTCCCACACCCTGACGTAGGCCAGCCGGTCAGCCGCCCGAGGGCCGGCCGAAGGGGGCGTTGAGAGGCCGACGGCACACCGGGACGACTCTTGGGGCTCGCGCCGACGGCTGACGGCGGGAGTGGCGCGCAGCATTCCCGAGGCTGCGCCCGGCCGTAGCGAGCGGTGCGTGGCCAACGGCTTGCTGGATGGCGGCGGGCGAGTGGTGGAGGGGATAGAGCAGTACGGGAGGCAGGTCGGGATCGGCCAGGGAGACCGGGGTGTTCCGGCAGAAGTACGAGGGGATGAGGAGCAGCCCGCGGCCGTTGAGGTGGATGTCGCACTCGGTCGGGTACTTGCCGAGCTCCAGGACGGGAGGGCGCCAGCGGATGGATGGCGCCAGCCAGTGGGCGCTGCGGGACGACCGCGTGACGGCGGGCGAGTACCGCACCGCGATCACCCGCTTCCTCGCCTGCGTCGAGGACAGCGGCTACCGCACCGGTGATCCGGTGATCAGCCCCATCGACGGACTGAGCCTGCTGTACGACATCACACCGTCGGGAGACCCGACGACGTACAACGACCGGGTCCAGCGCTGCAATCTCCGCCATCTGTCGATGATCGAGCCCTCAGCAGCTCCGCCCCGACCCGCCCGACTTCGCCGTCATACGCATCTGAGCCCCGAGAGGGCCTGCCCCGACGACCGACGGCGACGAGGACGTCGAGCTGGTCATCGGCTGCGGTCAGGGCGTCGACTCGACCACGTACCTGGCGAGGGGTGCCTCCTGGCCTGCCGAAGTCATCCGACAAGACGCACCCGGCTCCCTCCCGCTTTACATATTCCGATATGGGCATACGATGGCTGTCATGGCACGAGCAGCGACGACATCGGACGCGTTCAACGCGATCGCCGAGCCGCAGCGCCGGGACATCCTTGCGCTGTTGCGGGCGGGTGAGTGGCCGGTGAGTGACCTGGCCGAGGAACTGGGGATGAGCCAGCCGCGGGCGTCCAAGCACCTGCGGGTGCTGCGGGAGGTGGGGCTGGTGCGGGTCCGTGAGGCGGG
The DNA here is from genome assembly GCF_042894505.1 of Streptomyces sp. NPDC001536. Classification (NCBI taxonomy): domain Bacteria; kingdom Bacillati; phylum Actinomycetota; class Actinomycetes; order Kitasatosporales; family Streptomycetaceae; genus Streptomyces; species Streptomyces sp. NPDC001536. The sequence continues at coordinate 41,466 of NZ_JBIAVQ010000010.1, forward strand.
CAAGCAGCGCCTCTACGGTCTGGACGCGCGCGGGCTGCGGCCGATCCACGAGTGGGTCGGCGGATTCGAGCGGTTCTGGAACGAGAGTTTCGACCGGCTGGACACCTACGTTCAGGACCTCAAGCGGACACAGCAGGAGGAATGACCGATGGCAGCGGAACGGCAAGAAACGCGGGCGGAGTCGGCGACCGCCGACCGGGAGATCGTGATCTCCCGGGTCATCAACGCCCCGCGGAAGCTGGTGTTCGAGGCGTTCACCGAGGTCCGGCACCTGTCGCAGTGGTGGGGTCCGGACGGGTTCACCACCACCACGCGGTCCTTCGAGTTCCGCGAGGGCGGCGAGTGGGACTTCGTACTGCACGGGCCGGACGGGACCGACTACCCCGAGTGGATCCGGTGGCTGCGCATCGCCCCGCCGGAACGGATCGTGTTCCTGCACGGGGAGTCCCGCGACGACCCGAACGCCTTCGAGTCGGTCCTGGACTTCACCCAGGACGGTGCGGCGACCCGGGTCGTGATGCGCACGGTGTTCCCCACCCAGGAGCTGCGCGACGAGGCGGTCCACAAGTACCACGCGATCGAGGGCGGCGAGCAGACCTTGAACAGCCTGGCGTCCTACGTCGGAGACCTCGCGCGGAAGGGGGCGCAGGGCTGATGGCCGGGAAGGTGTTCTTCAGCGTGACGATGTCGCTGGACGGGTTCATCGCGCCCGAGCCGGTGCCCGCCGGCGACGAGCTCTTCGCGGCCGACACGCAGGACGGCCCGGACGTTCGGCGCTGGATGGCGCAGTGGTCGGAGCTGCAGGCGTGGGCGTTCCCGCTGCGGTTCTTCCGGGAGAACCTGAAGCTGGGCGAGGGCGGTGAGGAGGGTCTCGACAACGATGTTGCGCGGGCGACGTTCGAGCGCACCGGCGCGAGCGTCATGGGTAGGCGCATGTTCGACCTCGGCGAGCGGTCATGGCCTGAGGAGGCTCCCTTCCACACCCCCGTCTTCGTCGTGACGCACACCAAGCGTGATCCGTGGGAGCGGCCCGGCGGCACCACGTTCCACTTCGTCGCCGACGGCATCGAGCACGCCCTCGACCAGGCCCGCACCGCCGCCGGTGGCCGCGACGTCCGCGTCGCCGGTGGCGGCGCGACGATCCTGGAGTATCTCAACGCCGGTCTGGTCGACGAGTTCTCGGTCACGCTGTCACCGGTGCTTCTCGGCGCCGGCACCCGCCTGTTCGACGGGGTGGACGCGTCCAGGATCAGGTTGGAGCCGGTTCGGTCGGAGTCGTCGCCGCGGGTGACGCACCTGACCTACACCGTGCACCCACGCTAGCCGCACCCGAGCCCAACCCGGGTGCGGTCGGCGGCTCAGCACTCAGCTGGTCAAAGTCCCCTGGTGGAAGTACATCCGCCAACCCGTCTCCGTCAGACGCCACAACGAGCTCCGCCATGCCCGGCGGCCTTGGTTGTCGGCGAAGTACGTCAGGTGGACGATGCCCGGCGCGAGTACGACACCGGACATCTCACTGACCTCGACAGGAGCATCCGCGGACACCGAGCCGCCGCTCGTCACGGTGAGGATCGACTCCACATCCCACCGGCGCCCAGAGGCGCCGATCTCGGTGAACTCCGGATCCAAAAGCTCCAGGACGCTGGCCGGAGACGCCCGCACCTCAGGGTCGAGAAGCCGCAACTCCCCATCAATGGCTGCCTGCACGGCCTGCTCACTCACATCCTCCATGCAGGAACCCTACAAACACCGCCTCCCGAGCCACGGCGAGTTTTTCGCGCGACGCGGCCACAGAACTTCCGTGGTCGCACCGACCACATACCCGCCACGGCAGCACCCTCTCCACCACCCGCTGAGGGTGGCCGACAAGCCCGACCTCAACCTCTGGCCAGAACAGAAATCGAGGTTCTGTGTCCTGCCGCGCAGGCCGACCGTTTCCACCGCCCCGACAGGGCTGGAACGTCCTGCACTGCTCGTCGGATCGGCGTGCAGGAAGAGCTACCTGTTTCGCACTGCCGGCACGTCATCCTCGCGCGGGCTGTTGATGGCGGCTGCGAGCGCCAGGGTCGCTTGGACCTGCGCGATCCTGATCACCCTCTCGGCTGCAAGTCGACGACCGAGCGAGGCCCGCCCATCTGGTGCGTTCAGGTCAATGAGCTCGCCTGGGTGTGGCCGGCTAGGTTCAGCCACCAGGCGGCCGCCTGCCGGGCAGCCAGGGGGTATTCGGAGCGGTCGCGGATGTCGCGTAGAAGTTCGGTGCGCCCGGCGCGGCCGATCGCGTAGACCAGGCCGTTCAGCGTGGTGGCCGCTGCCGGGTCGCGGCGCTGTGCCCACTGACGTGTGTAGTGGGCGAGGGCACGGGTGAAGAACACGTCGTCGCCCTGATCCGTGTCGATGTGTCCGAGGCTGTGTACGGCTGCGGAAGCGGTGGCGCGCGGCAGTCCGGACGTGAGCGCGAGCCTCTCAACGCTCCCGCGGTGACCGGCGTCGCCGATGATCCGCAGGACGCCGAGGACAGGCAGGGCGCAGGACAGAGTCGCGGCGATGCGCGGGCTGGCCAGTTCCGCGACGGCGGCGTCGGCCAGCGCCCGGCGGTAGGGCGTGGCGGCGAGCAGGAGGGAGGTGTGCAGCCGCACATCGAACACGGGGTGGCAGAACATCTCCGTGACCAGAAGGGCGAGCGTGGCGTCGGTGTGGTCGGGCTCGGTCCCGCGCCGGGCGTGCCGGAGGACCCGTCGTGCCACGCCGGCCAGCTCGGTGGGGGGAGCTCCGGCGGGGAGGGCGGCTGCGGGGGGTCGGTGGGTACGGGGACGGTCGGAGCGATGGCCGCCCACACGGGGATCGCCGAGGGGTGAGGCGTACGAGCCTCTGTGGCTCCGACACACCGGGCCCGCTTCGGCGGGTAACTCGTGCAACGCGCCTGACAGCGCCTGCACCTGGCCGAAGAGGTCCCACTCGGGACCGATGTCGTGGACGGCGTGGGCGAGTCGGCGCAGCTGGTGTGCCGTGAAGTGGCCGTACTCGACCTTGCGGATGCACGCCATCACCGCCCCCTCCAAGGCGCGTTGGCTGTTCGGCCGACTGAGCTCGGCCAGGACTCGGGCGGCGGCATCCGGATGCGCTGTGTTGTCGAGGGCGCAAACCACCTCGGTGGCCGCGTAGTTGGAGCCGTCCCGTGCCATGGAGGCACAGACGGCGATCGCGTGCTGGGCACCCCTGGGGTGGTTCAACAGCCGGTTCAGCGCCTCGAACCGCGCCATCCAGGGCACGTCGTCGGCGATGACCATCTCTGCCACGAGCCGCTCGGTGATCTGGGTCCAGGCGGAGCCGGTCAGCAGCGCGAACCGGCCGATCTCGCACAGCGCCTCGGTGAGCTGAGCCCAGTCCTCACCGCGCATCAGATCGCGTGACAGAGCGAGCTCCAGCAATTCCTGGGCGCGGTCGGCCGCGGCGTCAAGCCCCTTGCCGGTCCGCGGCAGCGGGGGCTGGGACAGCGCGGAGGGAGCCAGATACCGCAGGGTGGTCCGTGCCGTGGTGAGCAGCAGATCTCGCGGGAGGCCCAGGAGTTCCTCGTAGCGGCTCAACGCGGCGGCCGGGGCCGGCACCTGCCCGGTCTCCCACCGTGACAACGCGCTGACGCTGACCGCGTGATCGTAGGAGCCGCCGGAGAACGCGCCGGCGAAGGAGGGCAGGGAGGCGTAGCGGCCGTCCGATCCCAGGAGCCGGTTGACTCGTAGAAGCCACGCCACCCGCCCGCGGGCCCCGACAGCTGCCGGGGGGAACGGGGGGCGGGGCGGCGACTGCGGTGTGGTGTGCGCCATACGCATCAGCGTGACAGCCGGCCAGTAGCCGAAGGGAGGCGTTGGAACAAGTCCCGTTGCACAGTCCGATACGGCGTGCAATGTGACCCCGCGGCGGCCGACGTCTGTCGTATCAATGGACACAACCGGCAGAAATCGACGAGGGGGACGAATCATGCTGTTCAAGTCGGCGGGTCAGAAAGAGTTGGAATCTCTCATCGACGGCCTGGCGCGTTCCTACATGCGCGGTCACACGCGCAACTCGCCCGAGGGCCGCGCGGAGCTCTGCGGGGAGATCGCGCAGTTGGCGGACGAGCTGCGCGACGCGGGCAGGGAGCGAGCCGTGCGCGGGGCGCGGGGCTACCAGTCCGCCCTGTACTTCGGGCTGCCTCCGCACGCCCAGAGGGAGATGGAGCGTATGGTCGCGGAGGCCCTGGCGTGACGGCCTCCACTCCCCAGGAGGGCGAGGTCCGCTTCACCGGGGCCGTGCCCGAGGTGTACCTGGACGGGACATGGAATCCGATGGGGGACGAAGGCGTCATCGCCCCGGTGGACGACGTACCAACCGTCTTCTTCAAGGGCCACGGTGACGACCCCGACGACTGATCCCCAGGCAGGCCGAGCGACGACCGCCGGCTCCTCCCCGCTCGACGCGGTCCCGGACATGCGGGCCACGGCGAAATGGATGCTCGCGGCCCTGGCGGCCGTGGGCGCCGTCCTCCTCGCCGGTGTCCCGCTGACCGCCATGCGGTCAGCGGCCTCCACGGGCCGGCTGCTGTTCGCGCTGGGCGGCCTGGCGGTCGCCCTGGCCGGGGTGGGCTGGGCCCTGTGGGTCACGAGCGAGGCCCTCATGCCACGTCTGGTGTCCTACCGGGACCTCAGCACTCCACGGTTCACGGAGATCAAGACCGCGGTCGAGTCGGATCCCGAGCTCTTTCTGGGACCGTCCGCGCGCAAGGGGCCCACCGCGCTGGACGACTTCGACAACACCTTCGTCAAGCACCGGCTGGTGCTCCAGAACGTCACACGGATGCTGGCGGCGGAGAGCGATCCGACACGCCGCCAAGCCCTGGCCGCAGCCCGTCGGCAGGCCGCATCGTGGGTCGCCGACGACTACACCCGGGTAAGTCGCCTGGCGGCCCTGATGTACGCGTGGGATGTTCGCGCCGGCGTCCGCAAGGCCCGCGTCCACACCTTCATCGGATGCGGGGTCACTCTGGTCGGCGCCCTGTGCCTGGTCCTGGCGACCTCCGCGACGGATCCGGCCGAGAAGACACCGGCAACGGTCTCCACCGTCTCGCCCGTCCCCTCGGGGGCCGCCGTCGCCACACCCAGTGCTCCGGCCCGCTGACCATCACGACACCGGGCCGAATAGCCACGCAGGCACGACTGCCTGCGCCATGCCCCTGCCACAACCCCCTTCGGTACGTCTGTCACGACACGTCCGCCCACACGGAGACCCCATGCCGTCGCACCCGCGTCACGCCGCCTCCCCCTCGGCCACCCCGACGGACGCCGTCCTGCACATCGACAACAGTGAGGTCTCCCTTCGGCTGCCCGGTCGTGCGGGCGTGGTGCGCCAGCGGGCCGGCGTGCCCGATCACGCCGCCGACCAGGCCTGGTGGGTGCTGCGCGCCTGGCGCACCCGATCCGCGGCCGAGGCCGCCGCGCCGTTGCGCCCGCTCGACCACGCCGCCGACACGGACCCGTCCCACGCGGATCTCGTCGCCGCGGGCGCCGCCCTCACCCGCACCTACGTCGAGGGTCCGGTAGGGCGAGCCCTCGACGACCTGCTGCGCCACTCCCCCGGCCCGAACGCCGCGCACAGACTCGGACTCCATGTCACGGACGCACGGCTGAAGGATCTGCCGTGGGAGGCCCTGTGCCACCCGGGCACCCGCTCGCCGCTGGCGCTCGACCCGCACGTGGCGCTCTACCGTTCCGCTTCACCGGGGCCCGGCCACGGCCTCGAGAGCGCGGGGCAGGACGTACCGGAAGGACCGCTGCGGACCCTGGCGCTGATCGCCGCGCCAGAGGAGTACGGTTTCGCCCGCCTCGACATCGAGACAGAGCAACGGCGGCTGCTCGACGCCACCGACCGCTCCGGTCGACTGGTGTTGGAACTACTGGGCGAGGGAACCTGGCAGGCGCTGCGCTCCACATTGCACCGCGCCGCGTTCGACATCGTGCACCTGTCGTGTCATGGCTACGAGCAAGGCCTCTGTCTGGAGGACGGTACGGGCGCGGCCGATCTCGTGCCCTTCGACCGCCTCGTCGCCGCGTTTCCCGACGACGCCCCGAAGCCCGGCCTGCTGGTCCTGTCGGCCTGTGCCTCGGCACGCGGCGCGTCCACCGGCCCCTTCACGCCCCGCACCGACCTGTCCGCACCGGGACGACCGCCGCTCACCGGTCAACTGCCCGGCCTGGCGGAGCGTTTCGCTTCCGCGGGCTTCCCGGCGGTGCTCGCGATGACGGCGGAAGTCAGCGACGGCTACGCCACGGACTTCGGCGCCCGCCTCTACGAGCGCCTCGCCGAGGACCCAGTCACCCCACTTCCCCATACGGTCGCCCGAACCCGGCAGGAACTGGAACAACAGCGCCGGCCCGAACCCTTCGGCATGCCGCCGGACCAGCCACCACGCCCTCGGCGTCCGGCGGAGTGGGGTACGCCCACCCTCTACGCCGCCGGACGGCCCGGCGGCCTGCGCAGCGAGGCCGCAACCACAGCCCGCTCCCCGAAACCGCCCTACGGGGCCGGCGGCACCGCGGCGAACGCCGGTGCCGGCTCACAGGTCGCAGTGGGCCGCCGCCGGGAACTGCAGTGGTTGCTGCGCAGGCTCTGGCAGGCCGGTGAGCCAGTGCAGGTAACGGGGCTCGCGGGCACGGGCAAGACGGCGCTCGTCGAGGAATCCCTGGCGCGGCAGGCTGTGCCCCGCCAGCGCGTCGCGCACCTGGACGACCGTACCTCGGCACTGGAAACCCTCACCCGGATGACGCGGGCCCTGACCGGACTCGTCGACCCGCAAGCGGCGCAACGCCTGTGCGACCCGGACCTCCCCGACGCCGAACGGATCCGCCGCGCCCAGGAGTGGTTCGACGCCCACGAGGCCCGCGACGTCAACGCCGACGGCAAGGACACCCGTACATCTCCCCGGTCCGCCCCAGCCCCGGCTGTTGTCCTGTTCGACTTCCCCACCGCGTCGGCGGTCTCGTGCCCGCCCGAGCCGCAGGGCGAGATGAGCGATTGCCTCAAGGCCGCGTTCCTCACGGCGTGGGTGACGTCCGGCGACGGCGGACAGCGGCGACTCGTCGTCACGTCCCGCTCACCCGTGCACTTCAACCTGCGCTCGCACGCGCACCCGCCGTTGGCCACCTTGCGAGTGGAGCCGCTGCCGTTGTCCGAGGCCCGCTATCTGGCGCGGCGTGTTCCCGGGCTGGGCGTTCTGCGCCCTCAGGACCTGGACCGGCTCGTCGACGGTCTCGGCGGCCACCCGCGGGCCCTGGCCTTCGCGGCCTGCCTGCTGCGCGCGACCCCGCAGGCGGCGAGCCCGGACATCTGGCCGCGCCTCATGGACGTACTGCGCGCCCGTGGTCTGAACGTCCCCGAACAGCACGTGCAGTCCGTGTCGGCCGAGGGGCTGAGCGCAGTCCTGCGGGAGGCAGCCGTGCTGACGGCCGAGGACGCGGCCCTGCCCGCTGTCTGGTCTCGACTGTGCGCCGACGCCCGGAGCGCCCTGACGGCGGCCGCGGTCTTCCGTGGCCCGATGTCAGCCCAGGCGTTCCTGCCGCGCGGCGAGTCCTCAGCCGACATGACGGCGGCGCGGAATTCGCCTCCCGCGCCGACTCGGCCGGCCGGACCGCACATCCTCGACGAACTCGTCGCCGCGGGACTGCTGTCCTCCTCTCCGGAGCCGGACGCGCATCCGCGGTTCGCCGTTCCACGGTGGATCGCCACGTACCTGTCGGAACTCGCCCCGCAGGCATGGCGGGCGGCGCACCGCAGGGCCACGGCCCACTGGTTCGCCCGGCTCGGGGCCGGTGACCTCGAACTGCCCGCCGACGTGGCCGCGGCCGACGAGGCCAGGTACCACGCCGGACAGGCGGGCATGGCAGACGAGTTCGTCGGCGTCACCGGTCTGCTGTGTCGCCGTCACCTCGCGGCCGGGCGGTTCAATGAGGTGAGAGCGCTGTCGCGGGAGATCCTCACGGTGGTCCCGCCCGATTCCCTCCTAGCCGCCGACGCCCACGAAGGCATCGGCGACTGCGACCTCGAGACCGGACAGGTCGCCGCAGCCGTTCAGGCCCATGAACGCGCCTTGGCCATCCGACGCCGGGCGGGAGACAAAGCTTCGATCGTGCAGAGCCTGCACCGCCTCGGTGTCACCGAGACCAACCTCTCCCGGTACGACCGTGCCGACGCTCACTTCCAGGAGGCGCTGTCCCTCAGCGAACAGCTCGGTGATCACGAGGAGATGAGCCGCATCCACCATTCGCTCGCCGTGCGCGCCGACCGGCACGGCGACCTCGCGGCCAAGAAGCGGCACCTGGACCGTGCAGACGCGCTGCGCGGCGAAACGGCGAACCGTCGTTCCCTTGCGGCGCGGCTGACCGAGCGAGGCCGACTGGCCATCGACGAGGGCCGCTACGCCGACGCGCTGCGGTGTTTCGAGCAGGCACTTGAACACGACCGCGAGGTGCCCGCCGACCGGCACGGCATCGCCGAGACGACCTTGCTCGTCGCCGACGTCTACCTCCGCCTGGAACAACCGGACGAACTCAAGGCCCACGCACGCGAGGCGCTGCTTCAGACCGAGCGGATCGGCGACACCGACGGAATGCTCCGCGCATACACCTATCTGGTCTACGCGGCCCTCATGGAGAAGGACGTCACCACGGCGCACACCCTCGCGGAGCACCACCTCGCGCTCGCCGAACGCAGCGGCGACGTGGAGGACCTCGAACTGGGCCTGAACCTGATCGCCGCGGTCGCCAGGGACTCCGGAGACCTCGACACGGCCAATAGACGGTGGAGCGAATGCCTGGCCAGTGCCGAACGGCGCGGCGCCAGAGACTCGGAGGGCCGCTACCGCCACCACCTCGGCGTGGTGGCGTACATGGACGGCGATCTGGAAGGCGCCCGGCACCTGCTCGCGGGGGCCGCACGCACCCTCAAGGAGGCCGGCGCGGACGCAGGCGCCGCCGAGAGCCTGGGCGCCCTCGCCCACGTGCTGCTCACGCTCGCCGAACACACGGGCCGACCGCATCTGTGGGACGACTCCCTGCGCGCACTGGCCGACGCCACTCTGCACCTCAATCAACCGGATGTGCAGGACGCCCAGCTCACCAGGAACAGAAACGTCTACGCCGCCCTGGTCCGCCGCCTAGGCCACCAAACGACGATCGCCCGGCTGCACGCGTTCTACGACACAAGCGAAGCAGCGGCCGTTCTTGCGCTGCTTGAGCGGTGATATCCACGTGGCCACGATCCCGCCGACGACAGTGAAGTCGAGGCATGCATCGCAACACACCGCCGTAAGAACACGTCACGCTCACGGGGCCGCTCAGCCCCAAGCGTCCGCCAGAAAGGGTCAGTTCATGGCTTCTCGCCGATCCGGCAAAAGCGGTGCCGACCTGTACGTGCAACTCTACGGTCGTCCCTCGGCCGCTGCCCCGGCCGCGCCACCGCCCACCATCGCCGCCGGCAGCCCAATGCCCGCGGAGACTTCGTCCTACTGGAAGGACGGAGACCGGGACCCCACGAAGCAACGCGACATCCCCCGTCTCTTTCCGTACTTCTATCACTCCGTACTCGCCCGAAACGGAAAGGCGGTACATGGACGCAACATCATGCCGCTCATCGAATACATAGACGCCATGCTGATTTTCCAAGGGAACCTCTGGTTCCAAAAGATCGAGGATCCCCGCACGGGCGAGGTCTTCCGGCAGCGCTTCCTCATCGCCCTGGACGAGTACGAGCTGCCTGAACACCGCCCCGACGATGTGATCGACTTCCTCTGGTCCTGGAGAACGACGGCCCGCCCCGGCCTGAGGCAGTTCGTGGACCAGAAATACACCGACCTGACCAGCCCCTCAAGCAAGCTCCTCGAGTTCGGCGACACGCTGCCCTTCGGCATCTGGCACCGCGACTGACCGATGGAACGGCCATTCCGGTCACCCGCACCGCTCCCGGCACGCCCGACCCATACGCGGGCAGCGGGCTCTCGGAGACCGGGCGTTCGACCGACCGCAGTACACCGCGGGCAAACGGGAGTGGCGAACGCCGATGCAATGATCCAGGCCGGCGGGACCGTCCTGACCGCAGACGGCACCCCACTCCCCGGCGCCTGGGTGAGGGTGGAGACCCCGGCCGGCGACGGGGTCCCCACCACGCACACCACCCGCCAGGGCCGCTTCCTCGTCGACCGCTTCCCCGCCGGCCACTACCGACGCCGAGCCCGCGTCACCGGCCTCGGCGAACGGATACGCAAGTTCGACGTCCCCGGCCCAGCAGGCCGCTACGACATCACCTTCGGCTGACGACCGAGCGCGCGTATCTGCCGAGCGGCCACGCCCACATTTCTGAAGCAACCTGGAACTGCCCACGGACGAGGGGAGGCGCAACGCCCTTGCCAAGCGCCTGGCGACTGGTGCGTCCACGACACACGGCCAACGCTTTGTGAACCGCTGCGGGTGCGTTGGAGGCTCGGACCTGTCCTGAAGCGCGGGTCCTGTTCTCAGGTCGCCGATCCGGTGGTACTTCCGGGACACGGCTGCCGACCGGCTGAACGGCGCACGGCCGCGAGGCAGCCATGCTGTTCGATCCCTCGGCCGATCCGTGGTGGAAGGACGGCCGGTTCTTCCTCTCCGACTTCTCCGACGACATCCTCCACCCGGACACCTGGGCGGCCTTACACCACTGAGTGCGTCCCCCGCTCGCACCCCCGCTGTCACGGGTTGTCACCTCGCCCGCTCCTGGCAACCTTCTCTGTTCGCCGGGCATATCAACGCGCCTCGCCACCCCATCAGTCGGCCATCTTGCCGGTGCTGCAGGCTGCGGAGGACTGTGGGACCGCCAGGCGGCCGCTGCCGTGCGCCAGCACCTCGACTCAGGCCGCGGCGGCAGGGGCGTCCGGCCCAGACACCCGTTGCGTCGGCGTCGACAGAGGTGCGGCCCCCTCCGGTCAGGCCAAGCCGAACTTCTCCGCGTGCACCTGCCGCGCCGGGACGCGCAGGTCTCGTAGGCCGGTCAGGACGGCCGCCGTCATGGCCGGAGGCCCGCACACGTAGACGTCGCGCGTGGTGATGTCCGGGACCAGTTGGTGCAGGTTGCCCGGGCCGAACGGCGGGACGCCGGTCTCACCGGTCCGGCCCGTGAGGAGGTGGAGGCGTCCGCCCCGCAGGGCCAGCAGGCGGCGTACCTCGTTCAGCAGGACGGCGTCGTCCTCACTGCGTGCCCGGTACAGCACGACGACATCGCCGCTCACCTGCTCCTCGAGCATGGCCCGCACGGGTGTGATCCCCACCCCGCCGGCGATCAGCAGGACGCCGGGCCGGGAGCGGTGCAGGGAGGTGAACGCGCCGTAGGGTCCTTCGACGAAGGCGCGGCTGCCGACGGGGAGGTCGCGCAGGCCGGCGCTGGCGCTGCCGACGGCCTTCGCGGTGAGGCGCAGTCCGCGTCCGTCGGGCGCCGCCGACAGCGAGAAGGGGTTGGCGAGCCACCAGTTGTTGTGGCCGGGGAACCGCCAGATGCAGAACTGACCGGCCCGGGCCGGGAGTTTGTCGAGGTGCCGGCCGGTGACGTACACGGAGACCACGTCGTGCGACTCCGGCACCACGGCGGCCACGCTGAAGCGGTGGTAGGCGTTGCGCCACAGCGGCACGACAAGACGCCCGGTCAGCAGCGCGCCGAAGGCGAACAGCCACAGGATCCACCAGTAGGCCGTGGCGAAGGCGGAGGACGTGAACGTCGTCGTCTCCTCCAGCTGGTGCACGAACGCCAGGCCGAGGGCCACGTAGAGCAGCAGGTGCAGACCGTGCCAGACCTCGTACCGCAGCCGCCTGCGCACCGACCGGGTGGAGATGGTGGCGATCGTGACGATGACGGCCGCCGCCAGCATGCCCAGCAGGGAGGCCGGTACCCCGCTCAGCGCGACGAACGTCTTGGCCATGGAGGTGTCGTCGAGTGTCGCGTAGCCGAGGACCACGAGCGTCGCGTGGGTCAGGACGGTCCACAGCAGGGTGAAGCCGACCCAGCGGTGCCACACCGTGAGCCGGTCCATCCCGATGCGGCGATCCAGCCACGGCAGCCGGGCCACCAGCAGCAGTTGCAGCAGCATCAGCAGGGCCGCGTGCAGTCCGAAGAACTTGGCGACCGTGAGCACCTCGTTCTTGCCCGACCCGGCGCTGGCGAACAGCACCTCGACGATCACCACATTGACCAGGACGAATGCCCACATCGCCCAGCGCGCCGCGTCCACCGGACGCACGGTGCCCGTCCGCACCGTTCGACTCTCCGCCACCATGGTTGCCCCTCACTCCCCCGGGGTCGCCGTACGTGGGCGACCCGTGTGCACAAACCCCATGAAGACCGAGGTATTTGGCTGGATCCGCACCTCGATCGCGTAAGAATACGGCCGGTGAGCCGGTTCCGTTCATGCCGGAACCTTCCAATCTGACCGCGAATCGTCCCATTCGACAGCCAGTACCGCCGCGAGGCCTGCCGGAATGGTGAACTGGCGTACATCGCACGGGTGTTGGGCCGTACGTTGTGACGGGTACTTCCCGCTTCGGCAGAAAGACGGATGCTGCGCATGAGCGACCACACGGAGATCGACACCTCGGTGCCGCACTCAGCCCGTATCTGGAACTACTGGCTGGGCGGGAAGGACAACTACCCCGTCGACGAGCAGGCCGGCGACGCGTACACCGCCGTGTTCCCTGGCATCGTGACGATCGCCCGCAGCAGCCGCGCGTTCCTGCGCCGCACCATCACCTACCTGGCCGCCGAAGCGGGCATACGCCAGTTCCTCGACGTCGGAACGGGCCTGCCGACCGCCGACAACACCCATGAGGTCGCCCAGCGAATCGCTCCCGAATCCCGGATCGTGTACGTCGACAACGACCCGTTGGTCCTGACGCACGCCCGTGCCCTGCTCTCCTCCACGCCCGAGGGGGCGACCTCCTACGTCGACGCCGACGCGAATGCCCCGGACCGTGTCCTGGCGGCCGCCGCGAACACCCTGGACCTCGGCCGACCGACGGCACTGATCCTCAGCAACATCCTGGGCCACGTCGCCGACCATGGCCAGGCGCGCGCCATCATCGACCACCTCATGGGGGCACTGCCGTCCGGGAGCCACCTCTCCATCAACGACGGTTCGCGCGGCATCGACCCGGTCTTCGAGCGCGCCCAGGACGCGTACAACGAGAGCGGCGCCGTCCCGTACCACCTGCGCACCGTCGACGAGATCACCTCGTTCTTCGACGGTCTGGAACTCCTGGAGCCTGGCGTCGTCTCAGTCCCCCTGTGGCGACCCGACGCCACGAGTCCGGCCCCACAAGTCATCGCTGAACACGGCGGACTTGCCCGCAAGCCCTGACGTGGATGTTTCCGACCGCAAGCCCGCGGCCCGCGTCATCAGCCACTTCCTGGAGGGCGGTCCGCAGGCAACCCGCCGGGAAGCCGCTCGGACGTGCGGTCGGGTCTGCCAGGGCGGAGCATCGCCGTACCCCACTGATCTCAGTACGGCTCATCGGGCCGCTTCCGGCCGGTGACGCAGCGGCCCCCGACGAGCAGGACCGTGCAGGCCGCGACCGTCAGCAGCCCGCCCGCCAGGAAGGCGGCACGCACATCGGCGAGCGACAGGATCAGTCCGCCGAGCGCGGCCCCCGCCGCGATGCCGGCGTTGTAGGCACCGGAGTTCGCGGCGAGTGCGATGTCGGTACGGCCCGGTGCGCACCGCAGCATGGCGTGCTGGGTGGTCATGAAGACCGGCCCGAGCGCACCGCCCATCAGCACCAGAAAGACCACCGCTGTCACCTGGTGGGCGCCGACTGCGTACAGGCCGAGCATGCCCACTCCCTGCACGGCCACAGCCGTGGTCACCGCGGACTGCGGGAAGCGGTCCAGCAGCACCCCGGTCAGGCTCACCCCGGCCAGACAGGCGACGCCGAAAACCGCGAGCAGGCCGCCGACCGCACCCGGCCCGAACCCGCTCACATCACCCAGGAACTTCACGAGGTAGGTGTATCCCGCGAACGCTCCGGTGGCGGACAGGGTCCCGGCCGCCAGCACGAACCTGAACCGGCGGGCATCGGGCCGAGTCCCGTAGGCGGCGGGCTCTTCTTCCGGACTCGAGGTCCGCAACAGACCGGCGATCGTCACGAGCGAGATGAGTCCCAGGACCGCCAGTAGGGCGATGGGCGCTTGCCAACGGGTCTGTCGGCCCAGCCAGGTCCCGGCGGGAACACCGAGTACGAGCGCGAGCGAGCCGGCGACGGACAGAGCCGCCAGGACACGGCCACGGACCTTGGGCGCGAACAGGCCTACCGCGACCGGTCCCATCACAGCCCAGAACAGTGCCTGAGCGAGCGCGGTGAGCAGCCGCGCCGCGAGGAGCAGCCAGTAGGAGGTCGTCAGTGCGGCGATCAGGCTGGACAGGACCAGGGCGGCCAGGACCCCCATGAGCACATGCCGTCGTGGGACGGCCCGCAGGGCGTGGGCGAGTGGCACCGATGCCACGGCCACTGTCACGCCGTATCCCGTGACCAGGAATCCGACCGCCAGCACGGACACCCGCAGGCTTTCGGAGATGAGCTCCAGAAGGCCGACGGGCAGGTTCTCCGCCGTATTGAAGGTGAACGCGGCCAGCATCAGGCCACCGAGCACCGCCGGCCCGTGCCACGGGGCTGGTTGTGTCGCGAGCCCGGGGTTTCGTCCTGTGCTCGCCCGCCGGGCCTGTTCCGCGGCAATGTCCACGAAGCCACCTCACCGGGCGCCTCATCCCGCCGCAACCGAATTCCCCCGACGTGGCCGAGCCCCTCGACGGATCAGGCGGGTGTGTCCGCACCGCGCTGTGGAAAACCCTTACGGCGCTGTCAGTGGCGCCTGTTAGCTTCTGTGAGCTCGTGTGATCCACGGGCATCAATCGCTCACAGGGGAGGGCCAGTTGAAGCTGTCCAGGAAGACCGGCAGACACAGAGGGACGGTGGTGGCGGCGTGCGCGGCAGCGCTGCTGGCGGGCCTCACCGGCACGGCGCACGCCGTGGACAACCTGCCGCCGAACCAACCGCTCGTCGAGGACCTCCAGTCGGGCGGCAAGCCCTGCGCGACGGGTGACGACACGGTGTACGTATCGGCTCCGCCTCGGTTGAGCGCCGTCCTGTACGACCCGGAAGAGGACAACCAGCCCAGTGAGTCCAGCCCGGTCTCGGGCGAGTTCGAAGCCTGGTGGACGGATGCCGACGGGACGGTGCAACGCCGTTCCTACACCACGATCACCCTGTCCTCGGGATCGCGCCAGTACTGGACGATGCCGAGCGACCTTCCCGCGAACACCGCCGTCTCCTGGCGCGTCCGCGCGAACGACGGCCACGCCACCTCCCCCTGGAGCGACGAGGGCGACGGCTCGGCCTGCTCCTTCGTCTACGACGACACGAGCCCCGAGAAGCCGACGATCAGCTCTCCCGAGTACCCCACCCCGGACGAGGTGTTCTGGGTGGACGGTGTCGGCGTCTACGGCCACTTCACCGTCGACTCCCCCTCCGACGACGTGGTGTCGTACACCTACGGCTTCCCCGGCGGCCCCTACGGCACTGTCACCGCCGAGCAGCCCGGCGCGGCCGTGACCATCCCCTACCTGCCACTCACCTCCGGTCCCAAGAACCTGACGGTCCGCGCCATCGACCGGTCCGGCCGCAGCAGCGCAGAGGCCCGCTACGACTTCAACGTGAAGTCCGGCCGAGCCGCTGTCACCCGCTGGAAGCTGGACGACCCGGCGGGGTCCCGTTCGGCGGCCGCCGAGAGCGGCACCCCCGCCCGCGCCGGCGTCGGCGCCACCTTCGGCGGCCCGGCCCCCACCGGCACCGCGGCCACCGCCACCGTCGCCCTCGACGGCTCCGGCCACGGCTTCCTCACCCCGGACGCCCCGGCCACCGACATCCGCGACACCTTCGCCGTCAGCGCCTGGGCCCGGCCCGCCGAGACCGGCCGCACCATGACCGTCGCCAGCCAGGACGCGGACGGACGGCCCGGGTTCACCCTCGGACTGCGCGCCCAGGACTCCGGCGCGCTCTGGTCGTTCGCCATCGGAGGAGCGCGAGTGTCCGGCGGCGCCCCCGAGACCGGGGAGTGGGCACATCTGCTGGGGCTGTACGACGCCGAGACCGGAAAGGCCCATCTGTACGTCAACGGCCACGAGGTGGGAGACGCGGTGGCGGCGACTCCCGCCGAAGCCGCCGGCGCCTTCCAGATAGGGCGTGCGCGCGGCACCACCGGTTACCGCGACCGGTGGCACGGTGACGTCGGCGACGTACAGGTCCATGACCGCGTCGTCGTGCCGAAGGAAGTGGCCGAACTGGCCTGGCGCAAGCCGAGTCTGCTCGGCCACTGGTCCCTGTCGAGCGATACCGACGGCGCCAGTCCCGAGCAGTCGGGCGGCACACCGCTTCAACTCGCCGGTGGCGCCTCGATCTACCGCGCCTCGAACGACTCCTGTATCCCCGAGCTCGACCCGGACTGCACCTACGTGCCGCCGCCGCTGGTCGGTGACGGGCATCTGACTCTGGACGGGGAGAGCGGATACGCCACCGCCGAAGGGCCCGTCGTGGACACCGGTGACAGCTTCACCATCGGTGTCGTCGTACGCCTTTCTGACTCCGACCCCGCTCACCCGATGACCGTCCTCTCCCAGGCCGGGGAGCACACCGACGCGTTCAAGGTGCGCTACGACCCGCCCACCCACAGCTGGCAGCTGGTGATGCCCGAACGGGACGAGGCCGGTGCGCCGGAGAAGGTGGTCTCCCAGATCACGGGTGCCGACGGCGGCGAGGGACAAGGTCAGCGACTGGCCGTGGTCTACGACGACGCCACCGACACCATCAAGCTGTACGCCGACGGCTACACCAACGCCACCGCCACCGCCAGCCTGCCCGACGGCTGGCACAGCTCCGGCGCGCTCCAGATCGGACGCGGCAAGGTGGGTGACGGCTGGGGCGAGTACCTGCACGGCGACGTGGACGAGGTGCAGGCCTACGCCGGTGCGCTGCGGGACGAGGACGTCCTGGGGCTCGGCACGGAGACGAACCCCTGCCTGTGCTGATCCGGCGGTCGGCCGGAACCCGGGTTCCGGCCGGCCGTGGCCCCATGCTCAGCGGCGGGACATGTAGGGGTCCAGGGCCTTGTGCAGGACCTTGGATCTCAACAGCCCCAGCAGGTGGTTGCTCTCCTCCAGCGTGTCGGTGATGCCGCGGAAGTTGTAGACACCCGCCCCGAGCGCGTGGGCGTCGCTCAGACGTGCTCGCCGCCGGTCAGCATCGTGGCGGCGGCGAGCACTTCCCCCTCGTGCTGGGCGAGGTAGAGGCGCATGCGGTCGCGGTCCTCGGCTGTCAGCGCGGTCCACATGCGCTGCGGGGGATGAACCTGTCCCGCTCGGCGGTCTCCCGGTAGATCTCGTAGAAGGCGGGCAGATCCTCGTATCCGCCCCGGACGACCTTGATGCCATCCTTCTCCGCCTTCTTGATGTTGCGGCGCCGCTGCTGGTTCAGGCCCCGCTCGATCTCCGCCAACGACCGCCCGGCGAAGGGCACTTGGAAGACGTAGCGCGGCTGGCCGGCGGCGAAGCCGTCCTCGTCTCCGGGTTCACTCTGCCGCCAGTCGCCCCGCCCGGGGGTCGGCGATCGCCGCCTCGACTGCCTCGGCTTCCAGCGCCCGGCCACGACGGGCGGCCCCATCTTCACCGAGAACGCCCTTGCTCCTTCAGGTAGGCGAGGTACCGCTTCAGCTTCGGCAACGGCCGCACCAGTACCAATCCCGCGCCGACGAGACGGTCACTCTCGTCGAACCACCCCAGGCTCTCCGCCCGCCAGTCCCGCTTCACATCGCCCCACGCGGGAACCTGCATGTGACTGACCGCGGGCCGGGCCCGGACGAAGGCCAGATGGCGTGGTCAGGCGCCCAGGGTGAGCGTCCCCGCTCCCTGCCCGGGTGTGTCCTCCCAGCCGCGGATCCTGGCTGCGAGCCGCTTCAGGCGCGCGTCCGAGGGGGGTACGTCGATCTGGAAGTGGGACTCGTTCGGGTGGCGGAAGTCTCCACCCCAGGCCACCACTTCCTGGCATTCCTTGAGGATGTCGCGGAGAGTGGCCAGTTGGTGGGGGAAGAGGCCGTCCTTGGTGCCCTTCGGGTACCAGGTCGGGCGGATCGCGACCGCGGTCCCGGAGGCGTGGTTGGTCGCGTAGCCCTTCAGCTTGCCGTTCGCCGGGCGGAAACCGATCACCTCACCGTCTACGAGCGTGTCGATCTCGTAGTGGTAGCGGCGGATGACATGGACGAGCACGGTGGCCGCCTCGCCGAGGCGCAGGGCCACGGAGACCGAACTGCCGGGCACCTGACGGGTCCAGATGGTTCCCGTGGTGTCGGCCTGCGGTTCCATCGGCCAGCCGTTGGCGCTGGTGGGGTGTGTGGGCGGGGTGTCCTCGGCGGCTCGCGTGGACGCGGACGCCGCAGACGGGGTCGCGAGTGTCGCGAGGCCCGCCGCCGCGGTCAGGCCGAGGCCGGTGCGCAGTACGCCACGGCGCGGCAGGTGCGGGGATGAGAGGGGCATAGCGGTCCTGTCCGAGAGTCGAGGGGTGCGATGGATGGCGATCGGTGTGTCACAGGCCGCGCAGGGGCGCGTTGTACTTCTCGAACACCCGGTGAAGGCCGAGCATGGCGGTGCCGTAGTCCTGAGCCCGGCCCTCGGTGCCGTTGTAGCGGGCCAGCGTGAGGCGGGTGTCCTCGTCGTCGGTGACCATGGACGGTCGGGGAACGTGGATCTCGTTGGCCCCCTGGATCAGGACCGTGGGCACCGTGCTGATGTTGTACTCGTGGTCGTTGTGCAGTCGCTGCCAGACGTTCCACAGGTCGTTCTCGTCGGCGGGGCCCATGAGGGAGCCGCCGATCAGGCCGGCCAGGATGCAGTGGTTGCGGCCGCGGATCGCGGTGGCGGCGAAGATCTGTGCGAGACCGGTGCTGGAGTCGTTCTTCGTGCTCAGTCCGGTCCCGTCGTAGTGGTCGATGACCGCCTCGTCACCGACGACGTCCAGGGTGTTGTACATCCGTATCTCCCACAGCAGCGGGCTCTGGATGATGGCTTTGCGCATTCTGAAGGTGCGCGCGAGCCGGGTGACCAGCCCGTCGAAGCTCATCAGGATGTCGAACGCCTGCGTGGTGGACCGATACGTGAGGGCCTGGGCGCCCTGGCTTCCGCCCTCCTCCGGCACACCCATGGTGTTGAGGAGGTACGACTGGACGTCCGCGAGCAGGGCGTTGCGTCGGGACATGTCCATACTGACGTCCAGGTCCGCGGTCGTCTGCTCGGGGTTGTAGGTGTTCTGGCCCGAGTCGCGGCCGGACACGATGTTGTTGTCGATCTCGATGAGGCCGGCGCCCGCTCCCACCGAGACGGTGGAGATCTGGTCGAAGGCCCAGTCCTCGGGCAGCGGATAGCCGAGATTGCCGGAGAAGCCGGTGGACATGTCGCAGACGAAACTGGCCGAGGTGTATCCCGCGGCGGCGACGCGGCTGCACACGTTGCGGGGTCCGTAGATTCCGGTCAGGTACCCCTGGCCGTGCTCGTTCATGACGTCCCGGATCGCACGGAAGTGCGGGAGGATGTTGTCGGTGACCTCGTAGTCGAGCGCGTCGAAGTCGACGGCGAAGTAGATACGTGTGCCGGGTCTGAAGCCGTAGTGCTTGGCCCGCTCGATGGCGGCGAAGGCGTCGGCCACCCCCTGCTCGCGGCGGAAGTAGGCCGCCTCCCCGCCCCAGGTCTGGTAGATCGGGAAGCAGCTCAGTCCGTAGGCGGCCATCCGGCCCAGCTCACCGGGCTTGATCTTCTTGTCGAGGGTGGTGTTGGGGACGTTGGACAGGTAGCGGCCCACGATCTGGTATCCCGCGTCCCGAAGCGCCGCCGCGCGCGCGTCGGTGACCTCGGTGACGCAGTCGGCCGCCGTGCCCTTGCGGGTGGCGTCACCGGTGGACACCAGCAGCGAGGCCCAGGTCTGGAAGTCGCCTCGGCCGGTGACAGGGAGTTTCGCGAAACTCTGGAAGCTGCGCACACGTGTGGCCAGGTCGGCGTCGAACTGACTGCTGAAGACCGCCCCGATGCGCTTGTTGAAGATCATGGCGGCGGAGAAGAGACTCACCCAGGTCCCGGACGAGCCCTCCGAGAGGGGGTTGTTCCTGATGCCCTGCTGGGTGCCTGGGCCGAAGACACCGTTCGCGACGTCGTCGCTCATGCCGATCTCGTACTGGATCGCGAACATGAGTGCCTTCTGCACGTCCCGTGAGAAGTGACCGTCGCACGGCACGATGAAGAAGTTGCGGCGGCCGACATAGCGGCCGTTCATCCACTGCTGTACCGCGCGGGTCAGCTCGCTGCCGCCCTCGATGACGACGTAGGCGTCCATGGTGAGCAGCGCCTTGAACACCTTCGGCGCCACACCGTCCGCGAAGGCTCCGTCGACGCCCATGTTCTGCTTCAGCTCACGGACAGAGGCCGCGACGGAGTCGTTGTAGGTGCCGTCGATGCCACCGCCGTCGTAGCCCTTGCAGTACAGCGCGGACTGCACGATCTTGAGGATCTTCTCGTGCCGGGTGCCCGCGTTGATGACGGGATGGCGGGACTGGAGGGTCGCGAGCGTCGTCGGGCCGAAGCTGTCGGACAGGGCGGTGATGCCCAGCTCGTGCTGG
Source organism: Streptomyces sp. NPDC001536 (assembly GCF_042894505.1). Classification (NCBI taxonomy): domain Bacteria; kingdom Bacillati; phylum Actinomycetota; class Actinomycetes; order Kitasatosporales; family Streptomycetaceae; genus Streptomyces; species Streptomyces sp. NPDC001536. The sequence goes on from NZ_JBIAVQ010000010.1 coordinate 62,214, forward strand.
AGCGCCCGGGTCAGCGCGAACATGACGGGCCAGCCGGTGCGGCCGTTCTCCTCGACCTTCGGGATTCCGGCGACGTTGTAGGAGTTGATGAACTTCTGTGCCTCGATGACCATCTGGTCGGCCACGCTGGGTCCTTTCACGCGCGCCTGGGAGGACTGCCCGGGCCGGTGCGCGCACCGGCCCGGAAAGAGGTTTGTCTCTGACTGGTCGTGTCCTTTGACGCCGCGTCAGCAGTCCTCGACGCCGTCGATCCAGTTGGTGGCGTTGTCGGTGTAGTAGCTGGCCATGTAGCCGCGGTGGCCGCTCGGGGTGAGGACCCACACCCAGTACGGGTTGCCGCCGACGCTCTGCGCACCCTCCTGCTGGCAGTACACCCACACCTGGGCCGGGCTGCTCACCGTGGTCTCCACCGTCGGGCAGTTGGCGGCCGACGGGTACAGATAGCACTGCTCCCCGCCGCCGGAACGGACGTTGACGCCGGAGGCCCAGACTCCGTAGTAGCCCGCGCCATGACCGGTCGCATGGGCGGCGCCCGCCGTGCCGACGACGAGGCCGGCGGAGGCGATGACGGTGGAGGCCATGGCCGCGGCAGCGGCCTTCACGGAATGGATCATGAGTGATTCCCCCTTGGGATGGTCAGGAAGCGGTCGTCGCGGGCCCGGGAGTCACACAGGGCGGCACACGTCACATGGCAGCGATGTGGACCTGTGAAGAGCGACGTCGACAGAGGCTAGTCAGACGGCGCGTGCTCAACTCCTGACACATGTCAGGGCAACCCGAGACGTGTACCAAACGCCGCGGCCCTCGACCCTGGGGGGGGGTGCACGGTGCACGGTGCACGCGGAGGCGGCCACGAGTCCGAAGCCGTTGTCGACGTGGCGGACCGTCACGTCGTCCACCCAGCAGTCGTAGGCGCATTGCAGGACGACGCCGTTGTAGCCCATGTCGAGCAGATGTGGTTGCCGCGCGGTCTGCACGGCCTCCAGGGTCAGGCCCTCCACTCCCGCGCCGGTCAACGCCTTTACACGGGGTGGTCAGTTGCGGGTCCCGCTCCCGAGACAGGTCCAGTGGGAGCGGCCTTTCGAGGGTGACCCGGCGGCCGCGGACTCGGGTGATGCGTACGGGCCATTCGTAGGGGACGTACGTGCTCGAACAGCGGCGGACCGGGGGTCCGGAAACCCTTCGGCGCCCCCGATGCCGGGCTTCCGGACCCCTGCTTCCCTCCCCGGCCCGCGATCGTCGATCCCCCGGGTCAGCGGGCTCTGGGAAGACAGTGGCATGACAGGACTGTGGGGAAGCTGAAGGTTCCTGAAGAGCCTTCAGCTTCCCCACAGGGCCGACCGGTCATGCTGGTGCCATGCGGATACTGGTGGTTGAGGACGACCAGCGTCTGGCGGAGCTGCTGCGCCGCGGGCTGGTGGCCGAGGGGTACGCCGTCGATGTCGCGTACGAGGGCCCGCACGGCCTGGAGATGGCCCTGGACAACGACTACGACGCGCTCGTGCTCGATGTGATGCTGCCGGGCCTCAACGGCTACCGGTTGTGCGCACGCCTGCGGGAGGCCGGGGTCTGGAACCCGGTGCTCATGCTCACCGCCAAGGACGGCGAGTACGACCAGGCCGAGGGTCTGGACATCGGAGCCGACGACTACGTCACCAAACCCTTCTCCTTCGTCGCACTCGCCGCCCGGCTACGCGCCCTGATCCGGCGCGGCCGCCCTCAGCGGCCCGCCGTCATGCGCATCGGAGACCTCGAAATCGACCCTGCCACCCGCCGCTGTCGCCGCAGCGACACCGAACTGGCCCTGACAGCACGTGAGTTCGCCGTACTGGAATACCTCGCCCGCCATGACGGGGGGACCGTGACCAAGTCCGAAGTGCTGGAGCATGTGTGGGACGACCGCTTCGACGGCGACGTGAACATCGTCGAGGTCTACATCAGCGCCCTGCGCCGCAAGATCGACACCCCGTTCCAGCGGCGCACCATCCGCACCGTACGCGGCACGGGCTACCGCCTGGACGCCGATGAAGGATCCCGGCCATGACGGCCTTGGGAGCGGTACGGCTCCTGGGCCGGTTCCGTCCGGCCACATTGCGTATGCGGCTGACCCTCATGGCGGCCGTGCTCGCGGTCGTTCCCCTGACCGCGGCCGCCGCCGGCGTCGCCGTCGCGACCCGCGCCTCGCTGCTCCAGGACGCCCAGCAGCGCAGTGAGAGGCCAGAACTCGCCTACACCGTGGAGGTGAAGGGAGAACGCCGGGTCCTCGACCGCGGCGCACCCGTTCCCGAGTGCGGATCCACCTCCCCCAGGCCCCGGGACCACCGGCAGGTCAGCTTCTGCACGTACCTGTACGACCTGGGCTCCACGCGGCCGTCCACGCCGGGCCATCCGTCTGTCCACGATCAGCTGACCAGCCGCGGCGCGTTGTCCCTCGAACCATGGACCGACCCGTTCACGGACCCGAAGCCGATCCGGCAGGCCACCGCCTACGTCAACCTGCAGGGATACGTCGTCATGGTCTACTCCCTGGAGGCCGGCCAGACCCGACTCAACACCCTGATGTGGTCACTCATCGGCGGAGTGCCAGCCTTGACGCTGCTGATCGCGGGCAGCACATGGTGGGCGGTCGGCCGGGTGCTGCGCCCCGTGGAGGCGATCCGCTCGGACTTCGCCGAACTGAGCGCGCACCACCTCGACAGGCGGGTCCCCGTTCCCCGCTCCGGGAACGAGGTCACGAGGCTGGCCGCGACGATGAACGCCACACTGGACCGCCTGCAGAGCGCGGTTGAGCGCCAGCGCCAGTTCACCGCGGACGCCTCGCACGAATTGCGGACCCCTCTTGCCTGTCTGCGCGCCGAACTCGAACTCGCTCTCCGTGACCCCGAATCGGCCGCCTGGCCGCAGGTGGTCCGCGACGCACACCAGGACACCATGCGGCTGCAGGACCTCACGGAAGACCTGCTGCTCCTGGCCCGGCTCGACGCCGATCGACTCGGGACAAGCTCGAAGCGTGCCGTCGACCTCACCGATCTGGTGCGCGAGGAAGCCGCCCGCCACCGCACGACTCGCCCTCTCACCTTCGATGTGCTGTGCGAGCCCGGCCCCGTGACGGTCCACGGCCACTCCGCTCTGCTCGCCCGCGTCCTCGGCAATCTGCTCGACAACGCGGTACGCCATGCCTCCTCCACCGTCACCGTGCGACTGGCCCGCGACTCGGACGGACAGGCGATCATCGACGTCCTGGACGATGGTCCCGGCATCCCACCGCAGGACCGCGAACGGGTCTTCGAGCGTTTCACCCGGCTCGACGACGCACGCGCACGCGACAGCGGCAGCGGCAGCAGCACGGGCAGGGCCGACGGCTTGGGCGGGACCGGGCTGGGACTGGCCATCGCCCATCGCATCACCGCGGCCCACCACGGCACCCTCACCCTCGCTCCCAGCGCCCACGGCGCCCACTTCACCCTCCGGCTGCCGTGCGGAGCGTCTCAACGCGGCGCGGCAGAGGCTCCGTCCGCCCCATGACCGCCGGCAGGAGAGGGCGCCCGCGCTGTCCTGCCGGAACGTGCGGAGCTCGTACTCGGGTGGGCCGTCAGGTGGCGCCAGGCGGACCGACTCGGCACGGCCGGCTCGCACCCGTCCCGCCCCGTGCCTGATGTGCAGTGCAGCGCATCCCGTGGTCCGCGCTCCGGTGAGAAGTCAGGCGCCTTCGATCGTCGCCTTGACGGGGGTGCCGATCTCGACGGTGCGGCTCACCGTGCACAGCCGGTCGTGGGATGCGCTCACGGCCCGGGGAAGAATGGTCCGGGCCCGCTCGGCGCCCTCGCCCTCCGCGAAGTCGACGGAGAACGTGACCGCCAGATCGGTCATCCGGTTACCGAGCTCGTCGGCGACCTTGTTCCCGGTCACCTCGACAGAGAACCTGACCGGCTCCGCGTGACGGCTCGTCGCCACATCGACGTCCACCGCCGTGCAGCCTCCGATCGCGGCGAGCAGCAGCTCCACCGGAGTGAAGACGGCCTCCCCCTCAGTATCGGAACCGGTACCAAAGCTGATCGTGGCGCCACGCGCGTTCGTCGCGGTGAAGTGGCCGATGCTGGTTCGCTCGACGGTGACGGAGCGCAGGGAGTTGTCGGTCATGCCGTCGAGACTATCCGGGCTGCGGGAAGCGTGGCGGCGGCATGGACAGGTGTCTGGCTCGCGGCGAGCCACTTCGACCTGGTGCAGGTCTCGCCGGGCGTCAAGGTGGCCACGTCCGCCGCCGTAGGACGGGGGTGGCGCAATGTCGCTCATTGGTCCGATAAACCGGATTCGATTGATTGTCACCGCTTCGAAGGAAGCCTCTGGGATCTTCGGGCGAGGCGGCTCAACTGGCCCTTACCGTCCTGCAGGTGGATGGATCACCGAAGTCCTCCCTCCCTATTGCCGAGTCCTCCCTGTCCATTGACCGGCGCACACCTGTGCGTCGGCCGCCCGGCCACGCAAGGAGCAGCCCACCCCGATGACCGTGGACAGCAGCCCGGAAACCCAGGCCGCACCAGCCGCGCACGCGCCGCAGCAGTCCCTGAGCACCGCCGCCGCACGCAACCTCACCACCACCACGAAGTCCGCCCCGCAGATGCAGGAGATCACCTCCCGCTGGCTGCTGCGGATGCTCCCCTGGGTCGAGACCAAGGGCGGCGCCTACCGGGTCAACCGACGGTTGCGTCACACCGTCGGCGACGGGCGCATCGAGTTCGTGCAGGAGGGCTCCACGATCCGTGTGATCCCCCGCGAGCTCGGTGAACTGGCCTTGCTGCGGGGCTTCGAGGACCTGGACGTCCTCACCGCCCTCGCGGAGCGCTGCACACAGCGCGACTTCACTCCCGGCGACGTCCTCGTCGAGCGCGGCAGCCCGGCGGACCGGATCCATCTGATCGCCCACGGACGCGTCAGCCAGTGCGCTGAGGGCAAGTACGGCGGAGAGATCACCATCGCGGTGCTCGCGGACGGCGACCACTTCGGCGAGAACGCCCTCCTGGACGCGGACGCCCGCTACGACTGCACGGCCACCGCCGAGACCTCCGGCACCCTCCTCACCCTGTCCCGTGCCGACTTCGCCGCCGTGCGGGACTCCGCGCCCCCGCTTCAGGCCCACATCAGCGAGTTCAGCTCCGCCACTCAGCGAAGGCAGAACAAGCACGGTGAGGCCGAGATCGCCATGTCCGCCGGTCATGTCGGCGAGGCCGATCTGCCGGGCACCTTCGTCGACTACGAGCTCAAGCCACGTGAGTACGAACTCTCCGTCGCGCAGACCATTCTGAGGATCCACACCCGCGTCTGCGACCTCTACAACGGCCCGATGAACCAGACGGAGGAGCAACTCCGGCTGACCATCGAGGCGTTGCGCGAGCGCCAGGAGCACGAGCTCATCAACAACCGAGAGTTCGGGCTGCTGCACAACGCCGACTTCAAGCAGCGCATCCAGACGCACTCCGGCCCGCCGACCCCGGACGACATGGACGATCTGCTCTGTCGCCGCCGCGGTACCAAGTTCTTCCTCGCCCACCCCAGGACGATCGCCGCGATCGGACGCGGCTTCAACGCCTGCGGTCTCTACCCGGACCACGTCGATCTCGGCGGGCAGTCCGTCCCGGCCTGGCGCGGCGTCCCGATCCTGCCGTGCAACAAGATCCCGATCAGCAAAGAGCAGACCAGTTCCATCATCGCCATGCGTACGGGCGAGAAGAACCAAGGGGTCATCGGCCTGTGGCAGACAGGGCTGCCGGACGAGGTCGAGCCGGGGCTCTCGGCGCGGTTCATGGGCATCAACGAGCAGGCGGTCATCTCCTATCTCGTCAGCACGTACTACTCCGCCGCGGTGCTCCTGCCCGACGCGCTGGGCGTGATGGAGAACGTGCAGATCGCCCGTGGACGCGGCTGAGGTCATGCCACGCGGACTGGACTGACGTCCCCCGTCCCCGCCGTACGAGCGCCCATCCCACAGCAGTAAGGAGCAGCGATGCCCGATCCCGGGCCCTCAGGGCCATCCATCCCTGAGCAGCGGTCGCAGACGACCACCCCCGTGCCGGACGTCCCCACGGCGGTGATCCCCGACCTTCCGGTCGCGGCGGCGGCTTTCGGCCTCGCGGCGGTGGCACATCCGCCGATCGCCGCCCCGCCCCCTCCCCCGCCGGCCACGCCTCCCGTACCCGCCGCAGAACCCGCCCTTCAGCGGGTCCTGGGCGGACCGACCGGCCTGGGCACGGCCTCGCTGTCCCTGGCGGGCGGTGCGCAGCCGACCAGTACACCGTCGCCCCCTCCTGAGCACCCACCGGTCGCGTCCGCCGAAGCGGCCGCACCTCGTGTGGCCGACCCGGTTCTTCAGAGGGTCCTGGGCGGGCCGACCGGCCTGGGCACGGCCTCACTGTCCCTGGCCCACGCTCTGCCTGAACCCGCCCCGGTGCTCCCGGCCCCCGCGCCACCCGCCGAGGGCCAGGCTGTGCCCGGCCTGTACCACCACCCCGTCCCGGAGCCCGACCCGGCACGTGTGGAGGAGGTGAGTAGCCGGATCAAGCGCTGGGCCGAGGACGAGGTCCAGCTCTATCCCGAGGAGTGGGAGGGCCAGTTCGACGGCTTCTCCGTCGGGCGGTACATGGTCGGCTGCCATCCCGACGCTCCGACCATCGATCACCTGATGATCGCGACCCGGCTGATGGTCGCGGAGAACGCCGTCGACGACTGCTACTGCGAGGACCACGGCGGCTCGCCCGTCGGCCTCGGCGGACGCCTTCTCCTGGCCCACACCGCGCTCGACCCCCTCCACACCACCCCGGAGTACGCGCCGGCGTGGGAGGAGTCGCTCGGCTCGGACCCGCCACGGCGCGCCTACCGCAGCGCGATGGACTACTTCGTCCGCACGGCCACGCCCTCCCAAGTCGACCGCTTCCGCCATGACATGGCCCGGCTGCACCTTGGCTATCTGGCCGAGGCCGCCTGGGCCGAGACCGACCACGTCCCGGAGGTGTGGGAGTACCTGGCGATGCGCCAGTTCAACAACTTCCGCCCCTGCCCCACCATCACCGACACCATCGGAGGCTACGAGCTCCCAGCGGACCTGCACGCGCGGCCCGAGATGCAGCGGGTCATCGCACTGGCCGGGAACGCGACCACCATCGTCAACGACCTGTACTCCTACACCAAGGAACTCGCCAGCCCCGGCCGGCACCTGAACCTGCCGGTGGTGATCGCCGAACGCGAGCAGCTCTCGGAGCGCGACGGCTATCTCAAGGCGGTCGAGGTCCACAACGAACTCATGCACGCCTTCGAGGCGGCGGCGGCCGACCTCGCCGCGGCCTGCCCCCTGCCCAGCGTGGTGCGCTTCCTCAAGGGCGTGGCCGCATGGGTCGACGGCAACCACGACTGGCACCGCACCAACACCTACCGCTACAGCCTGCCCGCCTTCTGGTAAGGAACGGACACCTCTGTGACCACAGAAATCACCCCCACCCTCTCCGCGACGATCCCGGCCCCCGCGACCCCCTACCAAGGGGACATCGCCCGGTACTGGAACAACGAGGCGCGGCCGGTGAACCTGCGCCTCGGTGACGTGGACGGGCTCTACCACCACCACTACGGCATCGGCGCCGTGGACCACTCCGCGCTCGGCGATCCGGAGCACAGCGCCTACGAGAAGAAGCTGATCGCCGAGCTGCACCGGCTCGAGTCCGCCCAGGCCGAGTTCCTGCTGGACCACCTCGGTACCGTCACACCCGAGGACACGCTCGTCGACGCCGGCTGCGGACGCGGCGGGTCCATGGTCATGGCCCACCAGCGCTTCGGCTGCAAGGTCGAGGGCGTCACCCTGTCCTCCGCTCAGGCCGACTTCGGCAACGGGCGAGCACAGGAGCTGCGTATCCAGGACCACGTGCGCTCCCGGGTGTGCAACATGCTCGACACCCCCTTCGAGAAGGGCAGCGTCACCGCCTCGTGGAACAACGAGTCGACCATGTACGTCGACCTGCACGACCTGTTCGCCGAGCACTCCCGCTTCCTCAAGGTGGGCGGCCGGTACGTGACCATCACCGGCTGCTGGAATCCCCGCTACGGCCAGCCCTCGAAGTGGGTCTCCCAGATCAACGCCCACTTCGAGTGCAACATCCACTCCCGCCGCGAATACCTGCGAGCCATGGCCGACAACCGGCTCGTGCCGCAGACCGTGATCGACCTGACCCCCGACACGCTGCCGTACTGGGAGTTGCGGGCGACGTCCTCACTGGTCACCGGGATCGAGGAGGCGTTCATCGAGTCGTACCGGGACGGCTCCTTCCAGTACGTACTGATCGCGGCCGACCGCGTCTGACCGGGCGCGTCATCCGGTCGATGACGAGACCGCCAGGGCGTGAACGGCGGTAGTGACGCGATCAGATGGTGCGAGCGCCGGCAGCCGGCGCGGGTGGCGGCCCGGTGAGGGCCGCCACGTCTGGTGTTCCGACGCTGCGTCTCGGACCGGCAGCGTCATCTGCCTGGGGACACAACGTCCTCCAGTGTCCGCGGCAGGGGGTAGACGCGCTCCGCGGGAAACAGCCGCTGAGCCTTGGCGGCACGGCCGGTCTGTATCAGTGTCGAGGCCTTGCGGATCTGGGGGGTGAGGTCGGTGAGACTGACGATCCAGTCGTCGGCGAACGTGCGGATCAGATCGCGGCCGATGCCGACCTGGATGCTGTAGTGGTTCAGCGCCGCTCCGCGCGGCGAGCGCTCCGGGTCCCACTGGACATGTACGGCTGCCCGGGCAACCGCCGCCGGGTCGGCGGTCGTCAGCACGGCCTGGGAGAGGGCTTCCTCCCAGCCCTCCCGAGTGATCCGTACCGCGAAGACACGTTCCTGGCCGGGCTTGCGGGCCCAGTTGCTGCGGTGCATCAGCCACATGAACGACGGCTTGATCCAGGTCATGCGATGGAACGAGAACGGCGCGACGAAGCGGCCCGCCCGCAGTGCCGCGTCAGCGATGGCAGGCGAGTACGCCTGATAGACCACGATCGTGCGAGCGTCGTAGTCGGCGCGAATCTGATACGGAGGCGTCACGCGCCGCACCCTGCCACCCGGTCCGTCGACGCGGCGAGCCAATTTCGCCTCGCCGCGCGCCGCGCCGGGAGTGTGTGCCGGAGGCCGCTGACCGACGTCACGGCCACCAGTGAGCTACCACTCGGAACAAGTCACTCGGCTCGAACGTAGTATCTCCACACCAAGCATCTGTGCACCTACATGGTTCATGGTCCGCGATCCATGTACGCGGTCCGCCCAGGAACTCGTGCCACAGGTATTTGGGCCGAGAGTTCAAGGAGAGGTCAACCACATGTCCGAGAACGCCATCGCCTCCACGGAACTGACGTCCCAGTACACCGCTCAGGTAACCAACGACCTTGAGCGCAACCTCAAGGAGCAGGAGCGCGTCCAACAGGAAATAGCCGCCCTGCAGCAGCAGTTGGCTACCCTTCAGCATGACCACGCGGTACTCGTGAACATGCATCAAGCACTCGGCCTCACTCCGCCCACCGCCGAGGCCGAACAGTCCCCCGCGCCGGCTCCCCGCAAAAAGACCGGCACCCGGCGGCCTGCCCCGTCCAAGAAGGGCGCCACTCCCAAAGCCTCCAGGTCGGCCACCACGAAGGCCGAAGCCAAGACGGCGGAGCCCACCCTGGTCAGCCTGATCCGCGACCACCTCGCCGCACAGAGCGAACCCCGCTCCACGGCCGAGATCGCCGACGCGATGGGCCAAGCCCACCCCGACCGCGGAATCAAGCCCACCGTGGTGCGTACCACCCTCGAAGCGCTCGTGGCCAAGGGCACGGTCCAGCGCGTCAAGCAGGGCAGTTCCGTCTACTACACCACCTCCGACGCGACACTGCCTGCCCCGGAGCAGGCGTCGACGGACGCGCAGACCGACACCACCGCGTAACCCGGCGCGGGCCTGCCCGCTTCGTTCGCGGTGAACGGTGCACCTCACGGGAGACCCGCGGCACGCAGGGCCCGAACCAGACGGTCCAGGCCCTCCCTCGTGCCGCGGGTCCCGCACCTCTACGGAGCGATCCCGACACCGTCGATCCGGCTCCACTGCTTCTCCTGCTGAGCCGTCATGGCAGGCCATGACAGCCCCGCCGGCCGGGGCTCGACACGGGAGGCGTACGGCAGAGGGCGGAAGTCGGGGTCGTAGAAGCATCCCGTGCCGTAGGTGCGGTCGTAGGAGGCGCACGAGGAGGCGACGGACTGCGCGGTGGGCCTCTTTCCCGTGCGTACCCAGGTGGCCAGCGCGGCAAGGGAGTTGGCGTCCTCGGCGTCGCTCAGCTCGCTGTGTTCGTGCTCCGTGGTGAAGGTCTGCACGAGGTTCTTGTCCCGGTGGGCGCCTTGGAGGCTCGCCCGGTAGGCGGCCTCGTGCTCGACGAAGGCGGTGGGGTCGTCGATGGCGTGCAGCGTGAGTACGGGGATCGACACCCGACCGGTGAGATCGCTGTCGTAGGACAGGTCTCGTCGGGCCGCAGGGTCGGCGGAGAAACGTTCGACACCTTCGTTCAATGCCTTGTCGTCGTGTGAACCGGAGTACCGCACGCCCTCGTTGCTGAACGGATTTCGATCGCCGAGCCGGTTGTGCACGATGTCGCGGAAGGTGAAGACGGAGAAGCGCAGGTGGGATTCCAGCGTGCGCTCCGGGATGCGGGTGACCGCGAGGATGTCGTCAAGGTTGCGTTGCTGCACGGCGGTGCGATCCTGCGGCGCCGACGCGTATCCCGTGCACTCCTCCAGGCGGGCCCGCAACCCCGTCGTGGTCAGGGTCGAGGTGGGACGCAGTCCCTGCCACAACGGGTACTGGGGCTCAGTGGGGCGCGGCAGGTTCTGGCAGTAGTACTGATAGACCACCCGCAGGTCGACGCGGTAGTCGTATCCGCGTGAGCCGCCACCCAGCACTCCGTTGGTGAGCAGAGCACCGTCATAGGAGCCTTGCTTGCCATATGCCTCTACGACCTTGGCGGCGACGTTCCCGCCCCAGGACTGTCCGTGTACGAAGGTCCGCCTGGGACGGCCGAACTCATCCACGAAGAGCCGGCGCACATTCTCCGTGTCGGCGGCGGCCATACGGGTTCCGTAGCCGCCGCGCCGATAGGACGAGCCCGCCCAGGCATAGCCCTGGTCCACCATCACCGACCAGCGTTCGAGGTCGCCGAGGCTTCGCTCGGGGTCCGACCCTTCACCCAGGTCGGGGCCGCCGTGAGCGTGCACGACGAGCGAGCCGTTCCACCGCTTGGGCACAGCGATCGCGTAGAACGCTCCGTTGGCGTCCTGGCCGGTGTAACAGGTGGCCTTCTCCGCCAGGTTCACCGGGCAGGAGATCGGTGCGGGTGGCGGCGGCTCACCGGCCGCCTGGACCGGGCTGATGCCGCTGAGCGACCCGGCGACCATGCCCGCGATGCCGGCGGTCAGCGTCACTCCGCGGCGTGCGCGGGACCAGAGGCGAGGAAGGGGCAACGTGGTCCGACCCGAGCGATTCACAGCAATGCTCCTGAGCCTCAGTGGCGCACCATCGCGCCGAGCGCTGCGATGTTATGAACGCAGGCGCCGGTGCACCACGAGTCGCTCGATTCTGTTCATAGTGTGCGCACAGCATGCGGGGCGTGGGGCCCGCCGTGCCTCGTTGTCTGCGTGGCATGCCATCATCCGGGCCCATGGATGGACGTACGCTGACGCCCGCCTGGCTGGAGTCCTGGGCGCGTGGGGTCTCAGGCGCCCTGACCGTCATGACCGACGAGTTCGAGCACCGGCACGGCTTCCCCCCGGGCACCAACCAGGTCCGGCCGGCCGACCACGGCGACCAGGCCGCGGCGCACGCGCTGGCCCAACTGGACCACGCCTCCGCCGACTTGGTCACTTTCTACGTCAGCGTCGCCGACCTCACCTGGGCCGATGTCGGCAGCGGCTACTTCATCCATCCAGTACCCGACGTCCTTTTGTGCCTCCACGAGTACGGCGCCGTGCCCCTCGGCGCGGGCCAGGACGTCGGCGGCTTGGTCTTCGGCTCCAACGGTGGCGGCCAGTCCTATGTCACCGGCCCCGGCGGGGTGGTCCACCGAACGCGGACGGCATCGCTGGACGAACCTCAACTCGACCGGGTCGCCGATGACTTGCGGCATTTCCTCCAGCTGCTGGAGCAGTCACTGACCCGGTTCCTCGCCGACGGCGAACCAGGACGTCTCTAGGAGCGGTCGCCGGTCACGGCATTGAGGAGGGCCGGGACGGTGGGTGGTTCTCAGGCCGACTTCAGGTCGGTGCGTGGGTCGATGGCCCAGTGGTTGCTGCGCAGCACTCGGTCCGCGAACGTGACGTCCCGTTCGGTGACGAAGTGGAAGCCTAGGGACCGGCAGATGCCGTTCGAGGCCACGTTGCCCGTTGCCGGAAAGGCATGCACCGTGCCCCAACGCTGCTCATCCCGAGCCTGTTCGAGGAGGGTTCGAGCCGCGCGCTTGCCCAGGCCACGGCCCTGGAAATGCGGCAGAACCATCCATCCGATCTCCGACATGGGGCCGTCGTCGGTGTCATGAGACCAGATGGTCACCGACCCGGCCACCACGTCGGGAGTCTCCGGATCAGGGATGATCATCTTGATCCAGCAGAGGTCGGCCGCGGCCTCGGCGGCATCGCGAAGAACCTTGTCGGGGATGCCTTCACGGGGTAGCGGGCCGCCGAGATCAGCCATCATGACCGGGTCGCACCGCATCCGGACATAGGCGTCGACATCGTCCGCAGTGACGTTGCGCAACTGCACGAGACCTCCTGACCGTGCTCGGGAACAGTCCCATGATCCGAGACGTCGTTCATCAGCGGTGTCGACCTCGCCCATGTGGCTTGAAGCAGTGCCTTCTCAGCCCCCGGCCGCAGTCAAGGGCTCGAAAAAACGGACCACACCGCCGCCCGGATCGCGTGGACCCGGGCGGCGGTGTGCCGGCGGTGCGGATCAGGGGGTCAGTTGCCAGCGCGCTATGTACCCGACGTCGATGGACGCCCGGTCCTGCACGCGCAGCTTCCACGTGCCGTTGAGCGGTTGCGCGGAGGCGTCGACGGTGAAGGTCTGGTCGACGTTGTCGGCGGACCCGCCGGTGCGGTTGAGGAGGGAGTAGACGGTGCCGTTCGGGCCGACGAGGTCGACGGTGAGGTCACCGCGGTAGGTGTGGACGATGTTGACGTAGACCGTGGTGGTCGCGGAGGCGTTGCCGTCGCGGCCGGTGATGGTCACCGGTGACTCGACGGCGGCGCCGTTGTCGGGGATGTCGACGCGAGTGGCGTTGGCGTAGACGTAGGCGATCTGCCAGCTGAAGGTGTCCGTGGCGGTCGCCCCGGTGGTGTCGGTCACGGTGATCGTGACCTCGCTGGTGCCGAGGGTGGTGGGCGTTCCGGTGATCAGGCCGCTAGGGCTGAGACTGAGTCCGTCGGGCAGTCCGGAGGCCTCGTAGGTCAGAGAGGCGCCGGAGTTGGTGGTGTAGGCGTCCAGTTGGAGGCTGACGGTCTGGTTGACGCCGCTGATCTGGTCGGCGGTCGGGGCGAGGTTGACGCCGAGGGCGATGCGGTTGCCGACGTTCGTCGCGGCCCAGGCGTCGGCGACGGCGAGGTAGGTGGGGCTGTAGGCGCCGAAGAGGTCGGCGGTGGCCGACAGGGTGGCGGTGCGGGCGCCGGCGTAGTTGGTCGTCGAGGTCATGTACGTCGTCAGCGCGCGGTACCAGATCGCGGCGGCGTTCTGGATACCGATGCCGGTGACGGCCTGGCCGTCGTACGTCGGGCTGTCGTAGTCCACTCCGTTGACGGTCTTGGCGCCGCTGCCCTCGGAGAGCAGGTAGAAGAAGTGGTTCGCGGGGCCGGAGGAGTAGTGGACGTCGATACTGCCCAGCGTGGAGCTCCAGTTGTCGCGGGAGTCGCCGTCCCTGGAGGGCTTGTCCATGTAGCGCAGCGGGGTGCCGTCACCGTTGATGTCGATCTTCTCGCCGACGAGGTAGTCGCCCGGGTCGGCCGGGAGGTTCTCGTAGAACTCGACGGCGGCGGCGAAGATGTCGGAGGTCGCCTCGTTGAGGCCGCCGGACTCGCCCGAGTAGACCAGACCCGCGGTGGCGGCGGTGACACCGTGGCTCATCTCGTGGGCGGCTACGTCGAGCGCAGTCAGCGGGTGGGTGTTGCCAGCGCCGTCGCCGTACGTCATGCAGAAGCAGGAGTCCTGCCAGAAGGCGTTGACGTAGTTGTTGCCGTAGTGGGCGCGGCTGTAGGCGGCGACCCCGTCGTTGCGGATGCCGTTGCGGCCGAAGTTCTCCTTGTAATAGTCCCAGGTGGCCGCGGCGCCGAAGGCGACGTCGACACCCGCGGTCTGACGGTTGGACGGCAGACCGTTGCCCCAGACATCGTTGTCGTCCGTGAACAGGGTGCCGGTACCGGAGGTGCCCTGGTTGAGGTCGTACGTCCGCTGCCCGGCCCGGTCGGGGTCGACGAGCTGGTACGTCGACCCGGACAGGGTGCTGCCGAGCGGGACCTCGCCGGCGTACTGGCCTGTGCCGGAGCCGGTGTGCACATGTTCCGCGGCCAGGAGCTGCTTGCCGGTGGCGGCGTCGGACACGACCTGGAGTTCGCTGGGGGTGCCGTCCTCCTGGACGCCCTCGACGAGGGTCTCCCAGGCCAGCACGGGCTTGCCGCTGCCGGCCCAGACCACCAGGCGGGGTGCCTGTTCCGTCTCGGCACCCTTGACCTCGGCGTTCTTCGAGGCGGTGAGGGCCTTCGCGGCTGCGCCGGCAGCCGTGACCTTCGGGCTGAGCGAGGACACCTGGAGGCGAGCCGCGGTCGCCTTGGTGACGGTCGTACGGCCGCTCTTGTCATGGACGACGAGGTCGCCGCCGAGGACGGGCAGCCCGGCGTAGGTACGGTCGTAGCGGGTGTGCAGGGTGCCGTCGGCGTCCTTGATGACGTCCTTGACGACGAGTTTCTCCTGGGCGCCGAGGCCGATCCGCTGCGCGGTGCCGGCCGCCGCGGAACGGGCGCTCTTGATCAGGGCGGTGCGGCGAGCGGGCGTCAGGGAGGGCTGGGCGGCGCCGGCCCGGGGGGTGGCGGTGATCTTCGTGGGACCCGGGTCCGCCGGGGCCGCGGCGGCGAACTCGGGGGCGGCCAGGGCGAGTAGGGACCCTACGGCCGTAAGGGCGAGGGCGGTGGCGCGTCTGCGCCGTACAAGAGCGCGGTGGGGCAACGACTTCTCCTTCGATACGACGGCCAGCCCGTGACGGGGGCCGCGGACGAGACGGAGCGGCGGGGTGCGCCGGTCCGGAGCGCTGCACGGCAGGCGGGTGGAAGGAGGCGGGGGGTGGGGTCGAGCGGTTGCTCCGCGTGGTGATTTGGTCAAGGAACCGTGAACTTCCGCAGAAGAGTGGCACCGCATGCACAGTTTTGTCATGGGAATGCCAAAGCAACGGCTGGAAATGACCATGACGTTCCGGCATATCCGCACAGACAGCGCCGGTTTTCAGCCGCGCCCGCGGAGACGCACTGGTCGGCGTCCCGCCGTTGGTAAGTCTTGGGGCCGGCACCACAACGGCGAGAACGACTTCGCGTTCACGCTCTCACGGACGCCAACTCCTGTACGGACAGCGCGACTTGATCGCGCCCTGTCGGTTCGTCACAAGCCTGGCGTGCCGCAACAGTTCACGCGTCAGGCCTGGCACCGCACCCTCACCATCGGATATGTCATGTCTCTGCCACACCACCCTCAGTGCCGGAGTGAGAGGAACCACCGTGCACCTGCGCCCCCTGCGCGCCCTGTGCGGCACCGCCGCGCTCGCCCTCACCCTGCCCGCCCTGCCCCCTGGCCAGGCCGCGGCAGCCGTCCCCACCACCTCGGTGTACCTCCAGAGCTACGTCACCGGCCTGAACGCGGCCGACAGCGGCGGGACGGTCGTCGCGCACAATCCCAAGGGGACCGAGGACCACCAGCAGTGGACCCCGGTCGCGGTCAGCGGCGGCCACCGGCTGCAGAACGCCGACGAGTCCGGCGTCTGCCTCGGCCGCAGCGGCACGTCCGCGGTGACGGCGGCCTGTGGCGCGGACGGCACCACCTGGACGATCGCCGCGGGCACGGGCGGCACGTACACCGTCTCCGTCCCGGGCACCTCGCAGTACCTCACCACCTCGGCCGCGGACTCCGCCGCCGTACAGCTCGGTTCGTCGGGCGACCTGGCCCGCTGGTACCTCACTCCGACCGCCTACGCCACCACGCCGGCGGACACCCGCACCCTGGACCAGGTCACCTTCCTGACCTCGCACAACGCCTTCGCCAACGGCTCCGACGGCAACTTCGCCTCGTTCCCGGTCAGCCTGTTCCCCAACCAGAGCCGCGGCATCACCCGCCAACTGAGCGACGGCGTACGGGGTTTCATGCTGGACGACTACACCGTCTCGGGCCAGGCCGTGCTGTGCCACAACAGCTGCAGCGGCGTCGGCAGCCCCGTGCCGCTCGCCACCGACCTCCAGCGCATGGTCGACTTCCTCAAGGCGAACCCGGGCCAGTTCGTCACCGTGTTCCTGGAGGACTACGCCTCCTCCGACGTGCTGAAGTCCTCGCTCGCCTCGGTCAGCGGGCTGTACGACGTGCTGTTCCGGCCCGACCAGGAGGGCGTGGCCGCCAACGGCTGGCCGACCATGGCCGACCTGGCCGCCCGCGGCAAGCAGCTGCTGATCTTCAGCGACCGCACCCGCGCGAGCGACACCGCGAACGGGTGGAGCACCCGGGACACCTTCGGGGTGATGTACCAGCGCGAGTGGACCGTGGAGAACTACTGGTCCATGGGCGGCGGGATCGGTGACTCCGACTGGTCCTGCTACAGCCGCTGGGGCACCGGCAGACCGCTGACCACCGACTCGTCCGCCTTCCACCCCCTGTTCGTCATGAACCACTTCCGCGACTACACCATCACCGCCACCACCACGACCGACAACGGCAAACTCCTCAACCGCGCCCAGAACTTCTGCACCCCTGCCGCCCGCAAGAAGCCCACCTACCTGGCCGTCGACCGCTACGACCTGGGCTCCCCCACCCCCCTCAGCACGGTCGACACCCTCAACACCTACATCCTCACACCGGGCCAGTGACCGACCCCCCGCCCCGCCGAGCGCGGGGCGGGGACGTCCCACGCCTCCCACGTGCACACCGATTGACGGGTCATCGTGCGCATGACACTCTCCTGATGGGAGCGCTCCCACACCCGCGAACACCCCATCAGGAGCCGCTCATGCATGCCTTCATCTCGTTACGTCACTACAGCAGGCCCCTCGCGGTCGCCCTGCTGACGAGCTCTCTCGTCCTCGGCGGCCTGCTGACCGCTCCCACCGCCGTCGCGGCGACCAGTGCCGTGCGCGTCAACCAGGTCGGCTACCTGCCCGACGGCCCCAAGCGCGCGACCGTCGTCACCACGGCGACGCAACCGCTCACCTGGCAACTGCGCAACGCCTCCGGAACCGTGGTCACCTCCGGCTCCACGACCCCGCGCGGCGCGGACACCCCCTCCGGCCAGTCCCTCCAGGTGGCCGACTTCTCCTCGTACGCGGAAACGGGCTCGGGCTACGTCCTGACGGTGGACGGCAGCAACAGCGACCCGTTCGACATCCGCGCGAACCTCTACGACGGACTGCGCTCCGACGCGATGGCGTTCTTCTACCACCAGCGCAGCGGCATCGCCATCGACGCCTCCCTGGTGGGCTCCGCCTACGCCCACCCGGCCGGGCACCTCGGCGTCGCACCGAACAAGGGCGACACCTCCGTCCCCTGCCAGTCCGGGGTCTGCGACTACACCCAGGACGTCAGAGGCGGCTGGTACGACGCCGGCGACCACGGCAAGTACGTGGTCAACGGCGGCATTTCCGCCTGGCTGGTCGTCAACTCCTTCGAGCGGGCCAAGCGCGCGGGCACCGAGGCCGCCCTGGGCGACACGACGCTGCGCGTCCCCGAGCGCGGAAACGGCACCCCGGACGTCCTGGACGAGGCGCGCTGGGAACTGGACTTCCTGATGCGGATGCAGGTGCCCGCGGGCAAGCCGTACGCGGGCATGGCCTTCCACAAGATCCACGACGCGAACTGGACCGGTATCCCGACCCGCCCGGAACAGGACGCCCAACAGCGCGAACTGCACCGCCCGTCCACCGCGGCGACCCTCAACCTCGCGGCGAGCGCGGCCCAGTGCGCCCGGGTCTTCCGCCCGTACGACGCGGCCTACGCGGACCGCTGCCTGGCGGCCGCCCGCCGGGCCTGGACGGCGGCACAGGCCAACCCCGCGCTGTACGCACCGGATTCCGACAGCACCGGCGGCGGGGCCTACGGCGACACGCGGGTCACGGACGAGTTCTACTGGGCGGCCGCCGAGTTGTACGCGACAACCGGTGAGAGCGCCTACCGCGACGCCGTGACCTCCTCGTCCTGGCACACCTCGGCCGACGCCTTCACCGCCTACGGCTTCGGCTGGGCCGACACGGCCGCGCTCGGCCGGCTCACCCTGGCCACCGTCCCCAACGGGCTGACCGCCTCCGACCTGACGCGCGTCCGCGCCTCGGTGACCTCCGCCGCCGACAGCCACCTGTCCAGGATGGCCGCGCAGGGCTACGCCGTGCCCATCCCGGCGGACGGGTACTTCTGGGGCTCCAACAGCGAGGTCGCGGACAACGCGATCGTGATGGCCGTCGCCGGAGAGCTGACCGGCAACGGGCGCTACCGCACCGGTGCGTTGGAGGCGATGGACTACCTGCTCGGCCGTAACGCCATCGGCCAGTCCTACGTCACCGGCTACGGCGAGAAGGACTCCCGCAACCAGCACCACCGATTCTGGGCACAGCAGGCGGACGCCTCGCTGCCCAACCCTCCGGCGGGTTCACTCGCGGGCGGCCCCAACGACGACCTCCAGGACCCGGTGGCGCAGGAGAGGCTGGCGGGCTGTGCGCCCGCCGCGTGCTACATCGACGACATCGGCTCGTACTCGACCAACGAGGTGGCGGTCAACTGGAACGCTCCGCTGGCCTGGCTCGCCGCGTACGCCGCCGAACGGACGCCCTCGGGCGGTGAGCAGCCCGCCGCGGCCTGCGCGGTGACGTACAAGGTGGAGAACGCATGGAGCGACGGCTTCACGGCGACGGTGACCGTCAAGAACACCGGCCAGTCCGCCGTCGACGGGTGGCAGTTGACCTGGAGCTACCCGGGCGGTCAGCGAGTCACCAGCGCCTGGAACGCGACCGTCGCCCAGAGCGGAGCCGCTGTCGTGGCCCGCAACGTCGACTGGAACCGGGCGATCGCACCTGGCGCGACAGCGAGTTTCGGCGTCCAGGGGTCTCTCAGCGGGAGCAATCCCTCTCCCGCAGGTTTCGCCCTGAACGGAAGTGCCTGCGACTGACCCCGGCGCACCACCGAGCCCTGGGGCCAACGGCGCCTGTGCTCAGTACGGCAGGATGCGTCCCGAGGGCGTCCGGCGGTCGATCTCGAGGTTCCGCGGCGCGCTGGGCCGACGGCTGACATGGACGCGAACCCGGGCCTGACGATTCATGACACCTCCGCGTGCTGCGCGTCCGCTACGGAATCCGACCCCCGCACCGGTCTCCTTCACCCTCGCCGACGCGATGGTGAAGGACATCGTGCCCAGCGGGCGGGCGATCATGCGCGCGGAGAGGAATCATGGCAGGCGGACGGCTTCGGCAGGCCCAGGGCGTAGCGGTGTTGCCGGTGGTCCCGAGCTGCGGCGCAAAATTCGTTGAGTCCGCACCCTGCGATCGTGTTGGCTGGCGGCACCGGACTGTCAGTACCGCAGGTGTCCGCCTGGCTGTAGCAGGGAGTTGAACGTGCAGGACATGGGTCTCGACCCCGTTGCCCACAATCGAGCGGCCTGGGACAAGTGTGTCCAAGAGGGCATCGAGTGGTCGAGGCCGGTGAGTTCCGAGGAGGTCGAGCGCGCCCGCCTGGGCGACTGGTCGATCGTTCTCATCGGGCATGAGCCGGTGGACCGCTCCTGGCTGCCGACGGACCTGACCGGCAAGGACGTGCTGTGCCTGGCCTCTGGCGGTGGCCAGCAGGGTCCGATCCTCGCCGCCGCGGGGGCGCGGGTCACCGTGTTCGACAACTCCCCCCGCCAGCTCGGCCAGGACGAGATGGTGGCGGAACGCGACGGACTCGAGCTGCGCACGGTCCTGGGCGACATGCGTGACCTCAGCGCCTTCGGCGACGCGACGTTCGACGTCGTGTTCCATCCGGTCTCCAACCTGTTCGTACCGGACCTGGCACCGGTGTGGCGTGAGTGCTTCCGAATCCTGCGACCGGGCGGGACACTGCTCGCGGGCTTCCTCAACCCTGATGCGTACCTGTTCGACCACGAGGCGCTCGACGAACGCGGCGAGCTGATCGTCGCGCACAAGCTGCCCTACAGCGATCTCACGCACTACTCCGCCGAGGAACGTGCCGCGAAGTTCGGCGCGGATGCCCCTCTTGAATACAGCCACACGCTCACCGACCAGATCGGCGGACAACTCGCCGCGGGGTTCGCCCTCACCGCCTTCGCGGAAGCGCCGCACCAAGCCAACGCATCCGCTCACTACATGTCGCACTACTTTGCGACGCTGGCGGTCAAGCCGGGCTGACCCAGCCGAAGTTCGCTGATTCGGCATGACCCGGTGTGCCGCGCCATGGGCGTTTGTGGAGCTCGATGGCTAGGGGTGTCGCGGTGAACATGGAGGAGTACGTGCCGACCGCGAGGCCGATGAGCATTCGACACCGAAGTCCAGTCCCCGCACGGCGATCCCGGAACCGGCCAGCACCAGGAGCGCGCCGGGGTCGGTGCGGGTGAGGCGGTCGCGGACGGTCCCGGGGTGGGCGATGCCTGTCAGACCGGGGCAGCGCCAGAGCCAGGGCCGGGGGACGGCGTGGTCGGCGAGGGCCCGGGTGATCACCAAGGCGCTGAACATGGAGACGAGGACGCCGATGCCCAAGGGTGACGCCGAAACCACGTACGGGTCCGGAAGATCCCGCGTCGCCAAGGCGTCCGCACTGACGGCACTACCTGCGAGCCCGCTCTCTCAGGACCTCGGACGTCGACCGATCGGTCAGGTCAGTCGCTGCCGCGCCAGTCCTCGGGCTCTGCCGCCATGGGCGCCGATCCGATGGTGATACGGCGGTAGGCGGCCCGGGCGTGGACGATCCGGGCGAGCACCGTGCCGACGAGGGCCGCGGCGCAGAGACTGGCGAGCCAGAGGGTGTCGCGAGGGGCCGCCCAGGTGAGGGTGCCCACGGGTGGGATCGCGAAGCCGTTGAGGAACAACCAGCACAGCACCGCCGTACCGGGGGCGGCGGTGAAGCGGGCGCACAGGCCCAGCGCTACGGCCAGCAAGGAGAGCCCTGCCAGGGCGAGACCGGGGCGGTCCGTGCCCACGAAGAGGGTGTGCAGCGCCACCAGGACCAGGGCACCCCCGAAGGCCGTGGCCCAGACCAGCGGCGTGGCAAGGGGGCGGGGGACGGGTCGTACCTCCGCGCTGAGGGACACCCACTCGATCATGCTGACGATTCCCCTTCCGGCCCTCCCCCGCGCTCGCGGGACGCCGGCCGCTCCGGCCGGACGGACCCCTGGCGACAGATTCTCCCACTCAGCTGTCAGCCGTACTTCCCCTCGGGCCGATTCCCGGTGCTCCTCACGCTGGGCTCCCGTGACCGTCCGAGGGCGAGGACGATCCCGACGCGTGCGAGAACCCAGGTCATGTGCGCCGTCCCCCGCGGCCGCCGGGACCACGCCCGGCGGCCGCAGAGGTCACATGTCGGTCGCGTCCACGAGCTCACCGAGATCGACGAACTTGAAGCCGGTCGCCGTGCGCGTGCCGCCCTCGCCGTCCGGGACCGCGGGTGTCTCCTGGCCGTCCTGGACCACGAGCAGGCCGTGCGGATAGCGGTCGCCCAGCGGGGCGTTGAGGACGGCCGACCCGTCGCACTCCTGCACGCCGTCGAGGGTCGGCGAGGCCGCGGTGATCCGGAAGCCGCCCTCGTACTCGTTGCCCTCGCTCACCTCGCGGTCGTACAGGGCGAAGGTGTTGTCGCCCTGGCCGGAGGCGAGCAAGTAGCCGTCTCCGTCGGACTCTTGATAGAGCGTCAGGCCTTCGACGTCGGCCGAGAGGCGGGTGCCGCCGTACCCGGGGTCGGCGCCCGGCGTGCACTCCTCGCTCTCCTCGTCGTACGTCCCCGGCACGCCGTACTCCTTGACCTTGTCGACCAGGACCGGCTTGCCGGTGAGGTCCGCGCGCAGCCGCCAGATGCCCACGTCCTCCTGTCCGGCGTAGAGCGTGCCGGTGGCCGGGTCGACGACCATGCCCTCGACCTGCGGGAGTTCGCCGGGCTCCAGGCAGGGGGTCCAGGAGGTGCCGTTCGGGAGGCGGAAGGAGGACGGGAGGTCGAGGGTGCGGACCTTGCGGTAGCCCACCGTGCCGCCTGCGGCCGGGACGAGTTCGAGCAGGGCCAGGCGGGTGCGTTCACGCTGGCTGACCAGGGCGTACGAGCGTCCCGTGGTCGTGTCCTTCCAGGTGGCCAGGCCGTACGCGGTGCGCTGTTCGTTGATCTCGGTCTGGTCGGTGGAGAAGACGGGCGGGGCGGCCGGGTCGGTGATGTCGGTCAGGGGCCCGCCGGGGTGGGAGGGGGCGATGCGGTAGATCCGCAGCCGGTCGTTGCCGCGGTCGCTCACGACCGCCACGTCGGCCCGACCGGTCGAGGTGCGCAGGCCGGAGACGAGGTCGACGTTGTTGAAGCGGCCCGGGGCGTCGTCCTCGGCGGGCGGCTTCGGGGCCGCCAGCGACTGTACGAGGCGGGCGTTCAGGTCGTAGACCCGCAGGCCGCCCTCCTTGGCGGTGGCCACGACGAGGCTGCGTCCGGGGTGTGCGGGGTCGCGCCAGATCGCGGGGTCGTCGGCGTCGGAGTGGCCGCCGGCCTCGTCGTCGTAGAGGGCGGCGGTCTCGCTCGTGGCGGTCACCGTCGGCAGGTCCGCCGCGGTCACGGGGGACGCGGCGACGAGGGTGGCCAGCGCGGCGATGGCCGCCGCTCTTCGTGCGGTGCGGTGCGTCGAACTCACGGGCGCTTCCTAACCGTCGAGGGTGCCATGGACATGCAGATACTGCGGGCGGAAGCTTGCGCACAGAAGACCGTCAACTGTCCATCAGTCACAGGGAGTACGGCAGGTGGCCGGCTGAAGTTGGCCGGAAGGTCACCCGATGCGTCGGTGCGCGGGTGTCAGGGCGCGCATCCCAACGGGGCCCTCAGGGTTGGTGTATGTCCTCCACCGTCTGCTCCTCCTGCACCGTCAAGGTGCCGAACGCCGTCGCGCTCGCACCGCCCAGGAAGGCGACGGCCGCCGCCGCGCCGACGAGTGCGAGCGGCAAGCGCGGCCGGCGTCGCCGCGCGGGTTCCCGCGGAGCCGGTGCGGGGAACGGCCGTGCGCCCATGGCGAGTTCCCGGCGGGCGGCCACCCAGCGCCGGGTGTCCTCGGCGTCGAGGCCGCAGGCGGCGAGGAAGGCGACGAGAACGGCCTCACGGGGCAGGCGATCCCGACGGAGCATGCTCGCCGCCGTCGAGTACGGCAGCACCTCGCCCGCCGCGGCCGCCGCGCGCTCCAACTCCCGGTAGCTGAGGCCCGACCAGGCCTTGAGGCGGCGCAACTCGGCCATGAACGCGGCCTCTCCGTCGGCGGGGGTGGGCACGGGCGGCGGTGTCATACGGGTGTCCCTCCGATTGGGTGTGCGGCGCCGACCTGCGCGTACAGGAACTCGCACAAGCTCGCACAGCCCCTGTGTTGAAGGGGCCCGGGAGCGGCGGTCAGCCTCGGCCTCACAGCTGTCGTCGTTGTCTGGGAGGTATGTGTGGCTCGCTTCGGTTCCCTCGTGCTGTTGCTCGCTTTCACACTCGTCGGGTGCTCGGATGTCCACACCGTGGCCGGAACAGGGACCGGCGACGGGAAACGGGCGGCCGCCTCGGCGCGGGACCCGATCGACCCCGCCGTCGAACGCTTCCTCGATGAGGCACTCCCCGAGGGGCCCGGCATCACCGTGGCCGCCGCCCGAGGGGACAAGCTCGTGCACTGTGCGGGGCGCGGGCTGTCCGACCGTGCCGCGAAGACCCCCGCGACCTGCGACACCGTGTACGACGTCATGTCGATCACGAAGCAGTTCACCGCCGCGGCGATCCTGAAGCTGGAGATGCACGGCGAGCTCAAGGTCAGCGACCCGATCGGCACGCACCTGGGGCGCGTGCCCGACGACAAGAGGGCCATCACCCTGCACCAGCTCCTCACCCACACGTCGGGGCTGCCCCAGTCGCTCGGCGACGACTACGACCCGCTGACGCGCGCTCAGATGCTGGACCGGGCGATGCGGGCACCGCTCCGATCCGGTCCCGGCGAGGAGTTCCACTACTCGAACCTCGGCTACAGCCTGCTCGCCGCGGTCGTGGAGGAGGTCTCCGGGCAGAGTTACGAACGATTCCTCGCCCAGCACCTGTTCCGGCCCGCCGGGATGACCCGTACCGGCTATGTGCTGCCCGACTGGAAGCGCGCGCGGGTCGCCGTCGAGTACGACGAGCACGGACGCGCCCAGGGACGGCCGATGGACCACCCGTGGGCGCCCGACGGGCCGTACTGGAATCTGCGCGGCAACGGCGGGATCCTCTCCACCGCCCGCGACATGTTCCGCTGGCACCGCGTCCTCACCGGCGTAACCGTCCTGTCCGCCGCCGCGAGGCACAAGCTGTTCGCCCCGCATGTGCGGGTACCCGAGGTCGGCGGCGCCTACGGGTACGGCTGGGTCGTCGTCGACTCCGACGGTGATCGGTTCGCTTGGCACGACGGGGGCAACGACTGGTCGCTGGCGACCGTCGCGGAGTTCCGCCGCGACGAGGCGATGGTGTTCTGGGTGAGCAACCACGCCCATCGCAAGGGGAGGTGGAACCTGGAGGACGATCACGTGAAGCTGACCCAGGACATCGCTGTCGCCGGGCGTGTCAGCGGCGGACCAGGATCGCGTGGGTGACCGTCGGGGAGCCGACCAGCTCGGCCACCCGGTAGCCGTCGGTCCCCTCCCCCAGATTCTCGAAAAGTCGCTCCCCGCGTCCGATGAGCATCGGCGCGATCACCAGGTGGAGCTCGTCGATCAGCCCCGCGCGCAGATACTGCTGGATGACCGCCGCGCCGCCGCCGATCCGGACGTCCTTGCCGTCGGCGGCGTCGAACGCACGCTGGAGTACCGTCTCCACCGGCTCGTCGGTGAAGTGAAAGGCCGTCCCGCCGGCCATCTCCAGCGTCGGGCGCACATGGTGGGTGTGCACGAAGACGTCGTGGTGATAGGGCGGGTTGTCGCCCCACCAGCCCTTCCAGGACTCGTCCTGCCACGGCCCGCGCTGCGGCCCGAACATGTTCCGCCCCATGATCGTGGCGCCGATGTTCTGATCACCGCGGACGAAGTAGTCGACATCGGTTCCGGTCTTGCCCGCGGCGGCGTCCTCCGACGCGGCGACGAACCAGCTGTGCAGCTCGTCACCCCAGCCGACACCGTCCCCGAAGGGGGCGTCCAGCCGCTGGTTCGTGCCGGCCACGAAGCCGTCGAGGGAGATCGTCACGTTGTGTACCCGGACCTTGGGCATGGCCTTCACCTCTCGTGTTGATGGCCTTCTCTCACCCTTGCGTCGAACACAGCCTGCCTGGATCGACATCCGCCCGCACATTTTTCTCGGCCGGACCGTACCGCCGCCCCGCGGAGCGAGGCCGGGCCTTGCGGTCCGCGTACCTCGTCGTCGATCGGCGTGCCCATGGGGATGCTGATGACCTGCCTGATCGCGCTGGCCGGTGTGAACCTGGTGCTGGGTCCGGCCCGGCGGTGGCGGCGGTCGGTGGAGGCTCGGATCGTCAGGCAGGTGCGGGCATGGCCCGGGCTCGACGCCTACCACGCGGAGTTGCTGAGCGCCGCCTAGCCGTTGTGCTCGACCGCTCACCAACCCCAGCCACTGAGCCGCAACTCCTCCCGCGCGGCGGAAGTGGCCGTCCGCCTGATGCGCAGGGACGGCCTGCTGGACGGACAGAGCCTGAAACTGACGGGGACCGCGACTGAGCCGGCTCGCCCGGTCACACGGCCTCGGCGCGGCGGCTCCCGCCGTCCACGCCTTCTTCGTCCTACGGCACTCCGACCCCGCCGATCCCGCCGTCGTCCAGGGCTCCTTCATCCTGGCCTCGCTCGTCTTCGTAGCGGCTCTGATCGTCCTCACAGCCCAGGCCGGCAACACCTGGCACCCTCTCGAAAGCCCGCAGGTGCCCGTCGCGCTTCAAGGACTGACCCAGCCCGCGAGGATCTCGTAGGCCGTGTCCGCGCCCCGTTCCCGAATGGCATAGGGTGGGGGTACCGACGCGGGGTGGAGCAGCTCGGTAGCTCGCTGGGCTCATAACCCAGAGGTCGCAGGTTCAAATCCTGTCCCCGCTACCAAGGGTCCGGCCCCTTCCTCATCTGGAAGGGGCCGGAGTCATGTCCGGCCTTGCCCGTCAGCGAGGGCGTGATCAGCGGTGAGGCGGCGTAGCGCGGCTTGGGCGGGTGGGCCCCAGGTGGGCTTGCCGCCGGGGCGGCCGTGGACGCCGGCGTCCGCGATGTGGATGCAGGCGAGGGCGCGCAGGACTGCCCAGCCGCGGGCGCGGCGCAGGGTCGCGGTGTCCGGGGTCGGCCGATAGGTGTCGTGGAAGCGTTCGACGGCGCCGTCCGGCAGGAGTATCCAGGGGGCGGCTAGGTCACAGGCCGGGTCGCCGGCGAAGAGGTCGCCGAAGTCGATCACGCCGCAGAAGGTGCCGTCCGCGGTGAGAACGTTGGCCGGGTGCAGGTCGCCATGGAGCCACAGGGCCGGACCCGTCCAGTCGGGGGCTGCTGCGGCGTCCTCCCAGACCGCGCGGACGGCGTCCGGGTCAGCGATCAGGCCCAGCTCGGTGGCCGAGGCGAACATCCTGGCGAACCCCTCGGCGTGGTCGGCCAGCGGCCCGCCGCGGTCACGGCCGGCGGGCGCCCCGGTGGGCGCGGGCCGGTGAAGAGCCGTCAGGAAGGCGGCCAGGGTGTCGGCCGCCTCCGCGGCGCGTGTGGCGGGGGCTCGGTCGGCGGGCTCGCCCCGCACCCAGGTGGTGACGATCCAGGGCCGCGGAAACCGCTCGGAGGGCTCACCGAGGCGCTGTGGGACGGGGATCGGCAGCGGGAGGCGCGGGGCGAGGGCGGGCAGCCAGGTGTGCTCCTTGCGCAGCAGTTCGTCCGCGGACCGCGTCGCCCAGGGCAGCCGGACGGCGAGGTCGTCGCCGAGGCGCCACAGCTGGTTGTCCCAGCCTCGCGCGCCGAGTTTCAGCGGGTGACCGGCCAGGTCGGGGTGCTGGTCGCGCAGCAGGTCCCGGATCAGCTCCGCCGTGATCTCGATCTCGCTATGAGTCATGCGAAGCAACCGTAGCCGGACGGAGATCCGCCCTTCGGTCGCAGGTGTGCGGAGCTGTCCCGAGCGGGCGGGTCAGTACAGTGGCGCCGGACGAGAGAAGAGATCCTGCGATGGGCTCCCGTATATCGCGCATCCGATCCAAGCTGGCCAGGGTTCCGTACCAGGCGCGGCGCAGCCACTCGGCGGGTGCCGAGCGTCATGGGTTTCGCGTCGGCCCGCGCCTCCGTTCCGCGCAGGCCGACGTCTTCGAGAGCGAACACCACATCGAACTGCCGTCGGCGTACCGGAAGTTCCTTGTGGAGCTCGGCGGCAGCGGTGCCGGGCCCTTCTACGGTCTGCTCCCACTGGAGGAGTGCAGGCTGTACACGATGGACCGGCAGCCGCCGGACGGCACGGCGCGCGGGTTCCACCACGTGGACCACCCGGAGGCGATGGGAGGAGACCTGTTCCTCCACGTCATCGAGATGGGCGGCACCGACCTGTGCCTCATCGGTGTGACAGGTCCCCTCACCGGCCGCATGCTCATCGGCAACGCGGACGGCTTCTGGCCTCCGAACGTCTCCTCCGCGCCCGACTTCCTTTCCTGGTACGAGCGTTGGCTGGACCACATGCGGGACGGCAAGGACAACGACGCTCTCGGACTCACCTCCCCGGCGACCGTGGCAAGCGCCCCCTGGGGCCCTCGGGCCGGGGCCTGGTCACGGAAACGGCGTGACCAGGCCCCGGGGTCAGGTGCCTCGGAAGGTGCCGACCGCCGCTAGTTCCGGTACCGGAACACGATCCGGCCGCGCGTCAGGTCGTACGGCGGAAGCTCCACCAGCACCCGGTCCTCCAGCATGATCTTGATGTAGTTCTTGCGGATCTTCCCGCTGATGTGCGCGAGCACCTGGTGACCGTTCTCGAGCTCCACGGTGAACATGGCGCTGCGCAGGCACTCGACGACCTTGCCCTCGACTTCGATGACGTTCTTGTTCCTCGTCATCGGACCAGCTCCAGGTTGCTGCTCATCGGCCGGGCGCCGATGCCCTCGAACAGTGCCGAGGCCGCTCGGTTGGACTCGTGGACCTCGGTCCACGCCTCGGTGTACCCGGAGTCGTGCAACCTCCCCAGCGCGTGGGCCAGGAGCGCCCGCGCGATGCCGCGGCGCTGCTCGCCGGACCTGACCGCGACCAGCCCGATACGCGGCCGGACGACCGTGACCACCCGGAACAGACCCAGGTAGCGGTCCGGTGCCGCGGCCACCGCGTACTTCGACGGGTCGACGATGGTGTCGCCCGCGGGGCGGGGGATCACCTCCGCGGGCATCGACTGCCACCCGACGGTCGCCTCGACTTCGTCACGGATCGCGCGGTCCACCGCTCGCAGCAGGCCCTCGTCCGCCTCACCGGCGGGCACGATCGTCACGCCCGGAGGCGGCAGCACCGCGTCGAGTCCTGTGAGCCGTGGATCGGTCGGTACGGCGTACTCCCACTCGCGGCGCCGGATGGTGAAACCGGCCCGCCGCCAGCCGGCCGTCAGCTCGACGTCGGCTTCGTCGACCACCGTGTACAGCGGCGCGGGCAGTTGGGCCGGCATCACCTCGGCGAGCCGGTCGAAGGCGGCGGTGTGCCAGGCGTCGATGCTGACGAACAGGCGGCCGTCCGGCCGGTGTTGGGCATGCCCGCGGCCGACCACCAGGTCGTCGTCGAGTGCGTGCCATTGCCTGTCCGCGACGCGCGTGATCGTCACCGCGTGGTCGCTCAGGCCAGAGGTGAATGGCTTTGTGTTCATCGGAGTCTCCCTCCAGGAGTGCCTCGATCTCAGGCGCTCCTGGCGACACCGAACGTCAGCCGCCGGACCGTGACGGGTTGAGGGAGCACCCACGGGTAACTGTGTTCACGGGGCTCACCTCCCTACGACGACTTCACGGTCCGCCGTGAAAGTAACAGCGGGCTGCGGTCTCGCTCAAAGCCTTTTCCAGGCCGGGACGCGTGAACGGCCCCGTCGGCGCTGATCGCACCGGCGGGGCCGTCGTCACAGGTGTACGCACGTCAGGGGGCGAGGGAGCACGCCGTACCGGCGCGACGTGGACGATGTCAGTAGGTCAGGCTCAGCAACTCGCCGTCGGTGCCACGGGCGTTGTTGACGACCAGGATCTGGCCGTAGCGGTTGACGTCGAGTCCGGTGCCCATGATCAGCCTGTCGCCGGTCGGGATCTCGGTGACCGCCTTGGTGACGGGGTCGATCTTCAGGACCTTGCTCGGCTGCGGCGGGTCCTCGAGGTAGCCCGGGGTGTACGTCAGAGCGATCAGGTCGCCGTTCGGAGCGACGGCCAGGTCCACCACGTTGGTCAGGCCGGTGACCCACAGCTCGGGACCGTTGGCGCCGACCTTGTAGATCCGCGACTGGCCCGCGTAGACGCCCAGGCCCGCGACGTATGTCGTGCCGTCGGCGCCACGGGCGATGCCGGTGGGCACCCCGTCGCGGTCGTTCTCGTTCGTCGGCAGCACGAACTCGGTGGAGGTGGTGCCACCGGTCGTGCTCAGCACGGTGTTGGCACCCGCGTCGGTGGTCAGGTAGGTGCCGCCGCTGCGCAGGACCTTCCACGGGTTGGCGTACGCCTCGCGGCCATCGGGGTTCAGCCGCGTCTCGTGGTCGACGTAGTCCGCGACGACGGACCCGTCACGCGTCCGCATCAGCGTGCCCAGCGTCTTGGCGTCCGGGCCGAGCGCGGCGCGGCCGTCGTTGTTGAAACCGCCCGAGTTCAGAACGAGATAGCCGCCCTTGGGGTCGGGCAGGACACTGGCCGGGCCGAGGGCCTGGACGGGGGTCCCGGGCGCGGCGCCCGGCCCGAAGGAGGCCAGACCGGTGACGACCCGGCCCTGCCAGGAACCCTTGACCTTGTAGATCGAACCGGTCTTGCCCAGGCACACCTGACCGACGGCGCAGCCCGGCAGACCCTCGCCCGACTCCGCCACCAGCAGGCTGCCGTCCGCCAGCGCGGTCACGTCACGGGGGTTCTTCAGCCCGGAAGCGACCACCTTGACCGTCGTCTCGGCAACGGCGTCGGTCCCGGTCGCAGCGCCGGCAGGCCCAGCGGTGGCCAGGGGCGCGGCAACGACACAGGCCGACGCCGCGAGTATCCATCTGGACATGCCCCTGCGTGAATTCGACATTCTCCATCGCTCCTTGTCCCTTGCGCGCTCCGCAGCATTCAGGAAAGCGGATGACAAAACGCGGTGCCACACTAAGCGGGTTCGGAGCGGATGACCGCGCTTGTCGAATGCGTCTGCCGCCCATCTCTAGCAGCCTTCCAGGAAGTCTCAACTCCGGTAGCCACAAAGGTCATTGCAGAGATCTTCCTGCATCACGGAAAAGGTCGGACCGTAATGGCGACCAGGGGAAATCAATGCGGATCCTGGAATTCACCATTCGACTGTCGCTGCGTCCTGCAGATCGGGCCGCCTGAATACGTTGCCCAGTCACGCGAGCTGTTGCTGGGTGACGTGGTCAACTGGGCCCAGGGCAGGGCCGGACGGCCCGTCTGCCCGGCATTCAGGTTGAGAACTTGCGAAGGGGCTCGAAGGGCGTCTCAGCGGGCGAGCGCCTTGCGCAGGTCGCTGCGTGACGCTTCGGCCCATACGGCCGGCAGTTCCCGTTCGCGGCGGTCGGCCGCGGCCTGTTCCTGTCCGTACAACAGGCCCCAGACGAAGCCGGTTTCGCCGGCCGCGTGGGCCGCCGGCGCCAGCTTCCGCAGGGCCTCGCGGGCCACGACGCTGTCCTGGTGGTCGCCGAGGACCTTCTGGACGGCCTTGACGCGCTTGCCGAGACGCTTGGCGGGCTTGCCCAGCGCGTCACGCGCCGGCTCCGTGGCATACCGGGTCCGTTTGGCCGCCTTGCGCGCCTCGTGGAGGGCCGTGTCGCGTTCTGTGCCCGGCGAGAGGTCCAGCGCGTGGGTGACGCGGTCGGACAGCCGGCCGTACTCCTTCAGCACAGCCTTGGCCGTGACCTTCTCCGGCTTCCGGGAGGCCTGGGCGCGTAGCGGGGGCCGCCGCGTCAGCGTTTCCAGGGAGTCCAGAAGCGCGAGGTAGCGCGGTGAGGCGAGGGCGTCGAGGGTCCGTCGGCGGGTCTCGGAGCGGTTGTGGGCTTCCCAGATCTGCAGCCGTGCCGCAACGGGCCCGAAGAGCAACTCCTGAGGCACCGCCCCGATCCTCGAACTCAGCCGCTCCAGCAGGACCTCCTGGTCGCGTTCCGCGCCCAGCTCGCCGCCCAGCCACTTCAGCTCCTCGCGGATCGGATCGGTGGCCTTGCGGTCCAGGACCGACCGGTAGGAGCGCAGGACACTGCGCAGCCGACGGGCGGCGACGCGCATCTTGTGCACGGAGTCGGGCACGTCACGCCGTACCGCGGGGTCCAGCCTCACCAGGGCGCCGATCTGTTCCGCCACATAGCCGAGGACCGTTTCGCCGGCGGATCCGCGGGCCACGGTCTCTGCGGCGTGCTCGTCCGGCAGACGGGGTGCTCCCACCGCCGTCTCCTCCAGCGCCCGGGCCAGCTTGGACGGGGACTCGGCCCGGTCCACGCCGCTCTTGCGCAGCGTCTTGTCCACGACGTCCAAAAGCGCCGGGTCGGTGTCCGGGGCGAGCTCGACCTCCATCTCGGTCCAGGAGGCCCGGGTGCCGGTGGCAAGCAGCGCCTCGGCACGGACCGCGTCGATGCTCAGCTCGGCGAGGACGCCGCCCTGCGCGTCGACGAGGTGACGCACCCCACGGGTGGAGCGGATCCGGACGACCGGCCTGAGATCAGCCCCTCGGGTACGGGAAAGCGCCAGGTCACGCAGCGTGTACGGAAGGGTGTCGGTGAGTGGGGCCCGTACCTCCTCCCGGCTGTCGCCCGACAGCGGCAGCTTGAGATGCCAGCCCTCGTCCGTCCCGCCCGTCCTTCTGCGCAGCGTGACCGAGGCGCCGGCCAGACGCAGGTCGTCGGTGTCGTAGTACACGGCGTCCAAATCCGCGGCGCCCTGCTCCACGACGGACACGATCCCGCCCACACCGGCGAGGTCGGGCAGCCAGCCGGTGTCGTCGGCCGACGGGGCTTCGTACTTTCGCTCTGTTTCCAGCTGGGACACGGTCATCTAGTACGCGTACACGTCTGGGCGCCGAACAAACACCGTTGGTCCTCCCATCTCAGGGACGCGAGAAGAAGTCGCCGAGACTGGGTGGTGCCCCTGCCGACGGTTGGACCATGGGGTGGGTATCGTCCGCTCCGACGCCCCGGGCCCGCAGATCAGCGGCTCGTACGAGGAGGAGCACCATGGCCGATCAGCGGCAGGGAACCGAGTCGGATGACGGAGCCGCATCGCGGGCCGAGGAGGCACGTCGGGCCGGGACACGCGACACGGTGCGCCTGGCCGTGGTCATCGGTGCGCTCGGTGTGGTCTTCGGCGACATCGGCACCAGCCCGATCTACACCCTCCAGACGGTGTTCAACCCCGACGACCCGCACCCCGTCCCGGTCAGCACGGACAACGTGTACGGGGTGGTGTCGCTGGTGTTCTGGTCGGTGATGATCATCGTCACGGTCACCTACATCCTGCTGGCGATGCGCGCCGACAACGACGGCGAGGGCGGCATCATGGCGCTCATCACCCTGTTGCGGCGGTGGAGCTCGCAGCGGGGTCGCAAGGCCGCCGCCGTCCTGGCCGCGCTCGGCATCTTCGGGGCCTCGCTCTTCTTCGGCGACAGCATGATCACTCCGGCGATCTCGGTACTGTCCGCGGTCGAAGGGCTCAAGGTCGTCGAGCCGTCGCTGGAGGACGCGGTCGTACCCATCACCGCGGTGATCATCGTGATCCTCTTCCTGGTGCAGCGCAGGGGGACCGCGGCGGTGGGGCGGGTGTTCGGGCCGATCATGATCGTCTGGTTCCTGGCCATCGGCACGTGCGGGGTCGTAGGCATCACCGACCATCCGGGCATCCTGAAGGCGCTGTCCCCGACGTACGCGCTGGGCTTCCTGTTCGGCCATTGGGGCACCGCCTTCTTCGCCCTGGCCGCGATCGTGCTCGCCGTGACGGGCGCCGAGGCGCTCTACGCCGACATGGGCCACTTCGGCCGCCGGGCGATCACCCGCGGCTGGCTGTTCCTCGTCCTGCCCGCCTGTGTCCTGAGCTACATGGGGCAGGGCGCGCTGATCCTCGACGATCCGGAGAACATCAGCAGCCCGTTCTTCCTGCTCGTGCCCGACTGGGGGCGCTGGCCGATGGTCCTGCTCGCGACGGCGGCGACCGTGATCGCCTCCCAGGCGGTGATCACCGGCGCGTACTCGGTCGCCTCGCAGGCCGCCCAGCTCGGGTACCTGCCGCGACTGCGCATCGCGCACACCTCCGAGTCGACGATCGGCCAGATCTACGTCCCCTGGATCAACTGGCTGCTGATGGTCTCGGTCCTCACCCTGGTCTTCGCCTTCCGCTCCTCCGCGGAGCTGGCCTACGCCTTCGGCATGGCGGTCACCGGCACCATCACCATCACGACCCTGCTGTTCTTCTACGTCGCCCACGCCAAGTGGGCCACGCCCACCTGGCTGCTGGCCATCGGCGGCGGCCTGCTCCTGTTCGTGGACCTGCTGTTCGTGGCGGCCAACATGACCAAGCTGGTGCACGGCGCGTGGCTGCCGCTGCTCATCGGCCTCACGGCCTTCACCGTCATGACGACCTGGCAGCGCGGCCGCGAGATCGTCACCGAACAACGGGCGCGCGCCGAAGGGTCGTTGCCCGAGTTCGTCGACGACCTGCGCAGCGGCGAGGCCGTCACGCGTCAGGTCCCCGGTACGGCCGTCTTTCTCAACCGGGGCAAGGAGACCGCGCCGCTGGCCATGCGGGCCAACGTCGAGCACAACCATGTGCGGCACGAGCAGGTCGTGATCCTCTCCATCAAGACCGAGCCCGTGCCCCGGGTGCCCGCCGAGCGGCGGATCGTCGTGGACGACCTCGGCTACGCCGACGACGGCATCGTCCATGTCACCGCCCGCTTCGGCTACATGGAGACTCCAGACGTACCCGGCACCCTGGCCATGCTCGACCCGGCCGACACGGAAGGGCCGTTGCAGCTCGACCAGGCGTCCTACTTCCTGTCCAAGATCGAGCTCCGGCGCGGGACGGCACCGACGATGGCGCCCTGGCGCAAGCGGCTGTTCATCGCTACCTCCTACATCACGGCCGACGCCGCGGAGTACTTCAGCCTGCCCCGCGACCGCACGGTCATCATGGGCTCGCACATCGAGGTGTAGGCGACCTGTTCGGCGGCGTCGACGGTCAGTTCCACCGGGGTGGGGCGGTCGGCCGCCGCGGCCGCCGCGCACCTCGACGGGTCGACGATGGCGTCACCTTCGGGGCGGGGGAGCACCTCCGTGGGCACGGTGAGCCTGGCAGCAGGCGTTGCCCTTGAAGACGCTGGTCACGGCGCGGGGGAACGTTCCGCGGTGACCGTCGGCTCCAGTGGACGCACGCGGAGCCGGTCACGTCTCAGCAGGGGGCGTTCGACGAGGACGTACGACGCGTAGGCCACCACCACCGTCGCCGCGAGGCCTGCCGGGAGCAGCCGGTCGCCGTGCACGCCGAGGTCGGAGAGCAGCCTGATGACGGGGTAGTGCCACAGGTACATCCCATAGCTGAGGTTGCGTCCGACCCAGGCCGGCGCGGACGTCGACAGCAGACGGGAGGGCCATGACCGCGGGCAGAGGTCGAGCGCGGCCACCACGATGGCCGACACGACGGCGGTGGCCAGGAACCCGACCGTGTACCAGAGAGGATTCCAGCCGCTCGCTCCGGTGATCGGGATCTGCCAGGCGATCAGCCCCAGCAGCGCGAGCGCGGGGCAGCAGAGCCGTCCCGCCCAGCGCCGCAGCAGCGCCAGTCGGGGGTCGTCGGCGCGCAGTCGGGCCAGGACGAGGGCCGGCAGCGCCCCCAGGAGGAGCTGGTCGGCGCGCGTGTCGGGGCCGTTGTAGATGCGGTGCGCCGCCGTGGGGTCCCAGAGCACCGTCCGCCAGAGCACCGGCAGGACGCACAGCACCGCGACCCAGACCAGCACGGCCCGTGCCGTCATGTGTCGCAGCAGGACGAGCAGCAGGAGCGGCCAGGCCAGATAGAACTGCTCCTCCACCCCCAGGGACCAGGTGTGGGCGAGTGACGTGGTGAGGTCCGAGTACGGCCCGGGCTCCCCCGCCCGTACGAGATTGACCACCGAGAGCGCGGCCAGCGCCGCCGTCACCCACGCGCCGTCGAACAGCGGCAGCGGAAACGCCACGGACAGCACGGTGGTGACCGCGCACATCGCCAGCATGGCGGGGCCCAGCCGGCGCCACCGCCGCCGGTAGAACGCCCCGAGCCCGATGCGACCGGTGCGGGCGTACTCCGCGACCAGCAGCCGGGTGATGACGAAGCCGCTGAGCGTGAAGAAGACGTCGACGCCCACCGACCCGCCGGGCACCAGGTCCGCATCCACGTGATAGACGATCACCAGCACCACGGCGACCGTCCGCAGTCCGTCAAGCCCCGCCACCCGCCCACCACGCAGCGCGGACGGGAAGCCCCGCCCGGTGCGTCTGCGCGGTCGCGCCGCCGGCGGGGCGGGCGGAGGTGCCGCTCGTACACCCGGGCTCAGCTGCGGGGCCTCGTCCACCGTGCTCGATTGGGGGGTGCTCATAACGGGCGCGTCTGCCCCGGCGCGGCGAGGTCACACAATTTCTCATCCTCCCCTCATGGTCGGCGCCGCTTTCCGGTCGTCGGGGCAGGGGCATGATCGGCCGGTCCACGGCGAGCGCGCGGCCATGCCCAACTACCGTTCCTGAACGGGTACTTCGCCCAGATCGCAGGAACGGCCGGGGCGGCGTCCGGTCGCAAGACGGCGTGGGCGAGACTTGCCCGGTGGCACGCACAGACGAGACCGCTCAGGGCTCCCCGAACGCACCCGCATCCGACCCGGCACCGAGCCCCCAGCCTCCGCCCGGGCAAGCCCCTGGACCGGCCGCGCGCATGCCGCGCTGGCTGCCGCGCGCCATGGTGCTCGCACTCGCCCTCGTCGCCGTGTTCCAACTGGCCGACTGGGCCTTTCACCAACTCCTCGGCCTGCTGATCAACATCCTGATCGCGTTCTTCCTCGCCCTCGCGATCGAGCCCGCGGTGAGCCGAATGGCCGCACGGGGAATCCGCAGAGGACTGGCCGCCTTCCTGGTCTTTCTCGGCATCGTGGTCGTGAGCGCCGGTTTCGTCACGCTCCTCGGCTCCATGCTCGCCGAGCAGGTCGTCAAGATCGTCGAGGACTTCCCGGCCTATCTCGACTCCGTCATCAACTGGATCAACACACACTTCAACACCGAGCTGAGGCGCGTCGACGTGCAGGAGGGGCTGCTGCGCTCCGACTGGCTGCGCAACTACGTGCAGAACGGCGCCACCGGCGTCCTGGACGTCTCCGCCCAGGTCCTCGGCGGGCTCTTCCGCCTGCTGACGATCACCCTGTTCGCGTTCTACTTCGCCGCCGACGGCCCCCGGCTGCGCCGCGCGCTCTGCTCCGTCCTGCCGCCCGCCAAGCAGGCCGAGGTGCTGCGCGCCTGGGAGATCGCCGTCGACAAGACCGGCGGGTACATCTACTCACGCGGACTGATGGCGCTCGTCTCAGGCATAGCGCACTACATCCTGCTCCAGGTGCTGGGCGTTCCCTACGCGCCGGTGCTCGCCGTGTGGGTGGGCCTGGTCTCGCAGTTCATCCCCACCATCGGCACCTACCTCGCGGGCGCCCTGCCGATGCTCATAGCCTTCACGGTCGACCCCTGGTACGCGCTGTGGGTGCTCATCTTCGTCGTGATCTACCAGCAGTTCGAGAACTACCTCCTCCAGCCCAAGCTGACCGCCAGGACCGTCGACATCCACCCGGCGATCGCCTTCGGTTCCGTCATCGCGGGCACAGCCCTCCTCGGCGCCGCCGGAGCCCTGATCTCCATCCCCGCGGTCGCCACCCTCCAGGCGTTCCTGGGGGCGTATGTGAAGCGCTACGACGTCACGGACGACCCCCGGGTCGAAGGCCACCGGAACAAGGGCACCGGCCCGAGCGCCGGGAAGTGGGCGCGGCAGAGGACCGGGGAGCCTTCGTCCACCGTCGGCAGCGCGCGTCCGTGATCGCCGTCGGTGGCCACCGCCATCGAGGAGGCTGAGGCCTGCCCTCGACGGCGGCGCCCAGACCGGGACCGCTACCGTCCGCGGCCGGCCCAACGGCCCTGCCTCACTTCAGATGCCGACCGAAGAACCGGATCGCGTCCTCCCCCGCGAACCAGGGAGTGCCGGTGTGTCCGCCCATGTTGGCGAGCAGCGTCTTCTCCTTGGTGCCGAAGGCGTCGAACAGGTCCAGGGCGCGCTGCCGGGGGTTTCCTTCGTCGTCCCACTGGAGCAGGACCAGCACCGGACTGGTGACCTGCGGGGCCTCCTCGCGCTGGGCGCGGGGCACGAAACCCCCGGCGAAGAAACCGGCGGCGGCGATGCGCGGTTCGACCACCGCCAGCCGGATGCCGAGGGCCATCCACCCCGAGTAGCCGACCGGGCCGCCGATCTCGGGCAGTGCCAGAAGGGCGTCCAGAGTCGTCCGCCATTCCGGGACCGCGTTCTCGACCAGCGGGCCGACGACGGACTCGAAGATCTCGTCGACCGGCTCGCCGGCCTGCATCGCCCGGCGAAGTTCGGTGCGGGCCTGCTCGTCGGCGGCGGATCGGGGCCGGTCACCGCACCCGACGGCGTCGATGGTGGCGACCGCGTAACCGTGCGCCGCGGTGTACCGGCCCCGGGCCACCAGCCGGGCCAGGCTCTTGGGCAGGCCGTTGTTGTGGGCCATCAGGATCAGCGGGACCGGCGCGGCGGACTCAGGCGTCCACAGGGTGCCAGGGATCTCACCGAGGGTGAATTCGCGTTCGAGGACGCCGTCGTCGAGGCGCTGCTCGGAGGTGAATCGCATGGTCGTGCCTTTCGGGAATGCGCTGGAACGGCGCTCCCGGACGACCTATCGCCCGACCGCGACCCCGGAGGGGAGCACCCATGTCGATACTGCGTTCACGGGTACCACCTCCTCGCCTCCGGCACGGCCTCCGCGAAACTAGCAGCGCCCGTCGCGGTGCACCAACGGGATTCGCGGAGGCTCCGCGGTCAAGGCCGGCTCACCTGGTCAGGATGGCGCCGCTCTCAACTCCTGCCAGTTGCCCGGCAATCCACCGCCTGATCGTCACTTCGCCCACTCCCATCGCGGGGAAGCCACCCCCGTACAGATCGATGCGGTGGGGTGTGCCTCTTGTTGCACCTCCGTCCGACGGCCCGCGTGTTCAGGTCTCTAGGGCAGGCGGTCCCCGTGGTGCGCGGAGCCGTTCCCGAGGTCGATGACGAGGCGCATGACCAGTTCGTCGTCGACGACCCGGGTGCGGTCGCCGATGATCACGTTGAGGTGGCGGACGCCGGGCTCCAGGGTCAGGACGTGGGTGAGGAGCGGGTCGGCGGTGTTGTCGGTGCGCAGGGCTTCGGCGGCGGCGAGGAGTTGGGGGTTGGTGACGCCGCGGTTGCCGCTGAGGGTGAGGCTCAGGCCGGGGCGGGTGAAGGTGGTGGTGGCCGGGGGCCAGGGGCCGCCGGTGTTGGCGCGGCGGACGCCGTCGAGGTCGACGCCGGGCAGCAGGGGGGTGGTGGCGCGGGGCGCGACACCGCCGAGGGGGTGGATGGCGACCAGGCGTTCGCCGAGGGCGGTGACGGCGGCTTCGACGGCGGGGACGGTTCCGCCGCGATGCGTCGTGACGAGGAGCGCGGCGGTGCCGGTGACATGCCGGTCGAGCGGCTCGGTGTCGAGGACGCTCACCGCGTGAGGGACGTGGCTCTGGGTCCATTTGAGGCCGGTCTCGGTGCGGTGGACCACGACGACACGGACCGTGGGGAACAGGAAGCGGGGTGCGAGAAGGGCGGCGAGATTGCCGGTCAGGCCGTCGCCGTGGACGACGAGGGTGTCGGGGGCCGAGGTGGCCAGGCAGGCGAGGGCGTAGCGGATGACGGCGAACGGTTCGACGAGGGTGGCGCGGGCGGCGGGGAGGTCCTCGGGGATGCGGGAGACGAGACCGCCGCGGACGGCCGAGGCGCCGATGAGGACGCGTTGCTGGAAGAGGCCCGGCACGTTGTGGCCGAGGAGGAAGGACGGGTCGCCGGGGTGGGTGGGGTTGACGAGCACCCGGTCGCCGGGAGCGAAGCCGTCGGCACCGGGTCCGGCCGCGACGACCCGGGCCGCGCCCTCGTGACCGACGACCGGTGAGGGGTCGTCGCGGTCGCGGCGCAGGATCTGGATGTCGGTGCCGCACAGGCTCACGTGCTCGGGTGCGAGCAGGAGTTCGCCCTCGCCGGGGTCCGGGGTGGGGACCTCTTCGATGCGGCAGGTGGTGCCGTGGCGGACGATCGCGCGGTGGGTGGCCGTGGCCGGCATGGGGTCCTTCCGGAAGGGTGGCGGTTGAAGGGGGCTGGTCTCAGTGTTTGGTGACGGTCAGTGAGCCGTGGGAGAGGGCGACGGCGCCCGCCATCGGATCCACCTCGCCGGGGCGGCACAGCCGCAGACCGTCGTCGGGCCGCCCGGTGTCGCGGTCGGCATAGCTGCGTACCTCGCTGACCTGGCGGACCAGTTCGGCGCGGTAGGCCTCTCCAAGGCCTTCCGCGTAACCGCCGCCGATGCCTATGAGGTCGACACGGGGGTCCAGGCAGCGCACGGTGCGCACGATCTCGGCGACGGGTTCCACGACGGTGGTGAGCAGGCGGCGGGCGGCGGGGTCCCCCGTCCGTAGCCGGGCGGGGAGGGTGTCGCGGATGTCCTCGGGGCCTTCGATACCGAGCGCAGCCGCGACGTGCGGCAGGGCGGGTCCGGCGGCCAGGGCGGCGACGTGGCCGGTGCCGCCGCAGGGGCAGGTCAGGGCGCGGACCGCGGCGGGTGCGGTGGAGACGGCCGGGAGGTGGCCGACCTCGCCCTGCATGCCGTGCGCGTCGACCGGGACGGAGCGTTCGGTGAGGTCGGCGGTCCGCAGGGCGATACCGCTGCTCACCGTGACGTACACGACGCGGCGGTGCCCGGGGCAGGTGAACTGCTCGACGAAGCTCGCGAGACCGGCGGTGACGTCGTTGAACAGGTGCCAGCTGACGTCCGGGCGGCGCGCGTCGAGCAGGGCGCGGAGCGGGACGGGCCGGTCCGGGCCACCGCCCCACAGCGGGCCCGAGCCGTGCAACACGCCCTGCTCCTCGTCCATGGCGGCCCCGCAGGACATCGCCACCCGCGCATGCGCCGGCACGGCGTCGGCCAGGGTTTCGATCAACTGCTCCAGGAGCGCCGCCGGGTCCTCGCCGGGCCGGTTGAGGATGCTCGGGGCGGGGAGCCGTACGGTCTCACCGGACTCGGTCCGGATCCGCAGCCAGGTTCCTCCGAGGTCGACGGCGACCTCCGTGCGTACCTGGTCGTCGCGGTCCTGTGCGACGGCCCGCGTGCTCACAGCCGTATCCCTTCCGCCGGTTCGGCATGGGCGCGGGGCTGCCGGATCTCCAGGCGGATACGGCCGTTGCTCACGTGGGCGGTGACGGCCGTCAGGTCGTCGACGCGGTACGCGGCCGGTGCGGTGCCGGGGGCGGCGACGGCGACGGGGGTGCCGCCGGAGCGGTGGGCGGCGAGGAGTCCGGGGGCGGAGTCCTCGAAGAGGAGGCAGTCGGCGATGTCCACGTCGAGGAGACGGGCGG
Organism: Streptomyces sp. NPDC001536; assembly: GCF_042894505.1. NCBI lineage: Bacteria > Bacillati > Actinomycetota > Actinomycetes > Kitasatosporales > Streptomycetaceae > Streptomyces > Streptomyces sp. NPDC001536. Next base: position 103,460 of record NZ_JBIAVQ010000010.1, read on the forward strand.
CGGCACGGAAGCCCTCGGGGTCGGGTTTGCCGGCCCGGACGTCGTCGGCGCAGACGGCGACGGCGGGCAGGGGCAGTCCGGCGGCGGTGAGCCGGCGTTCGGTCATGGTGCGGGAAGCGGAGGTGACGACGGCCCAGGTGCGCTCGGGCAGGGAGCTGAGCAGCCGTCGGGCGCCCGGGATCTCGGTGACGGTGTCGGCGGTGGCCTCCTCGCGTTCGCGGATCCAGGCGACTTCGGCGCCGACGTCGGAAAGGCCGGCTGCGGGGAGGAGCCCGGCGACGATGTCGTGGGCGGTGCGGCCGGGCAGCACGGCGAGCACGGTGGCGGGGTCGAGACGGTGGCGGGCGGCGAACTCGCGCCAGACGCGGTCGATGGACTCGGCGGAGTCGACCAGCGTGCCGTCCATGTCGAAGAGCAGGGCGCGGGCCGTCACGGCGGTCATCCGATCTCCAGGGTGTGTGCGGCGAGCCGGACCAGTTCGAGGTCTTCCTTCCAGTGGCTGCGCAGACGCTGGTCGCCGGGGTCGGTGTCGAGGACCACGTGGTCGGCGCCGAGGTCGCGGAGGAAGGCGATGTCGGCACGGATCTGGTCGGGTGTGCCGTAGCCGAGCGGCCGGGAGGCCGGGTCGGCGGGGGTGGTGGTGGGCAGGAAGAAGATCCTGGGGGCGAACTGCTTGCCGTCCGCGAGGACTTCGGCGGCCCGGGCGCACAACTGCCGGCTGGGGTGGAGCGGATGCCAGGCGGTACCGACGCGGTTGACGCGTTCCACGGCGCGCGGTCCGTTGCCGCCGATCCACAGCGGCGGATGCGGGTCCTGGACGGGCCGCGGCGCGGTGTGCACCCGGTGGCCGCGATGGGTGACGGTGTCGGAGGTCCATGCCTCGACCAGGACGTCCAGCGTCTGGTCGGTGAGGGCACCGCGCCTGCGGAAGTCCACGCCCAGGACGTCGAAGGCGCGCGGGGCCCAGCCGACGCCGACACCGACGACGAGGCGGCCGCCGCTGAGTCCGTCGATGGTGGCGGTGGCCCGGGCGAGCGCGATCGGGTGGCGGTGGGAGGCGATGAGGACTCCCGCGCCCAGACGGACCCGCTCGGTCTGCCCGGCCAGCCAGGAGAGGGTGGCGAGGCTCTCGTGGAACGGGGCGGGTGAGCGCCGGTGGGCGTCGTCGGTGAGGGCGAGGTGGTCGGAGACCAGGACGGTGTCGAAGCCCAGCTGTTCGGCCTCGCGGGTCCAGGCGAGCATGCCCTCAGGGGTCATCTGGGGGCCGAAGTTGGGCAGGTTGATGCCGAATTTCACGTGGTCACCGGGCCCGGCAGGGTGAGCCCGAACGGGGTGTGGCGCGCGGTGCGGGCGGGCTGGGGCGTGGCGTGGAGTTCGAGCAGGTTGCCGCCGAGGCGGTCCAGGGGGCGCGGCGGTTGCCGGTCGGGGACGCCGTGCTCGAAGAGTTCGAGGTTGAGGGCGTCGTCCACGACGACCATGGCCATCGCCGAGATGCCCTCGACGTCGAGGTCGAACTGGCGGCGCATGAAGGCCCGGTCCGCGGCGATCTCGGTGCGCAGGACGACCCGTGCCCGGTGGTGGGTGACGAGGTGGTCAATGGTGGCGTCCAGGCTCTGGACGCTGTAGCCGGTGTGGTCGAGGCCGAGCAGGGTGGGCAGGGGCGCGTCGTCGGCCGGCCGCTGGTCGTGGTGGAGCCGCTCGGCGGTGGTGTCCGCGTATCCGGGGGTGTCGGGCCACTGCTGGAGCTCGAAGAGGGTGCCCCAGGGGGAGCGGAAGTAGATCCAGCGGTTCCCGCGGATCGGGCCCTCGGGGATGGTGATGATGTCGCCCAGGACGTCGACTCCGGGGAGCTGTTCCAGGTGGGCGACGGCCGCCTCGATGTCGCCGACACGCAGGCAGAGGTGGTTGGTGCCGATGTCGACCAGGCGGGGCGGGGTGTCGGTGGTGCCGTCGGGCGTGGTGGGTACGAGGCGTACCTCGATGCCGGGTGAGAACGCGACGACGCCGGACGCGCCGTCCCGGTCCACGGCCGAGGGCCCGGCCAGTTCCGCGAGGAAGGCGGTGGCCTCCTCGACGTCGGGCACCGCCACCGTGATCCGGTGGGCCGGCGGGCGGGTGCCGGGGGCGAGGGGCAAGGAGGTGTCCGGAGCCGTGCTCATGCGGGGTTCCTTCGGGGTGCGGGGTCGCATCGACGACCCGGGTGGGGTGCGGGGCGGGTGGCTGGCGTCGGGTGGGGGCCGGCGGCCGGGCACAACAACGGCTCAGCTGCGGCGGGTACCGGACCGGGCCGACAGCCAGGTACGCATACCGGCCGGTGGCCCGGTTCGGGGTCGGGCCAAGGCCGGGAATGAGACCGGGCCCGAGGCCGGGACCGGGCCTGAGACCGAGACCGGGCCTGAGACCGAGACGGGCCCGAGTCCGAGACGGGCCCGAGTCCGAGCCGGTACCGCGACCTGGACCATGTGCGCATCCGTGATCGGGTGCGCCGCCGGCCTCCGGCGCGGCTGGGTCACGGCAGGAGCAGGACCTTGCCGCGCAGTCCGCCCGCGCTGAAGTCGTGATGGGCGCGCGCGGCGTCGGCGAGCGGGTAGCGGCGGCCGGTAGGCACGGTGAGGCGGCCGGCGGTGACCAGATCGCTCAGGGTCTGGAGCTGGTCGCCGTTCTCGTCGACGTAGCTCTTGCCGGGAGTGATGCCGCGCTCGGGCGCGGGCTGGGGGTTGTCGTCGATGGCGACGAACTGGCCGCCGTCGGCGACCGCCCGGATCGCGGCGGCCACGCCCGCGGTGTCGACGACGGCGGTGTGGGTGGCGTCGGGGAGATCCGCGGCCCGGGTGTGGACGGTGCCGACGCCGAGGTCGCGCAGGGCTTCGGTGTCGCCGGTCCGGGCCAGGGCGTCGACCGGGTGTCCGGCGGCGAGCAGCAACTGGACGGCGATCCGGCCGACCGCGCCGGCGGCGCCGGTGACGAGCACCGGTGCGCCGGGCGGCAGGGTGAGCTTGGCCAGGGTCTGGACGGCGGTGAGTCCGGCGAGCGGGAGCGCGGCGGCCTCCTCCAGCGGCACTTCGGCCGGGGCGTGTGCGAAGAGGCGTGCGTCGGCGGTGACCTGTTCGGCATAGGTGCCGTAGCGGTGGGCCGGCTGGGCGATCATGCCGATGACCCGCTCGCCCACGGCGAACCGGGTGACCTCGCCGCCGGCCTCGGTGACCACGCCGGAGACGTCCCAGCCGGGCACGGACGGGTAGGTCAGGTTCAGGCTGAGGAAGCCGGAGCGGGTCTTGAGGTCGACCGGGTTCACGGCGGCCGCGGTGACGGCGACGCGGATGTCCAGCGGTCCGAGGGGCAGTTCGGGCACCTCGTCGAGGGCCAGGACGTCCGGGTCGCCGGTGCGGTGGAAGGTGATGGCTTTCATGCCGGCGAGTTCTCCTTCGGGGCAACGGTGGTGAAGGCGTGGCGGGCGTTGGCCTCCGCCGCGGTGAGGGCGAGTCCGCCGTCGGCGAGGACCGAGGCACCGGTGACATAGCCGGCGTGGGGCCCGGCGAGATGGGCGATGAGCGAGGCGATCTCCTCGGCTCCGGCCGGGCGTCCGAGCGGGATGTCGGGGCGGGAGATCTCCCGGTAGGTGTCCTCGTCGTGGACGCCGTTCATGGCGGTGGCGGTCTCACCGGGGGCAACCGAGTTGACCCTGATGCCGTACCGGCCGAACTCCAGGGCGAGCACCTTGGTGATCATGCCGAGGGCGGCCTTGCTGGCGCAGTAGAGGGCGCCGCCGGTGATGGGGACGGTCTCGTGGACGGAGGTGACGTTGATGATGCTGCCCCGGACGCCGCCTCGGATCATGTGGTGGCCCACCGCGGAGGCGAGCGTCATGGGGGCGAGGGTGTTGATCGCGAACACCTCGTCGGCCCGCTTCAGTTCCAGGGCGTCGGCGGCGCTGCGGTCGTTGATGCCGGCGTTGTTGACCAGGCAGTCGATCCGCCCGGCCCGCTCGACGGCGGCCATGCAGCTGTCGACCGCGGCCTCCGGATCGCGCAGATCGGCCCGGACCGGAACGCACTCGGCGCCGGTGGTGCGCTCCAGTTCATCGGCGACCTGGCGGACCCGGTCCTCGCCGGTGGCGTAGCAGAGCAGCAGCCGGTGGCCGGGGCGGGCGAGCGCCCGGGCGGTGGCCCGGCCGATGCCGCTGCTGGCGCCGGTGATCAGGGTGGTGCGCAGGTCAGGCAAGGCTCAGCACCACCTTGGGCCGGGTCCGGCCGTCCTGGAGCACGTCGAAGGCGCGGGCGACCTCGGCGAGCGGTATCACCTGGTCGACGAGTCCGGCGCCGAGTTCGTCGACGAGCGCGACGGCGCGGGCGTAGTGGTCGACGCCGTGGCGGACTCCGGCGACGCGCAGGGCGTCCAGGGTGATCCGGGCGGCGTCGACGGTCTCGGGCTGTGCGGGGACGCCGACCAGAAGGCACTGCCCGCCGGGTCGCAGCCGGTCGAGCGCGGCGTTGAGGGTGCCGGGGGCGCCGGAGCACTCCAGGACGAGGTCGTAGCCGGTGGGGGCGTCCGCGGTGCGGGTGACGCGGTTGCGGTAACTGCCGGGCGGGAGGTGGCCGACGGTGCCGGGTTCGGCGATGTCGACGGTCACCGGGTAGCGGGCGAGGACGGCGGCGGCGAGGCTGCCCATGGTGCCCGCGCCGACGACCAGGACCTGGTCCCCGGGCCGCAGGTCGGCCGCGCGGACCGCCTCCAGGACGGTCACCAGGGGTTCGACCAGGACGTGTTCCGGGCGCGGCTGCTCCGTACCGGGGCCGAAGGGGACCAGGGCGTGACGGGGCATCACCAGGTACTCGGCGGCGGCGCCCGTCCAGCCGTACAGACCGACCTCGCGCAGTTCGGTGCACAGGTTGCGATGTCCGGCGGCGCAGGAACGGCAGGACTGGCAGGGAATCATCGTGGAACCGGTGACCACCTCGCCCCGGCGCAGTCCCGTGACGCCGGAGCCGAACTCCTCGACGGTGCCCGCCCATTCGTGGCCGAAGCGGTGCGGGAAGACGGCCCGTCCGTCGGCGAGGTAGGGGGAGGTGCCGTGCAGGAGCTCCAGGTCACTGCCGCACAGACCGACGTAGGCGATCTTCACCAGGACCTCGCCGGGCCCGGCGGTCGGGCGGGCGGTCTCCACGAGGGTCGCGGTGTGCGGTTTGTCGATGACGGCGGCCCGCATCAACGGCCCTCACCTGCCGTCCGGGTGCGGCGGGTGCCCAGCACGAGGGCGAGCACGGCTGCCAGGGCCAGACCGGCGCCGACCGCGGGCAGTGTGGCCAGCGACGCGCCCAGCGAGAGGGTGGCCGAACCGATCCAGGCGCCGGCGGCGTTGGCGAGCTGGAAGCCCGCGATGTTGACCGTGGCCGCGAGGTTAGGTGCCTCACTCGCCGCGCTGATCAGCTTGGAAGCCAGCGGCGGGATGATCGAGAAGCCCGCGGCGCCCAGGACGAAGAGCCAGGGTGCGGTGAACCAGGTGCTGGAGCCGAAGAGCGCCAGCAGGCCGAGTGCGACGGTGAGAGCGCCGAGCGCGACGAGCAGGGTGCGGTCGATGGAGCGGTCGGCGAAGTGTCCGCCGAGCTGGTTGCCGGCCACCGAGCCGATGCCGAACACGAAGAGCAGCAGGGTGACGTGGCCGGACGAGAAGCCGGTGTAGTCACGCAGGTAGGGCGCGATGTAGGTGAAGACGACGAACAGGGCGGCCTGGCTGAGCGCGGTGAGGGTGAGCGCCGCCCATACCGCGGGGCGGGTGAAGACGGTGAGTTCGGCGGAGATGGACCCGGCCGGGCGGGCGGGGGCGCGCCGGGTGACGGCCACCAGTCCGACGGTGACCAGGGTCTGGAAGACCGCGACCACCACGAAGGAGGTCCGCCAGCCGAACTCGCCGCCGATCAGGGTGCCGAGCGGCACGCCGAGCACGGTGGCCAGGTTCAGTCCGAGGGAGACGCGGGCGATCACCCGGCCCTGGAACTCCGGTGGCACCAGCGAGGTGGCGAGGACCAGGCACAGGGCGAAGAAGGTGGCGTGCGGCAGTGCGGTGACGATCCGAAAGACGACCAGGAGCGCGAAGCTGTTGGCCAGTGCCGTGCCGAGGGTGCCGATGACGAAGACCGCCATGGAGCCGATGATCAGGGCGGTGCGCGGCACGCGGGTGGTGACGATGGTGAGCAGCGGACCGCCGATCATCACGGTGACCGCGTAGACGGTCACCAGGAGGCCGGCGGTGGCGTCGGACACGTTCACGTCGCCCGCGATGTCCGGCAGGACGCCGGCCACGAGGTATTCGACGGTGCCGACGCCGAAGACGGCGAGCAGCATCCATAAGACGGCGGCGTTGGTGCCCGTCGCCGGTACGGGCGTTGGGGTCTCGGTGCTGGTGGTGGCGGTCAACGGACGCTCCCCTTCTTCTCGTTGGTCTCGATGGTGTGGGCGGGTGCGCCGGTGTACTCCACGACGGCGCAGCCCCAGGTGAATCCGACGCCTATGCCGGTCAGCAGCAGCCGGTCGCCCGGGGTGAGGGCGCCGGAGCGGCGCAGCAGGTCGAGGCCTACGACCGGGTCGGCGGCGCCGGTGTGCCCGATCTCCCAGCCGCGTTCGGCCAGCGTCTGAGCGGCGTCGATCTTCAGCGGGCCGAAGCACTGCTTGCGCAGCAGGACCTTGCCGAAGTTCGGCACCAGCCAGTGGGCGATGTCGGAGTGGGCGGTGCCGGCGTCGGCGAGCGCGGTCTCGGCGCAGCGTGACAGCGCGGCGGTGTTGCGGGTCCAGAACTCCTCGGTGCCGCGGGTCTCGGCGAACGCGGCGACCCGCTGGCGCAGGTCGATGGGGGCACCGGAGCCGTAGTACGGCATCGCCATCGAGTCGTTGCCGCGGTGCATGCGCTCCAGCAGCGGGTCGCTGACCACGGAGGTGGACAGGACCCGGAAGGGGCCGCCGTCGTGACCGAGCACCAGGGCGCCCGCGCCGTCGCCGTAGACCAGTCCGCTGTCGGAGGACCAGCGGTCGAAGAGCGGCAGCTGCCAGGCGTCGGAGGCGGTGACCATGCCCTTGCCGGAGCCCGCGCACCAGCGGCCGACGAGTTCCATACCGACGACGGCGCCCGCGCAGGCGGTGCGTATCTCGATCGGTACGCATTCCTCTATGCCGAGCTCGCTCTGGAGGTAGGAGCCGCAGTTCCAGCCCTCCAGGCCGTTGTGCAGCACCACCGCATGGACCAGGACATCGATGTCAGCGGGGTCGGTGCCGGCGTCCACGAGCGCGGCGCGTCCGGCGGCCGCCGCCATCTCGGGGGCGCTCTCGCCGCGCTCGGGGCGGGCCACGGCGGCCGACACCTGTCCGGTCTTGCGGTGTTCGACCTGGCTGTACCGTCCCGCGGCCACCATCTCGGCGGCGAACTCACGCTCTTCGGGCAGATAGGAGCCGAAGCCCTCGATGTAGAGGCTCTCCCACTTCACGCTGCCTCACCTGCCCCGACGAGTCCGGCGGCCGGGTCGAAGTTCTGCCCGGTCCGTCGTCGTGCGGTGTCGAGTTCCTTGAGCGCGGTGTCCAGTTCCTCGGGGGTGACGTCGTTTACGAAACGGTGGTGGCCGATGCCGACCGGCAGCGGCAGCCGCTGCTGTCCGTCGCGGTGGCGCACGGTGTCGGCGAGCGCTCCGTCCAGGATTCCCGGACGGCCCAGGACCTCGGTCCACAGCGGCAGCCCCAGTCGGTCCATCAGCGTCAGGACGCGCTGGGACTGGTGCTCGGTGACATCGCCGCGCATCCGCCCCATCACGGTGGTGAGCGCCATGTCGACGGCGACCGCCTCACCGTGCAGCAGCTCCGGCAGCGCCTCCATCTCGATGGTGGGGCTGAAGGTGTGCCCGTAGTCGACGCACCGTTCCAGGCACTGTTCCCACAGATTGGGCTGGAGTTCTTCCAGCATCAGGTGGATGGCCTCGGAGACGACCCGGCGGGCCGCCGTCTCCAGGGCGGGAGTGCTGCCCTGGAAGCGGTCCTCGATCAGCAGCGGTCCGAAGTCCTCGAGCAGATCGAAGAGTTCGGCCGACTTGATCAGCGCCATCTTCAGGATCTCGGCCAGCCCGTTGGAGAGGTGGCGCGCATCCAGGGTGCTCAGGAAGGAGCGGTCCACGAAGGTCGCCACGGCCGGCGCGTAGGTGCCGAGCCGGTTCTTGCCCTGGCCGTAGTTGACCCCGGTCTTCACACCGACTCCGGCGTCGACCAGGCCCACCAGGGTGGTGGGTATGCGTATGTAGGGGGTGCCGCGCCGGTACAGGCTGGCGGCGAGTCCGACGACGTCGAGGAGGACCCCGCCGCCGATGGCGATCACCGGTTCGCGCCTGCGGTCGATGCCGAAGTCGTTCATCGCGTCGACCACGTCCGTCACCAGGCTCCACCGCTTGACGCTCTCGTCGGCGCGGACGGGAAGGAGGGTGACCTCGATGCCGTGATGGCCGAAGTAGCGGGTGATGCGCTCCCCGTGGAGTTCCTGGACGGTGGAGTCGATCACGACGAGACGGCGGTCGCCGGGTCGCAGAGCGGCGTCCGCACAGCCCGATAACAGCAGGGTGCTGTCGGTGTCGAACAGACCGGACGCCTCGACGACGTGGTACCGGACCTGTTTGACGGCTTCCACGGTCCAGGTCGGGGAGGCGGAGTGACGACGGGTCAGGCCGTCGGTGTAAGACGCACTGTTGTGCATGTGGAGTCCTCACGCTGTGCAGGCATGATGCGTCGTGGGCGGCGACCGCACTGTCGCCGCGCCTCGCTGCGCATGAAGGGTGCGGCGAGGAACCACGCCTGTTCGGCGTACCGGTTCCCCCACCGGCTCGGCGACACTATCATTCGTTTATCGATCGCTACATGAATAACGGATCACACCGGCGTGACGCCGCGCTTCGGCCCGCGCCCGCGAGAGAGCACGCTCACCGACGACGACGTGGGAGCACCTGATGGCAGGCGTACGCGGCCAGGGCCGCAAGTTCGATCTCGAGGACGCTCTGGAGAAGGCCATGCTCGCCTTCTGGCGGCACGGTTACGACGGTGCCTCCGTCGCCACGCTCACCCGGGAGATGGGGATCAATCCCCCCAGTCTCTATGCGGCCTTCGGCAGCAAGGAGGGCCTCTTCTTCGCCGCCGTCGAGTTCTACAACAACGGCAGAGGCAGCTTCATGCAGCGCGCCTTCGACGAGGAGCACCGCTCCCCCGCGCTGATCCGGCGTCTGCTGTTCGAGGCGGCCGACACCTACACCCTCACCGACGGCCCGGGCGGCTGTCTGATCATCGGCTCCGCCACGCGGGTCTCCGACGCCGCCCAGGAAGTCGCAGACCGCCTCCGCGACCTCCGCAACGCCAACATCGACCGCCTGGAGGACCACGTCCGCGCCGACATCGACGCGGGCACCCTCCCGGCCCGCACCGACGCCCGCGCGGTCGCCGAGTTCACCGGCGTGATCGTCCAGGGCATGTCCCACCGGGCCCGCGACGGCGCGACGACCGAGGCGCTACGGGAGGTCGCGGGGACCGCGTGGGAGTCGGTCCGGGTGCTGCTGGGCGAGACGTAAGGAATCAAGGGGCATCGCTCGCCGCAACGCTCCCGCGCACACCCGGATCTCCACGTTCCGTTTCCTTCTCCGAAAAGACCCCGGAATATGAGGTGCCCACCCTCGCACTCCATGCACGCGGAACAATGTCCGAAGGACGGGCCAGAAGCACCGCGAACCGGCCAACACCCCTTCCCCTTGGGCGTATTGGGCCAGCTCAGGGGCACTCACGCCGCAAGCCGACAGCACATCGGAGGAAGTCGGCCAACGTGAGGAGAGAGGGCATTCATGCGGAGCAGAGGAGTGAAGGCGTCCGCGCTGGGGACAGCCGTCATCATGGGGAGCGTCGCCCTGACGGCCTGTGGGGACAGCGATGCGAAGGACGACAGGCCCGCGGCGACGGCGAGCGCGAGCGGCGGCGCGCAGGAGCAGGGCACGGCTGCCGTGCGCAGCGCCTACGACAAGACCGCCGAGGCCGAGACGGCGAAGATGACAGTCAAGGTGAAGGCATCGGCGGACGGCCGGTCGATCACGTCCGCCGGCCGCGGGGCCATCGACCTCGAGGACGGCGACAGCACCATGACCGTCACCGCCGAGGGCCAGACCATCGAACAGCGCGTGGTCGACCAGGTGCTCTACCAGGAAGCCCCTGACCAGCAGAAGTCCGGCGGCAAGCCCTGGCTGAAGATCGACCTGAAGAAGGTCGCGGAACAGCAGGGCACGGACCCCGCGCAGATCGGCGATCCGGCCCAGTCCGCCGCCTACGCCAAGGCAATCACCGACGACGACGTCTCCAAGGTCGGCACCGAGAAGATCGACGGCACGGACACCGACCGGTACAAGGTCTCGGTCGACGTATCGCGGCTGCCCGGCGGCTCGCAGCTGCGCGAGCAGATCGGCCCGACGCTGCCCATGCAGATCTGGCTCGACGACCAGGGCCGCATCCGCCGCCAGCAGATCGACATGACCGTCAAGGCACCGGCCTCCGCCAAGCCGGACGCGAGCTCCGCGCCCCAACAGGTCAAGCTCAGCACGCTGATGGAGTACTCCGACTTCGGCACCGAGGTCGAAGCCGAGGCTCCCCCGGCCACACAGGTGACCGACATGACCGACCAGGCGCTGCGGGACGGTCGGAAGAAGAGCTGACCCCGCGTGGGCCCGGCCGAACACCGCCGGGCCCGCGGACCCGGGCCGTCCTCGGACAGAGGTTCCGTCGACGCTTGCCGCGAGCCGACGGCAAGGATCCGCACCGTCGGTGAGTGCCGCCGGCCCCGGTGTGGCGACACGACGATCCGGAACGACCCAGTGAACCCGGCGCCCGGACGGAGACCGTGGCTCCGCCGTGTGGTCCCCGCCAGGACGACGGCACGGCACGCCTGCAATGCCTGCAACGGCAGCGAGCGGCACTCTACGGCTCAGCTCAGCGCCCTGCGGGTGGCGCCGCGCTGTCCCGGACGATCAGACGCGTCGGCACCAGCGTCGTGCCGTGGGTCGGGTCGTCGTGGCGCATCTTGCGCAGGACCGCCTGGACGCAGAGGCGGCCGACCTCGGCGAAGTCCTGGTGGACGGTGGTGAGGGGCGGCAGGAAGGACGACGCCTCGGCGATGTCGTCGAAGCCGATGACGCTGACGTCCTCGGGGACGCGTCGGCCGCGTTCGTGCAGGGCGCGCAGCAGACCCAGGGCCATCTGGTCGTTGGCCGTGAAGACCGCCGTGCAGTCTTCGCGCGCGGCCAGCTCCAGACCCGCCCGGTAGCCGGACTCCGCCGACCAGTCGCCGCGTACCAGGGGCGGGATCCGGCGGCCCGCGTCGGTGAGCGTGGCCTGCCAGGCGTCGGTACGGCGCTGGGCGGCGTAGGAGCCCTCGGGACCCGCGAGGTGCCAGACCGTGTCGTGGCCGAGTTCGAGAAGGTGCTGGACGGCCGCTCGGCTGCCGCCGACCTGGTCGGTGTCGACGACCGTGTACCGCTCCCCCGCGTCGGAGTCGGCGACGACCACCTGGACGCGGGGCGGCATGTTGATGGTGGCCGCGTCCAGAAGGTGCACCTCCATGATGACGATCACCGCGTCGACGGCGAGTTCCTCCAGGCGGGAGAAGGCGCCGCGCACCTCGTCCTGGGTGGGGACGGCGACCGGCAGCAGGGTCACCGCGTATCCCTCGGCCGCCGCGGCGGTGGCGATCGCCTCCAGGGTGCGGACGTTGCCGGTCGTGGAGAGGGAGAAGGTGATGACGCCCAGCGTGCGGAACTCGCCGCGCTTCAGGGCACGTGCGGCGCTGTTGGGGCGGTAGCCCAACTCCCGCATGGCGGCGAGGACCTGACGGCGTGTCTCCTCGTTGACGCCCGCGTAACCGTTCGACACCCGCGAGACGGTCTGGGACGACACCCCGGCCAGCCGCGCCACGTCGGCCATCGAGGCCGAGGGGCGGACCGGTCCCGGTGAGCGCCGTCCGCCGGTCACCGCAGGTGCGGCCGCCTGCGTCGGCGTGTCGTGTGTCGCGTCCATTTTCTACCCCCTGCCTCTCCTTGCATCGCTTTGATCACGATCCCCCAGGGAGACCCTTGACCGGTGTCAGCGGAGGAGTGTAGACATGCCGCCATCGGATGTTTACGTAAACATAACAGCTCAGGTCTCTTTTTTTGCTGCTGGATGTTTGCGTAAACATCACGGCCGCGCCACATGGGGAAATCCGCGGGGCGCGGGTTCCATGAGTGGACGAGCGAGGAACGATCATGACAACGCTGCAACCGCCGGCCGCCGCCGAGCCGCGCCCGGCACCGCCTCCGGCGACACGGGACCGACGCTCCTGGACGGGGTGGGGGTTCATCGGTCCGTTCGTGGCGGTCTTCGCGCTCGTCTTCCTCGCGCCGATCGCGTACTCGATCTATCTGAGTCTCTTCCGCAACCAGCTGATCGGCGGCAACCAGTTCGTCGGCCTGGACAACTACACACAGGCCCTCAAGGACGACCAGTTCTGGTCGGCCGTCGGCCGGGTCGGGCTCTTCCTCGCGATCCAGGTGCCGATCATGCTGGGCATCGCCCTGCTGGTGGCACTGGCCCTGGACAGCGGCCGGCTCTACGGCAAGAGCTTCTTCCGGATCACGATCTTCCTGCCGTACGCCGTGCCCGCCGTGGTCGCCACCCTGATGTGGGGCTTCATGTACGGCACCAAGTACGGCCTGGTGGGCGACATCAACGAGACGTTCGGCGTCACGCTGCCCAACCTGCTCTCCCCCGACTGGGTGCTGGCCTCCATCGGCAACATCGTGACGTGGGAGTTCGTCGGCTACAACATGCTGATCTTCTACTCGGCGCTGCGGGTCATCCCCAACTCGCTGTACGAGGCGGCGGAGATCGACGGTGCCGGCCAGTGGCGGGTGATCTCCTCGATCAAGCTGCCCGCGATCCGGGGCGCGATCGTCATCGCCACGATCTTCTCGATCATCGGCAGCTTCCAGCTCTTCAACGAGCCGAGCATCCTGCGCCCGCTGGCGCCCAACGCCATCACCACCGACTACACGCCGAACTTCTACACGTACTCGCTGTCCTTCGCCGGCCAGCAGCACAACTACTCCGCGACGGTCGCCATCATCATGGGCCTGCTCACGATGGTGGTCGCCTACGTCGTGCAGCTGCGCGGCATGCGCAAGGGAGCGTGACCCGATGAGCACCTCTGCCACCACCGCCTCCCCCGCCAAGAGCAGCAGCAGGAGCAGCAGCCCGCCCCGGCTGCGGACCCCGCGCAAGCACGCCCCGGACAAGCCGCGGCGCAGTGTGCTGATGACGGTGCTGATGGCCCTGATGGTCCTCTACACCGTGGTGCCGCTGATCTGGCTGGTCATCAACTCCACCAAGACCCAGGCGGGTCTGGGCGACTCCAACGGACTGTGGTTCGCCCACGACTTCGCCCTGTGGGACAACATCCGGGACACCTTCACCTACCACGACGGCATCTTCGGCCGCTGGCTGCTCAACACCCTGCTGTACGTGGTGCTCGGCGCGGGCGGCGCGACACTGCTCGCGGTACTGGGCGGGTACGCGCTGGCGAAGTTCGACTTCCCCGGCAAGCGCGCGATCTTCGCGGTCGTCATCGGCGCGGTGGCCGTGCCGGGTACGGCGCTGGCGGTGCCGACCTTCCTGATGTTCAGCAAGATGGGGCTCACCGACACCCCGTGGGCGGTGATCATCCCGTCGCTGGTGTCGCCGTTCGGCCTCTATCTGATGTGGGTGTTCGCCGCCGAGGCGATCCCCACCGAACTGCTGGAAGCGGCCCGGATGGACGGGGCGAGCGAGGTGCGGACCTTCTTCCAGGTCGCGCTGCCGCTGCTGGCCCCCGGGATCGTGACCGTGCTGCTGTTCACCACGGTCGCCACCTGGAACAACTACTTCCTCCCGCTGATCATGCTCAAGGACCCCGACTGGTACCCGCTGACCCTGGGCCTGAGCGCCTGGAGCAGCCAGGCGCAGACCATCGGCGGTGACGTCATCTTCAACCTGGTGATCACGGGCTCCCTGCTCACGATCATCCCGCTGATCGCCGCCTTCCTGTTCCTCCAGAAGTACTGGCAGTCCGGCCTCGCCGCCGGAAGCGTCAAGGAGTGACACAGGAGGCGCCCACCAACCCCCCAATGGAGCACCACCCGCACCACCCCCACCCTCACCTGTCCCACCCACGAAGAAGTGGAAGCACCTCCATGCGCAGAACAACGAGCCGCATCCTGCGCGGCATCGCCCTCGTCTCCGCCCTCGCCCTCGGCGCCACCGCCTGCGGCAGCTCGGACGACGACTCCGACACGAAGGCCGTCTCCGCGGCCGACATCAAGGCGGCCCTGGAAAAGGGCGGCGACATCACGGTCTGGGCCTGGGAGCCCACCCTGAAGACCGTGGCCGCCGACTTCCAGAAGAAGTACCCGAAGGTCAAGGTCAACCTGGTCAGCGAGCGCTCCGGCGACAAGCACTACACCGCGCTGTCCAACGCGATCTCGGCCGGCAAGGGCGTCCCGGACGTCGCCCAGGTCGAGTACTTCGCGCTCGGCCAGTACTCCCTGACCAAGGGTCTGACCGACCTGGCCCCCTACGGCGCCGACAAGCTCGCCTCGAAGTACACGGCCGGTCCGTGGAACGCGGTCAGCGACGGCGACAAGGTCTACGGCCTGCCGATGGACTCGGGCCCGATGGCGCTGTTCTACAACAAGAAGGTCTTCGACAAGTACAAGATCGCCGTCCCGACCACCTGGGACGAGTACCTGGACGCGGCCCGCAAGCTCCACAAGGCCGACCCGAAGGCGTACATAGCCAACGACACCGGTGACGCGGGCTTCACCACCTCCATGCTGTGGCAGGCCGGTTCGCGCCCCTACAAGGTCGACGGCACCAAGGTCGCCATCAACTTCGACGACGCCGGCGCCAAGAAGTTCGAGACCGTCTGGCAGAAGCTGATCGACGAGAAGCTCCTCGCCCCGGTCACCGGCTGGACCGACGACTGGTACAAGGGCCTCGGCGACGGCACCATCGCCACCCTGGCCACCGGCGCCTGGATGCCCGCCAACTTCACCACCGGCGTCCCCGGCGCCAAGGGCCAGTGGCGTGCCGCGGCGATGCCCGCCTGGACCAAGGGCGACAAGGCGAGCGCCGAGAACGGCGGCTCCTCGCTGGCCGTCCCGGCACTCGCCAAGAACAAGGAGCTGGCGTACGCCTTCACCGAGTACGCCAACGCCGGTGACGGTGTCGCCACCCGGGTCTCCGAGGGCGCCTTCCCCGCCACCAAGGCGGAGCTGGAGTCGGCCGACTTCCAGAGCAAGAAGTTCGACTACTTCGACGGCCAGGAAGCCAACAAGATCTTCGCCGAGTCCGCCGCGAACGTGGCGAGCGACTGGTCGTACCTGCCCTACCAGCCGTACGCGAACTCGATCTTCAACGACACGGTCGGCAAGGCGTACGTCTCCGGCACCACGCTGGCGGAGGGCCTGAAGGCCTGGCAGGACGCGTCCGGGAAGTACGGCGAGGAGCAGGGCTTCACCGTCGAGAAGTAACCCGCACCACAGCTCGAACGCCGGGCGGCGCGGCACCTCGCCGCGCCGCCCCGCGCATCACCTTCGGAAGGACCGCCATGATCTCCACCCTCCACTCCCGCAGAAGCGGGGCGGACGGTGACCCCACCCCGCGTCTCGCCTTCGGCGCCGACTACAACCCCGAGCAGTGGCCCCGGGAGGTGTGGGAGGAGGACGTCCGGCTGATGCGGGAGGCCGGTGTCACCGTCGTCTCGGTGGCGATCTTCTCCTGGGCACGCCTGCAGCCGACCCGAGACGAGTGGGACTTCGGCTGGCTCGACGAGGTCATGGACCTGCTGCACGCCGGCGGCATAGGCGTCGACCTGGCGACCGCCACCGCCTCCCCGCCGCCGTGGCTGACCACGGCCCACCCGGAGATCCTCCCGGTCACCGCGACCGGCGAGACCCTGTGGCCGGGCGCCCGCCAGCACTGGCGGCCCACCTCCCCCGTCTTCCGCGAGCACGCCCTGCGCCTGGTGCGCGAGATGGCGACCCGCTACGCCGACCATCCGGCGCTGGTCGCCTGGCACGTCTCCAACGAGCTGGGCTGCCACAACGTCTACGACTTCTCCGACGACGCGGCCCGCGCCTTCCGCGACTGGCTGCGCGCCCGCTACGGCACGCTGGAGGCCCTCAACCACGCCTGGGGCACGGCGTTCTGGTCGCAGCGCTACAGCGACTGGCAGCAGATCCTGCCCCCGCGCCTGGCGGCCTCGCACCCCAACCCGACCCAGCAGCTGGACTTCAAGCGCTTCTCCTCCGACGCCCTGAAGGACTACCTGCGCGCGGAGCGGGACCTCCTCAAGGAGATCACCCCGGACGTCCCGGTCACCACCAACTTCATGGTGATGGGCGAGACGAAGGGCATGAACTACGCGGACTGGGCCGAGGAGATCGACTTCGTCTCCAACGACCACTACGTCCACCCCGGCCCGCAGTCCCGCGACGAACTGTCCTTCTCCGCGAACCTCACCAGCGGCATCGCGGGCGGCCGGCCCTGGTTCCTGATGGAGCACTCCACCAGCGCCGTCAACTGGCAGCCGGTGAACGTGGCGAAGCGGCCCGGCGAGCTGGCCCGGGACTCGCTGCTGCATGTGGCGCACGGCGCGGACGCCGTCTGCTACTTCCAGTGGCGGCAGTCGGCGGCCGGCGCCGAGAAGTACCACTCGGCGATGGTCCCGCACGCCGGCGCCGACAGCGAGCTGTTCCGCGCGGTCGCCGAACTCGGCGCCACCCTCAAGACCCTGGCCCCGGTGGCCGGTTCGGCCCGGGAGAGCGCGAAGGTCGGGATCGTCTTCGACTGGGACTCCTGGTGGGCGAGCGAGCAGGACTCCCACCCCACCTCCCTGCTCAACTACCGCCAGGAAGGCCTGGACTGGTACTCGGCGCTCCTCGCCCTCGGCGTACGCGCCGACCTGATCACCACCAGGAGCGACTTCGCGCGCTACGACGTGCTCATCGCGCCCGTCCTGCACGTGATCCCGGCGGAGCTCGCCAAGGAGCTGACCCGCTACGCCGAGCAGGGCGGCCACCTGGTCACGACCTACTTCTCCGGCGTCGTCGACCAGAACGACCACGTCTGGCTCGGCGGCTACCCCGGCGCCCTGCGCGAGCTGCTCGGCATCCGCGTCGAGGAGTTCGGCCCGCTGCTCGCCGAGGAGTCGGTGGCCCTGGACGACGGCTCGACCGGCACCCTGTGGACCGACCGCATCACCCTGGCCGACGAGCGGACCGAGGTTCTCGCCCGCTACGACTCCGGCAACCAGGCCGGACGCCCCGCCGTGACCCGGCGGACGACCGGCGCCGGTTCCGCGTCGTACGTCTCCACGCGCCTCGGCGTCCCGGGGCTCACCGCGCTGCTGCCGCGTCTCCTGGAGCCGGCCGGTGTGGAGAGCGAACTCCCGGCCGAGGCGCGCGGACGGGTCGAACTCGTCGTCCGCCAGGGCGCTGAGTCACGGTTCCTGTTCCTGGTGAACCGGACCGACGACACGGTGGCGCTGCCCGGGTTCACCGGCGACGTGCTGTACGGCACGGCCGCCGACGACGGGCTCGTCCTGGGACCGCGCGAGGTCGCCGTGGTGCGCCGGCCGCTGGTCTGACCCGCTCCACCCTCTGTCTCCCCGGGCGGCACATGGCCCGCCCGGGGGCACCCCCCTTCCCGTACCACCGGCGGGAGGGACCACCGCAGCGTTTCCACCTATGAAGCTGGGAGCACACGATGGCAGGACCCACCCGCAGCAGACGGCTCCTCGGGGCCGCGTCGATGACCGCGCTGGCGACCGGAGCGGCACTGCTGTCCGTCCCCGCGCCGCTCGCGCAGGCCGACACGGTCACCGCGTCGGTCACCGTCCAGCCCGATCCGTCGTACAAGCAGGACAAGTTCGAGGGCTGGGGCACCAGTCTGGTCTGGTTCGCCAACGCCACCGGCGACTATCCCAAGGAGATCCGCGAGAAGCTCGCCGATCTGCTCTTCGGTGACGACGGTCTGGCGCTGAACATCGCGCGCTACAACATCGGCGGCGGCAACGCCCCCGACGTGAAGGACTACCTGCGCGCCGGTGGCGCCGTCGAGGGCTGGTGGAAGGCGCCGGAGGGCACGACCCGCACCGACACCGACTGGTGGAGCGCCGAGGACGCCGCCGACTGGAACGACAAGGCGGACGCCACCCAGCGCTGGTGGGTCGATCACATCAAGAAGGACATCACCCACTGGGAGACGTTCTCGAACTCCCCGCCGTGGTTCATGACCGAGAGCGGCTATGTCTCGGGCGGGTTCAACGCCAACGCCGAGCAGCTGAAGGAGAGTTCGGTCGACGACTTCGCCGCCTACGTCGCCGGGGTGACGAAGCGGCTGGAGAAGTCCGAGGGCATCGAGGTCGACACGGTCGACCCGTTCAACGAGCCGAACACCGGCTACTGGGGCACCCGTCTGGACGCGAACGGCGAGCCGGTGGGCGGCCGTCAGGAGGGTGCGCACATCGGGCCCGCCATGCAGGAGAAGGTGCTGGCCGCGCTGGCGCCGGCGCTGAAGAAGGCCAAGGTCAAGGCCGAGATATCGGCGATGGACGAGACCAACCCCGGTCTGTTCGCGACCAACTGGAACTCCTACTCCCAGGCATCCAAGGACCTCGTCGGCCAGATGAACGTCCACACCTACGGCACCGGTCAGCGCACCACGGTCCGTGACCTGGCCAAGGCGGCCGACAAGCCGCTGTGGATGAGCGAGGTCGAGGGCGACTGGGGCGACGGGCAGAGCTTCACCGACATGCGCCCGGGCCTCGGCCTGGCGCAGCAGATGGTGAACGATCTGCGCGAACTGGAGCCCAGGGCCTGGGTGTTCTGGCAGCCGGTCGAGGACTACGACAACATGAAGCCGGGCGGCGAGTCCGCCAAGGGCGGCAACTGGGGCTCCATCCAGCTCCCGTTCAGCTGCACGTCGGCCGACACCCTCAAGTCCTGCCCGATCTACACGAACACGAAGTTCGACACGGCCCGCAACTTCACGCACTTCATCAAGCCCGGCGACCGCCTGGTCAAGGTGGACGACACCTCCAGCGCCGCCGCGGTGACGAAGGACGGCAAGGGCGCCTCGCTGGTCCACGTCAACTCCACGACCGCGCCGCGCGCGGTGACGATCGACCTGTCGAAGTTCGGGAAGATCAAGCGTGACGCGACCGTCACCCCCACCGTCACCGACGCCGCCGGCAAGCTGGTGAAGCAGGCCCCGGTCCAGGTCGTCGACGGCAGGGCGACGTTCACCGTCCCCGCGCAGTCCGTGACCTCGTTCGCCGTCAAGGGCGTCTCCGGTGTCGCGAAGGACGCGAGCCTGTTCAGCAAGGGCGAGTCCTACACCCTGACCGGTGTGCAGAGCGGCAAGGCGGTGACCGTCGGCGCGAACGGCACGAACCTGGTCATCAACTCGGCGAACGGCACGGTCGCGCAGGAGTGGCGACTGGAGGCGAAGTACGGCAAGAAGGGCAGCAACCGTGCCCGCTACGTCTTCGCCAACCCGGCCGAGGGCAAGGTGCTCGCCGTACGGGACAACGTGCCGGTGATCGAGGCCGACACGGGTGAGCGGGATCCGGCGACGGAGTGGATCCTGTCGACCACGGGCGACGGCACGTGGACGCTGGTGAACCAGGCGACCGGGCGGTTGCTGGAGGTCGGCGGCCAGGCGACGAACGAGGGCGCGGCCGTCACGACGTGGCAGGCCAACTCCGGTTCCAACCAGCGCTGGCGGATCACCGAGGTCAGCTGATCAGCGGGTGAGTTGACCAGACACGAACAGTTCACGAAGACGCTCGGCCGGGGTTTCCCGGCCGAGCGTCCTGCGTGGTCGGCCTCAGTCACAGCGCACTGCCCGCGGCGGCCGGAACCCACCGTGACGGTGGTCGAGCGGCGTGGTGCTCGTGGAGCAGGAAACCGGCGCCGGTGATCTCGATCATGCGCGCCAGGACCGGTGGCGGATAGTGCAGTCGTAGGGTCGCGCCGGCCTCGGTGGCGAGCCGGGAGGCCGCGAGGAAGGCGTTGAGACCGCTCACGTCGCAGAAGGTGACCGCGGTGAGATCGACGTCGACGGTACGGATGCCGTCCGACACGCACGCGGCCAGTGCGGTGCGTACGAGCGGGGCGGTGGCCAGGTCGATCTCTCCCGCGAGGGTGATCAGGGCGCGGGTGTCGCGGTCGTGCCGGTAGACGTTCAGCTGGGGAAGGCGCATGGCTCCTCCGTCGGGAGTCCCTGTTCGGACAGCGCCACGCGGCAGGGCGGAGCCCGTTCCTGGGGGGCGATTCGGAGGCACGGGACGGACGAAGACCCCGGCCTGTCCTGTGCGGTGCGGCCGGGGTCACGGGCTGCGGACTGCGCTGTCGATACGGCCCGTCAGTTCAGTGACGGGCCGCGGGAACCTGACACGACGATGAGCTCACTCCGTTCCCTTGCGCGTACGACGGCGCCATCCGGCGCCTCCCGCTCCCGCCCGGCCACGGGTCCTCCGCGGAACGGACGAGGCCGGCCCCGGCAGGGGTGTCCCGGAGCGGCCGTAGTGGAAGGACGAGATGCGGTCGCCGTGCTGCGAGTTGACCATGCGGATGAGGAGCACCCCGATGACGATCATCGCCACGACCACGGCCACGGACACGAACATCTCCATCGTCCTCACCACCCAGCCGGCTGGTGCGGCAGCCCGGCGGTGACCGTCGGGATCCGTGGACGCGCGGTGGGATCGCGGGGCTCGTGGCCCCCTTCGGAGTCCCAGGCCGCTTCCTCGGCCCGGTCCGTCTCGTACACCGTCCGCAGACCCGCGGCCTGTTCCATCAACCGGCTCGCGGTCGAGGTGCCCAGCGGGTCGCTGGCGGCGGCCATCAGCCAGGCGGCCGAGACGGCAGGCGTCTGGGGCGGAACCACCAGGAGGTTCCAGCGGCCCATGCGGTACGAGAGCAGCAGCAGTTCGTGCGGGTCCTGCTCGTTGAGGAACCAGCCCACTTTCACCACATGCCCGGCGACGGGCACCTTGCGGGGGACGGCGGGCCAGTGGGTGGGGTTCACCGTGACCCGGGTGATCCGCCCCCACAACGGGTCCAGTACCGCGGTCAAGGAGGGGAGCTCCGCCCCGAGATCGCGGCAGCGGGGCCACCAGGCGCCGTCCAGCAGAGCCGGTGCCGAACCGGCGGGAGCCAGCGACAGACGGAGCGAGGACGAGGAAGCCGAGGAGGACGAAGAGAACCGGTCAGTGGCTTCGTGTGTCGGCGAGGAGTGGATGGTCGCAGTCATGACGCGGACCCTGCCCCGGGCCGGCTGCGACCGGCCCGGCATAATCAATCGCCGAAAACGACACGGGCGTGGAAGCCGGTGCGCGAAATATCCTCGGTAATTTCAGTCTACTCCCCGTTCGGCCCGATTGGTCCTGGCCGGTCCGCCCGGCCCTTCCGGGGAGTAGCGTGAAGTCATCGGGAGCACTTCGCGCACCGGCCTCGATGCCGGTGCCGTTCCCGACGAGCGACGACACCGGGTGCCTGTGTTCGCGCAGGGCCCGGAGACAGAGGCGGTGAGCGCCATGGTCACCGCCCTGGCCGTCAGTGTGCTGCTGATCCTCGTCGTCACCGCGACACGCGTGTTCCAGCGGCTCGAGGCGGTGCACGCCTCACGTACCGCCCGGCGCGGTCGGGCGGTACGCAAGGGCTCGCGTCACGCGTGACCGGCGACTGCGGCCGCCATGAGCGGTTCCGCGACCGCCTCGCTCGTGTCGGGAGGCACCACCAGCAGGTCCCAGCGCCCCCGGCCGGGGGCGAGCAGGACGATGGTGTGCGGGGCGGACGCCGTGAGGGACCTGCGCAGTCGTACGACCTGGTTGAAGACCAGCATCCGGCCCGGCACCGCGGACCACTCCGCTCCGTTGACCGTGGCGCTCGTGATGTGCCCCCACGCGCTGGGCAACCCGGCGAGCAGCTGGGGCAGTTCGGAGATCAGGTCGTACGAACGAGGCCACCACGCTCCGTCGATGGGCCGGGGCATACCGCCGCCAGGTGCCAGGCGCAGGCGCAGGACCGGAACCGAGGGAAGCGGGGGTTGCAGTGCGGTGGTCATTCGGATCTCCTGCCAACTGCCTTGCGCGGGCTGGTGGTTGAGGTCAGGCGCGGCAGGCGGCGACGCGCTCGGGGCTCGGCCAGCGCACGTCGTGCACCCAGCCGAGCCGTTCGAAGAGGCGGATGACGGCGGCCGACGGGTCGATCTGGCCGCGGTCGACGCCGTGGCGGGCGCTGGTGGGATCGGCGTGATGGAGGTTGTGCCAGCTCTCGCCGAACGAGAGCAGGGCCAGCGGCCACAGGTTGGTGGCCCGGTCGTGGCGCCGGGTGCGGAACGGACGCTCACCGATCATGTGGCAGAGGGAGTTGACGCTCCAGGTGACGTGATGGAGCAGGGCTATGCGGACGAGTCCCGCCCACAGCAGGGCCGTCAGCGCGTGCACCCAGGTCCCGCCGATGAGCCAGCCGGCACCGAACGGCAGGGCGAGGGTGAGGAGGCACAGCCACGGGAAGGCGCGGGAGACGGCACGGATGTCCGGGTCGGCCAGGAGGTCGGGGGCGTAACGCTCCGGCGGCGTATGGTCGTTGCGGAACAGCCAGCCGACGTGCGCGTGCAGCATCCCCCGCAACTGGCCGCGCAGATGCGTGCCGTAGCGGTACGGGGAGTGCGGGTCGCCGGGCCGGTCGGTGAAGGCGTGGTGGCGGCGGTGAGTGGCGACCCAGCCGATGACATCGCCCTGGAAACTCATCGAACCGGCCACCGCGAGGGCGATCCGTACGGGCCGGATCGCGCGGTAGCCGCCGTGTGTGAGTCCGCGGTGGAAACCGACCGTCACACCGAGACCGGTGATCGTGTAGAGGACGAACGCGAGGACGATGTCCGCGGGATGGATGAGACTCCCCCACAGCAGCCACCCGGCCAGGCCGAGCGCGACGAACGGCAGGATGACGATCAACGCCGTCACCGAGACGTAGAGCCGCTCCCCGCCCTCGCGGGCGGGCGCCGGGCCGTCCGGCGGGAAGGGGGACCTACCGTCGTAGCCCTGGGGCGGGACGGTGTCAGGCGGGGCCGTAGGGACAGACGTGGTGGGGCTGGGCGACATGAAGGGGCTCCTTGACCTCTGCGAAGGCCGCTGGGATGGAGGTGCGGCCGGGGTCACGGGCTGCCCCTGATGGGCGGGTGACGTGCTGGGGACGACCTGTCGGGTAGGCACGAAACACCCTTGTCATCCCCAAGGTACCCCCTTTGTGAACGGAAATGCCCTGCCCGCACCCGTCGGCGGCCTCCGCCGGGGCGCGCCCGCGCCGGCACCGCGTTGACACGAACCCTCGCCGGACGTTGACTGGCAGCACGGCGCAGGCGGTGCCCCGACACAACGGAAGCGGTACACACGACGATGTACGACCAGACACGCGCCCAACAGCCCGCGGACCAGCCCCCGGGCCGCTCCGGCCGCCGCGCCACGGGCCCGGAGCCCCTGATTCCCCCGGACGGGCGGGAGGAGATCGTCCGGCGTCTCGGACACGCCCTCAACACCTTCGCGGACACCCCGCGCGAGGCGCTCGACGAGGCCGAGGCCGCCTTCGACGAGGCCACCGCTCAGTTCGTCAAGGCTCTGTCGGAACAACGGCAGGCCCTGCGTGCCGACTGGCAGAACCGGGATCCGGAGACGGACTCCACCGAACTGCGCCTCGCGCTGAGGCAGTACCGGGAGATGACCCAGCGGTTGCTGCGCGCGTAGTCGACGACCCGTCGCGGCGGAGTAGCGTGGGGAGGACCGGGAGTTCTTCGTACGTCGGCCCCCGTCGGCGTCGTTCTCGGCGCACCACGACACCGGGCGGCCACACGGCTGCCCGGGGACAGGGACCGCGACATGAACGCGCCCACCGGTCAACGCGCCTCGCCCGACCGGGAACATGACACCCCGCTCCCGACCGCCCGGCTCACCCTGCGTCCTCCGACCTTTCCGCCCGGCCCGGTGAGCGGCGCCTGGTGGCCCCGTTCCGACGATCTGCCGTCCGAACTGCCCGCTCTCGTCGAGGTGTTCGACACCTCGCGGGGGCGTGTCACACGGCTGACCGCACACCGTGACACCTGGCATCGGGCACCGCGTGACCTGCCCGTCGGCGGTCACACGGTGAAGGCGGCCTGGCTCACGTCCGGGTTCGACGCGCACACGATCCGGCTCTTCTCCTACGGCGTCGGCCGCTGGGACCTGCTGGTCGTCCCGCCCGGCACCGAGGCGGCCGCGGCCGCCCGGCTGATGGCGGCGGCCGCCGATCCCGCGCTGCACCTCACCGCGAGCGCGCTCCTTGAGGACGAGGACGCCGATCCCTCGGCACGGGTCGCCTGATCCGAGCCGAAGTGCTCCGACTCACCAGTTCCCGATTGGCGATCACCCGCACCGGGCATCACGCAGGGACAGGCCCGGCCGGGCAGGACATGCGCGGCCCGGCAAGCGGCCACGGGGGCCGGTCGTCCAAGGAGGGGAAGTGATCCGCCATGCGTACGCGTCGGCGTACCCATCGGCGTTCCGTTCGAGTCGAGTACCTGCTGCCGGACCAGGCCGAATCGGCGGGCAGGGCGCGGAGGTTGACCGCGAGGTTCCTCGCCCGGCCCGGCCTCGGGGTGACGGGGCTCGACGCTCCACACATCGATGACGCGACGCTCGTCGTCTCCGAGCTGGTCACCAATGCCACCCGGCACGGCGGCGCCTGCCGTCTGTGTCTCCAGGTCTCCGACACCCGGGTGACCGTCGAGGTCTACGACGCCAGCCCCGGCCGGCCACGCGTGCGACCGCTGACGACCTGGGGCGAGAGCGGACGAGGTCTCGCCATGGTGCGGTCCCTGTCGGAGCGCCTCGACGTGGATCCGGTCGGCGGGGGTGGTAACAGGGTGCGCGCGGTGCTGTCCCTCTGAGCCCGTCCGGACGCTGGGCAGGTCGGGTCCTCGGAGTCTGACCACGCCGTGGCCGCCGCGCGGTCGACAGGGACCGTGCGGCGGCGGTCTCACGACCGGGCGGTGAACCCGGCGTTGCAGGTGTCAGGAAGTGTGCGGGCAGTTGCCGCGGGACTCGGCGATCGTGAGGCTGACGGCCGGCAACGGGCACAGGAACTGCTCGTAGCGGGTGTCGTTGTCGATGAACCGCTTGAGCCAGGAAATGCTGTACTTCGCGATCGTGGTGTCGGACGTGTTCGGGGTGAAGTGGGTCGCGCCCCGCAGTTCGAGGTAGGCGCGGTCGGTGGTGGAGGGCAGGCTCGCGTAGAACGGCTCGGAGTGCGTGGCCACGGGCGCGATGGTGTCCCCGTCGGCGCCGACGACGAGGGTGGGAGTCGTGATCTCCGGCCAGCTCTTGTCCAGGTTCCACCCGGTCAGCGGGATGGCGGCCTGGAGCGAGCGGCGGGACTTGGCCGCTTCCAGGGTGCCGCCGCCGCCCATGGAGTGGCCCATCACTCCCAGGCGCCCGGCGTCGACGCGTCCGCGGACCGAGCTGCGTTCCACCAGGTAGTCCAGTGCGGCCAGCAACTGTGTGCCCCGGCTGGCCGGTTGGTCGGAGGTGGTCAGGGTGTCGATCGTGAAGACGACGAAGCCCTGGGAGGCGAGTCGCGGGCCGAGCCAGGCGATCGAGGACTGGTAGGCGGTGAACCCCGGTGCCACCGCGACCGCTCCGAACGTGCCGTCGGCGGTGCTCGTCGGGTAGTAGACCGTGCCGCCGCCGAAGCCGCTCACAGCCAGTCGCGACACACTGGTCTCCGAGACGGCGTAGGGGCCCCGGAGGGCCTCGATGCTCGCCGTGGTGGGCGCGGGGCCCCGCTCGTACGGGTTCTCGGCGGCCTGGGCCCCACCGGTCAGCGAGGTCAGCAGTCCGATGAGCGCGGCGGCCGTGGCGAGGCCGGAGGCGAGACGCCCGAAACGGCGGCGCCGGTGTCGAGGGTGGGGGGTGCGCACGGGACGAGAGGTCTCTGGGTCGTCACTCATGGCGGCTCCTTCGAAGACATGACACGAGTCATCCAGCGGTGAACAACGTAGGAGCTGACCAAAAGTCAGTCATCGGTGGAATCACCAGTCATGCCACAGGGCACTCGAGCCCCGGACGTCAGCCCGGTTCCGGCTCCGTCCGGTCCCGGTCCTCGCCGACGTTCGCCAGCAGATGTGCCAGACCGGTGCGCGACCGGACGCCCAGCTGCGCGAACACGTTGCGCAGGTGGTACTCGACGGTCCGGACGCTGATGGACAGTGCCGCGGCGATCTCCCTGTTCGTCGCCCCGCGCGCGACATCCCGCGCGATGCGCACCTGCTGCGGTGTGAGCGAGGACAGCGGCCCCGCCTCGCCGGTCCCGGTCACCTCGCCGGCCGCCCGCAGCTCCGCGCCGGCCCGCTCGGCCCACAGCGCCGCACCGCAGCGTTCGAAGCCCAGCAGGGCGTCCCGCAACTGCGTGCGCGCCTCGGTGGGCCGCCGCCGACGACGCAGCCACATACCGAAGGCCAGATGCGTGCGCGCGTGTTCATACGGTCCGGGTGCCCGCTCATGGTGAGCGAGCGCGCCGCGGTACAGCTCCTCGCTGCGGTCCGCGGGCGCGACGAGAGCACGGCACCGCGCCAACTGCGCCGGAGCCTGCGGGTCGGCGCCGAGCTCCGCCCAGCCGGCGAACAGGTCGACCATCTCCGTCGCGTCGAGGGCCCGGTCGGACAGAACGCAGGCTTCGACGAAGCACGGCACGGCGAGGAACCACAGCCCGAAATGCCCCTGCCGGGCGCCGGGTCGGACCAGCGGAGCCAGCCGGGCGGCCGCCCGTTCGGCCTTGCCCGCCCCCAGTTCCGCGCGCGCCTGGGCCCACTCCGCGAGAAACGCGGCCTGGGCCAGCCCATGGGGTTGCGCGACGGCCCGGATGTCCGCGACCCGTGCACGGACCGTGGGCAGGTCGCCCGCGATCGACATCACGAGCGCGCACACGGCAGACAGGTCGGCGGCGACATTGCGCTGACCGAGCCCCCGCGCGAGTACCAGCCCCTCTTCCGCGTGGGCATGGGCCTGGGGGTGGCGGCCCTCCCGCAGCTCCGCGTAGGCGAGGTGCGCGATGATGCCCGGAGCCGCGGCCTCCGCTCCGGTGGAGCGCGCGGACGCCAGGGCGAGGCTCAGGAGCCGGCGCGCGGTGGGCAGCCGGCCCAGCAGGAGGGCCACCTCGCCGGCGGTCCGGAGCTCGTGTGTCTCCGCCCGGGTCGCGACCTGGTCCAACCGGGGCTCCAGGACCGCGAGGGCGCATCGGAAGTCCCCCTCCACCACCGCGCTCATGCCGACGCAGTGCGTCCGCCAAGCGGACTCGGGGCAGCCCTCGGCACAGAGCGTGGACGCACGGTCCGCGCCGCAGACATGGCACGGACCCGCCGTGAAGACGCGCCGGTAGCTGTCGCGGTCACCGGCCGCCCAGGCCGCCGACGCCGCCGCCAGCAGAGCGCGGCGAGCCGCCGGCGGGTCCGTCTCGCGCAGCTCCGCGGCGGCACGGAGCAACGTCGAGCAGGCATCCGTCACAGGGCCGTCGCGCAACAGTTCACGACCGTGCGCCAGGGCGCGGTGGGACGCCGTGCCGGTGCGGGCCGAGAAGACGCCGCGAGTCTCGCCGTTCACACGCATCACCGCTTCCAGGGCGTCGGCCGCAGCCCAAAGAATGGCCAACGACAGCTCGCCCGTCGACCGTCGGCGCGACATTCCGTGGTGCCCGCACAGGGTGAGCCGTGTCGCATCGGAACGGGTGGGACTTGCTATGCAACGAGTTGCATAGCACGATCGGTGCCATGGCGCTCGAACACGCGATCCTGGTGTCGCTCCTGGAGAAGCCGGGATCCGGCTATGAGCTGGCCCGGCGTTTCGAGCGGTCGATCGGCTACTTCTGGACCGCGACCCACCAGCAGATCTACCGCGTGCTCAAGCGCATGGAGAACGACGGCTGGGTCGACGTCCGGGACGTCCCGCAGCAGGGCCGGCCGGACAAGAAGGAGTACTCCGTCGCCGACCTCGGCCGGGCCGCGCTGTCCTCGTGGCTGCACGATCCGATCGAACCGGAGAGCGTCCGCCACGACCTGGCCGTGAAGATCCGAGGGGCCGCCTTCGACGACCCGGCCGCCCTGATCCGCGAGGTGGAGCGACACCAGCAGGCGCACCAGGCCCGGCTGGAGCACTATCTCGCGGGCGAGGAGCGGGACTTCACGGGGGCCGAGGCGCGCGCGGCTGCCGCGCGAGCGCCGCTCGACGCGGAGCGCGAGCTCCAGCACGTCGTCCTGCGCGGCGGCATCGCGTACGAGCGCATGATGATCGACTGGCTGGCGGACGTGCTCACCACCTTGGCCCGGTTCACTCCGGGCCGCTGACACCGCCCCGCCCGCCGACCGCGCCTCCCCCCGCCCTACCTCACGACCACCACCCGTCCGCCCGCCGAAAGAGACCCTCAACATGGCTGACCACCTGCTCTTCAACCCGCGCACGTACGACCCCGCGCACTTCGACCCCGAGACGCGCCGCCTGCTGCGTGCCACCGTCGACTGGTTCGAGGAGCGCGGGAAGCGGCAGCTGATCGAGGACTACCGGACCCGCGCCTGGCTCGGGGACTTCCTCGCCTTCGCCGCGAAGGAGAACCTGTTCGCCACCTTCCTGACGCCGTCGGCCGCCGCGGAAGGGGCGCCGGACAAGCGCTGGGACACGGCCCGGATCGCCGCGCTCAACGAGATCCTCGGCTTCTACGGCCTGGACTACTGGTACGCCTGGCAGGTCACCATCCTCGGCCTCGGCCCGGTCTGGCAGAGCGACAACGCCGCCGCCCGCACCCGCGCCGCCGAACTCCTCGACCAGGGCGAGGTGTTCGCGTTCGGCCTGTCCGAGAAGGCCCACGGCGCCGACATCTACTCCACCGACATGCTCCTGGAGCCCACCGGCGACGGCGGCTTCCGCGCCACGGGCTCCAAGTACTACATCGGCAACGGCAACGCCGCCGGACTCGTCTCCGTCTTCGGCCGCCGCAGCGACGTCGAGGGCCCCGACGGCTATGTGTTCTTCGCGGCCGACAGCCGCCACCCCAGCTACCACCTGGTCAAGAACGTCGTCGACTCGTCCAAGTTCGTCAGCGAGTTCCGCCTGGAGGACTACCCCGTCACGGCCGAGGACGTCCTGCACACCGGCCGCGCCGCCTTCGACGCGGCCCTGAACACGGTCAACGTCGGCAAGTTCAACCTGTGCACCGCCTCCATCGGCATCTGCGAACACGCGATGTACGAGGCCGTCACCCACGCCCACAACCGCGTCCTGTACGGCCGCCCCGTCACGGCCTTCCCGCACGTGCGCCGCGAGCTGACCGACGCGTAC
Organism: Streptomyces sp. NPDC001536; assembly: GCF_042894505.1. Taxonomy (NCBI): domain Bacteria; kingdom Bacillati; phylum Actinomycetota; class Actinomycetes; order Kitasatosporales; family Streptomycetaceae; genus Streptomyces; species Streptomyces sp. NPDC001536. The sequence continues at coordinate 132,948 of NZ_JBIAVQ010000010.1, forward strand.
GTCAGGCTCGTCGGCATGAAGCTGTTCAGTGACCGCGCCGTCGACTACTTCCGCTCCGCCGGCCCCGACGACCGCCGTTACCTGCTCTTCAACCCGATGACGAAGATGAAGGTGACCACGGAGGGCGAGAAGGTCATCGACCTGATGTGGGACGTGATCGCCGCCAAGGGCTTCGAGAAGGACAACTACTTCGGCCAGGCGGCCATCGAGATCCGCGGCCTGCCGAAGCTGGAGGGCACGGTCCACGTCAACCTGGCGCTGATCCTGAAGTTCATGCGCAGCCACCTCCTCGACCCGGCCGAGTACCCGAGCGTGCCGACCCGCCTCGACGCCACCGACGACGACTTCCTGTTCCGGCAGGGTCCGGCTCGCGGCCTCGGCTCGGTGCGCTTCCACGACTGGCGCCCGGCCTTCGAGACGTTCGCGCATCTGCCCAACGTCGCCCGTCTGCGCGAACAGGCCGACGCGCTCTGCGAGTTCGTCGCCACGGCCGGCCCCGACGCGGAGCAGAGCCGCGACCTCGACCTCGTCCTCTCGGTCGGCCAGCTCTTCGCGCTCGTCGTGCACGGCCAGCTCGTCCTGGAGCAGGCCGCCCTGACCGGACTCGACGAGGACGTGCTCGACGAGCTCTTCGCCGTCCTCGTACGGGACTTCTCCGGGCACGCCGTCGAACTGCACGGCAAGGACTCGGCGACCGGGGAGCAGCAGGAGTGGGCCCTGAGCTCGGTCCGCCGACCGGTCGTCGACACGGCACGCACGGAGCGCGTGTGGCAGCGGGTCGAGGCACTGTCCGGCGCGTACGAGATGGCCCCGTAGGCGCGCCGACAACGGTGGCCGGGCGCCCCACAGGGCCCGGCCACCGGCCGGTCAGGCTTCGGATCCCCCGGTCACCGTGCCTCACAGGTGACATCCGCGGCCGGGAGGCGGCCGGTGGCGAGGTAGGCGTTGACCGTGGCGTCGACGCACGGCGTGCCGTGGACGCCGTACACCGCGTGCTGGTCGGCTCCGCGCAGGGTGACCAGGCGGGAGGAGGGCCACGCCCGTCGCACCGCTGTGGCGCCCTCGTAGGTGGTGCGCGGGTCTCCGGTGGCGTTGACGAGCAGGGCCGGGAGGTCGTCCCGGACAGCGGTCGGGCGCTCGCGGGGCCGGTCCCAGAAGGTGCAGGGGCTGAGGTTGTACGTGACGGGGCCGAACAGCGGGTCCTTCGCGCGGGCCCGCTGGACGTCACGCCAGTAGACCTCCGGGTCCCGCGGGGCGGCGACGTCGCCGCACAGGATCGCGGACTGCACGCTGCCGTAGTGGGAGTCGGTGCCGGTCAGCACGAACGCGAGGACCCCGGCGAGCCACGGGGACGGGGTGACCGGGCGCCTGTCCGCCGCGCGCAGCAGGTCCCGCATCCCCTGCGCGAAGTCCCCGTAGGCGGCGTCGTTGTCCTGCGAGAGGCCGTTGAAGACGACGAGGGGCATGACGTGCTCGTCCACCGCGTGGTCGCCGAGCCGCAGCGGGGTGCGCGCCGCGGCGGCCCGCACACGGTCCACGGTCGCCAGCACCGCGCCACGGGTACGGCCCAGACCGTACGTCGTGTCCCGGGCGGCCGCCCATGACGCCCAGCCCTCCAGCGCGTGGCGGTTGGCCTGCTCGGTGCCCCGCAGCAGCCGGGGACCGTACCGGGCCGGGTCCACGACACCGTCCAGGACGACCCGGTCCGTGCGGCGGGGGAACATCGTGGCGTACACCTCGCCGAGGTAACTGCCGTACGAGTACCCGAGATAGGAGATCTTCCGCTCGCCGAGCGCGGCGCGGATGACGTCCATGTCGCGCGCGGTGTTGCGGGTGGTGACGTACGGCAGCACATCACCCACGTGCCGCCGGCAGCGCTGGGCGAGGTCCTGGGAGAAGGCAGCCATGCGGTCGAACCCGGCTCGGTCGACCCCCGCGCCGCGGAACGCGGAGCCGGTGGGCCACTGGCAGTCCAGCGGGGTGCTGCGGCCGACGAAACGGGGGTCCACGCCGATCACGTCGTACCGTGCCGCGACGTCCTTCATCGCCTTGCGTACCCAGGGCGGGTCGCCGAGGGTCTGCCCGCCGGGGCCGCCGCCGTTGAGCAGCAGCGGGCCGACGCGGTGGGCGGTGTCGGTGGCGGGGATCCGGGAGATCGCGACGGTGATCGTACGGCCGTCCGGGGCGCTGTAGTCCAACGGCACCGTCACATCGGCGCATTGGGCGCCCGACCGTTCCAGCTCCTTGCCGGTCGCGTCGTCCGGGCCGAGCACACAGCTCTTCCAGTCGAGGCGCTGGTGGTGGTAGCGGGCGAGGGGATCGGGGGCCGCCTGGGCCGGGAGGGCCGTGACGGGTAACGCGGCCACGGCGAGAGTGGTGACCGCCAGACCCAGGACGGCCCTTCTCGCCGTTCCCGAGGCGCCGTGCGGCACGTGAGGTGCTCGCGGTGGACGTGATGGGCGGGCTGTGCGGATCACTGCGGGTTCCCCTCTGCCGGTGCTGCCGGTTCTGTCGTGGCGGTGTGCGTCTGCCCGGCGGGTGCCGTGCGCCACAACGCTAGGCAGGCGCCTCAGCGGGGTCACTCGGGCTGGCGGCCGGTTCGCGGTGGGGGCAGCTTCAGCTCGGAACAGGGGGTATGCCCCCGGCGGGACGGGAGCGCCGCCGAGTTCCGGATCGCTGTCGGCATGAGATCGTGGGGCCGTCGATCTTGGCGAGGCGAGACGGCGGAGGCCCGCGTCGGTGGGCCAGGGCGGGCTTGACGCGGGATCCGGACCGTGCGGGGAGACAATGACTGCGACCACCCAACTCGCTGGAGCACCATGAACACGGTCCGACCGACGCGCGTCGCGGAGCCTGGCGGCTCCGACAGACGGGCGCGCGCCCTGGCCAGGCTCGCCCTGCTGTGTGTGGCGGGGGCCGTCGCGTCCGTGGCGGCGGGCGCGGGGCAACTGCCGATACTGCTGCTGGGCCTGGGCGGGCTGGGTCTGGCCGGCGCCGGTCTGTGGTGGGCGCTGGCGCACCGGGGACTGGCGCGCGTGTGCGGTGCTCTCCTGGCCGTGGGCTCTCCGGTGGGCGTGCTCGTCCTCTACACCGTCTCGGGTCTGTGGCCCGTCGCGGTGGCGGCACTGGGGGCCTGGGTGGCGGCGCTGGCCTGCGCCAGGAGCGCGTTGCGCCGTCGGCGCAGGCCGCACGGCATGCACTCCCGTTCCGTCCGGCCGCCCGGCCGACCAGTGTTGATCATGAATCCGCGGTCCGGAGGCGGGAAGGTCGGCCAGCACGGACTCGTGGAGCGGGCCGAGGCTCTCGGCGCCCGGGTGATCCTGCTCGACCTCGACACGCGTCCCGATCCGGCGGCGCTCGCCCGGCAGGCCGTCGCGGACGGCGCGGATCTGCTCGGTGTGGCCGGGGGCGACGGCACGCAGGCCCTGGTGGCGGAGGTGGCCGCCGCGCACGACGTACCGTTCATGGTCCTGGCCGCCGGGACCCGCAACCACTTCGCGATGGACCTGGGCCTGGACCGCACCGACCCCGCCGGTGGCCTGGACGCGCTGTCCGACGGGGTGGAACTCCGTGTCGATCTGGGCGACGTGGCCGGGCTGCCGTTCGTCAACACGGTCTCCTTCGGGGCGTACGCCGAGATCGTGCAGAACCCCGACTACCGCGACGCCAAGGCGGTCACCGCCCTCGACCAGCTCCCGGACCTGCTGCTCGGCGAGGCCGCGGCGCAGCTGGAGGCCCAGGCCGACGGCGACCGGCTACCGGTTCCGCAGGCCCTGTTGGTGAGCAACAACCCCTACGCGCTGGCCGACCCGCTCGGCGCCGGGCGCAGAGAGCGCCTCGACACCGGCCGGCTCGGTGTGATCGCCGTCCGGATCGAGGGTGCCGCCCAGGCCGCCGAACTGGCGTTGCGGGGCGAACGGGCCCGCGGTATCACCTCGCTGACCGCACGTCAGGTGACGGTCACGGCCGACACCGACCTCGTCGCCGTGGCCGTCGACGGTGAGGCACTCACCCTTCCCCCGCCGGTCGTGTGCACGGTCCGGCCCGGTGTCCTGCGGGTCCGGGTGCCCCGCCACCGGCCCGGCGCGCCGTACACGGCTCCGTCCGTGGACTGGCGGCACATCCTCCATCTCGCCCTAGACCGCACTCCCCCACCCACCCGCACGATGCAGGAGCAGAGCGATGTCTGACCGCCCGCAGCGCCACGACGGCGCCCCCCGAGCGCTGTTGCGTGATCTTGCCGCCCTCGACCAGGCGTTGTACGAGGCAGTGACGGTCACCGACACTCCGACCCTGGACCACGCCCTGCGGCGGCTGTCCGCGGCGGCGGACCACTCCAAGATCTCGTTCGCGGTCGCCGGGCTTCTGGCGCTGTGCCCCGGTCGGCCCCGCCGTGCCGCGGCCCTGGGCGTCGCGGCCATCGGTGTCGCCTCGGCCGGGGCGAATCTGCTCGGCAAGCAGCTGGTACGCCGGCCCCGGCCGCATCGGGCCGAGGACTCGCCGTTTCCCGGGCGGCACGTGCCCATGCCCGCGTCCGCTTCCTTCCCGTCCGGTCACACCGCCTCGGCGGTCGCCTTCGCGGCCGCCGTGGGCCCGGCCTTCCCGGCCGCCACGCTTCCGCTGGGCCTGCTCGCCTGTGCCGTCGGCTACTCCCGCGTCCACACCGGCGTGCACTACCCCGGCGACGTGATCGCAGGCGCCGTCCTCGGCACCGGCGCGGCGGCCGCCATCCTCGCCGCGTCCGGCTGGGACGGGGCTCGCCGGCTCCGCCTCCCCTGATTCCGCAGCGGGTCGGCTCGGGCTCACAACCCGTCGACGTCGCGCAGTTGGGCGCGGCCGGTGATGCCGAGCTTGGGGAAGATCTTGTGCAGGTGGAAGCCGATGGTGCGCGGGGAGAGATAGAGCCGGGCACCGATCTCGCGGTTGGTCAGGCCCTCGGCCGCCAGTCGGGCGATCTGGAGCTCCTGGGGCGTCAGGTCGGCGAGGACGTCGGGTGCGGCGGGTGGCATCACGGTCACGCCCGCGGCGCGGAGTTCCGCGGTGGCCCGCTCGGTCCAGGGGCGGGCGCCCAGTCGTTCGAAGGTGTCGAGGGCGGTGACCAGCAGGGGACGTGCCTCGACGGTGCGACGGCGACGACGCAGCCACTCGGCGAAGTCGAGGTGGGCCAGGGCGTGTTCGAAGGGCCAGCGCGCGGCCGCCGGGTCGCCGGTCGCCGCGCGGAAGTGCGGCTCGGCGGCCTCGGGTTCGCTCAGCAGGGCCCGGGCGCGGTGCACGATCGCGGCCAGCCGGGCCGAACGCGGCCGTTCAAGGGCGCGTTCCGCCGCGTCGAGCACGGCACGGGCGTCGTCCGTGCGGCCGGCACGGACGCCTGCGGCGGCGAGATCGGCGAGGTGGTAGAGGGAGGCGTGGTAGTGGACGGGGGCCGGGCGGGCTTCGTCGGTGAAGGTACGGCGCAGTTGGCCGTACGCCGACTCGTGGTCGCCCTCCGCCAGGGCCGCGAGCGCCAGCGCGTGGCGGTGCCGTACGTACAGGCTGCGGGCCTTGCGCAGGTCCCGGCCTCGGACGGCGTCCGCCACCTGGGCGCGCGCACCGGCGTGGTCACCGCGGGCGGCGCGGACGGTGGCCCGCAGCAGGGGTGATCCGACGCTGACGTTGTCGGCACCGGCCTCCGTCGCCGTCCAGAAGGCGTTCTCGGCGGCGCCCAGGGCCTCGTCCCAGGCTCCGCTCTCGAAGTACGCGAGCGCCAGGGCCTGGGCGACGGTGCAGTTGGCGCCGGCGGTGGCGGTCCGTCGTAGGTGGTCCAGGGCCTGGCCGAGGAGACGGACGGCGTCGTCGGTCTCGTCCAGGATCCAGGCCGCGCCGCCGAGCGAGACGAGTCCGGACAGGGTGCGGTCCGAGTCGTCCGGCAGGGTGTCGACCGCGTGGGTCAGGTTCTTCAGCGCCTGGGGCCGGTCCGTGAACGGATGGGCCGCCGCCCGCGGCCAGACGCGGTCGCTCACGCTCGGCTGCGCCGCGATCAGGCCGTCGATCCGCTGGATCTCGTACCGGTGGCGCGGATCGCCCGAGTTGTACGCCGGTGTGGCGGCCGTCCCCAGGGCGCTCAGGGCGAGGGCCGGTGCCGCGGTGGCCATCGCTTCCGCCACCGGCAGCAGATGGGCCACGGCGTCGTCGTGCCGCAGCGTCACCGCGAGGGACCAGCCGGCGCGCAGGGAGGCCTCGGCGAGGAGTTGAGGGTCGTCGGTCAGCGTGGTGACGCGGCCCGCGATCTCCCCCACCCACTGCGGATGCCCCGCGTACATGGCCGATTCGGCCGCGGCGAGCAGGCGGCGCGCGCGTTCCCGCTTGTCGGGGGTGAGTTCCGCGGCGCGTTCCAGGGCGGTCGCCGCGGCCGCGTGTCCGCCACGGTGCTGGAAGCGTCGCGCGCTCTCGGCCAGGACGCGGGCGATGTCCTCGTCCGGGCCGAGAGCGGCCGCGGCGAGGTGCCAGGCACGGCGGTCGGGTTCGCGGGCGAGGGCGGCTGCGAGGGTGAGGTGGGCCTCGCGGCGTTCGGCGAAGGTGGCGGCCCGGTGGACGGCGGAGCGCACCAGGGGGTGGCGCAGCCGTACCCGGCCGCCCTCGACACGTACGAGTCCCGCCTGCTCGGCCGGTGCCCACACGTCCGGTCCGCCCGCGTCCGGGAGGTCCGACAGCGGTGCGGTGCCGGCGGCCGCCGCCAGCAGCAGGGCTCGTCGGGTCGCTGGTGGCAGCGCGGGCAGGTCGGCGGCGAACAGGCGCTCAAGACGGGCGGTCAGAGGAAGCGAATCGACGGCGGCGAGGTCGCGGCCACCGGGATCCCGGGCGAAGGCTCGGCTGAGCTCGATCAGGGCGAGGGGATTGCCCGCCGCCTGTTCGAGGATCTGCGCGCGTATCCGTCCCCGCGGTGGCGCCGGCTGCGCGTCGAGCAGCAGCCCGGCCGCGGCCCGGTTCAGCGGACCGGCCGTCAGATGCGGGAAGTCGCGGTCGAAGCGGACCGGCACGGCTTCGTCGCGCGCCGCCAGCAGCAGGGCGGCGCGTTCCCCCTCCAGCCGCCGGGCGACGAAGGCCAGCACGTCCAGCGAGGCCACGTCCAGCCACTGGGCGTCGTCGACGGCGATCAGGAGCGGGCGTTGTCGCGTCGTCTCCAGGAGCAGCGTCAGCACGGCGGTCCTGACCGACAGCGGGTCGGACGCGGTCGTCGCGTCGGTCGTCTCCATGCCCAGGGCGTGGCGCAGGGCGTCGCGCTGACGGGCGGGAAGCCCCTCGACTCCGTCCAGCACGGGGTGCAGCAGCTGGTGCATCCCGGCGAATCCGAGATCCTGCTCGCCCTCGCAGCCCCGGACCCGCAGCACCCGCAGGCCGCGCTCCGTGGCCCGCGCGGCGGCCCGGTCCACCAGGGTGCTCTTGCCCGCTCCGGGCTCTCCGGTGAGCACGAGCACGCGGGGGCCGTCGCCGTCCAGCGCGTCGATCAGACGCGTGATCCGTGACAGTTCACTGTCCCGGCCCAGCAGCGACGGTTCCCGCTCTGGCCCGGCCCCGACGCCACCGAGGCCGCCCGAGCCACCGAACTCCATGAAGTACCGCTCCCTGCCCGCCGCCGTTCACGTCCATCCTGCCAGGTCGGCGTCACTCGACTGGTCACATGACAGAAGCGCAGGCCGCCTCCTGCTGCCAGCATCGGAGCATCGGGCGGGTCACGGAAGACGGAAGCACAGCGGTGGGTTCGGAATCGGACGTCGAGGGGATCCCGCGATGCGCCGACAGCGCCGACCCGAGGGCCCGGATCGACGAGGGTGACGGTCCGGGAGCGTCGTCGGACGTCCGGCTGCCAGACCGCTGAACGGCTGCAACGTGGGAACGGCGACGAGGCCGACCGCCCGGTCTCTCCCGGTGTGCGCCGGCACGCGACCGCCCGCCGACCACCGCCGACCGCGCGGATCCAGCGCCCTGACCGAGGCGCCCGCAGCACTCATCAAGAACCTGAGGAGAACGACATGTCTGACGCCGTGGAACCGATCCAGCCAGTGCTGGAGCCGGCGGCAGCCGCCTTCGCGGAGGCGACCGCGAACCCGCCGTACCTCTTCGATCTCGGCCCGGTCGAGGGCCGCAAGGCCGTCGACGAGGTCCAGTCCGGCGACATCGCCAAGCCCGCCGTCGACGAGGAATGGATCACCGTCCCCGGCGGCCCGACCGGCAGCGTCCGGGCCCGGATCGTCCGCCCGGCCGGCGCCCAGGGCGCCCTCCCCGTCATCGTCTACATCCACGGCGCCGGCTGGGTCTTCGGCAACGCCCACACCCACGACCGCCTGGTGCGCGAACTCGCCGTCGGCGCGAACGCCGCCGTCGTCTTCCCCGAGTACGACCTCTCGCCCGAGGCCCGCTACCCCATCGCCATCGAGCAGAACTACACCGTGGCCCAGTGGATCGTCACGGACGGCGCGTCGAAGGACCTGGACGCCTCCCGGATCGCCGTCGCCGGGGACTCCGTCGGCGGCAACATGAGCGCCGCGCTCACCCTGATGGCCAAGGAGCGCGGGGATGTCCCGCTGGTCCAGCAGGTGCTGTTCTACCCGGTCACCGACGCCGCCTTCGACACCGCCTCCTACCACCAGTTCGCCGAGGGCTACTTCCTGCGCCGCGACGCCATGCAGTGGTTCTGGGACCAGTACACGACCGACGAGGCCGACCGCGCCCAGATCACCGCCTCCCCGCTGCGCGCCACCACCGAACAGCTCACCGGACTGCCCCCCGCCCTGGTCATCACCGGCGAGGCCGACGTCCTGCGCGACGAGGGCGAGGCCTACGCCAACAACCTCCGCACCGCCGGTGTCCCCGTCACCGCCGTCCGCTACCAGGGCATCATCCACGACTTCGTCATGCTCAACGCCCTGCGCGAGACCCACCCCGCCCAAGCCGCGATCGCCCAGGCCGTCGCCACCCTGCGCACCGCGCTGCACGGCTGACCCGACAAGGAGAACCCCGCATGTCCACCCCTCCCACCGTTCTGCTCGTGCACGGCGCCTTCGCGGACGCCGGCAGCTGGACCGGGGTCATCGAAGAGCTCCAGGGCCACGGCATCCCCGTGATCGCTCCCCCCAACCCGCTGCGCGGGCTCGCGTCGGACTCCGCCTACATCGCCTCCCTGGCCGCCCAGATCGACGGCCCGGTCGTCCTCGTCGGCCACTCCTACGGCGGCGCGCTCATCACCGTCGCCGGTGTCACGGAGAACGTGGTCGGCCTGGTCTACGTGGCGGCGTACGTCCTCCAAGAGGGCGAGAGCCTGGGCGAGTTGCAGGGGCGCTTCCCGCTGTCCCCGCTCGTGAGCAGCCTCAAGCAGTGGACGTACCCGGTCCCGGGCGGCGACCCGGGTGTCGAGGTGACCATCGCCGAGGACGCCTTCCCTGCGGTGTTCGCCGCCGACGTGCCCGCGGAGGTCACCAGGGTTCTCGCGGCGGCCCAACGCCCGCTGGCCGCAGCGGCGTTCGAGGAGGCGGCGCCCGTGGCCGCGTGGCAGACCAAGCCGTCGTGGGCGCTGGTCGCCGGCGCGGACGAGGCGATCAATCCCGAGGTCGAGCGCTTCGGCGCCAAGCGGGCGGGTGCCACGATCGTGGAGCTGGAGGGCGCTTCGCACGCCGTGGCGGTCTCGCGGCCCAAGGAGGTCGCCGACCTGATCCGTGAGGCGGTCCGCGCGACGAGCTGACGGCACGCGGACCGCGCGGCGCGGCCGGACATCCGTACGGTGTCCGGCCGCGCCGTCGTTCATCCGAGGCGGCCGGCGCCGCCGAGTCCCGTGGTCGGTGCGGGCCGCCCCGGCTCTCAGGCCGGGGTCCGTTGCTCCCCGCGTGTGTGGTGCAGGATCTCGTCGGCCAGCCGGTCGTCCAGCGCGGTGGGCAGGGTGTGGCCCATGCCCTCGACCATGACCAGCCGGGAGCCGGGGACGGCGGCGGCGGTGGCCTCGGCGTGTGCCGGCGGGAACATGGGGTCCTCGGTGCCGTGCAGGATCAGGGTCGGCGCGGTGACGCCCGCCAGGTCGTCGGTGCGGCCCGTGCCGGCGGCCCCGGCGAGGGTGTGGTTGAGCCCGGCGAGCAGGTCGCGCGCCCGCTCGTACACCCGCCGTTCCATCGCGCGGTACTCGGCCTCGTCGAACGGCAGCACCGAGCCGTGCAGTGCTCGCCACAACGGCACTCGGGCGGCCAGATAGTCCTCCGCACCCGCCCCCGGGTCCGGCAGGGACGAGGTGAGGGCGGTGAGCAATGCCGGTGTGGGCGGCGGCAGTTCGCCGGGGAGGGGAGGCAGCCCCAGCAGTGCGCGCTGCACCGTCGCCGCGGTGTCCGTGCCCAGGGGCTGGGACGACAGGATTGTCAGGGTCAGCACCCGGTGCGGGTGGGTCAGGGCCAGCCGCTGGGTGATGAGGCCGCCGAGGGACGCGCCCACCAGGTGGGCCCGTTCGGCGTCGAAGGCGTCCAGGACGGCGAGCGCGTCGTCGGCCATGTCCGCGACGGTGTAGGGCCGGGCGGCGAAGTCGACGGTCGAGGAGCGGCCGGTGTCCCGGTGGTCGTAGCGGATGACGCGAAGACCTCCGTCGACCAGGCGGCGGACGATGCCCTCGTTCCATTGCACGCCTTGTGCCTGCGCGCCCATCACCAGCAGCACCGTCGGTCCGTCCGGCGGGCCGAAGTCCTCCGCCCACAGCTCCAGTTCGGCTGCGTGGACGATCCGCTCGCGGCCGGTGAGGTACGTGTGGTCCAGTTCATTTTCCTGCATGGTCGTTCAAGATAATGGTTCGGGGTCGGCACCGCACCGGCTTTTCCGGTACCCGCGGGTTGGACGCCGCGGTGCGCGGCCGGGCACCCTGATCTCCATGGTCGGAGTCAAGGGGCAGGTGCAGAAGCGGGGCGTGGCACGCCGCCGCGCCATGGTCGACGCGGCGCTCGAACTGTTCGCATTGCAAGGGGTCCGCGGGACCGGCGTGGCCGCGATCGCCGAGCGCGCCGGCGCCACGCCCTCCGCCCTCATCCACCACTTCGGCAGCAAGGACGGTCTCGTCCGCGCCGTCCTGGAGGAAGCCGACCGGCGCGCCCTGGAACGGCTGTCCGTCCCACCGGACGCCGACCCCACCCTGGACGAGGCGTTCGACTGGTTCGTGCGGGACGCCGAGCACACCGCCACCGGCGCACGAGACCTGGCCGCCCTGCACACCACCCTCACCGCGGAGAACCTCCAGCCCGGCTCCGCTCTCCACGACTGGTTCCGGGACCGCGGCCGGGCCCTGCGCGCGCACCTCACCGCCCTCTTCACCCGTGCCGCGGCCGACGGCTCCGCCCGCGCCGACCTGGATCCGGCCGTCCTCGCAGCGGAGACGGCCGCGTTCCTCGAAGGAGCCCACCTGTTGTGGCTGCTCGATCCCGAGCAGATCGATCTGACCGCCCTGCACCGCGGCTACTTCCAGGGGCTGGCCTTCCGGCTGCGGCCGCAAGCGTGAAGGAGAACCTCAAAAGACCGCGTCCCCCTACGAGGTAGGGAGACGCGGTCGTCATCCAGAACCGCGAGCGGCCGGCTGTCAGCGGCGTTCGGGCAGGTCCGACTCGGCCGGCAACACGGGCGACCCGATCTGCGCGGGCGACGACGCCTTCGCCGCCGGCTTCTTGCCGCAGAACGCGGCCTCCAGCGTGCCGCCGAGCGCCGTGTTGGCGGATCCCTTGTTGGAGGTGTTGGCCATCGCGGAAAGGCTGCGCCGGCCGTCGGCGGTCGCGAAGGCGTAGGTGTAGAACCCCTGCACGGTGCCGGTGTGGCCGTAGACCTGTGTACCGCAGGACAGGTCGTAGCGGCGCAGACCGAGGCCGTAGAAGCGGGTGTTGGTGGTGTCGGTCGGCGTGACGGTGGTCATCGCCTCCAGCATCCGCGGCGACAGCAGCCTGCCCCGCATCAGCGCGGTGACGAAGGTGTTGAGGTCCGCCGGGCTGGAGATGACCGCCCCGGCCGACTGTGCCCAGGAGACCGTCTGCTCGGTGGAGTCCACCAGCGGCGCGCCGGTCTCGTCGGGGTGCAGATAGCCGCGCACATGGAGGCCCGCGATGCGGACGTCGGGGTGCACGTACGAGGTGTTGCGCAGCCCGAGCGGCCCGATGATGCGGCGCTGGTACTCCTTGGCGACCGGCTTCCCGGTGAGCTTCTCGATGAGCATGCCTACTACCACGAAGTTCGTGTTGGAGTACTTGTAGGCGACGCCGGGCTCGGTGGTGCGGGGCTCGCTCAACGAGAGGTCCAGCAACTCCTGGTAGCTGAAGACCCGGTTGCGTACGGCTTCGAAGCCGGGCACGGTGTGCTCGAACATCGCGTCCGTGTAGTCCGCGAGCCCACTGCGGTGCCTCAGGAGGTGCCGCACCGTGATCCGGTCGTCGGGCAGCAGCCCGGGAAGGTACCGGTTCACCGGGGCGTCCAGCTCCAGCTTCTTCTCCTGGACGAGCTGGAGCAGCACCACGCTGGAGAAGGTCTTGCTGACGCTCCCGATCCGGAAGCGTGCGCGGACGTCCATGGCGGCACCCGATTCCCGGTCACGCACTCCCACGGTCCGGGCCTGGACACCGTCGGGGCCGGTGAACCGGGCCATCGCCCCGGGTGCGCCCTCGGCCATGGCGGCGTTCAGCGCGGCGACCACGCCTTCCATGTCGGGTGCGGGAGTGGTGGCCTTGGTGGCGCCGGGGACGGCGGGCGCGGCGTGCGCGGTGGCCGCGGGGACGACACCGGCGGCGAGCGCGGCGATCAGGGTGGCGCAGGCGGCCAGGCGTCGGCGGTTGTTCAGTGTCACGTCAGTTCCTCGAGTCGAAGGGTGGGGTGCGAGAGGCGGGAGCGGGACGGCGTATCAGCCACGGCACTGTTCGACCTGCTGCTTCCACACGTCCGGGCTGCCGCTGTCGAGGTACCGGTCGTGGACGCAGGCCGACTTCGGCGCCGTTGTTCAGGCGCCCGAACGGCACGTCGGCGTAGCCGTAGCCGGGTCCGGAGCGCATCTTCGGCCAGGAGCCCGCGTCGATTCCCATGACGTAAGCGCGGACCGCCCGGTGCCGGCACGGCGTCCTGGAGACATGGAAGTGCCCCGTTTCTCTTGCGTGTTCTGCTCGGGGCACAGCGATGTACGCGGTCGGTCAGCCGCCACCGTCCCCCGTGGTCGGACACAGTCTGTTCACAGCCGGCGGCACGACCCAGCATTTCGAGCGGCTTCAAAACGTGTCCCGGTCGGCGCCTTTACCCAGGTTGTTCGAAACCTTTGCCCAAACCTGTGCGTCCCAAGAGGTGGTAGCAGGTCGATGTGGGAGTGTTCATGGCCCGGTTCTCCGAGTTGTCTCTGGGGCCGCTGGAAACAGTGCCGGTGTCGGTCGTGGCGCAGCCCGGCGTCACCCTGATGTCACTCGTCGCGGATGCGCTGGGCGGACGGTCCCAGGGCGTGCACCCCACGTGGCGGCGCGCGCTGCGCTCGGCGGTGCCCAAGGGGGCGGAGGCGGTGCTGCGGCCGCTGTTCACCCGGGAGTACTCGATGGTCCCCGACTGCCTCACCCCGACGGCGCCGCTGTGGGAGACCGATCTCTCGGTCCAGCTCGACCGGCTGGCGGAGGTCTCGCCCCATCTGCTGCTGCGGGAGCTGGAGACGGACTTCGGGGGGACGGTCCCCCGGCAGTGGCAGTCGGTCGTCGACCGGCCGAAGGCCTTCATCCACGCGTACGCGGCCATTCTCGGCGCCGTCTGGGAGGCCTTCGGGCCGATCTGGGCGCGGGCCGGCTCCCTGCTGGCGCGGGAGACCGAGCGGGTGGGTGTGGCGGTCGTCAGCAACGCCCTGCCGCTCGTCATGAGCGGGCTCGGGCCCAAGATCCGCTTTGCCGGGCAGACGCTGTACGTGCCCGATCCGCACCCCGAGACGTTCGAGCGGGGTGCCCGCCGTGTGGTGCTGGTGCCCATCGTGTCGGGCAACGGCGCCTCGGTGTTCAGCTTCGACCGTTCGGACGCCGTGTGGTTCGGCTATCCCGTGCCCGGCCTGAACACGCTGTGGACCGCTCAGCAGGCCACCGCCGAACGAGACCCGCTCAAGCTCGTGGTGGGCTCCCTGCGGGCGGGGATCCTGCGCGAGCTGGCCCGGCCGTGCACCATGGGCGCCCTGGCCTCCGCGCTCAACTGCACACCGGCGACCGTGACGTATCACTGCGGTCAGCTGGAGGCGGCCGGACTCCTCAGCCGGGAGCGCCGGGGGCAGCACGTGATGGCCCGGCGCACGACGTCGGGTGCGACGCTCGTCAGTCTGCTGTCGGGCTGAGCCGGTACGCCGCGAGGCCCACCCTGACATTCGTCAGGACCGCCGGCCCCGCTCCCTTTTCTATGGTTCGAGTCGTCTTCCAGGCCCCGGCCGTTCTACGGGGCACCCTCCACAGACAGGAAGAGACGGCTCTCATGCGCCTGTTCGACTACAGCTTCGACAGTGTCCGCATCACGCTGAGGCATCACCTGCGCGGCCCCCTGCTCGGCGCCGCCGCGCCCGCCCTCGCACCGATCGACTCGATCAATCCCAGGGAGCACTGACTGTGAAGCGCCGCCTACTAGCCACCGCCGCCGCGCTCCTGCTGATCGGCGGCGTGGCGGGCACCGCCGCCGCCGATGCCCCGGCCGGGCAGCCGGTGCGCCCCGCCGCCGCGTCCGTCGAGGTGCCCTCCGGTGTCAGCGCCGGGGTCGCCGTGTTCGACCGGCAGACCGGCACCTTCACCGAGCAGCTCAACGTGAGCACCCGCTTCCGGTCCGCCTCGATCGTCAAGGTGCTGATGGCTCTGGACTACCTGTGGAACCGGGGCCCCGGCTATGTCGTGCCGCCCTCCGACCGGGCATGGCTGGAGCCGATGCTGCGCAGCAGCAAGGACAGCGCCGCCGACACCTACTGGTCGGACAACGGCGGTACGGCGATCATCACCCGCATGGTGAGCCGCCTCGGCCTCAAGGACACGGCGGTGCCGCCCACCGGGTACGAGGGCTTCTGGGGCTACACCGCGCTCTCCGCCCGCGACACGGTCACGATCTACCGCTACCTCCTGGACTCCGCGCCCGCTCCCGTACGTGACTTCGTGATGGGCAACCTGCGTCAGTCCACCCGCTGTGCCTCGGACAGGTTCGACCAGCACTTCGGCGTCGCCGGTGCGTTCCAGAAGCCGTGGGCGGTGAAGCAGGGCTGGGCGGGATCCTCGTACGAGCAGGGCACCTGCGGCACGCCGGGCACCGCGACCACGAACGCGACGGGGACGGCGGGCCAGGCTCCGGCCGCCGCCGCGGACGTGGACCTGACCAGGCCCGCGCTGCACAGCACGGGCACCGTGGGCGCGAACGACCGGTCCATCGTGGCCGTGCTCACGCTGCACCCCGTCGGCACGTCGTACGGGAAGGCGTACACGGACATCGGCCGGCTGACCCGCTCGCTGAACGTCCCCGGAGCCACGCGGCCCGCGGGATGGTGGTACGGCACGTGGAGCGACCACGTGAACGTCCGCCCCGACCCCAGCACGGGCAACGCGCCGATCACCCAACTCCCCGCGGGCGTCGAGGTGTTGGTGGGCTGCCAGGCCAAGGGCCAGGTGGTCAACGTACCGCCCTACACCAACGAATGGTGGGCGTACCTCCCCCAGTACAACGGCTGGATCTCCAACATCTACATCAACTCGCCCGACAACAAGATGCCGGACGTCAAGGACTGCTGAGCGGCGTCGATCGGGGGCTCCGCTTCCTCACCGCTCGTAGTCGGCGAGGTAGCGGAGCACCTTCTCGACGTGGGGCCGCACGCGTTCGGGGACTCCGCGCTCCGTGATGACCGTGCGGTCGCTCGTGCGGTAGCCGGCCGCCATCAGCGCGGGAAGATCCTTGGCGGGCATCTTCTCCTTCTTGAACTGCTGGTCGAGCCAGCACACGTACAGCGACATCGTGGAGATGGCGTCCGGTGGCGACATGTAGTCCTTGTCGCCGTCGCCGTCGCCGTCGACCGCCCAGGCCCGGAACACCGACGGCGTCCACATGGCGATGCCGAACTCCTCGTTCTCCGGACGGGACGCGGTCACGTCGAAACCGCTCTCCGCCTTGATCATGGCGGCGAGGAACGCGGGCGTGACCTCCGCGTCGGTGCAGCGGTGGGCGGCCTTCACGATGACCGGCCGCAGTGCCTCGGGTACATCGGAATCCTCCGGGATCTCCCCGGCGGCCGGGCTGTGCGCGCCGGTGACGACGGCCGGGGTGTCGCGTCCCTGGTCGTCATCGTCGTCGGTCCCGCCTCCGCCGCCCCCGAGCAGCGCCGCTCCTCCGATGGCGGCCGCCGCCACCGCGGCGAGCGCCACGGCGGCCACCGGCAGCAGTCGGCGCCGGCCACGCGGGCTTGCCAGGTGCTCGATCCGGGCCGAGAGGCTCTCGGCGGTGTGGCGCAGTCGGCCCGCGTGGTCGGGTGCCAGGCAGTCCTCGATGAGCCGGCGCCAGTCGTCGTCGAGTCCGGCATCCAGCCGCAGGGGCGCGGTGCCGCGGGCGTAGGCCTGGGCGGCCAGCGAGCGGGCACGGGCGGTGGCGCCGGGGAACGGGTGCAGGCCACCGGTGAGCACCTGGTGGGCCAGAACGCCGAAGGCCCAGATGTCGGCGGTCGGCCGCACCATCGTGCCGTCCGCCCCGGTGCGCTGGGACCACCACTCGGGCGGCACATGGTCGAGCGTGCCGAGCGGCGGCACATAGGCGTGGGTGCCCTCCAGTTCGGTGGCCAGGCCGAAGTCGGCGAGCCAGACCGCGTCGTCCGCGCCCAGCAGCACGTTGGCGGGCTTGAGGTCGCCGTGCACCCAACCGGCGCCGTGCATATGGGCGAGCCCTGCGGCGACGCCGCGCAGGACCCGTACGGCGTCCGGGATGGGGCGGCCGGTCGCGGCGGCGTCCAGCACCTGACGCAGACTTGCCTCGGCGCGGTCCATGACGAGCGCGATGGCACCGTCCAGCGCGGGCAGGTCCGGCGCGTCCACGGTGCACACGGCATGGGTCCGCACGAGGTGGGGGTGGTCCGCCTCGGCGCTGAACCGCACCTCGCGCGCGACCAGTTCGCCGAGCGCGGCACGCTGACCGGGGGCCAGGGCGCCGGTCGGCAGCACCTTCACCGCGACGATCGTGCCGTCGGCGACCGCCCGGGCCTCGTACACGGTCCCCCAGCCGCCCGAGCCGATGACGGCGTCCAGCTCCCAGCCCTCGATCCGGAAGCCGGCCGGCAGACGCGGCGTTTCGAGAGCGCCCTCTTCGGCGCCTGAGGAGGTCATGCGCCGCTCTCCTGCGGGACGGGCCGTCTGCGAGACGGCAACAGGGTGAGGTGTTCCTCGCGCACCAGGCCGAAGCGCAGGGCGAGCGAGGCGAGTCGGGCGCGTTTGGCGCCGGTGCGGGCGTTGCCGTCCGCGCCCGGCTCGTCGCCGACGTCGAGGCGCAGTTTGGCGAAGGCCAGATAGTCGATGTGGTAGTTCACCGCGGAACGGGTCAGACCACGACAGCTCTCCAGCGGGCGAAGCCGCTCCGCGATGTCCCCGGCGCCCGGCAGCGCGCCGTCCGAGGGGTCGCGCAGCCGCGGCTCGCACAGGGCCACCAGCACCAGGAAGTACTTGGCCGTCGCGTCGAGTGCGTAGGGGTGCACGGTCAACTCCCCGGCGCCTGGCGAGGATTGCTCGTCCAGGTAGGCGTGCTGCGGGGCGAACACCTTGAAGTCGACGGTCCCGCTCAGCGCAGGCAGGACGACTCGGGAGAACTCGAAGGGGACCGGCGCTCCGAGCCGGCCGGGCGCGACGGTGATGTACTCGCCGGCGCCCTCCAGGTTCTCGACCGCGTACGCGGTGTCACGGCTGAAGTTCGACAGCCGCCAGTAGTCCTCGGCCGCCTCCAGGCGCCCAGCCCGCCGGGAGATCCCGGGGTCGGGCAGGACGATGGCGACGTTCCGGCCGGGCAGCCCGCGCCCGAAGTCGGCCACGTCGCCGGGTCCCATACGCAGCAACTCCGGCCCGCTGACGGTGACTTCGCCCGGTCGTGACGGACCGGGCGGCTGCACAATGATCGTTTCCATACCGACTTTCCCCCGATGTGGTCGCCAGGATTGTAGAGGCGGTTCCGCTTTCCGCCGACCCGGCGCCTCGACGCGGGACGGCAGGGCGCGTCTTTCGGTCACCGTCACCGCTTCGCCGCCTCGTCCGCCGCGGCCGACACGCCCCGCGCCGTGGAGGCTTCCATGGAGCGTTCGCCACGGCGTACGGGCTTCTGGTCAAAAGCCGCACAGGTGACATCGTTGTCCATGCCCGGCACCGCAAAGGGGCCGAATCCAGTGGTGAGAGCGCGAAGCACGCCCACTAGGACGATCAGCCGAACGTCTCGGTTCCCGGTGCCCGATGCGCTGTCGGCGGGCACCGTGACCGGACCTCCGCCGACGGCTACCTTCGTTGTGCTCCATCCGCCGAGAGGGGCCGCGAAACAGATACGGGGGCCAACTGTGAAACGACTGTGGGGACTTGGCACGGCAGCGGCCGTCGGGGCGGCGGCACTGCTGCTCGCGGGCTGCGGCAATCCGACGGACTACACCGAGATCGTCACGTTCACCGACGAGCACGGCCGCGTCTGTACCGCGGCGGTGGTCGTCGACCAGGACCAGAGCGAGGGCGACGACTACGAGATCTCCAGCCTCGACTGCGACTACCCTCCGGAGGGCCGCACGCCCGGACCCACCAGCTACTCCCCCATGCCCGAGCGGGACAGCGACTAGCGAGTGACGGGCATCGGCTCCGGGGCGATCACACGCACCGCCCCGGAGCCGTCCTCACCCGGCGCTCCGGTAGCGGGCCAGTTCCCACGGGTCGTGTGCGCAGAAGGTCTCGACCTCGTCGCCGTGGTCGCGGACCAGCTCCCGCAGCCGGGCCTGAGTTCCCAGCCGCAGGTCGCGGTGGACCTGGGAGCCGGTCTGGACGAGGTCCAGCAAGGGGTGGGGTTCCTTCACGTCCTGCATTTCGCGGTGGTAGTAGTAGGCGTCCCCGCAGTGCAGGAGCCACCGGTCGCCGGTGTGCACGGCGACTCCGGTGTGACCGGCGGTGTGGCCGCCGAGCGGCACGAGTCGGATCTGCGGCGGCAGCCCCGTCAGCGGTACGAAGGTGAAGCCGAACCAGGGCTCGCCCGGTTCGAGGTCGTAGGTGACCCAACGGGGTTCGTGCGCCCAGTGGGCCGGGCGGTAGCGGAAGCTGGGCGCTTCCGCGCGCGCCGCGCGGAGTTCGTCGGCGAGGACATGGACCCGGGCGTCGGGGAAGTCGGGAAGGCCGCCGCAGTGGTCCACGTCCAGGTGGGTCACGATGATGTGGCGTACGTCGGAGGGTGAGTGTCCCAGCCGGGCGACCTGACGGACGGCCGTCTCCTCCTCGTCGAGCGTGGGCTCTGCCATCGTGACCCACTCGGCGCCCAGCGTGCCGGCCGGATCGCGGACATCGGCCAGCCCGAGCCCGGTCTCGACGAGGACCAGGCCCTCGGTGTCGGTCTCGATCAGCAGGCAGTGGTTCACGGCGGGCGCGGGCCGCGGACCGTCGTAGGTGGCCTCGATGGTGCGCACCGAGCCGCAGTTCAGGTGGTGGATCCTCATGACGGCTAGGCTGCGACTTGAACCGCGGTTCAAGTCAAGGAGGCTTCGATGGACGCGTCGTTGTTGGACATCGCCGAGGTGGCACAGCGGTCCGAACTGGCGCCGTCCGCGCTGCGGTTCTACGAGAAGAAGGGCCTGATCGCCGCCGCCGGCCGCAACGGACTGCGGCGCACCTACCACCCGGATGTCCTGGAACGCCTCGCGCTGATCACCTGCGCGCGCAGCGCGGGATTCTCCATCGCCGAGATCGGCCGGTTCCTGTCGGCACGGCCGTCCGACACGGACCTGCGCGCACGCATGACAGCCAAGGCGCAGAGCCTCGACGAACAGATCGGCCGGCTCACCCGGCTCCGCGACAGCCTGCGTCACGCGGCGGTCTGCGACCACGAACCGATCGTCGACTGTCCGGACTTCAAGCGGGCCGTCGGAAACGTCGCCGCGCCTCCGGGTCAGCCGCGCCCGCGAGCGGCCCTGTCTCGCGATGATCCGGGGTCCCGGACACCGTCCTGGTCGTGACGGCCCCCCGCGATCAGCGACCGCCGGACACGGACAGTCCGGCACCTGCACAATCTCTTCCGTGGATCAGGGAATCGCAGCACTGCTGGGAGCAACGGTCGGGGTCCTCGGGACTGTCTCCGCGTCGGCGATCTCCGGGTGGTCGAACCGACAGCAGATCGGGGCCCAGGCCAGAGTCGACCACGCCCACTGGCGCAGACAGGCCCGGCGGGACGCCTACAGCGCCTTCCTCGCTCCTGCCAATGGGACGCGCAACGCCCTCAAGCTGGCCGCACGCGCTCTGATCGGCGACTCGGACGTGGAACGGGCCGACCACCATCTCCATGAAGCACACGACAGGTTGAGCGAGGTGCAGGCGACCTGGGCCGCTCTCGCGGTCGAAGGACCCGAGTCCGTGGAACAGGCGGCCAACAGCGTCAAGACCGCACTCCACTCGATGCACACGACGCTGCTCGCCTGGCGGGACTCCGCAGGCGTGGCGCCCGACCGCAACGTCACGTTCGTGGAACGGCACGCGGTGGAGGTGACCACGGTCTCCGAACGCATCAGTGCTTTCGCCACCGCGGCCAGAGCCGCACTCGACGACGCGTCCCTCCCCGCGGACACCGGCTCCGCCTGAAGCCGAACCGGACCGACCTCGCCGAACGGCCGTCAACGAGTGATCTGGAGGTCGCGGAGCCACTTCTCGAGCTCCGTGTCGGCGTCGGCGACTTCTTCGCCCCGTACCGCGAGGCCCGGGGCGATCGTCGCGCCGCGGCAGGAGCGCGCGTAGTCGCGTGCGGTCGTGCCCAGGCCGCTCATCGCGTGCGTGGTGAACGGGACGACGATCTTGCCGCGGAAGTCGAGCTGTTCGGTGAACGTGGTCATGATCATGGGCGCCCGGACGTTCCAGACGGGGCTAGTCGCGGCCGGCGCAGAGCATCGGCTCCGAGCAGCGGGGGCATCGGTGCGAGCCGGGCCCGGGACGCCGCTTGAACGCGACGCGGCAGCGCACGCACGCGTAGTGCAGCTTGTAGGACCGCTCGGCGTAGTGGCACACGAGATGAACGTACCGTTCACAGTGCTGACCCTGGCGTGCTAGACACAGGAGTTCGCCCGTGATCCGGGGAGGCGGCGTTCGTGAGGCGTGAGGATCGGGTCCGTGCAGCGGCCTGAACGTGTCGCGGTCATCGGCGTGGGCATCGTGGGAGCCTGCGTGGGCTGGAATCTGTCCCGGGGTGGCGCCGACGTGGTGTTCATCGACGCGGGCCGGCCGGGCGAGGGCGTCACCAACTGGTCCTTCTCGTGGGTCAACGCGAGCAACAAGACGGTGAGCAGGTCCTACTTCGACCTGAACGTCGCGGGCATGGCGGCCCACCGTGACCTTGCCAGGGCCGTCGGACCGGACTCGTGGTGGTATCCCAGCGGCCACCTGCGCTGGGCGGACGACCCCGCGACGCGGGCGCGGTTCCTCAAGACGGCCGAACTGCTGGCCAGTTGGGACTACCGGGTCGAGGAGTACACGGGGGCCGAGGTGCGCCGGCGCTTCGAACCCGCCCTGGCGGTGCCCGGCGAGGCTCAGGTCCTGTTCTACCCCGACGAGGCATGGGTGCAGGGCCGTCATCTCGTCCGCCGTCTGCTCCAGGAAGCCGTCGCGTCCGGCGCCGGGCTCCGCTCCGGGACCGCGGTCCGTGACATCGGCACCGGCAGCGACGGAAGCGTGCGGAGCGTCGCCCTGTCCGACGGGAGCTCTCTCGACGTCGACGCCGTCGTGAACGCGGCAGGCCCGGGCGCCTCCACCGTCGCCGGGCTCGTCGCCCGGCACCTGCCGATGCACACGGAGCCGGGCGTCGTCACCCGGATCACCTGTGCCCACGTCCCGATCCACCGCGCCATGCACGCACCGCACATCGAGCTCCGCCCCGACTCGGACGCCTCGGTGGTCCTCCACAGCCGCGAGATCGACGCCCTCATCGACACCGCCGAAGACCCCGGCCGACTCGCGAGCCTGCTCCACGAATCGGCCCGACATGTCGTCCCCGAACTCGGCGACTCCCCCGTCGCACAGACACGGATCGCCCACCGGCCCATCCCCGCCGACGGATTCCCCTCCGTGGGTGCGGTCCCGTCCGTGCCTGGCTACTACGAGGCCGTCACCCACAGCGGCATCACCCTCGGACCGGTCATCGGCCGCCTCCTCGCCGCGGAGATCCTCACCCGGAAGACAGACCCACTGCTTGCGGACTTCCGTCCGCAGCGGTTCCCGCCGTGACAGCCCGGACCGACACGGCCACACGATCGGACGGGTGCCGCTTCGACGCGAGCCACACCCGGCGGTGACCACGAGGCCACCGTCCTCATCGCCCTCCCCGGCAAACGGCGATGACACCTGCACGCCGGCCCTGCACCATGGTCACCATGGACACGCCGAGCATCGAATGGATCACCATCGCCGCCTACGAGAATCTGGGCCGCCTCCACCCGGCGGCGGCCGCGCGCGCTTGACTGCGCGACCGCGGCATCGACTGGATGCCCTTCACCGCGGACGAGTTCCGATGGGACCTGTCCTGCGGCATCGGACCTGACGGCCACTGGCACGGCTGGTTCACCGTCCGCGTCGACGCGGGTGCGCTACGACGGCTCGGACTGCATCCCGACCAGCCCACGGCCGAGATCACCAGCCCCTCCCCGCCCGGCTGGTGGCACGCAGCCGCGGAGCGCGGCGCCGGCCATCACTTCAGAGGATCGCTCCAGGCACGCTGCCCGACCCGCAGGACGCTCAGGTAACGGCGGGCCACCCGGTCGCCCATGCGCGTGCGGATGCGCTCGGCGACGGCGTCGAGCAGGGGCTCACGAACGCCGGGATCGAGTCTGCGGTACAGCGACAACGAGCGGAGGTGATCGGCGAAGCCGTCCCCGTCGAACCACTGAACGGTGGGGTACCAGCGCACGGTCGGCGGGCCGAACAACGCTCCTGGATCCTCGACCAGGCCCCACCCCTCGTCGGTGGCGCGGACGTCGTCCTCCAGCGGCGGGGGACCCCAGTCGGGGTTCCCGGGGCAGAACCGCTCGTGGAGGTCGGCGGTCTCGGCGTAGACCTCCGGCTCTCCCGGCCTGCGGACGACGACGTGGCCGAGCAGCGCCGCCCAGCCTCCGGGGCGGAGCACGTCGTGCGCTCTCCGCCAGCCGATCGACGGGTCGACCCAGTGCCACGACGACGCGGCCACGAGGACGTCGAAGCGTCGGCCGCGGTCGTCCCACTGCTCGAACGTCGACGTCTCGACCTCGACATCGCGGAAGGCGGCGATCCGCCGGCGAGCGAGCGCGGCCATGTCCACGCCGGGCTCGACGGCGGTCACCGAACATCCGAGTGCCGCCAGTGAGCGCGTCGCCTGACCGGTACCGCAGCCCACCTCCAGCACCGACGACGTCTCGTCCATGCCGGTGACGGCGCCGAGGTCCGCGAACAACTCATCGGGGTAGCCGGGCCGGACCCGGTCGTAGAGCTCCGGGACCTCGTTGAACACGCGGCCGAGGTCGCGTGGATTCGGGTTCGGGTGCGTCTGCGGATCATCAGTCACGAACGCACAAGCTAGGAGACCGGGCCACGACGACGCCACCGGTTAAGCAACGGCAGCACTCACACCGGAGCCGGCAGATCCATCAGCGCCGGCTTCGCCGGGCCGGTCACGACCGTGACGGCGGTGATCCGGCCGCCGACGACAGTCAGCCCGCGAGGTTGTGGATGGTCGCCGTGTCCTTGCGGGACAGACTTCAACCGGATCAACCACACCATCCGGGAGCAGGCCGGTAGCCGGTGCAGATTGGACTTTCGGCAGTGTCGGACGGCTCCCGATGTCCGTACCGTCGCCTCCGTGGACAGCAGGGTGATCAACAGCGGGGCCGCAACGGCCTTCCACCGGCGGCCCCTTGCCCCCGGAGGCCTTCTGACGGCGGGCGCGACCACGGCGGCCGGTCTGAGCATGGTGAATCCGTGGTGGGCCGTTCCCACCGCCGTCGCCGCGTTCTTGGCCGGACGCCGTCCTGGACGGATGGCACCGACCGTGCTCGCTCTGGTCGGGCTTCTCTCGGCCGGCGTGGTGGCGCTGTCCGTCGTGCCCGCCTGGCTGCCGTTGGCCGGCCGGTTCGTGACCGTCGTGGTGGTCGCCTTGATGCTGCCCTGGTTCGCGGGCCGGTTCTGGTGTCACTATCGGCAGCTGGTCCGGGCCGGCTGGGAACGCGCCGAGCAGCTACGACGCGAGCAGGAACTGGTGGTCGAGCAGGCCAGGCTGCGTGAGCGAGCGCGTATCGCGCGGGACATGCATGACGTACTGGGCCATGACCTCAGCCTGATCGCCTTGTCGGCCGGTGCTCTCAAGCTCGCACCGGACCTGGCGGCGCACCATCGGCAGGCCGCGGGGGACATCAGGGCCAGGGCGGCGACCGCGGTGGAGCGTCTCGGCGAGGTGATCGGTGTCCTGCGTGAGGAGGGCGCCGACACACCGCCGCACCCCGACGGCGCCGGTCTTGCGGGCCTGATCGAAGAGGCCGCCGCTTCCGGGCTCGCGGTGAGGTTCCACTGCGACGGCACGGCGGACGACCTGCCGCCGGTGGTCGAGCGGGCGGTTCACCGGGTCGTGCAGGAAGCGCTGACCAATGTCGCCAAGCACGCGCCGGGCGCGACGGCGACCGTCCAAGTGGCGTATACGGCAACGGAGTCGAAGGTCGTCGTGGAGAACGGCCCACCGTCGTCCAGGGCCACTCCGCGGCTCAGGACCCGGAGCGGTGGGCGGGGTCTCATAGGTCTCGAAGAACGGGTGCGGCTGGCCGGCGGTTCGTTCGGCCATGGTCCGCGCGGCAGGGGTTTCGCCGTCGCCGCGCGGATCCCGCACGCGCCTGTGCGCGCGTCGGCACGGCTCCTCGCCCCCGCTGTCTCCCGGGCGGGCGAGGAGTTGCCGCGGGAGCACCGCCGTGCCCGGCGCCGCGTCGGCCGGGCCCTGGTGGCCGCGGTCATGGTGCCCCTGGTGGCGGGAGCGGTGCTGAGCGGGGCGCGCATGGGATGGGAGATGCTGTCGGCGTCCCGATCGGTGCTGCAACCCGGTGACTTCGCGCGTCTGCGCGTGGGGCAGGATCGCTCCGAGGTGGAGCGCCTCCTCCCCGACCGGCAGACGAACCACCGACCGCCGACGACCGAGCCGACAGGAGACGGCACCACGTGCGAGTACTACGCGATCACGGCCGACCGGTTCGACGACCGGTCCGGCGACGCGTACCGCCTCTGCTTCCGGGACGGCATCCTGGTGTCCCGCGACACGCTCACCCCGTGAGGCTCCGATGATCCGGGTGCTGATCGCCGACGACGAGCCGATGATCCGGGCGGGCGTACGTGCCGTCCTCGCCTCGGATCCGGGCATCGAGGTCGTCGCCGAGGCGGGTGACGGGCGCGAGGCCGTGGAGCTGACCCGGCGGCACCGCCCCGGGGTGGCCGTGCTGGACATCCGTATGCCGGGGATGAACGGTATCGACGCGGCGGCGGAGATCCGCAGCACCTCGCCCGGCACGGGCGTGGTCATGCTGACGACGTTCGGCGAGGACGACTACATCCTGCGCGCCCTGGGCGGCGGCGCGGCCGGCTTCCTGATCAAGTCGGGCGAACCCGAGGAACTGATCAGCGGGATCCGGGCGGTGGCCGACGGCGCCGCCTACCTGTCACCGAAGGTCGCCGCCCGGGTCGTCGCCCACCTCGCCTCGACGGGCGCGGGCGCCCTGGCCGGCCGGCGCTCCCTCGCGCGCTCCCGGGTCGACTCCCTCACCGCCCGGGAACGGGAGGTCCTGGCCTTCCTCGGCAGCGGGCTGTCCAACGGGCAGATCGCCCGGCGGCTGCATGTGGTGGAGGGGACCGTGAAGGCCCATGTGAGTTCCATTCTGGGAAGGCTGGGCGTGGACAACCGGGCCGCCGCCGCGGTCGTCGCCCACGAGGCCGGGATCGTCGCTCCGCCGAACCAGCCGTGATGCCGCACGCTGGGCCGGCGGCAGGAATGTCAGCAGTGCGGCCACCACCACGGTGGCCCCGAGAATCACGCCGGCGAGCACATCGTGCGGGTAGTGGACCCCCACCGTCACACGCAGCAGCGCCGCGGCCGCGGCCAGCGGCAGCGTGACCACGGCGAGCCGTGGCCGAAGCACGGCCAGGCCGGCAGCCGTCCCGACGGCCAGGGTGGCGTGGTTGCTCGGGAAGGACCAGTCCCCCGCGCCGGGACACTCCGCGACGAGGTCGGCCCCGGCGCGCAGCGCACGGCAGGGCCGCTCCTCGTCCACCACGAGCTTCACGGCTTCGCTCACCGCGTAGGCCGCGACGGTACCGAGTCCGGTCACCACGGTTCCGGCGACCCCTCGTGCGTCTCCACGACGGGTCGCCGTCCACCATGTCCACGCCAGCAGGATTCCGAGGATCACCAGCGTCCCCTCGCCGGCTGCCTCCAGGAGCGGTCCCAGCCACGACGGCGCCTCCGCCACTCCCCGCGTCACCGACCGGTACGCGGCCGCCGACGCCCCGCCCGTGACCCGGACGGCACCGGCGTCACCCAGCCCGCCCGGCGCGAGCCAGACGACCGCCCCCGCCCCCACACCCAGGGCACCCCACGCCCCCAGCAGCCGACGAGCTCTGTTGTTCTGTCGCGGTTCTTGTTCCATGGGTCCTGAACGTAAAAGCGCGCCCAGCCGCGAACCCGAGCCGAACGGCAACGGCGGCCCCTGCCGATCGTCAGGGTTGACAGCCCCGCCGACGTTGCAGCGGCTGCACGCGACAGACCTCGACGAGAGGCTTTCAATGGAAGCGTGAGCACTCTGCGATGGATTGCCGCAGCCGGCCTGTCGGCGCTGCTGGGCGCCATGGCACCGGGCCCCTCACCACCCCCGGCCCAGCCACCGCCCCAGCTCGACGACGCGGAGGTGCAGCGGGCCGTCGACCAGCTCGACGCAGTGGTCCGGGCGGCCATGAAGCGCACCGGGACACCCGGCGTGGCCGTCGCCGTCGTCCACGACGGCAAGGTCATCCACCTCAAGGGCTACGGCGTGCGCAAAGCCGGCGAGAAGGCCGCTGTCGACGCCGACACCGTCTTCCAGCTCGCCTCCGTCTCCAAGCCGATCGCCTCCACCGTCGTCGCCGGAGCGGTGGGCGTCGAGGGCTGGAGCGAGCCCGTCGCCCCGAACGTGCCGGACTTCCGCCTCAAGGACCCGTGGGTCACCTCGCACGTGACGGTCGCCGACCTCTTCTCGCACCGCAGCGGCCTCCCCGACCACGCCGGAGACCTCCTCGAAGACCTCGGCTACGACCGCCCGTACATCCTCTCCCACCTGCGCTACGAGCCTCTGGCACCGTTCCGCGCCAGTTACGCCTACACCAACTTCGGTCTGACGGCCGCCGCCGAGGCCGTCGCGGACGAGAAGGGCGTGCCCTGGGAGAAACTCGCCGCCGACACCCTCTACAAGCCGGCCGGCATGGATTCGACCAGCTCCCGCTTCGAGGACTACGCGAAGGCCTCCGACCGCGCCTGGGGCCACGTCAAGACCGCCGACGGCACCTGGAAGGCGTCCCTGCGGGATCCGGACGCGCAGTCCCCCGCGGGCGGCGTCAGTTCCACCGCCCGGGACATGGCGACATGGCTGCGGCTTCAGCTCGCCGACGGCAAGCTCGACGGCAAGCAGATCATCGACGCCGAGGCGCTGGAGCGCACCCACTGGCCCGAGGCCGTCGCCAACCCGCCCCACGCCCCGGCCGGACGGACCGGCTTCTACGGCCTTGGCTGGAACGTCAGTTACGACGACGAGGGCCGGCTCAGGCTGTCGCACACGGGCGCGTTCGCGTTGGGCGCGCACACCAACGTCACCATGCTGCCCGGCGAGCAGCTCGGCATCGTCGTCCTGACCAACTCCTCACCGGTCGGGGTCGCCGACGCCGTCGCCCTCGACTTCTTCGACATCGCGCAGACGGGCAAGGTCAGCCGTGACTGGATCCCCCTCGTGGACGCGGTGTACCAGCAGCAGGAGGACGCGGGCCGTTCCAAGACCGACTACGCCCACCCGCCCTCCGGTGCCGCGCCCGCCAAGGCTGCCGACACCTACACCGGCACGTACGACAGCGACTACTACGGCCGGGCCGAGGTCGTCGCCGACGGCAACGGTGACCTCACCCTCCGGCTGGGTCCCGAGCCCCAGTCGTACCGGCTGACGCACTACGCCGGCGACACGTTCAGCTTCGAGACCGCGGGCGAGAACGCGGTCGGTCCGACCGGCGTCTCCTTCGCCGCGAACGGGAAGTCCCTCACGGTCGAGTACCTCGACAACGAGGGACTGGGCACGTTCACCCGCCAAGGCTAGGTGGCGAACCCACGGTGAACCGAGGCTGTCGGTCGACGACCGTGTTTTCCCGCGTCTTGGGGGCATTCGGACGTCAAGCAGACAACGAGCCCCCGACCGAAGGGACGGCCACCTTGCTGGCCATCATTTCCGCAGTCCTGTTCTTCATCGCCTTCCTGATCAACGCGGCGGAGATATCCACCAACGACGTCTTCAGCTCGACCAACGTGATGCTGCTCGGCCTGACCGCCCTGGCCCTGCACCTCGCGGGCATCGGCACCGGATGGTCCGCGCGGGGCGGCCGCAGGCGCTGAGCCGCTCGCACCTGCCGTCCTCCGGTCCTGGCGGGCGAGGTGCTGCTCCGACACGCCGCCGGATGGTCTATCGGGACCATTCTCGGACATTCGGGTCATAGCGTTCCGAATATGATGAAACTTAATATCGCCTACCTGGCGTGTGCGGCGGCGATCACCGGGGCGGGGATCGGTGCCGCCCCACCGGTCGCCGCGGACCATATGATCCACGTGGTCCTTCCAGGGGAGTCGATCCAGACGGCGGTGGACGCCGCCGAGCCGGGCGACACCGTTCTCCTGACCCCCGGCACCTACCGCCAGAGCGTCAAGGTGACCACGCCCGACCTCACCCTGCGCGGCATGGGCCGTGCCACCGTCCTCAAGCCGGCCGCCACCAAGCCGGCCACGCCCAAGGCGCCCAAGGCCGCCGAGACCTGTGGTGAGAACGGCAACGGCATCTGCGTGGTCGGCAAGAAGGACAAGAGCATCGAGGGCGTCACCATCGCCGACCTGACGGTGACCGGCTTCGCCAAGGCCGGACTGTTCGCGGTGGGGACCGACGGGCTGACCGTGCGGAACGTGACCGCGGTGGAGAACGGGGTGTGGGGGATCGCCCAGGAGCGTTCGGTCCGCAGCGTGTTCCGCAAGAACACCGCCCGGGACAACGGCGACGCCGGCCTGTTCCTCGCCAACACGGTCAGGTCCGACGAGGGCGCCTCGGACACCCAAGGCACGGTGGTCGAACGCAACCTCCTGGAAGGCAACCGCATCGGCCTCACCGTCCGCCGGCTGCGGAACCTGACCGTCGCGCACAACCGCGTCACCGGCAACTGCGCGGGCGTCTTCGTCGTGGGTGACGAGAACGCGCCGAGAGCCGGCGCCCTGACCGTGCGCGACAACCGCGTCGCGCGGAACAACAAGTCCTGCCCGAAGACCCCGCGGCTCGAGGCACTGCAGGGCTCCGGCATCGTGCTGACCGGCGCCGAGGACACCCTGGTGACGAGGAACCGGGTCACGGACAACGCCGGCCCCTCCTCGCTGTCGGGCGGCATCGTCCTGTTCAAGAGCTTCGTGGGCACCACCAGCGTGCGGAACCGGATCACCGACAACGTGCTGGAGGGCAACGCCCCGGCAGACCTCGTCAACACGGACACCGGCGAGGGCAACACGTTCCAGGGCAACACCTGCCAGGCATCCCAGCCCGCGGGACTGTGCTGAAGGCCATGGGGTCGCTCATGAACTCGAAGAAGGAAGGCGGCACATGACGACTGCACAGACCACCGAGGCATCACCGGCCGGCCGGACCGCACAGACCGAGCAGACCGCCCCGCCGCCGTCCATGCGGCTCAGGGAGCTCGTGTTCGGGGCGGCGTGCGCGGCCGCCCTCCGCGCGGCCGCGAGGCTGAGGGTCGCCGACGCCCTCGGTGACGGCCCGCTGACCGTGGAGGAGATCGCGGCCGCGGTCAAGACCGAACCGAAGCCGCTACGACGGCTGTTGCGGGCCCTGTCCTGCTACGGCATCTTCGCCGAGCGGCCGGACGGCACGTTCACGCACACTGACATGTCCCGGCTGCTGCGCGAGGACGATCCGCACAGCCTGCGCGACATCGCGCTGTGGTGCACGGAACCGTGGACCTGGGACGCGTGGCCGCGGCTGGACGAGGCGGTCCGCTCCGGCCGTAACGTCGTGGAGGATCTGTACGGCAAGGAGTTCTTCCCCTACCTCAACGAGGACGCTCCGGAATCGGCCGACGTCTTCAACCGTGCCATGACGACCTCCAGCGTGCAGTCCGCGCGGGACGTGGCTCAGTTCCTCGATCTGTCGGGGGCGAAGTCGGTCGCCGACATCGGCGGTGGCCAGGGGCATGTGGTGGCGAGTCTGCTGGAGAAGTACCCGTCGCTCCACGGCACTCTGCTCGACCTGCCGCGCGTGGTGGACAACGCCGACCCGCGGCTGCGGGCGGGAGGCGCGCTCGCGGACCGGATGCGGCTCGTGCCCGGTGACTGCCGCGTGGCCGTCCCGGTCCAGGCCGATGTGTACGTCATCAAGAACATCCTGGAGTGGGACGACGACAGCACGACCCGCACCCTGCGCAACGTCATCGAGGCGGGCGGTCCGGGATCGCGGGTCGTGGTCATCGAGAACCTCGTCGACGACACGCCCTCGATGCGGTTCAGCACCGCCATGGACCTGCTGCTGCTCCTCAATGTGGGCGGGGCCAAACACACCACCGCCAGCATGGTCGGCAGGCTGACGGAGGCGGGCCTGGTCATCGACGACATCAGCCCGGTCAACCCCTACCTGCACGCGTTCGACTGCACCGTCCCCGGGTGACCGACCCCTCCCGAGGGAACACGCAGACCGCCGGTCGCCGGGCACGCAGTCCTCGCGTGCCCGGCGACCGGCGGTTCGTGCGGGTGGTTCAGGAGGTGGCGTCCCGCTCCCAGCGGTAGAAGCAGCGCGCCATCGCGTCCTTCGGTGAACGCCAGGTCGCCGGGTCGTACGCGGTGACGTACGCCGACAGCCGTTCGCTGACGTCCCGGAACTCGGGGTGCCCGGCCGCCTTCGCGATGGCCGGGCCGGGGTCCTGCTCCGACTCGATGAGGTGCAGATACACGTCGTCGAACTGGAACAGGCTGCGTCGGGCGACGCCCACGAGGTGCGGCAGTTCTCCCCGGTCCGACTCATCGAACACCTTGGCGATGTCGAGGGCCGACTCCGGCGCCATGCGGGCGACGATCAGGGTCTGGTGCATCGTCCTGTCCTCCGTCCGGGTCACTCGGAGAGCATCTGCGCGGGCCGGCGCTCCGTGGCGGCCTGCTCGATGCGGTCCCGGATCAGGGCCATCTGGACCTTGGAGTTCCGGTTGATGTTGTCCGTCATCCAGGCGTCGTCGACCGGTGCGTCCGGCTTCATCGCGAAGTCCTGGGTCCACACCATCCGGGTGCCCTCGGGCACCTTCTCGTACTGCCACACGATGTTCATGTAGGCGAAGGGTCCGGTCTCCACACGGCGGGCCCGCACGCTGAGCGTGTCGCGGTTCGGCTCCCGCTCGGAGACCCAGCTCCACACCTTGCCGTTGTCGTCGGGGTGCATGGTGAGCCGGAAGGTGGTCCGGCTCCCCTCCTGGGAGAGGATCTCGGCGGAGGCGTACTCGCTGAACAGCCGCGGCCAGTTCGCGACGTCGTTGGTCATGTCCCAGACCAGGTCGAGCGGCGCGGCGATGGTGATCTCGTTCTGCGTGTGACCGGCCATGTCAGGCTCCCGCCAGAAGCGCGCTGTTGACGAGTTCGAGGAACTGCTGGGGAGTCTTGCTCTTCTCCGCGTCGGGAGGCATGGGCGTGCCGTACCGGTTCTCCAGCTCGCCCACGATGCCGAGCAGCGCGAGGGAGTCGATGCCGAAGGCGTCGAAGCCGGAGTCGCTTCGCTGCCGGAGTTCCTCCGGGGCGACGGTGACTCCGGCGGACTTCTTCATGAGCCCGGCGAGCTCTTCCACGGTGATTCGGTCACTCATGCGGTTCTCTCCCTGCTGTGTGTGGGTGCTGTGTGATGGGTGCTCGCGACGCCTCGCTACGAGGCGCCGCCGGCGCCGAGCCGTAGCACGAGCGCCGAGTTCGACCCCATGAGCCCTCGGCTGAGGACCAGCGCCGTGCGCAGTTCGGCGGCACGGGCGCGGGAGGTCACGAGGTCGAGGTCGTGGCAGATGTCGAAGACGTTGGGGGTGGGCGGGATCAGACCGTGTTCCAGCGCGAGCACCGCCGCGGCGACGTCCAGGACGGGTGCCGCCGAGTAGCCGCGGCCGATGGCGGTCTTCGGCGCCGTGACGGGGACGCGACTGCCGTGCGCGCCCAGGGCGTCCGCGATCGCCAGTGCCTCGGCACGGTCCGCCTCCGGTACCCCGAGGGCGTCCGCGAAGACCACGTCGATCTCCTCGGGGGCACAGCCCGCCTCGTCCAGGGCGCCCCGGACGGCCTGGGCCAGCCCTTCGCGGGACTGCTCCCAGCGGGAGGCGCCGGTGAAGGTCGCCGCATGCCCCGCCAGGGTGGCCCGTACGGACGCGCCCCGTCGACGGGCCGCGCTCTCGGCTTCCACGACGAGCATGGCGCCGCCTTCGGCGGGGACGAATCCGCAGGCCGACGCGGTGAACGGGCGGTAGGCGCGATCGGGGTCGTCGATGCCGCTCAGCTCCTCGTAGCCGAGCTGGCAGACCATCGAGTAGGGGGCCAGGGGTGCCTCGGTCGCGCCGGCCACGATCACGTCGGTGCCGCGCCGCACGGCACGCGCCGCGTGCGCCAGAGCGTCGAGACCGCCGGCCTCGTCGGCGGCGACCACACCGCAAGGGCCTTTGAAGCCGCGGCGGATGGAGATCTGGCCGGTGCTCGCGGCGTAGAACCAGGCGATGGACTGGTACGGCCCGACGAACCGACTGCCCTTGTCCCACAGCTGCTGCAGCTCCCGCTGGCCGAACTCGCCGCCACCGGAACCGGCCGCGGTGACCACGCCCACGGCGAACGGCGCGGCGTCCGTACTGGTCCGGTCGAGGCCGGCGTCGTCGAGGGCCTGGTCCGCCGCGGCCATCGCGAAGTGGGTGAACCGGTCGGTCTGGACGAGGTAGCGCTCCTCGACCACGGACGGCGGGTCGAAGTCCCGGACCTCACCGGCCACCCGCAGCGGCAGGTGCCCGCATCCTTCCCGGGTGATCCGGTCCAGGACGCTGATGCCCTCCCTGGTCGACTTCCAGAAGGTCTCGGTGCTGGTTCCGTTGGGCGCGACCAGTCCGATGCCGGTGATGGCCGCGCGCCGAGGATGCGATTCGCTCATCGTGTCTTCTCCCTCGGCAGATTCATGATCACCGCGGACTGGAAACCACCGAAACCGCTGCCCACGGAGAGCACGCTGTTCAGTCTTCGCTCGCGGGCGACGCGCGGGACGTAGTCCAGGTCGCACTCGGGGTCCGGGGTCTCGTAGTTCGCGGTGGGCGGGACGACCTGGTGGGTCAGGGCCAGCGCACAGGCCACGAGTTCGATCGCGCCGATCGCGCCGAGCGAATGCCCCACCATGGACTTGATGGAGCTCATCGGCGTGTCATAGGCGTGCGCGCCCAGGACCTGTTTGACCGCCGCCGTCTCGTGGCGGTCGTTCTGCACGGTGCCCGAGCCGTGCGCGTTGACGTAGTCGATCGCCGTGGCGTCGAGCCTGGCCTGGTCGAGGGCGTCCTCGATGGCCCGGGCCATCTCCAGGCCCTCGCTGGTCAGACCGGTCATGTGGTAGGCGTTGCCGAAGGTGGAGTAGCCGCTGATCTCGCAGTACACGTGCGCACCGCGGGCCAGCGCGTGTTCCAGCTCCTCCAGGACGAGGACCGCACCGCCCTCCCCCATGACGAACCCGTTGCGGTCGGCGTCGAAGGGCCGAGAGGCGTGGGCGGGGTCGTCGTTGTTCGGGGACGTGGCCTTGATCGCGTCGAAGCAGGCCATGGTGATCGGTGAGATCGGCGAGTCCGAGGCGCCGGCTATGCACACGTCGGCCCTGCCCTCCTCGATCGTGTGGAAGGCGTACCCGACCGCGTCGAGCCCCGAGGTGCAGCCGGTGGAGACGGTCTGCACCGGCCCGCGTGCCTCGAACCGCTCCGCCACCGCCGAGGCGAGTGTGCTGGGCGAGAACGCCCGGTGCAGATACGCTCCGGCCTCCCGGTGGTCCACGTCCCAGCGCTTGCCGCGCTCGCTGACCAGCACGTAGTCCTGCTCCAGCCGGGTGGTTCCGCCGACCGCGGTACCCAGGGACACCCCGACCCGCCAGGGGTTCTCGACGGCGAGGTCGAGACCGGAGTCCCGTACCGCCTCCTCCCCCGCGACCAGGGCGAACTGGATGTACCGGTCACTGCGTGCGATCTGCTCCGCGTCGAGCCCGTGGGCCGCCGGGTCGAAGTCGCACTCGGCGGCGATCCGGGACCGCAGCCCGGACGGGTCGAAGAACGTGATGCCCCGCGTCGCCGTACGCCCGTTGGACAGCAGATCCCAGAACGCGGGTATGCCGATGCCCTGCGGGGCGACGACGCCCAGTCCGGTGACCGCCACGCGCCTTCTCATGAAGAGACCTGAGTTCGCTCGGCCGTCCGTCCCGCACCCTTGTGGGCCGCCTCCACCACGATCGGTACGCCGTCGGCGTCCTCGGTGTCGACATGGCCGAGCGGCGGGCTCGGGGCGAGCGGGCCGAGGTGGAAGACCATGCGGGCCTCCACCTTGCCGACGTTGCGGAAGCGGTGCCGCATGTGGGTGGGGATCAGGAGCCCCTGCTCGGGTTGGAGCGGGTGGGGCTCACCGTCCAGGTCGACCTCCAGCTGTCCGCAGAGGACGTAGATGAACTCCTCGGAGTACGGGTGGTAGTGCTCGGCGATGCGGTCGCCGGGCTGGATGATGGCCACGCCCATGAAGCCGCTGGTCGAGCCGACGGTGGTGGGGGTGAGCAGGGCACGCAGGTCGCCACCGCGCCGAGTGTTGGGCTCGACCTCGCTGACATCCACGATTCCGGGATGGCGGTTGTTCACGACGTTCCTCCGAACATGTGCAGCATCGACAGGGGGGCGGCCGTAACGGCCCTGGTACCGGTGGGTCAGGCGTCGGGCGCGCGACGGTCGGTGACGAGTTCCATGCGGGAGACCGTGAGGAGACGAGCGGGGGCCCCGTCCTTCAGCGCCTGACCGTCCGCCCCGAGGGCCTCGCCGTCGAGGAGTTCCGCCAGCTCGGCCGCCTGAGTGCGATCCGTGAGGCCGAGCACGGGAGTCGGGTCGGTGTCGAGGCCACCGCGCAGGTCGACCAGGCGGACGACGATGTCGTCGCGCTGGAAGATCGTGCTGCGCAGCACCGGTCCGCGCGGATCGTCCGCCGCCGCCTCGTCCTGACGGGCGAGCAGCTCGGCCAGCCGCAGACCGCACCCCTCACGGGCCGGGTAGTACAGCGCGTGCCGCACCGCGTCCGGACTCTCCTGACCCGCCGTCACATGGTGTACGGCGGGCAGCGCCGCGCGGGTGAAGAAGACCCGGGCGGACTCGGGGTCGTCGAGGTCCCTGTCCTGTTCCAGATAGGGGTTGATGGCCTCCTCGACGGCCCGTACCTCGGGCTGCCTGGCCACGTGGCGCAGCGCGGCGAGCAGGTCGCCCCGCACCTCGATGGCCCGGACCACCCGGTTGCCGTGCATGAACAGGGAGGTGCGGCACAGCTGGGTGGTGTCGTCGACCCGCGGCTCCGGCGACGTGTACCCGGCCAGGATGTCGGCCACGGTCTTCTCGCTGCCCGGCTTGACCGTGAAGGTGAGCGCGTGCCGGATCAGTCCGTCACCGATCCTCGGTGCCACCTGGAGCCGACGCGCGCCGGGCGCGGTCTCCGCCGCCGGACCGCCGGTCTCACGGACGATGTGGAAGCGCAGCGACCTGGTGTCCCGGACACAGCTGTGCAGGGGCTCCACCATCCGCACGTGTTCCTCGCTGTTCACCCAGGTGAGGAAGGGCGGGGCACTCTCCCACTCGCTCGTGATGAGCCACTGGGAGGGATTCTCGATGGACTGGCACAGCTGGTCGCTGACATGCCCCGGAACGGACGCGACCTGGTTGCACAGCTGCTCGTAGGCCTCCAGGAACTGCTGCTGGGCACCGTCGTAGACGTCCACCAGCAGGACCACGCGCAGTGGCGAGCCGTCGAACACGGACTGGGAGACGCGTTGCGAGGCCTGTCGCGTCAGGGATTCCGAAACACGTTCGGACGTGGTGGTCATACTGCGCACATCTCCTTCGTGGGGGAGGAAGCGGACGGATCTCAACCACGTCGATGTGACACCGACGTGCCTCGATCCCCTCGATCCTGATCCCGCTCCCACAAGCGCGCGACTCGTATGCCACTGCCCGGGTGACCTGCGGTCCGGGAGGACGGGGCCGCCTCAGGTGAGGTGGGCGAAGACCACCAGGTTCTCCGTGTAGTCCTTGACCGTACGGTCGTAGTCACCCGCACAGGTGATGAGCCGGACCTGCGCCTGGGCCGTGTCGGCGTACACACGTCGGCTGGGGAAGTTCTCCTTGTCGAACGTCTCCACGCTGTCGACCACGAAGGACGCTCTGCGCCCGTCGGCTCGTCTGACGTGGAAGACGTC
Organism: Streptomyces sp. NPDC001536; assembly: GCF_042894505.1. Lineage (NCBI taxonomy): Bacteria > Bacillati > Actinomycetota > Actinomycetes > Kitasatosporales > Streptomycetaceae > Streptomyces > Streptomyces sp. NPDC001536. The sequence goes on from NZ_JBIAVQ010000010.1 coordinate 169,891, forward strand.
CCCCTTCTTCAGTTCTCCGAGGTCCGCGAAGACGGCCGCCGACGTCGCCGTGTCGACATGCCCGGCGATGATCGAGGTGCCCGCCTCGCCGGGCGACGCTCCCTTGGCGTGCCAGCCGACGAGGTTGGTGTCGTCGGCCGGGGGCGGCTCCAGCTGTCCCGTGCGGCCGATGGCGAGTGCGGTGAAGGGGGCGTCGACGGAGATCTTCGGAATGAGCAGGCGTACGGGCCTCGATCGCGGCAGGTGCTTCCCCGCGGGCTGTGCGGCGGCCGGCGGCGCCGCCGCGGCCGTGTGAGCGGGCCGCGAGGGGCGGGGGGCGTCGGACGACGCGGTGCTGGACGATGCGGTGTCGGTCGCGGTGTCATTGCCGCCGAACAGGCTGAAGGCCAGCACCAGGGCGGCTACGGCGCCGATCACCATCACCTTGGTGCGGGAAGGGTTGTCTTCGGGGGAAGAGGGACGAACTGTCATCGGACACCATCTCACCAGGGCACGGCGGCAAATCGGACGAGGGATGGAGCACGGGGAAACCGGCGGGGCCGCCACGCGGAATACGGGCGTGGCGGCCACTCGGCTATCGCATCCGGCATGGGTCAGGCCACGCTTCCTGCGGTCTTCTTGCGTCGCACCGAGTACAGACCGGTTCCGACGACGGCCAGGACGGCCAGGCCACCCGCGGTCACGGCCGGCGAGGCCAAGCCGCCGCCTCCGGTGTGCATTCCGCCGCTGGGCTTCTCCTCCTTGCTCCAGGAGCCGGAGCCGCTGTCGTCCTTGCTCCAGGAGTCACCGTCGTCCTTGCTCCAGGAGTCCTCGTCCTGCTTCCCGCTGCCGGAGTCCTTGCCCTGCTCCTTGTCCTTGTAGGTCTCCGGGTCGAACTTGGGGTCCTTCGCGGTCTCCGAGCCGTCCGCGTTCACCGCGGTCAGCGCCCCACCGCCGGTGTGCATGCCACCGCGCGGCGAGTCCTGGCTGTCCTTGCCGTGCTCCTTGTCCCACTCCTTGTCGTGGTCCTTGCTGTACGAGGAGTCCGTGTGGTCCTCCCAGTCGTTCCCGGCCGCGTAGGCGCCGGGCGCCCCGAGAACGAGGACGGTCGAAGCCGCCGCGGTGGCCAGGAGCATGCGAGCAGAGTGCATCTGATGTTCCCTCCGTCAGGGGGCGGACAGCTGGCACTTCGTCAGCTGATGTGACCCGCCCTCGACGTGATCAACCGTCAGTCAGCTGACCTCCCGTCACAACTCGGGACGATCACTCGGGTGAACCCGCCGACATCCCGGCGGGACGACGCGATGACCGCACGACACGGCCGGGCGACCCCGTCGAGGGGTCGGCCGGCCGTGTCTTCCGAGGTCAGACGATCGCCAGCAGCGTGGTCAGGACTTGACGCAGCGTCGACTCGGCGTCCGGGTCCGGTCCGGTGGACCGCCAGGCGACGAATCCGTCGGGCCGGACAAGTACGGCGCCGCCGGGCTGCGTTCCGTGGACGGCCGACCAGTCCGCGTCGCCCTCGGGCGTCAGCTCGGCAGGGGACGCGCTGCCCACCCGGTACGACGTCAGGGGGACGGACATCGCTTCGGCGAGCCGAAGGGCGGCCTCGTGCCAGCCATTCGGCTCGTCGGCGTCGCTGAGCAGAACGAACGACCGCTCGTAGAGATCCAGCGTGGAGATCCGTTCGCCTCGGTGCCGTACCGCCAAGTGGGGTGCCCTGCTGCCGGGTTCACCGGACAGGTCGAAGCGTTCCGGTACGACCGGAGCCGCGGGGTCGGTGCCGACGACCGCGCCCCGCGGATAGCGGTAGCCCAGGACCACGTTGAGGATGCCTCGCTGCGGGCCGCCGCCACCGCCGCCACCGCCCATGCCGGGCGGCGGGGCGAAGCCGGGGTGACTGTGCTCGACCGACCGTGCGGCGGCGCGGGCACTGGTCGCCTCGGCCACCGGGCGCCGCTCGGCGTCGTAGGTGTCCAGCAGCCCCTCCCCCGCCCATCCGCCGAGCACCGCGGCCAGCTTCCACGCGAGGTTGTGCGCGTCCTGGATTCCGGTGTTGGAGCCGAAGGCCCCGGTGGGGGACATCTCGTGGGCCGAGTCGCCGGCCAGGAAGACCCGTCCGGCCCGGTAGCTGCGGGCGACCCGCTGGGCGGCGTTCCAGGGGGCCTTTCCGGTGACCTCCACGTCGAGGTCGGACACGCCGACCGCGCGTCTGATGTGCTCGACGCACCGCTCGTCGGTGAAATCCTCCAGCGTTTCGCCCTGTTCCGGGTGCCAGGGGGCGTGGAAGACCCAGTTCTCCTGGTTGTCCACCGGCAGGAGCGCGCCGTCGGCTTCCGGGTTCGTCAGATAGCAGACGATGAAGCGGCGGTCACCCACGACATCGGCGAGGCGGCGGGACCGGAAGGTGATGCTGACGTTGCTGAACAGATCACCGGGACCGCTCTGGCCGATGCCGAGTTGCTCGCGAACGGGGCTGCGGGGGCCGTCCGCCGCGACGAGGTAGTCCGCACGGATGGTCGTGTGCTCGCCCGTCTCCCGGCTCTTGACCACCGCGGTGACGCCGGAGGGGCCGCTGTCGAACGACAGCAGTTCGGTCCCGTACCGCAGATCGCCGCCGAGCCGCTCGGCGTGCTCCAGCAGCACCGGCTCCAGGTCGTTCTGGCTGCACAGGCACCACGAGCTGGGACTGAAGCGGGCCAGTGCGCCGCCCGCGTCGATCTCCTTGAAGAGCCACTCGCCCTCGTCGCCGACCAGAGTGGGTGTCTGGAGGATGCCGTGGTTGTCGTCGAGTGTGGCGGCGGCGTCCCGGATGCCCGGCTCGACACCGGCCGCCCGGAACAGCTCCATCGTGCGGACGTTGTTCCCGCGTCCCCGAGGGTGGATGGACGTGCCGGCGTGGCGCTCCACCAGCGTGTGCCGTACCCCCAGCCGGCTCAAGAACAGCGAGGTCGACAGGCCGACGAGGGAACCGCCGACAATGAGGACCGGGGCTTGACGGGTCGTGCGGTCGGTGTGCTCGTCTCTTCGGTTCAAGGCTCGCCTCCAGCGCGTCGTGTCCGTCGACTCGGCCTGGTACGGCCGCGAGCCTCATCCATGCCCCGCGCTGCGAATTCGGGCCCAAGCTTCACCCACTCAACTCGCCCGGTTCGCCGAGTCGGCGGACATGCCGACGATCCGTTGCCGCGACGGGGACCTGACGTGGTGTGAGATCGCCCCGCACGGTTCGACCCACCGGCGCGAGCGGGGCGTCAGGCCGGGCGGACCGCGCCCTTGATCGCGGCCTGGCCGGCGAAGAACACCGACTCCTCACGGATGGTCGACCCCGGGCCCGGGGCGTGGATCAGCATGCCGTCCCCGCTCCAGATGCCCACGTGGCCGAGGTCGTCGTGGAAGAAGACCAGGTCTCCGACCCGGACGTCGGCGAGGGAGATCTGCATCCCCCCTGCCCACTGGGCCTGGGCGGTCCGGGGAAGCGTGACGCCCGCGGCCTTCCATGCGGCCTGGGTGAGACCGGGAGCGTCGTACGATCCCGGCCCGACCGCTCCCCATACACAGGGCCGACCGATCTGCGCGCGGGCGAAGGCGATCACCCGCTCGGCCTGGGTGCTGCGACCCGGCTCCACCGACGGCCAGGATCCGGGTGCGACGGGGGTGGCGAGAGCTTCGGGTGCCGCGTAGGTGACCGGTGCCGTCGGAGCGGCAGCCACTGTCGGTGCGGCGTAGGCGTAGGCGGGTGCGGCGGCCGTCTCGACGGGCGCCGGCGGGGCGGGGGCCGCCCAGGCAGACGCGGCGAGGTCCGGCAGGCCGGCGCCATAGGTCGCGGCGGTCAGGTCGGCCGGTGGGTCGGCGAGGTAGGAAGCGACAGGGTCGGCCGGCGGGTCGGTGAGATAGGACGCGACGGGGCCGGTCGGCGGGTCGGTGAGATAGGACGCCATGGGATCCGCCGACGGACTGGCGAGATAAGACGCGACGGGATCCGCCGACGGACCGGTGAGATAGGACGCCATGGGATCGGCCGGCGGGGCCATGACGTACGTCGCGGTCGCGCCCGTCTCCGGACCGGCGCCGTACGTCTCCGCTGCGCTCGCGGGAAGCTCCGCCTGGTAGCTGCCCGCGAGCGGGTCCGGGGCGGTGGGCAGCAGGGCGGTGGGCTCCGGCGCGGGCGCCGGGGCCGGCTGGTACACCGGCCATGCCGCGCCGTCGCCGCCGAGGACCGGCTGTGCCCCGGTTTGCCAGGCGCTCTCGTCCCACGGGGACTCGGCTGCCGCGGCCGGTGCGGCGGGCGGGGCGGGGAGCTCCGGAAGGAATCCGGTGGTCGGCGCCTGGGCTGATCCGCCGGTCAACTCCCGGACGGCGCCCGTCGGTTCCTTGGGTGCTTCGAGGGCGAGGGGTTGCGCGGGGCGTTCCGTCGGGCGTGCGGGGCGTGCTGCCTGAGGCGCGCGGTCGGGACGGGCGGGCGTCCTGCGGTCCGGCTGCGACACCGGCACGGTCGGGCCCAGCTTGGCCCGGGCGGCGTCGAACCACTGACGGGCAAGGGCGCCGACAGCGGGCTGCATGTCCTCCTGGGACCGGTCGCGGCCGGCCACGCCCCGCTGGCGCGGGATCGCGGCGGCGCGGGTGGCGTTGAAGGTGCCGGTGTCGCTCTCGGCCCGGTCGTAGAGGCTGTCGATCTTGCGCCGGACCTCCTCGCGGCTCGGCCCCTCACCCTCCCCTGGGGCAAGGGAGTCGTCCCTGCCCGGGAAGGCGGTCACTGCGCGGGGCGAGGTTCGTTCCGGCGCCATGGAAACGGCACTCCTTCCGTACGAGAGTGCACGAGACCACCTGTCGATCGGAGGAAGTCGTGCAGACAGTTGCCAACTTAGCCAACTTGTGAGCCTTCCGTGAAGATCGAAGGACTAAATGCCCGATATGCTTCTGTGACCTTCGCCCCTTCAACTACTCCCGGTCCACAATCCACTGACCGACCGTCAGCCGCGACGGGATCGCTCAGCCCCCTCCTCTTCGGCTACTCCGCGTCCATGGCCTACCTCCCCTCCGAGCTTCGGCTGAACCGGCGCGGCCACCAAGGTTTGCCGGACCGGCAACAAGAGTGGCAATCCGGGACTCGCTCGGCGACGGTGGGCTCGTGACCGACAACATCGCAGCTAAACCGCCCGCCGACGGATACCTCGGAGACCCCGCGGTGCGGGCAGCGTGGGACAACCGATACGCCGACCGCCAGCAGTTGTGGAGCGGTCGGCCCAACGGGGCGCTCGTGGCCGAGGTCGCCGCGCTCACCCCCGGGCGCGTGCTCGACGTCGGCTGCGGCGAGGGCGCCGACGCCGTCTGGCTCGCGCGCGGCGGATGGGACGTGACCGCGGTCGAGGTCTCCGGCGTGGCGCTGGAGCGCGCGGCGGGGCACGCCCGGGACGCCGGCGTCACCGTTCACTGGGTCCACGCCACACTCACCGAGGCAGCACTCCCGCCGGCCTCCTTCGACCTGGTCTCCGCGCAGTACCCGGCCCTGCTGCGCACCCCCGACGCCGCCGCCGAGCGGGCACTGCTCGCGGCCGTCGCGCCCGGCGGCACACTGCTGCTCGTCCACCACGCGGGAATGGACACCCAGCCGTCGCACGACAGCGACTTCGACCCGGCCGACTACGTCTGGCCCTCGATGGTCGTCGACCTCCTCAAGGACGACTGGGAGATCGAGGTGGACGAGCAACGACCACGCGTCGCACCCGACGGCGGCGCCGGCGCGCACCACACCGACGACGTGGTCCTGCGCGCGCGCCGACTGCGCTGAGGCCCCCGCTCACCGTCCGGTTGGCCGGTGGGGACACCTGAAGCCCCCGCATGGGGCCGGTTCCCTTCATCTCCGCGGGCGGGCATGATCGCCGCTGGCATACTCGGCGCCATGACATCGATGGAGCCGTTCCGCGACGAAGCCCGCAGCCGTGACTTACCGCAGGAAGAGGTCGAGCGGTGGCTGACCACCGTCCGTCGCTGCGCGATGCTGAGCCCTGTGGGCCAGGCACCCGGCGGCCCGGTGGCCGGGCGGCTCGGCGGGCTGCCGCCGATGCCCGAGGGCGAGCCTGTGCCGGACCTGCCGTTCCTCGCCTCGGTCGACCTGGCCGCGATTCCGCCGGGCACGACGGACCTCCCGCTGCCGACGGAGGGCACACTGCTCTTCTTCGCGGACACCGAGGACCCGTGGGGCGACGACGACTGGTCCCGGCTCGTCTACGTCCCGCCCGGCACGCCCGTCTCCGAGCGCGGTCCGGACGGCGACTGGCCGCCGACCGTCCACCCGGCCCAGGATCTCCGTCTGACGACCGAGCCCTCACTGCCCAACCGCGGCTCGGACACCGAGGAGTTCCCGCACGGCGGCGAGCTGGGCTCGGTGTGGTGGAAGACCTGCGATCAGATGCAGCCGGGCGGGCCGGTGCAGATAGGCGGCTACCCCTGGGTATGGAACGCCGATCCCGTCACGGAGCACGACCACGGCCCGGGCGACTGGGTGCTGCTCGCGGAGATCGGCGGCGAGGATCTGACCGAGGGTGACCTGGGCGTCGTCTACTGGGTGATCCGCCGCGACGACCTGGCCGCCCGCCGCTTCACCCGGGTCCGGGCCTGCTACGACATGGTCGGCTGAGGCGCTCTCCGACGAGGCACACGCCCTCACGCGGCGCCGTCGGCGGTCTCGTACCGGCCAGAACGGTACGTACGCGCTGGAGGCCGGGCTGATCAGTCGGTGCTCTCCCTGCTGGTGACTTCTGTGCCATGGGCGGTGGGACCGGGTGTCGGGGGCCATGAGTCCGAAGAGCAGATACGGAGCCCAGCGGGCGGCGTTGACGATGCCGACCTGTGTGGCGGACGCGCTCAGGGTCACGGCGGTGAGGATCTGGAGGGCCAGCCCCGTGATCTGGGAGCCGAAGGCGGACACGGCCGAGGCGGTCCAGAAGCGGGTGTACCCAGGAACCTCCACCAGGCGCGGCATGACGGGACCGTACCAGCGAAGATCACCGGCAGGCGATGCCGGAACGGGTCACATGGCACAGCAGCAGGCATACGTCGTCGTCGCGCTCGGAGTCGCTCAGCAGGGGATCCAGCACACGGTCCGCCGACCCGTCCAGGTCCTCCAGTTCCGCGGGCCCGAACGCGGCGAGTACGTCCGCGAGGCGGGCGATGCCCGGATCGATTCCCTGGGCGCGGCGTTCGACCAGGCCGTCGGTGTAGAGGGCCAGGGTCGAGCCCGGCGGGAGGTCGACGGTGTGGTCCTCGATCTGCTGGTTCAGGGGGATGCCCAGCATCGCGCCGGGTTTGGCGTCCAGCGTGTGTACTTGGCCGTCGGGGGTCCGCAGCAGCGGCGGTGGGTGACCCGCGGCCGCCCAGGTCAGGGTGGGCTCGTCGGGGTGGAAGCGGGCGATGACGGCGGTGGCGTACAGGTCGGGCTGCAGATGGTGCAGGAACGTGTGCAGCCGGGTCAGCAGGGTGCCGGGGCTGCTGCCGTCCACGGCGTATGCGCGCAGGGCGGTGCGGAGTTGGCTCATCATGACGGCGGCGTGCAGTCCGTGTCCGGTGACGTCACCGATGACGGCGACCAGCGAGCCGTCGGGCTGGCGGAACGCGTCGTACCAGTCACCGCCGATGTTCAGCCCGTGGGTGGCCGGCAGATAGCGGGCGGCCAGTCGGAGCGCCGGTGTGGTGGGCAGCTCCGTGAGCAGGGCCCGTTGGAGCGTCTCGGCGATGTCGCGGTTGCGCTCGAAGCGCCGGGCGTTGTCGATCGCGATGCTGGCGCGGCGGACGAACTCGATGAGCATGACCGCGTCGTCGGGGTCCCAGCGCTCACCGGGCGGCGCCAGGGTCAGCACTCCCAGCGGTGCCCGGCGGGTGGGCAACGGGATGCACAGCAGCGGACGTTCGGGGTCGAGTGCCGAGGGTGGCTGGTCGTCGACGCCGGGCAGTCCACCGGGTTCGAGCGCGGCGTACTGCGGCCGTCCGGTGCGGGCCGCGGTCACGGCGGCGGCGGGGTGGGGGGTCGGGGGACGCCGGTCGTCGTCGCCGTCGAACAGCCAGACGTCGACGCTGCGGGCGTACTCCGGGACGAGCAGCTCCGGAAGCCGCCGTACGACCTCGTCGTGGTTGAGGGAGGTCAGGGCCGCGCTCGCGTCGGCCAGGAAGGTGAGGCGCCGACGGGCGTCCTCGGCCTGCCGGCGCGCCCTGCGCTCGGCGGCGAACGCCTCCCTCTGTGCCTGTCCGGCGGCGTCCAGTTCGGCGTGCAGGGCCAGCACACCCTGATTGGTCTGATGCAGTTCCTCCCGGTGGAACGCCACCAACTGCTCCTGCTCGGCGAGCCTGTCCAGCAGGACGGCCGTGTCCTCGTCGGCGTCGAGCAGCGACTCGGCCAGGGACGCCGGGGAGTCCGGCACCCACCCGTCGTCCGCGATCGGCGTCCTGGCGCAGGCGACGCTCGTGCGCCACGGGGGGTGCGCGGCAGGGTTGGCGGCGGTGATCGTGACGTGCAGGTGCGGCTGTTCGGCGGCCGTCCCGGTGACGTAGAGCGTGAGCAGCCAGGAGCCGTCCTTGGCCAGGCACTGGCGCAGTTGTGCGCTGAGTGCCGTGGTGAGGCGGGTGCGTTGCAGCGGCGACAGTCCGTACGCCGCGGCCACGCGGGCGGTGGCGACGCGCGCCAGGGCCGCGTCGGTGGCGGTGTCGATCGGCCAGGTGTGCTTCAACGCCCCTCCCCCGGTGCCGGAGCCAGGACGGCCAGGGAGGTGTCGTCACGTGCCGGCCGGGCGGCGCTGCCGCTGTCGCGCAGGGTGACCGCGGCCATCAGGGCGGGATCGGCGGACAGCAGATCCGGTGCGGACGGCGGCTTCTGCCGGCTGGGGAGGCCGTCGCTGTGCAGGAGCAGCACCCGGTCGGTGTCCCAGCGTCTGCGGTCCTCGTGCAGGGTCCGCGGCCGGTGGACGCCGGCGATGCCGGGGCGGGAGAGCAGGGCGTGCCAGGCGCCCTCCTCCCAGAGCCAGCCCCCCACGTTGCCGAGGCCGGCGAATCGGAGCGTCCCGGTGCCGGGGTCGACCTGGGCCACGGCCACGGCGGCGCCCCGGGTGCCGCGCAGAGCGGTGTCGAGATGGCGCAGGAGCTCCGCCGGGGGGAGGTGGGCCGATCCGCGCAGCGCCTGTACGGCGGCGGTCGAGGCGTGTGCCGCCTCGGATCCGTGGCCCAGGCCGTCGGCCAGCATCAGCGTCACGCGGTCGCCGGCCCTGGCCCAGGCCCAGGCGTCTCCGGAGTGTTCGGCCCCGCCGAAGGGCAGGTTGACCCCGCCCGCCCGCAGCCCGCCCGCCTCCGGTGCCGTGTCCCGCCCGGCGGGGCCGATGCGGGCCAGCGCCACCGTGCCCCGGCCCGGGGCGCTGTGCACCGCGAAGGCGTTGGCGACGCGTCGGCACGTGCCCAGGCCCGCGCCCAGGGACCGGGCCGTCGTGAAGCCGTCGCTCAGGGCGGCGGTGACGTCGGGTATGCCGGGACCGTGGTCGATCGCCGCGATCTGCACGAGCCGGGTCGGGTCGCCGCCGTCCGCGGGCACCTGCTCCGGCACCACGTCGAGCAGCAGACGGCCGCCCCGGGCGTGCTTGAGCAGGTTCGTCGCCAGTTCCGTCGACACCAGGGCGGCGGCCGCGATCCGTGCCTCGTCGAGTCCGGCCAGGACCGCCGCGTGCTCGGCGGCGACCCTGGCGTCGCGTACCCGGGTGGAGTCGTGGACCGGTACGTCCCAGACGCGCGGCATCAGCTGCCCCCGTAGGGACGAGGCGGCGGAGGCGAGGCCCAGCAGACCACCGTGACCGTCGTGCCGGCTCCCGGTGTGCTGTCGATGGTGAACTCGTGGACCAGGCGCCGAGCACCGCCCAGGCCCATGCCCAGACCTCCGCCCGAGGTGTAGCCGTCGACGAGTGCCCGCTCCAGGTCGGCGATGCCCGGTCCTTCGTCGGAGAAGGCCAGCCGGAGGCCGCGCGCCCGGCCCTGTGTGACCTCCGCCGACTCCATCCGGCCGCCCCCGCCGTGCACCAGCGTGTTGCGGGCCAGTTCGCTGGCGGCGGTGACCAGCTTGGTCTGCGCGACCAGCCCGAAGCCCAGCAGGGCGGCGGCCTGCCGTACGTGCTGGCGCACCCAGGCGAGATCCATGTCGGAACGGATCGGCAGGCTCGCCTCGACGGCTGTGGAGGACGGCATCAGGGATGCTCCTGAGGCGATCCGCCGGGGACGCCCGCCGCGGTGCGGCGCGCCAGCAGCTCCAGGGCCGCCTCCGTGGTGAGGGCGGTACGCAGTCCGGGCAGCGTCAGCCCCAGCTCGACCAGGGTGATCGCCACCGCGGGCCGCATGCCGGCCAGGACGGTCCGGGCCGCCAGCAGCGAGGCGTTGGCCGCGATCTCGGCGAGGACGCGGCCCAGGAAGGAGTCGACGACCTCGACGCCCGAGATGTCGATGACCACCCCGGTCACCCGGCTGTCCGCGATCGTGACGGCGAGGTCCTGCTGGAGCTGCTGGGCCATGCTGTCGTGCAGGTCGCCCTGGAGGGTGACCAGGAGAACCTCGCCCAGACGCAGCACCGGTACATGGACCGCGACGCCGTGGTGGAGCCCGTCGCTCATCGTGACCCCGCACCGCCGGAGGCCGGTGCGACGATTCCGACGCCCAGCTCGTGCAACGCGTAGGCCAGCGCGTCCGCCAGGCTGGCGCGGGTGATCACCGTGCCCAGGTCCAGGCCGAGATGGACGATGGTCTGGGCGATCGCCGGGCGGATGCCCGACACGACGCACTCCGCGCCCATCAGCCGGGCCGCCGCCACCGTCTTCATCAGGTGCTGGGCCACGAGCGAGTCCACCGTGGGGACACCGGTGATGTCGAGGATCGCGAAGCGGGCGTGCTGGTCGACGATGGCTTCCAGCAGCGTCTCCATGACGACCTGGCTGCGCGCGCTGTCGAGGGTGCCGATCAGCGGTACGGCCACGACGCCGTCCCACAGCTTGATCACGGGGGTGGCCACCTCGAGCAGCTGGAGCTGCTGCCGCTCGATGAGTGCCTGTCCTTCGGACAGCGCCGTGTCCAGCACGACCAGTCGCAGTGTCCCCATCAGCACGGTGAGTGCGGTCGTGCACTCACGCAGCCGCTCGGCGGCTTCCTCCGGGAACTCCTCGACGAGGAACTCCGCTATGGGCGGGCGCAGGGCGTCCACCTCTCCCGACACCTGGGCCATGGTGATCCCGGCGCGGGAACGCGCGGCGGCCATGCGGGCCAACTGCTCGCGCACGACGGCGAATCCGGTGGCATCCGTGTCGTACACCCGGTCCGACTCGGCCACCTGGGCCAACGCCTCGATCACGGTCCGGGCCGCTTCCACGGCCTCGTCGCGCGAGAGGGTGAACACGCTGCGGAACAGCGGCTCGTCGGCCCAGCGCTGGGCGATCCGTTCGCGATGGCGGTACAGGAAGTCCCCGACCAGCCGCGCCGGCGATCCCTGCCGTACTGCCGCTTCGTGCTCCGGCACCTGCTCTCACCTCATCCGAGTAGTGCGCTCGCGTGACCCGCGGTGGCCGAATCCGGCCGCAGGTGACGCGAACTGTTGCCGAACGACAACTGTAACGAGTCTGTGCCGTGACAGATGTCCGGGGTCGGCCGGCCCGCTAGGGTCTCGGCCGGTCGCCGAACCAGTCCAGACAGACCACCAGCGCGTCGTCGTCCGGCTCCGGGCGGCCGCGGTGACCGCTCAGTTCCCGCAGTACCGCGGCCGGTACGTCGGCGGCCGGCAGCAGCCGCGTGGCCGTGATGGCTCGCGCCAGAGCGTGGTCCCCGTACGGTTCGCCGCCGGGCGCGGGAACCAGGTGGACCCCGTCGCTGACGAACAGGACACGGTCGCCCGGGAGCAGCTGGTGCTCCTGCGCCACGTAGTCGGTCTCCTCGAACATGCCGAGCGGAAGCTGCGCCTCGAGATCGACGGACGTCACGGCCCCGTCACGCAGACGCAGCATCCGCGGCGAGCCGGCGTCGACGATCTGTACGCGCCCGGTGCTCAGTTCGAGATCGACGAGCAGGACGGACAGATACGCCTCGCCGCGGTACTGGGCGAAGACGGCCTGGTCGGCGAGGGCCGCCTGATCGGCGATGGGGATGCCCGCCCGCCGGGCGTTGCGCAGGGCGTTGATCCCGAGGTTGGTCAGCAGCGACGCCTCGATCCCCTCGCCCATGCCGTTGGTGACGTAGAGCAGGAGACGGTCGGCCGACACCGACCAGTCGAAGTTGTCACCGAAGATCGCGTAGGCGGGCTCCAGTTGGGCGCCGAGGGCGTACTGCGGTCCCGCGCAGGACCGGGCCGGGAGCAGCTGCCACTGCATCTCCGCGGCGAGCGTGAGCCGCTCCTTGCGCCGGGCCCGCTGGTAGATGTCGGTGTCGCGTTCGGCCACCACCACCTCGTGACCCAGGACCTGGGCCACCGCGGCCAGTTCGGCCAGGTCGTCGTCGGGCCGCACACCGGGCGGCAGCGTGACCGACAGCACCCCGAGGCGGTCACCGCGCACGGTGACGGGCAGGTACACGTGCGTCCGCCCGCCCTCGCCCGGGGTCACGAACGGCTCCTGCGCCCCGAAGGAGCGACCGGCCGCGCTGGAGTGCACGGGCAGCGGCCGCGACGGACCGGCCGTCGCGGACACGGGCTGCAGCACGGTCGACCCGTAGTCGACCAGGAGCAGGTCCACGCTCTCGGCGCCGTACTGTCCGCACAGTACGTCGCGGACGGTCGTCGGCAGCTGGTGCGGAGCCGCGGAGCGCAGGGCGCGCTCGGCGGCCACGAATCTGTTCACGTTGTCGGTCATGCCATTCCGTGCGAGGGCGCGCCGCCGTCTCCGTGGTGTGACGGCGGCTGCACCCGTTCCTGCTGAAGCGCGCCCGCGCCCGCGCGTCGTGCGCCGGGGCGGGCTGACAGCGCCGGGTAAGACTGAGAAGGTGTCGGGGTGAACATCTCGCACCCCCGTCCGCAGCCCCAGGAGGTCGCGCGCGTGACCTCCGAGGCCGCCGAACTGCTCGAGGTCCTGTGGGGCCGGGCCTCGACGGCGCCGGTCTCGGCCTCGCAGCTGCGGGTCCTGTTCATCCTGGAACACAATGAGGGCATCAACCTGCGCACACTCGCGGACGCGCTGGGTTCCACGCCTCCGTCGACCAGTCGGCTGTGCGACCGGCTCCAGGCCGTGGGGTTCGTGGAGCGCCGGGCCGCGCCCGCGAGCCGGCGGGAGCTGGAGCTGTACCTGAGCCGACGCGGCCGGGCCTTCCTCGGTGACCTGCGCGCTCGGCGGGAGAACGCCCTGCAGTCCGTGCTGGAGCAGATGTCGACTCCCCAGCGGTCCGCGCTGCTGAAGGGACTGGAGGCGTTCTGCGCCGCCGCCGCGGCACAGATCCACGAGGACGGCGAGTCCGCCGCCCGTAGCGCCTGACGCCACTTCATCCCCCCTCTCCCGCGCGTGCGAGCACACTCTCTTGTCTCGGCCTCATAGTTGTCAAACGGCAACTGTTGTCAGGAACGCGGCTGGTCGACGAGGGTGAGCGCCTCCTCGACGCTCCCCGACACCGGGACCGTGATGCTGACACCGGTCAGATCCAGAATCCGCCGTACGGCGGGCGTGGGCGAGATGATGTGCACGCTGCCGGGCAGATCTCGGGCCTCCTGATAGACGCGGAGGATGATGTTCATGCCGGACGAGTCCATGAACGGCACCTGCGAGAGATCGAGCAGGAAGTGCCGTCGGCCGTGATGCAACTGGTTGGCCAGATGGTGCTGGAACTCGGTCGCGGTGTCGACGTCCAAATAGCCCTGCACCGTGATCAGGGCCACATCCTCACGGAGCAGGGCGACCTCGACGGACAGCGGGTTCTGGGCAACGGACACATCTACCTCCAACAACAACGTGTGCAACGGCCAGGGCTGATGACCTTCTCGCCTGCGGATCGCGGTGCGCGCCGCGGATGCGCGATTACCCCTGAACGCGCACGTCATGCACCGCGTCCGCACGGGCCGTTCGACGTGCGGCGCGGCACGTGACACGGTGGGGGGAGCCCAGCGGCCGCTCCCCGGCAACCAACCCCCATCGAAAGGGGGCCCCGAGAATGGGCACTCGCATCTTTCTGAGCCCCGGTGGCCTCGCCGCCACGCTGACCGTGGACAGCGACATCGACGACCGTGCACGGCCCGCCATCGAGAGCGCGGCGGCCCAACTCCCGCCCTCCGTGCGCCGGCTCACCCTCGACCTCGCCGGTGTCGGCTTCGTGGACTCGGCCCTGCTCCATCTCGTCCTGACGATCGACCGGTCCGTCGCCGACCGCGGCGGTCTGCTGAGGATCGTCGGCCTGCGCCCACAGCCGCGCCGGGTACTCACCCTCGCCGCCGACCTGCGCCCCGACACCCGCTGGCAGACCTACCTCGCCTCTCCCGGGCCGAGCTGACACCACCGTCGAGCGGCCGCTCCTGCGCGCTCGCACGCATGAGTTTCGACGACTTCGGATCGTTCGATGAAATAGGTGTACAGAATGCGACAAGCCGAGCCGGGTAATCGCTGATATGAGCACGGCACGCGATCCGACCCGATCGCGAGGAGGCCGTACAGCGAAGGCATCGAAAGGCTGTTCAGCAGTGACAGGAGTCGCAAGGTTCTTCGGCCCCGGCGAGGAGGTCCGGTCGGCCGAGCCCCCGGTGACGACCGCGGCGGCGGCGCGGGAGTACACGCGGTCGGTCGTACGGCAGCGATGGGACTCGGCGTCCCGCACGGCACGCGAAGAGGACGTCGTCGACCTGCTTCTCGTCGTCTCCGAACTCGTCACCAACGCCATCCGCCACGGTGACGGGCTGGCGGCGTTCGAGGTCACCGTCGCCCGGGACGGCGTCCGGCTCGCCGTCCACGACCACAGCGACGTCGTCCCCGACGCCGCCTACGGCTGCGGCCGGCCCCCCGGGGCCGACCACGGGCACGGGTACGGCTGGCCGCTCATCATCCGCCTGGCACGTGAGATCGTCATCGACCGACGTCCGGGGGGCGGCAAGTCGATCAGCGTGCTGGTCCCGCTGCGCGCGCGGCCGTAGCGCCTTCACCAGGGAAGAAAGACATGGATGTCCTTCCCTCCGTCCTTCGGGACGACGCTGACCTGGCTGCACAGGGTATGGATCAGATACCAGCCGACCCCGCCGTCCCTGTCGCGCCGGAAGGGGCGTGGGGCCGGGGGCGTGACGCTGGTGTCGTGGACGACGACATGCACGCCGTCGAAGGTCCTGCGCAGACGCACCTCGAAGGGGCCCGGCGCGTACTGGACCGCGTTCGCGGCCAGTTCCGTGACGACCAGGAGGATGTCGTCCCAGTGTTCCGGCGCGGCCGGAGGTGTCACCCGCGCGAGGCCGTCGAGGAACTGCTCCGCGTCGAGGCGGGCGTCCGTGACGTCGTGCAGCTCGCCCGGATAGCGGGTGGCCCGCTCCCGCACGGTCCCGGAGGCCGCACTTGTGTGCCGACTGTGCTCGGTTGCCATCGCGCCTTCCCCGCTCGGAGCCGCGCCGTTGCCCGACCGGCTCACCTGTCCCTGTGGTCTCTTGGTTTCCCAGGAGGGTGGGCGCTACGCCTACCGGGAGCGGTCGGCCCGCCCCAGTGTGCCCGCGGCCACGGGTGACGGGCTAGGTGACCCGCACGCCCACGACACAGGTGTCGTCGTCCGTGTCGGACCTGCTGTGGGTGAGCAGACGGTCCAACTGCTGTTCAAGGGTGGGTTGCAGGGTGCGCGCGGTGGCGAGCAGATGGGCCAGCGACTCCTCCACGGAACGGTCACGGCGTTCGATGAGGCCGTCCGTGTACATCAACAGGGTGTCCTCGGCGGCCAGTTGCATCTCGTGTTCTTCATACGTCGCCTCCGGCACGGCGCCGAGCAGCAGCCCCTTGACCAAGGGCAGCGCCGTCGCCTCGCTGCCGCGCACCAGGACCGGCGGCAGATGGCCCGCCCTGGCCCAGCGCAGATGGCGGCGGTCGGGATCGTAGAGGCCGCAGACCGCCGTGGCGGTGACGGCCCCGCTCAGATGGTGGGCCACCATGTTGAGCCAGGACAGCAGCTGGCCCGGCCCGGCGCCGGTGACGGCGAGCCCGCGCAGCGCGTTGCGCAGGACGACCATGCTGGTGGCCGCCTCGATGCCGTGTCCGGCGACGTCCCCGACGCACAGCAGCACCAGCCCGGAGGGCAGTACGACGGCGTCGTACCAGTCGCCGCCGACCAACTGCTCCGTCTCGGCGGGCCGGTAGCGCACCGCGACGCGCAGCCCGGGTGCCTGAAGCGGGGCCTGCGCCGGCGGCATGATGGCGTGTTGCAGCTGGAGGGTCAGCCGGTGGCGTTCGCTGGCCTGCTGCTCGGTGTGGGCGAGCTGGTCGCGGGTGGCCGCGAGGGCCACCTCCGTCCAGTGGTGGGCGGAGATGTCCTGATAGGCGCCTCGTACGAGGTGCAGACGGCTGTCGGAGTCGAGGACCGGCTCGGCCGCCACCCGCAGATGCCGGGTCACCCCGTCGGGCCGCAGCAGCCGGAAGGCGGTGGAGGCCGGCCGGTGGTGGTGCAGGAGGGTGCGCAGGAACCGGCCGATGGCGACCGCGTCGTCCGGGTGGGCGTGGGCGGGCAGATCCTCCAGCGAGACGGGGCCGGTGGAGACGGGTTGGCCGTAGAGGTGGTAGAGCTGACCGTTCCAGGTGATCTCACCGGTGAGGAGGTTCTCCTCGAAACCGCCGATGCGACCCAGCCGCTGGGCGTGCTGGAGCAGGTTCGCCAGGCGTGCCGTCTCGTCCTCTATGCGCCAGATGAGCAGCACGCTGCCCCCGTGCCGGCTGATGCTGACGTCGGCGACCGCCGACAGCGGCACATCGTCCAGGAGCTCGGTGAGCCGCATGCGGTGGGCACGGAAGGGCTCGCCCGTGGCGTGGACGCGTTCGACCTGCTCGAAGAGCCCGCTCTCGCCCGCGGCCATCGGATACGTCTCCAGCAGGAGGGCCCCGCCCACGACGCCCCGCGGCCGGCCCGCGGGGTCCAGAAAGCGGGCGTTGACGTGCTGGATACGGAAGTCGACGAGTTCCCCTGCGGCGTCCACGTGCGGGACGAGGACCAGGGCGGGGTCATGGAGCCCGTCGGCCAGGTCCATCAGCTCGGCGGCGTCGGGCAGGACCCGGGGCCCCGGGGCGGTGTCGCCGGCATGGCGCGGCTCGTAGGACTCCAGGGTGTGCGAGCACAGCTCCGCCAGGGCCTCGATCTGACGGACGATCTGCGGGGGCTGGGGCTCCAGCCGGTCCGGCCAGACGATCTCCAGTACGCCGTGGATGCGGCCCGCGGCGCCGGCCGGCACCGCGACCCGGCCGCCGTCGGGGTGCTGATGCCGGCCGACGGAGGGCAGGCCCGTGTCGGACAGGCGGCCGATCCACTGGCCGGTCCGTTCGGAGAGACCCCGGCGTGCCACGGTCGCCACGCCGGGCGGCACGTACCGCCAGCGCTCGGCTTCCGCGGGGGAGAATCCGGCGCTGCCGGCGAGGGTGAGGGAACCGTCGGAGCCCAGGGCCCAGATGGCCACGGCCACCGCGCCCAGCGGGGTCAGCGCGTGGGCCAGCAGGGAGTCGGCGACGCTCTGCGCGTCCTGGGCGGCAAGGGCGGCGCTCTCCGCGGACCGCAGTCCCACGGCGGCCGAGCCCTGGTCAGGGGTGCCGGGGGCGGCGGTCCGGTCCGCCGCGGCCGCGAGAAAGGCGGTCGTCACCTCGGAGAGCCGGTCCCGCGAGGCCTGGTTGATCACCTCGACGGCGAACTCGAGCGGTGTCACGCCCGCCTGTCCGGTCAGCTCGGCGAGCTGCCGGGCCGCCTGCGCCGGTCCGCATCCCAGACGCTCGACGAGGATGCCCTTGGCCAGTTCGATCAGGGCGCGCCCGTCCGCCTCCGCCTGCGCCGCGCGGACCTCCCGCCGCAGCCGCTCCACGGTCGCCGCGAGCCGGCCGACGGGCGTCTTCCGGGCGGCCAGGTCCTCGGCGTCGGCCCCGGCTCCCGTGGGGTCCGCGCCGCTGCGGGCCGCCGGCAGCAAAGCCGCCGGGCCCGGTCCAGGGGGCGGATCGGCGCCGGGCGCCGGATCGTCGGCGTCTGCCGGGTCGGGCGGCTGGTGGAGTCGGCTCACGATGACGCGGTTCCTCGCTTCGAACGTCCAGGGACAGCACCCGGTCGGCGGGTGCGCACGGCGGCATGACCTTCCGTCATACGAGGAGCCGGCGGCGTACGCGGCCGATGAGGTCGTCGGCGTCGACGGGCTTGGTGACGTAGTCGTTCGCGCCCGAGGCGAGGCTCTTCTCCTGGTCGCCCGGCATGGCCTTCGCGGTGACGGCGATGATGGGCAGGTTCGCGTACTGGGGCATCCGGCGGATCTCCGCGGTGGCGGCGTACCCGTCCAGCTCCGGCATCATCACGTCCATCAGCACCAGGGAGACTTCCGGGTGCGCGAGCAGCATCTCGATGCCCTTGCGCCCGTTGTCGGCGTGCAGGACCTGGAAGCCGTGCAGCTCCAGCACCCCGCTCAGCGCGAAGAGGTTGCGGGCGTCGTCGTCGACCACGAGGACCGTACGGCCCCGGAAGGCGTCGTCCACGACCTGCTGGGCCGGCTGCGGGGACTCCTCCGCGTGCACGAGCGCCAGCACCTCGCCCGGTTCCTCGGCGGCCAGGTGCAGGGTGATGTGTTCGCGCAGCTCGTCCAGGCTGGACAGGAAGTCCAGCGGACGGCCGCCCGCCCGGGAGCGCAGCATCTGTTCCTGTGTCAGATCCAGCCGGTGACTGGTGTGGACGAGCACGGGCACACTGGCCAGCGCCGGGTCGCCCCGCATGGCCTCCAGCAGCTGCACACCCTCCTCGTCCGGCATGCCGATCTCCAGCACGACGCAGTGGCAGGGCTCGGCGGCCAGCGCGCCGGCTGCCTCCTGGGCTCCGACGGCCGTGATGATGTCGATCGCCCCGCGCGGGTCGTCCGGGTCGGGCGCGAGATCCGCGACGGCGCGCTCGGCGACCAGGGTGAGCAGACCGCGCAGCCGCTCCTCGACCACGAGCAGACGGCGCCTGCGCCGCTCGGGCACCGTGGCGGAGGCGAGCGGTGCCTCGGAGCCGGCCGCGTCGTGCGCCTGTTCCAGCGGCCGGCCGCCGCCGAGCACTTCCTCGAAGTCCGCGCGGGCGACGGGCAGATAGAGCGTGAAGGTGCTGCCCTGGTCGGGCGTGCTGTCGACGGTGACGGCTCCGCCGAGCAGGTGGGCGATCTCCCGGGTGATCGACAGACCCAGCCCGGTGCCGCCGTACTTGCGGCTGGTGGTTCCGTCCGCCTGCTGGAACGCCCCGAAGATCGTCTCCAGTTGCTGCTGCGGAATCCCGATGCCGGTGTCCTTCACCCGGAAGGCCACGACCGGGCCGCCGCGATGGACGCCCGGGGGCACCTCGCGGTCCGCGGCGGGTTCGATCCGCAGTTCCACGCCGCCCTGCTCGGTGAACTTCACCGCGTTCGACAGCAGGTTGCGCAGGATCTGGCGCAGCCGGGAGTCGTCGGTGAGCAGGTCGGCGGGGGTGCCCGGCGCGGTGGCCACGGTGAAGTCCAGGCTCTTCTGCGTCGTCATCGGCCGGAACGTCGCCTCGACGTACTCGAGCAGTTTGCGCAGCGGGACGCGTTCGGGGGCGACGTCCATCTTGCCGGCCTCGACCTTCGACAGGTCGAGGATGTCGTTGATCAGCTGGAGGAGGTCCGAGCCCGCCGAGTGGATGATGCCCGCGTACTCCACCTGCTTGTGGGTGAGGTTGCGCGAGGGGTTCTGGGCGAGCAACTGGGCCAGGATCAGCAGGCTGTTGAGCGGGGTGCGCAGTTCGTGGCTCATGTTCGCCAGGAACTCGGACTTGTACTTGGACGCCAGCGCCAGCTGCTGGGCGCGGGTCTCCAGTTCCTGCCGGGCCTGCTCGATCTCCAGGTTCTTGGCCTCGATGTCGCGGTTCTGCGAGGCCAGCAGAGAGGCCTTCTCCTCCAGTTCGGCGTTGGAGCGCTGGAGTTCGTCCTGCTGGATCTGCAACTCCTGGGACCGGGCCTGGAGTTCGCCGGTCAGCCGCTGGGACTCGTCGAGGAGCTCGTCGGTCCGGGCGTTGGCCACGATGGTGTTGAGGTTGACGCCGATGGTCGGCATCAACTGGGTCAGGAAGTCCTGGTGGATCTGGGTGAAGCGGGCGACGGAGGCCAGCTCGATGACGCCGAGGACCTGGTCCTCGACCACGATCGGCAGCACCACCAGGGCGCTGGGCACCGCTTGTCCGAGGCCGGAGGAGATGGTCACGTAGCCCGGCGGCAGCTCCTCCACGGTGATGGCGCGGTGGTTGCGGGCGGCCTGTCCGACCAGTGAGCGTCCCACGGGGATACGGGCGGGCCGCTCGGCGTCGTCGGGGTAGCCGTACGAGCCCACCAGCCGCAGCTCGGTGTCCTCGGCCAGGTAGAAGGCGCCGTACTGGGCGCGGACGAGCGGCGCGAGCTCGTCCATGATCAGCTCGGCGACGACGGGCAGCTCCCGGTGGCCCTGCATCAGGCTGGAGATCCGGGCGAGGTTGGTCTTGAGCCAGTCCTGCTCCTGGTTGGCCCGGGTGGTCTCGCGCAGGGACTCCACCATGGAGTTGATGTTGTCCTTGAGGTCGGCGACCTCGCCGGAGGCCTCCACGGTGATCGAGCGGGTCAGGTCGCCCTCGGCGACGGCGCTGGTGACCTCGGCGATCGCGCGGACCTGCCGGGTGAGGTTCCCGGCCAGTTCGTTGACGTTCTCCGTGAGCCGTTTCCAGGTGCCTTCGACGCCTTCCACCTCGGCCTGGCCGCCGAGCCGGCCCTCACTGCCCACCTCACGGGCGACACGGGTGACCTCGGCGGCGAACGACGACAGCTGGTCGACCATCGTGTTGATGGTGGTCTTGAGCTCCAGGATCTCGCCCCGGGCGTCGACGTCGATCTTCTTCGACAGATCGCCGTTGGCCACCGCCGTCGTCACCAGCGCGATGTTGCGGACCTGGCCGGTGAGGTTGTTGGCCATGGAGTTGACGTTGTCCGTCAGGTCCTTCCACGTGCCCGCCACGTTCGGTACGTGTGCCTGTCCCCCGAGCCGCCCCTCCGTGCCGACCTCGCGGGCGACGCGGGTGACCTCGTCGGCGAACGCGGACAGCGTGTCGACCATGGTGTTGATGACGTCGGCCAGGGCGGCGACCTCGCCCTTGGCCTCGACGGTGATCTTCTGCGACAGGTCGCCGCGCGCGACGGCGGTGGCCACCTGGGCGATCGAGCGGACCTGGCCGGTCAGGTTGGACGCCATCACGTTGACGTTGTCCGTCAGGTCCTTCCAGGTCCCCGACACACCCCGGACGATGGCCTGGCCGCCGAGATTGCCCTCGGTGCCGACCTCTCGGGCCACGCGGGTGGCTTCGTCCGCGAACGCGGACAGCTGGTCGACCATCGTGTTGATCGTGTTCTTCAACTCAAGAATCTCACCCCGCGCATCCACGGTGATCTTCTGAGAAAGATCCCCCTGCGCCACCGCGGTGGCCACCTGGGCGACATTGCGTACCTGGGACGTGAGATTGCCCGCCATGAAGTTCACGGAATCGGTCAGGTCGCGCCAGACACCGCCGACACCGGGCACCTGGGCCTGACCACCGAGGCGTCCCTCGCTGCCGACCTCGCGGGCGACCCGGGTGACCTCGTCCGCGAACGCGGACAGCTGGTCGACCATCGTGTTGACGGTCTCCTTCAGCTGCAGGATCTCGCCGCGCGCGGGCACGTCGATCTTCTGCGACAGATCGCCCTTGGCCACCGCGGTCGCCACCTGGGCGATGTCGCGCACCTGCGTGGTCAGGTTGCCGGCCATGGCGTTCACCGAGTCGGTCAGGTCGGCCCAGGTGCCCGAGACCCCCGGAACCTCCGCCTGGCCGCCCAGGGTGCCCTCGGTGCCCACCTCGCGCGCGACGCGCGTGACTTCGGACGTGAAGAGGGACAGCTGGTCGACCATGCCGTTGAAGACCGTGGCGATGTCACCGAGCAGGCCCTCGCCGTCGGACGGCAGCCGGGTGCCGAAATCGCCGTCGCGGACCGCGGTCAGTCCGGCCAGCAGCTGCCGTAGCTCCTGCTCGCCCGGGGCCCGCTCCACGGCCTCGATCGTCTTGCCGGTCATGCGCATCCTCGTTCCGCTCCCCAAGAGCCCTCACCCCGAGGACTCGGAACCGCGCCAGGCCGTGTAGGGCCCTGCCCATCGCCCGCGTTTCCGCTGTTCACGGACCGCGCACGATGAGGAAATGCGGTGAAGGCTAACGCAGTTGTCGGGCGACAACCAAAGCCTGGCGCGAGCCACCAGGCCGCTCAAAAAAGGCGGTGCGAAAGTGGCATGACAGAGCCGTCCGGGGGCACCCGACCTGATTTGGCTCCGATACAAACCGTCATGGCGCGAGCGCGTCCTGAACCGTCGGATGACAGGTGACGAGGGTGTCGAGCCCCACGAGCTGCACCGTGCGCAGCACGGCGCCCCGCACTCCCACGAGCCGTAGCCATCCCTGTGCGGCCTGCGCGGCCTGATACAGGGCGACCAGGGCATTGACCCCGCTGGAGTCCATGAACGTCACCCTGCTCAGGTCCACGACGACGCGCTGCCCGGCGGTCGCGTCCGCCGCGGGCACGGCCCGGGTCAGAGCCGTCACGCTCTGGTAGTCCACTTCGCCGTGGAGGCTGAGGACGGTGACGCCGTCGACGTCGGACCGGATCACGGACAGCTGGCCGTGACCCACTGATTCCTGGTTGTCTGCCACTGTTGTCCTCTGCACGCTCGGGGGCTGAGTCACGTCTCCGTTGCCAACGTTGCCCACTCCCCCGGCAGCGATGCGCGCGGATGAGCCATTCATAGGCTCGCGACACAGGAGTGATACGGGATTTACCGGGTATTCGCGCGCTCATGAACGGGGTATTGCAGATCGTCGGCAGGGAACCTGTCCCGCGCGAGGAGTGTTCCCGGATGCCGGATGACGCACCTGCCGAGATGACGGTGGCCATGGACGGGGCAGTCGGCTGTATCGCCGACGCGAGGGCGAGTGCGTCGGAGTTCCTGACCAGAGCCCAGTCCGAGCTCGGCCTGCCGGTGTCGGCACGCACCATGGACCTGACGCAGCTGGTGGTGAGCGAGCTGGTCACCAACGCGCTCAAATACGCGCCCGGGCCGGTGATGCTGCACCTGCGCATCACCGGCGACTCGGTGGAGATCACCGTATGGGACACCGACCCGACCCTCCCGACGGCTCGGAGTGCCGATGCCGGACGGGTGGGCCAGCATGGTCTGGAGATCGTGATGGCCGTGGTCCAGGGCTTCGAGGCGCATCGCGAGCCCGTCGGGAAGCGGATCACCGGTCGGCTCGCGCTGTTCGACGATCCGCTGGTGGGCCTCGACGGCTGAAACGGCTCGCGCACCCACCACAGGCGGGACACGTGCCTGGCCGCGGAAGACAGGTTGCCGATGCGTCTGCATCCAGGGGAGGCCGAGGCCGCCGGCTGGCGGGTGGTGCCCCTGCTCGACGCCGTCCGGCGGCTACGCGACGCGTCGCCCGCCGTCAGCGGACGTCCGCGGGTGGTCGCGATCGACGGCCGGGGCGGCGCGGGCAAGACGACCCTGGCCGAGCGGTTGCGCGTGGTGGTGCCCGACTCCGCCGTCGTGCACACCGACGACATCGCCTGGAACCACGCCTGCTTCGACTGGGGCGCCGTACTCGTCGAGAACGTCCTGCGCCCCTTGCACCGCGGTGAGGCGGTGGACTTCCGCCCCGACCCCTGGGTCACCCACGACCGGCCCGGATCGATCACCGTCCCCGCCGGTGCCGACGTCGTCTGGGTCGAGGGGACCGGCATCATCCGCGAAGAGCTGGCCCCGTGGTTGGACGCCTCGGTGTGGATGCAGGGTGATCTCGACGAGCAGGAGCGTCTGCTGGCCCTCCGGGACGGCGACTCCCCCGAGCACCGGGAGCATGTGGCGAACTGGCTCCTGGAGGAAGTGCCGTTCATGGCGCGCGAACAGCCGTGGGCCCGAGCCACGTTGATCGTCGGCGGCCCTCCGCGGCTCGACCACGACCCGACTACCGAATTGGTCGTCGCGCCGCCGACCAGACGCTAGGACGCGAGAGCACCATCACGGACCCGCCCCGGGGTCCGGGTGGACGGCCGTTTCGATGCCGGCGCGGGCCGCTTCCAGCTGGGCGGCGAAGGCGATGCCGAGGAAGAGCGCGACGGCGGTGAGGTTGGCCCACAGCAGCAGCGCGATGAACGCGGTGAGCGGACCGTACACCGCTCCGAAGCCACCGCTGCCCTCGACGTACAGGGCGAGCAGCCAGGTGGCCGACACCCACAGCAGCAGGTGTACGGCCGACCCGAACGCCAGCCAGGTGTAGCCGGGTTGGCGGCGGCGCGGAGACCAGCGGAAGATCACGGCGGAGGCCACCCAGGCCAGTACGAGCCCCACGGGGATGCAGAGCACCCCCCACCACCGCGCCCCGTCCGCCTCCCAGCCCGCGGTGTCCGCCACGGCGTCGCCCACCGCCCGGCCGGCGACCAGGACGACGAAGCCCAGCACCAGGGGCAGGCCGGCGGCGAACGCGAGAGTCATCGCCCGCGCGTACTTGTGCAGGAAGGGGCGGTCCCGCTCGATGCCGTAGATACGGTTCGCGCCGCGCTCGATCTGCCCCATGGCCGAGGCGAGGTTCAACAGCGCGAAGCCCGTGCCGAGCCACAGGGCGAGCGTGCTCCAGGCGTCGCCGTGCGCGGTGCGCCGGGCCCCGTCGAGGGCGTCCTCGACGATCTCGGCACTGGCACCGGGCACGATCCGACCGAGCGTGAGCTCGATGACCCGGCCCAGGCCCTCCGTGTGCACCGATGTGGCCAGCCCGACCAGCGCCAGGGTGCACGGGACCAGCCCGAGCACGACCTGGAAGGCGAGGGCCCGCGCGTTGCTGAAGCCGTCGGCGTAGCGGAAGCGGGCGACGGAGTCCGTCAGCAGCCGCAGGCCCCCGTAGTGACGCAGGGCGGTGAACGCCTCGTCCCCGGAGAGCTCCTCCCCGATCATGTCCCGGGTCTGCGGGACATGGACAGCGGTACCCATGGCGTGGACGCTCCTCGTCGTACGGCGGCTCTGTGCCCCAGTGTCCCCTCACTCCCACCGCGCACTCGACGGCGCTCGGGCACGGGCTCGGATCGCCGCGGGCAGGGACGGTGGGGCGGCCCGTCATCGTCTTCGTCCGGGCGCGCGGGGCATCGCGGACGGTTCGCGATCGTGGCGATGGCGGCTGGGTCTCAGCCGCTCACGCGGCGCTTCCTTCCTCGCGTCCCGCCCTCGCCGGAGTACGGGCCGGCCTGACCCGATAGGTGGTCTTCGACGGATCGTTGACGGGCTCGCCCCAGGTGATACGCCCGCAGGAGCGCAGTTCCTCGCACACGCCGGTCGGCAGGGCGACGTAGCAACCGCCCCTGCCGGTGGCGGAGTCGACGGGGCGCCAGTAGCCGTAACGGATCCGTCCGTTCGCGTGGACGGTGACGAAGACGGGGGTGCGGGAGTCGGACACGATGCGCAGCACGTCGGCCGCCGGGGCGTCGAGGGGCGGCGTGGATCTGGGAGGGGCGAGAACGGCGGGTGCCGTCAGGCGGGTGAAATCCGTACGTCTCGTCCGTTGCGCGAGATCGCTTTCGCCGTGGTGCGGGGTGTGGACGGCGCGGGTCGTGGCGACGGCGTTCGAGGAGGTCGGGGGCATCGGTGCGGCCTTTCCAGGGGGAGGAACGGACACCGTTCGCCTCGTTCAGGTCCAATGTTGATCTTGCTGGTCGCATTCTTGCGCCTGCCACTGACAGTGCGGGCCGCTCGGTGCCCCAAGGCGTCCGCCCGAGCCCCGCACCGTCAGCTCAGTGGCGCCGTCCCCGCAGCTTGCCGAACAGCCGCTGCGCCTGGGCTCGGCGGCGTGGATCGGCAGAGGCACGCCGCACCTGCTCCGCGGCACGTCGTCCCTGCGGGCTCCTGCTGAACTGCTTGATCTTGGCCAACATGCCTGCCACGGCTGTCCTCCTCAGACGGTCGGCGACAACTCCCCTCGATGACAAGGAGTTCGTACGAACGCGGTTACCCCGACCTGGCCCACTCACCCCTGCCTGCCGGACCAACTCCCGCGCCGCCGCCCGGCCGGGTGACGAGCTCCAGGCGCCCGCGGCCAACGCCATGACACTCACGGCGGCGTCCGAAATTTCGACTCACTTTCGGATCGTCGACTCCAGGGAGACTAGAGGGAGTTGGGGACGTGACAACACCAATCCGCCGGTCAACAGATTCCGTCACGCCCCGCCGACCGGAGACACCGAGTTCAGAGGCCCACTTCATCGACGGCCGAGCGCGATGCGCATCGAAATAGTTCGGCGTCAGGATCGAATCATGCGAGGTGTATTGACGGAAGCAGCGGGCCTCGCAATCATCCCGGTTGCTCGATGAGTCGATTGACGTTCGTCATACCGAACCTGACGGGACCGATCCACCCCCACAGCGCTCCCTCACAGAGAGATCGACACACAGACATGTCATGCTCTGATCAGCCTCTGGGGCGCCGCCGAGTGCTGGGCACCGCCACCGGCCTGGTGACCGCCGCCCTGCTTCCGTCCACCCCCGCCGGCGCGGCCGCCGCCGCGTTCACCAACCCGGTGATCTGGCAGGACTTCGCGGACATCGACATCATCCGCGTCGGCGCCACCTACTACGCCTCGGCCTCGACGATGCACTACTCGCCCGGCGCACCCGTCCTGCGCTCCTACGACCTGGTGAACTGGGAGATCGCCGGCCACTCGGTGCCCGTGCTCGACTTCGGCACCAAGTACGACCTGAACGGCGCCCGTGGCTACGTCCGGGGCATCTGGGCGTCGTCGCTGGCCTACCGGCCGAGCAACGCGACCTTCTACTGGCTCGGCCAGATCGACTTCGCCAGGACGTACATCTACACGGCCACCGCCGCCGAGGGGCCATGGAGCAGGCTCACGACGATCAGCACGCCGTACTACGACGCGGGGCTGCTCGTCGACACCGACGACACCCTCTACGTGGCGTACGGGAACACCACGATCAGCGTGGCCCAGCTCTCGCCCGACGGCCGCAACCAGGTCCGCACACAGCAGGTGTTCACCACACCGTCGAGCGTCGGCACCCTCGAAGGCGCCCGCTTCTACAAGATCAACGGGCAGTACTACATCTTCCTGACCCGCCCCGCGAACGGCCAGTACATCCTCAAGTCGTCGAGCGGCCCCTTCGGCCCCTACACCATGCGACAGGTCCTCCTTGACCTGCGCGGGCCGATCGACGGCGGTGGCGTCCCGCACCAGGGCGGACTGGTGCAGACGCAGAGCGGCGCCTGGTACTACATGGCCTTCGTGGACGCCTACCCCGGCGGCCGGGTGCCCGCCCTGGCGCCGGTCACCTGGACCGCGGACGGCTGGCCCGTCGTGCAACTCGTGAACGGCGCGTGGGGCACCTCGTATCCCACCCCGGCCCTGCCCGCGCCGCCCCGCCAGGTCACCCCGATGACCGGCGTCGACACCTTCGACGGCACGAGCCTCAAGCCGAGATGGGAGTGGAACCACAACCCCGACAACACCAAGTGGTCCCTCGGCAACGGCCTGACGCTGCGGACCGCCACCGTCACCGACGACCTCTACTGGGCCCGCAACACCCTCACCCACCGCATCCAGGGCCCCACCTCGACCGCCACGGTCCTGCTCGACCACTCCGCGATGCGGGACGGCGACCGGGCCGGACTCGCGCTGCTGCGTGACTCCTCCGCCTGGATCGGCCTCAAGCGCGACGGCGGCACCACACGTCTGGTGATGGTCAACGGGCTGACCATGGACGGCAGTTGGAACACCACCGGCACCGGCACGGAAGCCGCGAGCACGCCCGTGTCCGGCAGCCGCGTCTGGCTGCGCGCGAGCGCGGACATCCGCCCCGGTGCGGCACGCCCCGGGACCTTCTCCTACAGCACCGACGGCACCACTTTCGTCCGCTTGGGCCCCGCCTTCTCCATGGGCAACGACTGGCGGTTCTTCATGGGCTACCGGTTCGCCCTCTTCAACCACGCCACCCAGGCACTCGGCGGCTCGGTCCGCGTCCCCCGGTTCGAGCTGTCCACGCCCTGACCCGATCCGACCGATCGCACCACCCACCCCCCCCAACCCAACAAGGAGAACCATGAACCCGCACACACGGCTCGGCCGTCGCCGAGCCTCCGTGTTATCCCTGCTGGCTGTCGCAGCCCTCGTGACACCGGCGGCCGCGACCGCCGCGCCCGATGCCGTCCGCGCCTCCACACTCGGCGCCCAAGCCGCCCAGTCCGGACGGTACTTCGGCACCGCGGTGGCCGCCGGAAAGCTCGGCGACGGCACGTACACCGGGATCCTGGACCGCGAGTTCAACCAGGTCACGCCCGAGAACGAGATGAAGTGGGACACCACCGAGCGAACCCGCGGCTCGTTCTCCTTCGGCCCCGCCGACCAGATCGTCAACCGCGCGGCGGCCCGCGGTCAGCGCGTGCGCGGCCACACCCTGGTGTGGCACTCCCAACTGCCCAGCTGGGTCAGCTCCATCACCGACGCGAACACCCTGCGCAGTGTGATGAACACCCACATCACCACCGTGGCGAACCACTACAAGGGCCGGATCCACTCGTGGGACGTCGTCAACGAGGCCTTCGCCGACGGCAACAGCGGCCAGCACCGCCCCTCGGTGTTCCAGAACCTGCTCGGCGACGGCTTCATCGAACAGGCCTTCCGCACCGCACGGTCGGCCGACCCGGCGGCCAAGCTCTGCTACAACGACTACAACATCGAGAACTGGAGCGCCGCGAAGACCCAGGGCGTCTACCGCATGGTGCGCGACTTCAAGTCGCGCGGAGTGCCCATCGACTGCGTCGGCTTCCAGGCCCACTTCGGCACCGGCGGTCCGCCCTCCAGCTTCCAGACCACGCTGTCGAACTTCGCCGCCCTCGGCGTGGACGTACAGATCACCGAGCTGGACATCGCCCAGGCGCCGGCCGCCGCGTACGCGAACACGGTGCGGGCCTGTCTGAACGTGGCGCGCTGCACCGGCATCACCGTCTGGGGCATCCGGGACAGCGACTCCTGGCGCAGCGGCGAGAACCCGCTGCTGTTCGACCGGAACGGCAACAAGAAGGCGGCCTACGCGTCGACGCTGACCGCGATGGGCGGCACGCCCGCCGCGCAGAGCGCGACCGCCCTGTCGGCCAAGTCCGCCGCCGCCCTCCCCTCCGCGACTGGGCCTGCTCACCCAGACCAACTCGACCTGCTGACCGGCTGACGACGTGGGCCCCGCCGCTCGTGCGGGGCCCACGTCCTGTGCCGAGCCGCCGAGCCGCACCTTTGGCCATGGATATTCTCTGGCGATGTCGAATCGTTCAGTGACAGCGGGAGTCGCTTTCGCCGGTGTGATGGCGCACTGCGGCGGAAGCCCGGTCGGCGCCGTGAAGTATCTGGTGGGGGCGATAGCCTCCGCGCCGGCGGCCCCGGAGCCCTATGCGGCCCTCGCCGAGTTGTGGCGGGAGCGGCGCGCCGAGCTGAAAGAGGGTCTCGAAAGGGACGGCTCCCTGAGCGCTGTGCTCGCGCAGGCGTACTTCCTCTTCCTCGACGGCGACATGGACGACGCGGTCATGACCCTCGGCTCGGTCACGGGCGTCCGACCCGACGTGGCGTGGGGCGCCGCTCCCTGGTTCGGCGACGCGCGCCTACTCGGTACGGTGAGTGCGCAGGCGCTGGCCGAGGCGTGTCTGCGGACCTTGGACTACGGCCGCGACCTGGACTCCGACGAGATGCGGGAGCGGTTCGCCCCTTGGTTCCATGCCATCGACGTCGTGTCCGAGCGCAGTCCCGTGCCGGAGTCGCTGGCCTCCATGGCCCGGCTGCCCCGGGCCTGCGGTCGCTATGAGCTGTCGTTCGCGCTGTGCGACCGTGCCGATGCCGTCGAGCCGGTCATGTGGACCGAGGTCGCCCGAGCGGTCACCTGGCGCGAGACGGGCGACCTGGGCCGAGCCGCGACGGCCTTCGAACGTGCCCTGGCCCTGGAACCCGGCAACTGGTCTCTCTACCTCGACCTGGCCGACGTGCGTGCCGAACAGGGCGACTTCGCCGCGGCCGTGGGCCACGCCGAAAAGGGCCTGGCACACGCTCCGGACGAGGCCTCCCTGCGTGCGGCACATGCCACCTACCGAGCCCGTCTGACCGGCTCGTCCGACGCCCTGCGCGACCTGATCGCCCTCTCGCCGGACCTCCCGAGCACCTCCTACCGCGACCTGCTGATCGACTACGCGTGCGCGGGACCGGGGCTGCCGCACGCACTCGTGGCCGAGGCCCGTGGAGGAAAGTCAGCACCCGCGGCTCGCTGAGGGGCGACGGAGGTCCCGTCCCCGACGCCCCGTCCCGCCCACGCCCTTGTCACCCACGGACGAACCACGGCCCCGCAGGACTCATCTCCCCCAAACAGAAGGGCAATCGACCCGGCTCACCCCTCCGACGCTGCCATATTCGGAAGCCACTTCGGAGGTGGCCATGACACTTGAGGTGGAGACATCCAGGGCGGGGCCGGTGGCAGAGCGGGAGGCCGGCCGGTTGCCCGGCCCGATCGCCGAACCAAGCGTCGACCGAACCGCCGACCGCATCACCGCGCTGGAGAGCCGCCGGATGCGGGCGGTCGCCGCGAACGGGCCCAGAAGACGTGGGGAGTACGGCGCCCGCGAGCGGATCGATCTGCTGCTGGACGCGGGCTCGTTCACCGAAACCGGTCTGTTCGTACGCGCCCGGCCGACCGGTGACGGTGCCGGACGCCCGTACGGCGACGGGGTCGTCACCGGGTACGGCACGATCGACGGCCGAGCCGTCTGTGTCTTCGCCCAGGACGCCACGGTCTTCGGCGGCAGCATGGGCGAGGCCTTCGGACAGAAGACCCTCGCGCTGATGGACCTCGCCCTGAAGACCGGCTGTCCGGTCATCGGCCTCAACGACGGCGGCGGCGCCCGTATCCAGGAGGGCGTCACCTCCCTCGCCCTCTACGCCGAGCTGGTGCGCCGCAACGTGCAGGCGTCCGGGGTGATCCCGCAGATCTCGGTCGTGCTCGGCCCGTGCGCCGGCGGGGCCGCGTACTCGCCGGCCATCACCGACTTCACCGTCATGGTGGACGGTGCCTCCCACATGTTCGTCACCGGGCCCGACGTCATCGAGACCGTCACCGGCGAACGCACCAGCGCCGAGGAACTGGGCGGCGCCCGCACCAGCAACACCGTCAACGGCAACGCCCACTTCCTCGCCGACGACGAGGTGAACGCCCTCGACACCGTACGCGACCTGCTGTCGTACCTGCCCGCCAACAACCTGGACAAGCCCCCGCAGTACGCACCGGGCGCCGTACCCGCCGGGCTGTGCCTGGACACCGTCGTGCCGGACCGGCTCGGGCAGGCCTACGACATGCGCGACATCCTGCGCGCGGTCGTCGACGACGGCGAACTCCTGGAGGTGCAGGAGCTGTTCGCGCCGAACATCATCTGCGCGCTGGCCCTCGTCGAGGGCGCCTCCGTCGGTGTCGTCGCCAACCAGCCGCTGCACGCCGCCGGGGTCCTCGACATCGACGCCTCCGAGAAGGCCGCACGGTTCGTACGGTTCTGCGACGCGTTCGGCATCCCCCTGCTGACCTTCGCCGACGTCCCTGGCTATCTCTCCGGAGTCCGCCAGGAGCAGGCCGGCATCATCCGGCGCGGTGCCAAACTCCTGTACGCGTACGCCGAGGCGACCGTCCCCAAGGTCACGGTGGTGGTGCGCAAGGCGTACGGCGGCGGGTACGCGGTGATGGGCTCCAAGCATCTGGGCGCCGACATCAACCTCGCCTGGCCCACCGCCCGGATCGCCGTCATGGGCGCCGAGGGCGCGGTCGGTGTCCTGCATCGCCGTGAACTCGCCGCCGCGGCCGACCCCGAGGCGTTGCGCGCCCGTCTGGTCACCGCGTACGAGAGCACGTACGGCACTCCGTACCTCGCCGCCGAGCGCGGCTACGTCGACGCCGTCATCGCCCCGCGCGACACCCGCGCCCACCTCTGCCGCGCCCTGCGCGCACTGCGCGGCAAGCGGGCACCGATGCCGGAGCGCCGGCACGGCAACATCCCGCTCTGACCGGCCTCGACCACTCCTGACGGCAAGGCCAGCCCCAACGGCCCCCGCCTGCACGGCCGTTCACAGCCCGACCGCCCGAGCCAGCCGTCCCCGCGACGTGAGGAGCCCATGCCCGATGGACAGCCGCCGCCCCCCGCTCACGCCCGCGTTCCGCAGCCTGCCGGAGTATGTGCGGCACTGGGCCGAGACCACCCCCGACCGCCGGGCGTTCACCTTCGTCGACCATCCCGCGCCGCACTCGCGCGGCGTGCACCGCACGCTGACCTGGCGCCGACTGGACCTGCGGATGCGGGCCGTGGCCGCCCGGCTCGCCGCCGAGGCGGAGCCCGGGGCGCGGGTCGCGGTGCTGTGTCCGCAGGGGACGGACTATGTCACCGCCTTCCTCGGGGCGTTGGCCGCCGGTCTGATCGCCGTACCGCTGTATCCGCCCGGGCTGCCCGGGCAGGGCGACCGGCTGTCGGCGGTCCTGGCCGA
The DNA here is from genome assembly GCF_042894505.1 of Streptomyces sp. NPDC001536. NCBI lineage: Bacteria > Bacillati > Actinomycetota > Actinomycetes > Kitasatosporales > Streptomycetaceae > Streptomyces > Streptomyces sp. NPDC001536. Next base: position 202,628 of record NZ_JBIAVQ010000010.1, read on the forward strand.
CGCGCACCCTGCGGTCGTCGTGACGACGGGTCATGCCCTGGCTGAGGTGGGCGAGTTGTGCGCGGAACGGGATGTGAAGGTCATCGCCGTGGACCACGTACCCGACGCCGCCGCAGGTGACGCGCAGCCCCGCGCCCTCGGCGCCGAGGACGTCGCGTACCTCCAGTACACCTCCGGCTCGACCCGCACCCCGGCCGGTGTGGAGATCACCCATGCCAACGTCGTCGCCAACGCCCGTCAGGCGCTGGCCGCCTACGGGGCCGACGTGCATCCGGTGACCTGTGTGGGCTGGCTTCCGCTGTACCACGACATGGGGCTCGTGCTGAGTGTCGCGGCGCCGGTGGTGCGGGGGCTGTTGTCGGTGCTCATGGATCCGGTGGCGTTCCTGCACGAACCGGCGCGGTGGCTACGGCTGTTGGCCGCGCACCCGCGCGCGCTGAGCGCGGCGCCCAACTTCGCCTACGACTACTGCGCGTCGACGGTCACCGAGGCGCAGAAGGCCGACCTGCGGCTGGACGGCGTCTTCGCCCTGATCAACGGAAGCGAGCCGGTCCGTGCCGGCACGGCCGACCGTTTCCACGCCGCGTTCGCCGCGCAGGGACTCGTCCCGGAGACGCACTGTCCGTCGTACGGGCTGGCCGAGGCGACCGTGTTCGTCAGTGCCGCCCGCCCTTGGCAGCCGTTGCGCAGATTCGCGCTCGACCGTGACGCCCTGGCCACCGGGAAGGCCCTGCCCGCGCGGCCCGACGATCCAAGGGCCGTACTGCTGACCGGCTGCGGGGCTCCGGCGGGCCAGCGGGTGCGGATCGCCGATCCGGTGTCGCGGGAGTCACTGGCGGAGGGAGAGGTCGGCGAGATCTGGGTGCAGGGTCCCAACGTGGGGCGGGGTTACCGGAACCAGGAGCGGCAGACCCTGCGTGTCTTCGGCGCCGTGCTCGCCGATGTCGTGGCCGGGCCGGGCAAGTGGCTGCGCACCGGCGACCTGGGCACGGTCCTGGACGGGCAGTTGATCGTCACCGGGCGGCTGAAGGACCTCATCGTCGTCGACGGACGCAACCACTACCCGCAGGACGTCGAGGCCACGGCCCAGGACGCCCATCCGGCCGTACGACGCGACCGGCTCGCCGCGTTCGGCGTACCCGGCGGCTCCGGGGAGCGGGTGATCGTCGTCGCGGAGCACGTACGGGCCGTGCCGCTCGCCGACATCGACGTACCGGCCCTGGTGCGGACGGTACGCGCGGCCGTCTCCGCGCGGCACGGGCTGCGGCTGTCCGACGTGGTTCTCGTCCCGCCGGGCACGGTCCCCCGGACCTCCAGCGGAAAGGTGTCCAGGGCGCTGACCCGCGAGCGCTATCTGACGGGTGCCTATGCGGCGGAGGTCGCGGGATGAGGGGGGTGGGCGACGGAGAAGACGGCAGCGCGCGCCGCCTGGTGGCCGAGGGCGCAAGACCGCGTGGTCCTGTCGAGGCGGGCGAGGAACGTGTGTTGCGTCGGCTGATCGCCGAGAAGGTGGCCGCCTGGAGCGGAATCGCGGCCGGGGACGTGCCGATGGACCAGCCGCTCGCGGATCTCGGGATGTCCTCGCGGGACGCGGTCGTGCTGGCCGGGGAGCTGTCCCGGGCCACGGGCCTCGACCTGCCGGCGACATTGCTGTGGGAGGCGGCCACGGGGGACGCGCTGGTGGCGCGCGTGTGCGGTGCCGCGGCGGACTCCGCTCCGGTGCAAGGCGCGGCTCCTTCACCCACGGCTCCGGAGCCCGGTGAGCCGATCGCGGTCGTCGGGGTCGGCTGTCGGCTGCCCGGGGGTGTGCATGGCCCGGACGACTACTGGCGGTTGCTGCGCGAGGGCGTCGACGCGATCCGGCGGGTCCCGGAGGACCGGTGGCGGGACTTCACGCCGTACCCGCCCGCCGACGCGCTCCCGTACGGCGGCTATCTGGACGACATCGCCGGTTTCGACGCCGACTTCTTCCGCATCACGCCCCGCGAGGCCGCGGTGATGGACCCGCAGCAGCGGATCCTCCTGGAGGTCGTCCAGGAGACCCTCGACCACGCCGCCGTCCCGGCAGCGTCCCTCGCCGGTACCTCCACCGGGGTCTTCGTCGGGGTGTCCGCCCCCGAGTACGGCCGGCTGACCGGGGCCGACCCGGAGTCCGTCGACCCGTGGGCTCCGGCGGGCGGGGCGCTGAGCGTGGCGGCGGGCCGGCTCGCGTATGTCCTGGACACGCGCGGGCCGAGCATGGCCGTCGACACCGCGTGCTCGTCGTCGCTGGTCGCCGTGCACCAGGCGTGCGTCAGCCTGCACACGGGCGAGAGCGACCGGGCGATCGCGGCGGGGGTCAATGTGCTGCTCTCCCCCACGGTCACCGTCGCGTTCCGGCGGGCGGGCGCGCTCGCGCCGGACGGGCGGTGCAAGCCGTTCTCGGCGGCTGCCGACGGCATCGGGCGGGGCGAGGGCTGCGCGGCCGTGCTGCTGAAGCGGCTGTCCGACGCCGAGCGGGACGGCGACCGCGTCCTCGCCGTCATCCGCGCCACCGCCGTCAACTCCGACGGCCGCTCCAACGGTCTCCTGGCCCCCAACCCGGCCGCCCAGCAAGCCCTCTTGACGACCGCCTACGCACGGGCCGGACTCTCCCCCGCGCACATCGACCACGTCGAGGCGCACGGCACCGGCACCCCGCTCGGCGACCCCATCGAGGCGGGCGCGCTCGGCGCCGTGCTCGGCACGGGCCGCGACCCCGACCAGCCGCTGCTCCTGGGCTCGGTCAAGGGCAACCTCGGCCACCTGGAGTCCGCCGCGGGCATCGCCGGCCTGGTGAAGACGGTGCTCGCCCTCCACCACGACCTGGTCCCGCCCTCGCTGCACTGCGCCGAAGGCAGCGCCCTGGACGGCGACGCGCGACTGCGGGTCGTGTCGGAGGCCGAGCCCTGGCCCCGGTACGGCGGTACGGCCACCGCCGGGGTCTCCGGATTCGGGTTCGGCGGCACCAACGCCCATGCCGTACTGGAGGAATGGCGACCCGGCGCCCTGCTCCCGCCCCCGGCCGACGAACCCCCCGCCCGCCTCCACCTCCTGTCCGACGCCGACGCCGCCCGCGTCCGTGACACCGCCGGCCGGCTCGCGGACTGGCTCGGCACACCCGAAGCAGGCGCCACGCACCCGGCCGACGTGGCCCGTACGCTCGCCGGGCGGGCGGGGCGCGGGTCCGTGCGGGCCGCGATCGTGGCCGGTGACCGGGCCGAACTGGCGGACGCCTTGGGCGCGTTGGCGACGGGACGGCCGCACGCGCGGGTCATGACGGGCGACCGGGATGTCGTCGGGCGCGGCCCGGTATGGGTCTTCTCCGGGTACGGCAGCCAGTGGGCCGGCATGGGGCGGCGACTGATGGACGAGGAGCCCGCCTTCGCCGCGGCCGTGGAGAAGCTGGACGCGCAACTGGCACCCGAGTGCGGGTTCTCCCTCTTTGACCACCTTGCCTCCGGTGGCGACCTCGACCGCCTGGAGGTCGCCCAACCCGTGCTCTTCGGGCTCCAGTTGGCCCTTGCCGAGCTGTGGCGGGCGCACGGCGTCGAGCCGGTCGCCGTCATCGGCCACTCCCTGGGCGAGGTGGCCGCCGCGGTGTGCGCGGGCGCGCTGGAGGTGTCGGACGCGGCGCGCGTGGTCGCCGTACGGGCCCGGCTGCTCAGCGGACTGCGTGGTGGGGCGATGGCGGTGGTCGACCTCGACGACGGCGAACTCGACGCGCTGGAACGGGACTTCCCCGGGGTGCACGTCGCCGTGCATTCCTCACCTCACCAGAAGGTGGTCACCGGGGAGGAGGCCGCGGTGGCCCGGCTCGTGCGCCGGCTTGAGGGGGAAGGGCGGGCAGCGCGTGCGATGCGGGTGGTCGGGGCGGGGCATTCCCCTCAAGTGAAGCCGCTGCTGGCGGAGTTGGCCGACTCCCTGGCGGACATCCGAGGCGGGCGGCCCCGGATCCCGGTCTACTCCACCGTGTTGGACGACCCACGAGGCGACAGTCTCTTCGACGCCGCGCACTGGGTCGCGAACCTACGGCGGCCCGTACGCCTGGACCGGGCCGTCGCCGCGGCCGCCGCCGACGGCCACACCTCCTTCGTCGAACTCTCCCCCCACCCCGTCCTCACCCGAGCCATCGCCGATACCGCGCCCGGCGCTCTTGCCCTCGGCACCCTCCGCCGCGACGCCGACACCTGCGCCGACTTCCTGACACAACTCGGCGCGCTCCACACCGCCGGGTATCGCCTACCCCTGCCGCCCGGCCGGATCACCGACCTGCCGATGCCGCGCTGGCGGCACGTGCGGCACTGGTGGACGGACGGGCGGGCGGAGGACTCGGCTACGGACTTGCCGAGGGCGTGGTCAGCAGGGAGCCACTCGCCAAAGGGAGACCACACCTCGGAAGACACCTCGGTCACCGCCCGCCTCCGCCACCACATCGCCGCCGTCACCGGGCATCCCCCGACCCGCATCACCCCTGCCACCGCATTCGCCGAACTGGGCCTGGACTCCCTGATGGCCGTCCGCATCCGCTCCGCCCTTGAACGCGAGTTCGCCATCGAACTGCCCCTGCGCGACCTCCTGGGCGCCACCACGGTCGGGGACACGGCGACCCGCATCCAGCAGGCAACGGCGACCGAAGGCATCCAGACGCCGCCGACCACGTCGACCGGCGAGCACCCCCCGCTCCCACCCCTGCTCACCTCCGGCCCCCACCCCACGCTCCGCCCGCTCCACCCCACCGGCCCCCGTCCCCCGCTCTTCCTCGTCCACGCCGCCGGCGGCACCACCGGCGTCTACCGGCACCTCGTCGAACGCCTCGGCGGGGAACGCCCGGTGTACGGCCTGGAGCGGCTCGCAGAGGTCCGTACTCTCGCCGAGAAGGCGCGTCGGTACGCCGAGGCGGTGACCGCCGTACACCCCGACGGGCCGTGCCTGCTGGGCGGTTGGTCGTTCGGCGGGTTCGTCGCGCAGGAGGCGGCGCGGCAGCTCGCGGCGGCCGGGCGGGACGTGCGGCTGGTGGTGCTCATCGACTCCGTACGGCCCTTGCCTCGGGCGGAGGCCACGGCGGCCGACCGGATCCGCGCCCACTTCGCCGGCTTCGCCCGCCATGTCGCAGAGACGTACGGGGTGCAACTGCGGCTGCCGTACGACGAGTTGGTCGCGACGCAGGACGACGGCGAGCGCATCGACACCGTGCTGCGGGCCCTGCGCGAGGCGGCCGACGTACCGCGCGCCGCCCTCGATCACCAGCGGTCCTCCTATCTGGACCTGCGGATCGGCGAGGCCCACCGGCCGAGCCGCCACGACGGGCCGGTGGTCCTCTACCGGGCCACCGAACCGGCCCCGCACACCGTGCGCGACCCGGCGTACGAACGGGACGACGCTTCGCTCGGCTGGGACGAGGTGTGCCCGGACCTGTCCGTGGTCCGGGTCGCGGGACACCATCTGTCGCTGCTCGACCCGCCGCACGTCGATGAGATCGCCGCCCATCTGCGGCGGGAGCTCGCGAAGGACCGCCGCTGAACCCGATCCGAGGAGAGCCGCCATGCCCGACCGCACCACCGCAAGGTTCCGGGGTACCGCCGCAGTGTCCCGACGCGCCGTCACCAGAGCGGCCACCGCCACCGGCCTGGCCGCCCTCTTCGGCGCCACGGCCACCGGCACCACCGAGGCGGCCACAGCCGCTCCTGGCGTCACCCAGATCGGCCCCCGTACGTTCGACGTCTCCCTCCCCTCCGCCGCCCTGGGCCGCAGCGCCCCGGTACGGCTGGTCCTCCCCTCCTCCTTCGCCACCCAGCCGGGCCGGACGTACCCCGTGCTGTACCTCCTGCACGGCGCCCACGACGACTACACGTCGTGGACCCGGGAGACGGACATCGTGGCGTTCACGGAGGGGCGGGAGCTGATCGTGGCGATGCCGGACGCGGGGCCCACGGGCATCCCCACCGCCTGGCGGGACGGCCCGGACTACGAGACGTTCCAGCTCACCGAGGTCCCCGCGCTGCTCGCCCGGGACTACCGGGCGTCGGCGGTCCGGGTCGTCGCCGGGGTCTCCACCGGCGGCTACGGGGCGATGGCGCACGCGGCGCGGCACCCGGGGACATTCGCGGCGGCGGCCTCGTACAGCGGCATCCTCGACACCACGGCGCCCGGCGTGCCCAGCCTGATGGACGCCATCGTGGCCCGCGAGAACCTGGCGCCGCGGTCCCTGTGGGGCAGCCCGGTCCTGAATCTGCTCACCTGGCGGGACTTCAATCCGCGGGCGCGCGCCGCAGGGCTGCGCGGCACCGCCCTGTACGTGTCCAGCGGCAGCGGAGTGGTGGGCGGCACCGGGGACTGGCTGCCGGAGGCTCTGGAGAGCGCGCTGTGGCCGTCGGCGCACGCGTTCACCGACGCGCTCGCGCTGCTGCGCGTCCCGGTGACGACTCACTACTACGCGGGAGGAGGGCACAGCTGGGCCTACTGGAAGCGGGAGTTCGGCGCGTCGTGGCCGATGCTCGCCGGTTCCCTGGGGGTGTCGGCGTGAGGCCGGTGCCGTCGGGGCACGGAACGGAGCGCAGGGGACGTCCGTCCAACCCGGGACTTGTCCCCCGCCCCACGGGCACCAGCCCGCGGGTGAGCCGCTTCCGGGTGAAAGGAGGGTCCGCCGTGGCTGCTCCCACACCGCCGCCCGGCGTACCGGACGGCCCCCGCGCCGCGCCGGTGCCCCCCGAATTGGCCAAGCTGCTGCGCGACCAGTTGGACGCCGTCGCCGACGAGGTGGAGGAGGAGGTGCGCAGACAGGTCCCGGAGTACGCCCGCCCGGCCGACGGGACGTACGGCATGCACCTGAGGTCCGGGGTCGTCCAGGCGCTGACCCTGTTCGTCGACCACATCGCCGATCCGCACGGCCAGGACGCCGCGATCACCGCCACGTACTACGAACTCGGGCGCGGCGAGGCCATGGAAGGGCGCGCTCTGGACGCGTTGCAGTCCGCCTTACGGGTCGGTGGTCTGCACGCCTGGCGGCTGATGGGCCGTACGGCGGAGGAACTCGGGCTGGACTCCGCGGTGGTCTCCGCGCTGGGTGAACTCGCCTTCCGGACGGTGCACGAGGTCGCCGAGGCGGCCGCCGCCGGATACGCGGAGGCGCAGCTGCGCAGTACGGACGAGTTGGAGCGGCGGCGCCGGCGGCTGCTCGATCTGTTGCTGGGCGAGGGGCCGGTGGCGCCGGAGGCGGTGCAGGATCTGGCGCACGGCGCACGGTGGTCGGTGCCGCGACAGGTCGCGGTGGTGGCGCTCGCGGCGACCCCGGACCAGCGGGAGGCGGACCGGCCGTTGGCGGCCGCGGGGGCGCTGGTCGACATGGACTCCCGGCCGCCGCGGATGCTGGTGCCCGATCCGGACGGTTCCGGCCGTTTCGGCGGCCGGGCGTTCACGCTGGCGCTGCGCGGCCGGCCCGCCGCGATCGGTCCGACGGTCCCGCTCGACGAGGCCGCCCGTTCGCTGCACTGGGCCACCCGGGCGCTCGGCCTGATGGGGCGCGGCATCCTGCCCCGGCAGGGTGTGGTGCGCTGCGCCGACCATCTGTCGACGCTGCTGCTGCACGGCGACGAACCGATGCTCGCCCAGCTCCAGTCACGGGTCCTGGCCCCGTTGGGCGCGGTCGCGGAGGGGCCGCGCGGCCGGCTCGCCGAGACGCTCCTGGCGTGGCTGCTGAGCGGCAGCAACGTGCCCGACGTCGCCGCCCGCCTCCACGTCCACCCGCAGACGGTCCGTTACCGCCTGCGCCAGTTGGAGAAGCTCTTCGGCGACGCCCTGCACGACCCGGGCGCCCGCCTGGACCTGATCCTCGCCCTGCGCGCGGAGGCGCTGCGGGACGACGACACGTTCACCGCCTAGGGAAGCCGGCTGACGCCCTCTCAGCGATCAGTCGGCCGACGCACCACGCGGTGGCGGAGGTAGACGAACTTCTCGTTGAAGGTGCGGGTCTCGACGAGTTCGAGATCCACCCGGCGCTCGTCCCGGGGAAAGAACGGGATGCCACCGCCGACCAGCACCGGGTAGACCATCGCCCGGTACTCGTCGATCAGCCCCGCCGCGGCCGCCTCGGCGGCGAGCGTCGCGCCGCCGATCGCGATCTCGCCTTCCCCCGGCTCGGCGCGCAACCGCTTGATCTCCTCCGCGACGCCGCCGGAGGCCAGGCGGGCGTTGCCCTGCACCTCCGACAGCCTGGTGGAGAACACCACCTTGGGCAGCGGATTCCAGAGCCCGACCCACGTGAGCTCGTCCTCGCCGAGCGACGGGTCCTGGGCGGCGGTCTCCCAGTACAGCATCGTCTCGTAGAGCCGCCGCCCCATCAGATAGGCGCCGACGTCCCGGATCTCGTCGATCCAGAAGCGAAAGACGTCCGGGTCGGGCGCCGACCAGTCGAAGCTGCCGTCCGGCCCGACGATGTAGCCGTCGAGTGAGACGTTCATCGAATAGGTCACGCTGCGCATCACATGTCCTCCTCGGAAGCAGGGGTCCACGGTAAGACTGGCGCGGGCCGCAGAACTCATCGCGACGCGCGGGACCGCCCGGGCCGAGTCACTCACGAGATCACGTCACTGGGAAATCCTTGCTCACCTCGGCACAAAAAGACGGGGAATTCCTGAATTCCCGTCCATCACACCCGATACGACAACGCGAATACGTTCGGGACGTCCTTTCCACAGGCGCTCCTCGCGCCCCACCCTCAAAGGATCCCCATGCGTATCCGCTTGTTCCTCGCCGCGCTCTCGCTGGCCGGCGGGGCCGGACTGGCCACCGTCTCAGCGCCCGCGGCCACAGCCGCGGCCTGCACGGACATCGACGTCGTCGCGGCTCGCGGCACTTTCGAGCCCGGCACACTGGGATTCATCGTCGGCGACCCGGTGTATTCCGCGCTGCAGAGGAAAATCACCGGCAAATCGCTGTCCAGCTACAAGGTGAACTATCCCGCGGACCTTTCCCTCACGTCGGCCGCACAGGGCAACACGGACCTGGTGAACCATGTCAGGAGCCAGGCCGCTTCCTGTCCGAACCAGCGTTTCCTTCTCGTCGGCTATTCGCAGGGCGCGAACGTCGTCGACAACTCCATCGGCATCAGCAGCGCCGGCGCGGTGGTCGGCAGCCCGATCGTGGCCACGATCCCCGCGGCGCTGGAACCCAAGGTCGCCGCGGTGCTGCTGTTCGGCAACCCGATCCGTGCCATCGGCAAGAGCGTCACCGGCACCTACCAGAGCCGCACCATCGACTTCTGCGCGGCCGGCGACCCGGTCTGCGAGAGCGGCGGGGGCGACGTGGGCGCCCACCTCGGCTACACCGCGAACGCCGACGCGGCGGCCGCCTTCGCCGCGACCAAGGTCTGAACCCCGCTCGGCCTCGGCACGGCGTGCCCGGGAGACGGTCCCCGGACACGCCGTGCCGCCCTTGCCCTACCGGACCGTGAGGTAGGCCCGCTCGACGCTCTGGACCAGGGTGTTGCCGTCACGTCGGTCAACTCGGCCCGCAGCGAGACGCTGCCCGGCTCGGCCGGGCGCTTGAGCGCCCGGCAACGGCGGCCACGGTCCCCCCGGACCGCCCTGGTCGGGGTCCCGCGCGAACTCCGTCAGGCTCGTGGAGACGGGTTCGGGACGGCCGTTGTTCTGGGTGGGCGCGGCGGTCAGTACGTCGAGGTGCTGGTAGCCATCGGCGACCACGGGGGCCAGGTCCGCCGGGACGCGGCCCGCCAGCAGTCCGTCGCCCGCGAGCACGGTGAGCGTCGGGTTGGCGGTGAGCCCGTCCGGGTGGACGACGAGGCGCTTCACCTGGGGTGACGTGGACAGTTGGAGGTCGGTGACCAGCTTGGTCGGGAAGTACTGCTCGGTGAAGTCCAGGGGCTGCTCGGCCATGCTGCGGGCCAGTTCCTGGATGTCGGTGACCTCCTTGCCCGCGTCGGTGAACGGTGTCCCGTCGGCCGACCGGTACCCGGGGTCGTCGGGGTCGCCGACGCGGTCGTAGTTCCGCCAGGTGTAGAGCGGGCCGCCCGGCCGGTCGGGGATGGCCTTGTACTCGCCGCCGAACAGCGCCGGTTGCTCCTCGCTCCCGTTGGCGACGGGGAAGTTCTTGTCGACGACGGGACCGCCGTCGAAGAAGCCCACGCTGCTCTGGAGGAACGCCAGCGGCACGGAGTGATCGTCCATCAGCGCGCCGAGGATCGCCTCGTTGGTGAGCCGGAAGTCCTTCACCGCGGGGGATCCGCTGAGGAAGGTGGCGGTGTCCTCGGAGAACAGGAAGCGGTTGGTGACGTCGATGTTGGTGTTGGCGGGCAGATAGCGCGGCAGGTCGGCCTCGCCGTCCGGATCCTGCAACGCGCCCAGCCCGGCGATGGCCAGCAGGGTCATCATCTCGGGGTTGAGGAGCACGGGCGCGGACAGCGTGCGGGACAGCACGCCGCTGTCGAGTCCGGCCTGGACCACGCCGTGACCGAGGCCCACGTCGGGCAGGTTGGTGTCGTCCGGGATGCTGCCGCTCAGGTCGGCGAGCGAGGTGGAGACGGTGGTGTCGAGGGCGAAGTAGCCGGCGCACTGGTTGTGTCCGGCGTCCGCCGTGGTGGCCCGGTCGCCGTCGAAGTCGGCCGTCGCGAAGTACCCGGTGATCACACCGCCCAGCGAGTGCCCGCCGCACAACACCTTCTGCTTGCGCAGCCGTTGGCCGGGCAGCTCGGCGGTGAGCAGGTCGTACTGGTCGCGGACGGTCCGCTCGATGCCGAGCTTCGCCATCCACCCCAGGTCGCCGTTGCCGACGAAACCGTCGAAGGTGCGCCCCTCGACCTGCTTGCCCCGGTAGTAGTAGTCGACGGCCGTGTGCTGGTCGCCGGAGGCCACACCGGTGCGGTCCTCCAGACAGTTGGAGCGCCGGTCCAGGGCCCAGAACTCGATGTGCCGCCCCTGCTCGGCGGCGCGGGCCACGGTGTTGCGGGCGACGCTGTCGAAGGCTCCGGCGCCTTCCAGGATTCCCGGCTGGGCGACGAGGATCCGGTCGGCGTCGGCCGACTCCGCCGGTCCGTCGGCGGCCCGGTAGCGCAGATACGACAGCCAGTCGCACGCCGCCGGCCGCGCCCCGAAGGACGCCGGCAGCGGCGCCCTCACCCGCACCAGCGTCTCGGTCACACCGCCGACGGGACTCGTCGACGCCACGGCCGTCTCGGTCCGCGCGCCCTCGCCCCGGGCGTCCGGGACGGCCCCGGTGAACGCCCCGACGGTCAGCAGCACCGCCAGCGCGACATTCCTCGGCGCCCCGAGGGATCTTCCTCTGCTGCGACTCGTGTTCATGCTGGGACGGTAGGACCGCGAAACCGGCCCCACCGTCCCATGCTCACAACAACGCAGCTCTGGTCAGCGCCTTTGTCACCAGGCCCCAACTCGATGTGCTGCGGCCTTGGTTGCAGCCGGCGGGCGCACGGCCTCCTCATCACCCGCTCCGGCCAAGGCATCCCCGCCCGCTGATCAGTCGGTTCGCCGGCGCAGCCGGGGCGCGAGCACCGTGCGCACGGCCTTGGCCACATTGCTCGCGGCGGATCCGCCCTCGCCGTCGGGTTCCGGCTCCAGTACGCGCTGGATCTGCGACAGCAGCTGGTTGGTCGACCGCCAGAGCGGGACGAACATGCCGGCGACCGGTCCCACGCCCTGGACGGGGCCGCCGGAGAGCTCGGTGACCTTCTTGGCGAGCGTGAGGGTGGCCGGGTCCCGCAGGATCAGATGCACCTCACCGTCGACCAGACGGATCTCCATCTGGCGCGCGGCGGTCTCCTCCGGGTTGGCGTCGGTGGTGGTCTCCGGGTCGAGTTCGTCGATCTTCGCGGCGACCGTGTCCGCGTCGACCCCGAGTTCGCGCAGCACCCTGGCCGCCATGCTGTTCTCCGCCCGCAGCATCGCCTCAAGCAGGTGATGGCTGCCCACCGGTGCGCCACCGGCCAGCGCGCCGGCGACGGACAGGGTGTCCTCGGCGGCCGGTGTACCGGTCGGCCACGGGCTGGGCGCGACATCCTGCGGCGGTCCCTCCAGGGACGCCAACACCGCGGTACGGACCTCGCTGACCGGATCGATCCGCCGGGCGAGCACCTTCGCGCCGAGGCTCTCGCCCTCCCCGGCGACCAGGGCCAGCAGGATGTGTTCCGTGCCGATGGAGGTGTGGCGCAGCTGCTGGGCCTCTCGCAGGGCGAGGTCCAGCGTCTTCTTCGCGCTCGGCGCGAACGGGATGTGGCCGCTCAGCTCCTGTGTGCCGGGCTTGGCCACCGCGGCGATGTCGGCCAGCGCGGTCTCCTTGTCGTACCCGAGCCGGTCGAGGACTTTCCCCGCTGTGCTGTCCGGCACGTCGAGCAGCCCCAACAGGATGTGCTCCGTGCCGATGTAGCCGTGCTTGAGCAGCCTGGCCTCCTCCTGAGCAGTGACGACGACCTTGCGGGCTTTCACCGAGAACCGTTCGAATGTCATGCTTCCAGTGTCTCAACCCTGTCAATACACTGCTATTGATAGGGTCACCATGACGAAGGGAGGGTGTGATGGAGACACCGTCGAACTGGGACGACCGGCTCGCGCGCTGGCAGAGCGAGCTGGAGCTGTTCGAGCGACTGGACGAGACACCGTGGGTCACGCTGGCCAAGGCGGAAGCCGAGACCGGCGTCTCCCGCTCGGCCCTGCGGGCCTGGTATCGCAACGGCGAGATCGAGTCCCGGCTCGTGGACGGCCCGAACGGGCCGCAGCGCCTGGTCCAGCTGGAAGCGGTCATCGAGCGCGCCGCCACGTCACCGCGCATCCAGCGCAGGGCGGAGCGGGAGGTCAGCCTGGAAGCGCAGGTCGCCCTGCTACGGCACCGGGTCGACCAGCTCGAACTGCGGCTGGCCGCGCTGGAGCGGGATTGACGGCGCGAGCGGCACAGCCGGGCGGGTCGAGCTCGCCGGATCAGACGTGTGCGAGGAGGCGGTCCAGCGGTCGGGGGACCCGTTCCAGGTCCAGGTGCGCGACCAGGGCCTGCGCGTAGAGGGCCTTGCGGCCGCTGTGGGTGCCCATGAAGCGGCGCAGCTGGTGCTCCACGGGTCGTTCCCGCTGTGCCGGCTGGCCCTGGAAGGTGAGGAAGGGGCGCGTCTCACCCTGGGCCTCGATCACCTGACAGACGCCCTCGGCCCCGAGAGCACGGATCAACTCGTCCTCCAGGTCGGCGACGCACACGTGGAACCCGAGTGCCTCCAGTCCGGCCTGCGAGAGACCCGCCTCGAGCCCGACCCGTCCCAGATGCCGCCGGAAGTGCCGTTCCTCGCCGATGTCGCAGAGACCGGCCAGCGGCAGGCCCAGCCCCGTGGGGCCGCACACGTCCAGGAAGCGCCCGATGTTCGTCGCACCTCCCAGCGGTACGACCGCGACGCCTTCCGCCTCCAGGTCGCGGCCGTGGCGCATGGCCAGCACTTCCAGCGCGACCTGATCGCTGTTCCCCTCGACGAGGACGATCGTCCGCACACCGCCGGCCAGCTCCCGTGCCGCCGCGGCGGCGTCGTCCGCCCCTGCCCCGCCGGCCGCCCACGCGACCACGGCCCGACGGAATCGCCCCAACTCGTCCACGAGACCTCGCTTCCCGCCGCCATCGTGACACGGACGAGATCCCGTACGCACACGGCTTTTCCGCGGGCGACGACTCGAGAAGACGGTGCCCTCGTCGGCCCGGGGCATGACCCGTGCCGACGAACTAGCGGCGGGCGAGGCGGGTGAGAGTGACCCCGCTGGGGAACGCGGTGCGCTCGGCGACATCGAAGACCGTGGGGGCGAAGGCGCCGTCGAAGACCGGGATTCCGGCACCGGCCACGACCGGATAGGTCTTGATCAGCAACTCGTCGACCTCGGGCAACAGGCTGCCCGCGAGCCGGCCGCCGCCGCAGAGCCAGATGTCCAGGCCCGTGCCCGCTTCGCCCTTCAGGTCGCGGACGAGGGCGAGCGGGTCGCTCGGCACGACGGTGACGGCCGGGTCGGTGTCCGGCTTGAGGGTGCTGGACACGACGTACTGGCGCAGGTGCGCGTACGGGCTGGTGATCCCGTGGTCGAGGGAGAGGCGGTAGGTGTCGCGGCCCATCACGACCGTGTCGAAACGCCGGTTGGGCATGTCGGCGACGCCGGCGGCGGCGCGGTAGGCGGTCGGGACGGTGTCCGGGTACAGCGCGTTCATCCAGGCCGCGTAGGCGCCGGCCTGCTGCTCGTCGCCCTGTGGAAAGAAGTCGAACTCGCCGTCGGGGCCTGCGATGCGACCGTCGAGCGAGACGCCGATGTAGTACACGAGCTTGCGCACAGCGATCCCCCACACGCAGTACTCTGCTTATAGTGGTTTGAAGGTAGTACTACATCTGGAGTGGTGTCAATGGTGAGACGTAACGACCAGCGCCGCGCTGCCCTCGTCGACGCGGCGATCGAGGTGCTGGCCCGAGAAGGCGCACGCGGCCTGACGTTCCGGGCCGTGGATGCCGAGGCCGCCGTTCCCGCCGGTACGGCCTCCAACTACTTCGCCAGCCGCGACGACCTGTTCACCCAGGCCGGCGCCCGCGTCTACGAGCGGCTCCAGCCCGACGAAGCCACCATCGCCCGCCACCAGGCGGCCGACCGCGACCGGGCGACGTACGCCCAACTGATGCGCGAGCTCGTCGGCCGCATCGCCTCTTTCCGCACCGGCTACCTCGCTCTGCTGGAACTCCGCCTGGAGGCCACGCGCCGCCCCCAACTGCGCAAGGTCCTCACCGAGCGGGTCCGCGCCGACGTCGACGCCAATGTCGCCTATCACGAGGCCTCCGGCCTGCCTGGCGACGCCACGGCCGTCAAGCTGCTCATACTGACGCTGAACTGGCTGATCGTCGAACAGCTCACCCTGCCGGACGTCTTCACGGAGGCGGAGCGTGAACAGCTGGTGATGGCCGCGGTGGAGCGCATCGTGGCGGCAGAATAGACGGCTCGGAGACTCGCTTCTGCCGTGTGATGCCGGCGCCATGACCGATCAAGCCGGGGTGGCCATCGTGCGCTACCCGGACCGGGCCGCTTCCGTCGAGGACGGCCTGGCGGCGTTGCTGACGTCCTACCACCTGCGGACGGAGGCCGAGAAGGGTGAGATCAGCTGGCGTGTATGCGGCGTGCCGTGTGAGGGGTCGTGATCGTTCGCGGCCCGCCCGTCGCGGCAGCTAGGTTCCGCACATGAACCGGGCCGAGATCCTGAGCAGCCTCGCCGCGAGTGGAACCGACACCGCCCCGCGGCGACTTACCGAACGTGCCGTCGAACTCGGCATACCGGCCGCCGACCTTCTCGTTGTCGCGGGCCACCCGGTGCCGGCGGAACTCCTTCCCCCGGAGCGCGACCCCAGGGTCATGCGGGAATTCGCCTACCGCGTCAGTCACTGCGACCACTCGCGGCTCGCCGCGTTGGAGGCTTTCGTCCGCTCGCTGCCCCGTGTCGCCGCGCCGGGACCGTTCGTGCAGCCGACGTGGCCGGGCCGCCGTCCCGCCGAGACCAGGCTCGCCGCGACGCTCGGTGCGCTGATCCGCAATCGCGGCTTCGGCATCCGCGAACTGCCGTTCATGGGACTGTCCCTCAGCACGCTGCACGGGATGGTGTGGCGCTGGGACCCGAGTCCCCACCGCCACCAGCAACTCTCTGCCGTGGCAGGCCCGCTGGGCTGGACCCTGCCCGACCTCTTCGCCATCGCCGATGAGCCGTACTCGGAGGAAATCCGCCCGATGGTGCACTGCCACCACCTCGGTCGGGTCTTCACGGCGGCGGTCCCCTTGACCACCGCTCAGCTCATCGAGACCGCGCAGGAAGCGGATCGTCTGAGCGCGCGTACGGAGCACGGCGCATGGCAGCCCGTCTCACAGGGCTTCGCCGAGGAATGCCCGGACCTGCCCTGACGGCAAGGGCCGAGAGCGAGCGGGACGTGAACACGTGAGCTCACGGGAACCCGCATCAGGTACTGGCCGGCGGCGGTGCGAGTTCCGCCGCGACCTCGACGGCGATCTCGGCGGCCCGGGCGGCAAGCGGCGAGTGGGTGCAGCCGGCCCGCCGGTGCAGGTAGATCTCCCGTGGCGGCAGGGACGGCTGGAGCTCATGGACGCGGAGTCGGCGGTCGGACGCGATGTCGGCACCGCGGATGGCGAGCCAGGGCAGCACCGCCGATCCCAGGCCGGCCCGCACCATCGACAGCAGGGTGTCGTTGACCGCGGTGCGGAACACGATGCGCGGACGGGCGCCGCTGCGGGCCACTGCCTGCTCCATCAAGGGCTGGTCGCAGGTCAGCGGCCAGGCCACCATCGGTTCCCCGTCGAGCCGCTCCAGCGGGACCGGACCTTCGGGGAAGGTGCCGGCGCCCGCCACCAGCAGGTAGGGGTCGTCGAGCAGCTTGAGTCGCTCGACATCGCCGTCGATGCGGCCGTCGTAGAACAGCAGGTCGAGGTCGCCGATCTGCGGCTGCTCCGGCTCCTCCTCGGACAACCTGATGTCGCAGCCGGGGTGCTCGTCCCGCAGCCGTCGGACGACCGACGGCAGGATCACATTGGACACGCTCTGGAACGTGCCGATGTCGATCCGCCCGTCCCCCGCCTTGAACCGCTCCACGGCATCGGCCAGTGCCTGCGCCTTCGCCAGCAGTTCGCGCCCCTGTCCCAGGACCACGGAGCCCAACGGGGTGAGCCGCACCGGCTTGGGTCCGCCCGGCCGGTCGAAGACCGGACCGCCGACGGCCCTCTCCAACGCGGCCACCTGTTGGCTCACCGTCGACTGGGTGTACCCGAGACGGGCGGCCGCCCGCCCGAACGAGCCCTCCTCGACGATGGCGGCCATCGCCGCGAGATGACGCAGCTCGACGTCGCTCACGCGTTCCAGCGTAGTGGTTTCATCGCCATGAGCGATCGAATCAATCGAAACTCATCGCTTTTCCCGATGGCATCGGGAACCTAGCGTTTCCGACATGACCTCACATCAGTCTCACGGCGAGCGGCTCCTCGAAGTCGATGACGCCGAGTTGTGTGTCGAGACCTTCGGAGACCGAGCGGACCCGGCGATCGTGCTGGTCGCCGGAGCGGCCGCCTCCATGCTGTGGTGGGACGCCGAACTGTGCGAGCGGATCGCCGTCCGGGGCCGGTTCGTGGTCCGTTACGACCATCGGGACACCGGCCGCTCGACCAGCTGCCCGCCGGGACAGCCGACGTACTCGTTCACCGACCTCACCCGGGACGTGCTCGGCATCCAGGACGCCCTGGGCCTCGAACGCGCCCATGTGGTCTGCCAGTCGATGTTCGGCGGGGCCGGACTCATCCTCGGGGTGGACCATCCCGATCGGGTCGCGTCGCTGACGTTCGTGTCGAGCTCCACCGGGGCCGACGACCTGCCGTCGCCGTCGAGCGACCTCGCCATGCCGGCCGAGCCGGACACCTCCGACACCGCCGCGGTCGTCGCGTACGTGGTCGCAGGCGCGAGGGCGTACGCCGGTGGCTCACCGTACTTCGACGAGGCCGCGATCCGGGCCCTGGCCGAACGGGACGTGGCGCGCGCGAGGAACTACGCGTCGACTCTGGTCAACCACTTCGCCATCGAGTTCGACGGGCCGACGCGAGGAGGCTTCGGCGACATCGTGGCGCCGACGCTCGTGGTGCACGGCGACCACGACTCGCTGCTGCCGCTGCCGCACGGCGAGGCGTTGCGCGACGCGATTCCCGGCGCCGAGCTGCTGGTCCTGGAGGGGGCCGGACACGATCTGCCGAGGGCGCTGTGGGACGACTTCGTGTCGGCCCTGGTCCGGCACACGCGGGGAGGCCGTCCATGAAGCGGCTGCGCTCGGCACTCTGGCTACCGCTCTTCGACGACCTCGCCGACCCGCGGGCGGTCGCACGTCTCGCCGCCGACGCGGAGGAGGCCGGGTGGGACGGCTGCTTCGTGTGGGATCAGCTGTGCTGGCGGGCGCCGGTCCGGCAGGTCGCCGACCCCTGGATCGCGCTGGCGGCGATCGCGACCGCGACCGAGCGGCTGCGGCTCGGTCCGATGGTGGCGGCGCTCGCCCGGCGCCGCCCGGCCAAGGTCGCGCGGGAGACCGCGACGCTTGATCGGCTCAGCGACGGCCGCCTCACCCTCGGCGTCGGTCTCGGCAGCGACCGGTTCGCCGGTGAACTGTCCAGGACCGGGGAGCAACTGGACGACCGACAGCGCGGGAGGATGCTCGACGAGTCCCTGGCGATCCTGGCCGCCGCCTGGTCCGGCGAGCCGGTGCGGCACCGCGGCGAGCACTACACGGTCCAGGACATCGCGTTCCTGCCGCGGCCGGTCCAGCGGCCCGGCGTACCGGTGTGGGCCGCCGGGTTCCCGGGCAACCTCAAACCGGTCCGCCGGGCCGCCCGGCTCGACGGCTTCTTCCCGGCCAATCTCGCACACCCGGACCAGCTCGCCGAGGTCGTCGGCACCCTCGCCGCACTTCGTCATGGTGAGATGGACTCGTACGACATCGCCGTGAGCCTCCCCCTCGGTGTCGATCCCGAGCCGTACGCGACGGCCGGGGCGACGTGGTGGCTGCCGGAGTTCGATCCGGGTGTACGGCTCGACGCCGTGCGGGGCGTGCTCCGTGACGGCCCCGCGGCGTGAGGAGACGGTCGTGTTGTTCGACTACGACGCGGAGCTGGCTCGGTATCACGAGCGGCTGCGGCAGGCCCTCGACATCCGACCCGGCGATCGTGTCCTCGACATCGGCTGCGGCACCGGTCAGACCACCAGGGACGCGGCCAGGGCCGCGTCGCCGGGAGCCGTGCTCGGCATCGACGTCTCGGGAGCGATGCTGGCGCGGGCCCGTCAGCAGGCCGAGGCGGAAGGCCTTCGCAATGCCGATTTCGTGCAGGCCGACGCCCAGACGCACGCGTTCCCGCCGGAGGACTTCAGCCTGGCCGTGAGCCGGTTCGGCACGATGTTCTTCGCCGACCCGGTCCTCGCGTTCGGCAACATCGGACGGGCGCTGCGTCCGGATGCGCGCTTCGTGCAGTTGGTCTGGCAGGCGGCGGACCGTCAGGACTGGCAGGTCGCGATCCGGGCGGCGCTCTCTCCCGGGCATCCGCCCTCGACGTCGGCCCTGGCGACCGACGACCCGTTCACCCTGGCCGATCCGCACGTCGTGACCGATCTTCTGACCTCGGCCGGCTTCACCGCGCTCGACGTCGTCGACGTACGTGAGCCCGTCTACTACGGCCCGGACACCGAGCGCGCCCTTGCCGCCGTGCTCCGGCTGCGTATGGCGGAAGACTGGCTCGCCGATCTGGATGCCCGGTCCGCCGAGCGCGCACTCGACCGGCTTCGGGCGACTCTCGACGCGCACGACACCGGCGACGGCGTCTGGTTCGACTCCCGCGCGTGGCTGGTCAGCGCACGCCGAGGTTGACCACCTGGCCTCCGGCGCGCTTGCACCGAGAGCGGCAGCTCCGTAGGACCTGGAGCCGTCGGCGCAGTGCGCGAGCGACCGACATGGCGGAGCCGCCCGCCTGTTCCCCCGTGGCGGGCGGCTCCTGGCCTTCGGTGTTCAGAGATCGAAATCGGCGGCGGCGACGTAAGCGTCCTGGGCCGCTGGACGACACCGGCCAAAGGCCGGCGGCGGGATTCGAACCCGCGTCGCTCTCTTGACAGGAGAAGTAGCCGCAGCCTGCGCACCTGAACGAGACCCACCGTACGGCGGACTCCTTGCCGGAGCACCTCATTTTCCGGCGGGCGGGGCAGCCGAACCGTGCACGCCTACCCGGCGGTTGGCGGCACCGCGGCGAGGCGGAGGAGGACAGCGGTGTCGGGCCGGGGCAGGGAGACGGTGAGTTCGCCCGCGGCGGCGTCCCAGGTCGCGGTGGCGTCGGAGGTGGAGGGGTAGAGCAGCGTGGGGGTCAGGTGGGCGCCGTGCAGGTGGGAGATCGGGACGGTGCGGGTGCTGTCGGCGGCTGCGTTCCGGTTCTGTGCGCGCGGGCCTTCTTCCCGCTCGTCGGCCGGCTGCCGTCGCCACAGCGTCAGCCAGGTGGCGCTGTCGCCGCGCAGGCCGGAGGCGATCCAGGTGTCCTCCCATGAGGGCAGTCCGAGAGGCCAGAACGGAAGGCTGTCGGGGATCTCCGAGCGCAGGGCCTTGTAGGCGGAGACGCCGGTGCGGACGAGTGCGAACTGTTCCGGGTTCATGCGGTCGAGGAACCCGGACAGATGGATACGGGAGGACAGGGCGCCGGTGAGGGTGAAGGCGATCTGGTCGAGGCTGAAGTCGGGTTGGGGGTAGGCCCACACGGCGGCCTGTTCAGGGGTCACGGCGGTCGGGGCGGCCGCCGCGATGGGCGGGTAGCGCACGGGGTCCTGCTGGTCGCTGGTGGACTGCACCTGGACGACCGCGAGTTGCGCGTAGTCCATCCGCAGCCCGCCGGAGGAGCAGTTCTCCAGGACGAGGCCGGGGTAGCGGTCGAGGAGGGAGCCGAGCCAGTCGAGGTGGGCGCGGTGATGCCCGAGGAGGCCCGCACCCGCGCTCTCGTCGCCGTTCTCGGTACCGGGACCGATGTTGACGTTGTAGTCGAGCTTCAGATACCCCACACCCCACTCCCCCACGATCCGGTCCACGACCCGGTCGAGGTGGGCGCGGGCGGCGGGGTGGCGCAGGTCCAGGTGATGCCGCCCGTGCTCGGTGACCCGGACGCCGCCCCGCCGGAAGAACGCCTCGGGCGGCAGCGTGGCGGCCAGCGGGCTGCGGACGCCGATCACCTCGGGCTCCAGCCACAGTCCGGGGGTCATGCCGTGCTCCCTGATGGTGTCCAGGACCCGCCGGATGCCGCCCGGGAAGCGGCTCTCGGCGGCTTCCCAGGCACCGACGGCGTCCCACCAACCCTGCGCGTCGTCGTCGTACCAGCCGGCGTCGATGACGAAGACCTCGGCGCCGGCTGCTCCCGCCGCCTCGATGAGCGGGAGGAGTCTGTCGGTGGTGGGGTCGCCCATCAGGGTGTTCATGTAGTCGTTGTAGATCACCGGGAGCGCGGTGTGGTCCGGGTGCCTGCGGCGTATCCGGCGGCGGTAGTCGGTGAGTTGGCCGAACGCGGCGTCCAGGCCGCCGGTCTCGACGCCCGCGAGGACGGCCGGGACGGTGGTGAACTCCTCGCCGGGCGCCAGGACCTGGTGCCACTGGTGGTGGGCGTCGTCGGGTCCGAACAGGGCGACGTAGGCGGCGCCTTCGCGTTCACCGGTCTCATAACGCCACCCCGCACTGGACTCGATCTGCCAGAGCCAGGCGCGACCAGCCGGGTCGGTGAGCGCGGCGACCGGCAGGTGCCGTCCCGTGGACCAGCTGCCCTGCGAGTAGCGCTCGAAGCAGCCGCGCCCTTCGTGGCCGTGGGCGGAGCGGTTGAGCGCGACGACGTGGTCGCGGAACGCGGCCCGCCGCCAACGGCACTCGGCGAGCCAGTCGTTGTCCGCCCAGTGGAGGGTCAAGCCGTCCAGAGTTCCCTTGTCGTCCGCCATGCCGCCGAGAGCCAGGCTCGACACGCTCTCCAGCCGCAGCGGGGCGCTCCCCTCGTTGACCAGGCGCACCTGCGAGCGCAGGAATCCGGCGCCCGGGCATGTCCGCAGGGTGATGTCGACGGCGAGGCCGGTCACCGGATCCGCCAACCGGATGGTGGTGCACTGCCAGTCGCCGTCCTGACCGGTCTCGTGGCCACGGTAGGTCAGGCGCTCACCGATCACGGTCTCGACGAAACGCTCCCCCGACCAGTTCCGTCCGTGACCGGTGGCGGTGACCTCGACCAGCGGGAGCAGGGAGTTCCAGTCCTGTCCCGGCGCGCCCAGTCTGACCGTCCCGGCGGAATCCACGACGGCATGCAGCCCGAGAACCTCATGGGACCAGAGCAGAGATCCCTCGGCCGCTTCGACAGCAGTAGTCAACGCTTCCCCTCCTGTGGTGGACGCGATCCGTACGTCAGCCCTGTGTGCGCGGGCGCAACGTCACGCGATAGTTCTCCCCGCCGTAGAGGGACTCGTAGCGGATCTCCAGGTGCAGGCGCCGGGTTATCAGGTCCAGGAACTCGGCATGAGCCTGTGGATCATAGGGGTCCACGCTCAGCAGGAACTCCTCATAGCCGGTGGCGATGGTCTGCGTCTCGACGAACGTCATCGCGTAGGGCCGTACGACGAGGCCCTCGCGGGCTCTGTCCGCGCCGGCCTTGTTCCACTCGCCGACGACCTCGCCGTCGACCGTCAGGGTGCTGCCGACGACGACCGCCGGGCCCAGACCGGCGTTGATCAGCCTGATCCCCGCCTTCTGTCCCACGGACATCCCCCGCTGCAACTGGAGAATGGGCCGCACCGAGTACCGGTTGTGCTGCCGAGTCGCGCGCACCTCGTACACCGAGACAGCGAACGACGCCACGGCGATGACCACGGCACACGCCGCGACGACTATCTCCGAGTCCATTACGGACCGCCCCCTTCCACGAGACTCCGCGCGATCAGCCGGACCACCGCGCGCCACCCGTCCGCGTCCGTGCCGTCGACCCACCTTGCGGCCAGTTCCCCGACAACTGCGCGACGGCAGCATCTCAGCACGCACTGACATCGATCACCACAGGCAGCACGCTGACGGCATGACGGCGTGCTGTGGCTGCCCTGCGGAGGTCGTCGCCCTCAGCTGATCCGCCAGGGACGGAGCTTCTCGGGGTTGCGTACCGCCCAGATGCGCCTGATCCGGTCGCCGGCGATCTCGAACGCGAACACCGTCGCGAGCTTGCCGTCCTGTCGCGCCACCAAGCCGGGCAGGCCGTTGACCGTGTGCTCCAGGAACGTCGTGCGGTCGCCGGTGAGCCGGGCGATCTCGGCGTAGGCACGGGCGATCTGCTCACCGCCGACGATCGGGTGCAGATGGGTGACGGCCAGTCCGCCGCCGTCGGCGGTCGCGATGGCGTCGGGGTCGAGCAGGCCGATCAGGGCGTCGATGTCCTTCGCCTCCCACGCCGACCTGAACTGCCTGACGATGTCGGCCTGTTCGGCGCCCGGGCCCGCCGGGGTCCGCGCGGTGCGGACGCGACGGCGGGCGGAGGAGGCCAGTTGGCGGCACGCCGCCGGCGTACGGCCGACGATCTCGGCGATGTCGCCGAAGGGGTAGCGGAAGACGTCGTGCAGGACGAACGCGACGCGCTCGGCCGGGGTCATCGCGTCGAGGACGACCAGGAAGGCCATCGTCACCGACTCGTCGAGGGTGATCCGATCGGCCGGGTCGGTCCCGTCGGCCCCTGAGCGTCCGGTGATCCACTCCGTGGGCTCGGGCAGCGGTTCCGGGATCCAGTCGCCCACATACGTCTCCCGCCTGGCCCGCGCCGAGCCGAGCAGGTTCAGACAGATGCGGCTGGCGACCGTCATCAGCCAGGCGCCGGGCGACTCGACGGCCCGCTGCTCCCGTTCGGACATGGCGTACCAGCGGGCGTAGGTCTCCTGTACGACGTCCTCGGCGTCGGCGAGGGATCCCAGGAGCCGATAGCCGAGGTTGATCAGCCGACGCCGCTCGCTCATGATCGCGCTGAGACCCGGATCGCTCTGCTCGTCGCCGGGCTCGGCTCTGGTGGTCATGGTCCGGCCATCTCCCTCACTCGCTGTCGTGCCTCTACCCCTTACGACAGGACAGCCCCTCGGAATGTGAGATCGACGTGCCGCCTCACATTCCGAGGGGCCGCGTTGTCGTACCGGTGAGGACGACGACACCACGGAGGGGCCACTCCCATGAACGACTTCCAGGCCATCGCGGACCGCGTCGAGATCGAGGCGCTGCGCGGCGAGTTCACCGACGCGGCGATGATGCGCGACCGGGCCCGTCTGGCGTCCCTGTTCACACCGGACGGTGCCCTGCGCATGCCGAACATCCCCGTCGAGCAGGTCGGCCGCGAGGAGATCCTCGCCGGGGGCGAGCGGCTGCAGAGCCAGTGGGACTTCTTCGTGCAGACCACGCACCCCGGCACGATCCTGCTCGACGGCGACACCGCGACCGGCCGCGCCTACATCCAGGAACTCGCGCGCGCTCTCGACGGACGCCAGGGTCTGAACTACGCCGTCTACCACGACCGTTACCAGCGCACCGACGAAGGCTGGAAGTTCGCGGAACGGGTGTACGAGGTCAGGTACCTCGACACCTCCCCGCTGGCGGGTACGGCGCCCCGCGCGCCGCAGCCCTCCGGGGCGGCCTCGGCGGACGCCACGGCGCCCCCGGCTCCGGCCGCGTCCTTCGCCGAGCCGGCGTCGGCCGAACGGCTGGAGCGGACAGCCGCCGCGCTGCGTGCCAACGGCTTCGCCGCCGAGATCCTCGACGACGCCGCGGCCGCGCGCATCCGTGTCAAGGACCTGGTCCCCGAGGGCGCCAGTGTGTTCACCGGAGCCAGCGAGACCCTCCGGCTCTCCGGCATCGACGAGGACATCAACACCGGCGACCGGTACGACGCCATCAGGCCCCGCGTCCTGACCATCGACCGTGCCACCGGCGCCGACGAGATCCGCAAGCTGGTGGCCACCCCGGAGTACGTCGTCAACAGCGTCGCCGCCGTCACCGAGACCGGCTCGCTCGTGCTCGCCTCGGGCAGCGGCAGCCAGCTCCCCGCCAACGCGGGGGGCGCCGCCCACGCGGTCTGGATCGTCGGCGCGCAGAAAGTGGTGCCCGACCTGGGCACGGCACTGCGCCGCGTCGAGGAGCACGCCCTCCCGCTGGAGGACGCCCGCGCCCAGGCGGTGTACGGGATGCCCAGCGCCGTGAACCGCCTGCTCATCCTCAACGCGGAGCCCCGTCCGGGGCGCGGCACCGTGCTGCTCCTGCGGGAGGCCATCGGGTACTGAACCGGCGCCCAGGGTCCGGGCGTTATCGGTGGCGGCGGCAGTCGCGGGAAGACAATCCCGTTCTCCAACCGTTGACCGCGAGGGTGCGGTCGCCGAGCGGCGTTCGGCGAGTGGCCGTCCCAGGCCTGTCGGAGCGAGGGGAAGCGGTGGTCACGCGATGAGAGCGGTGCGGTTCCACGAGTACGGCGGGATCGAGGTGCTGCGGGTGGAGGAGGTCGAGCGGCCCGTGCCCGGCCCCGGACAGGTGCTGGTCGAGGTCCGCGCGGCCGGGATCCAGCCCGGCGAGGTGATGATCCGCGAGGGCGCGCGGCACGGACGCTGGCCGGCCACGTTCCCCTCCGGGCAGGGCAGTGATCTGGCCGGTGTCGTGGCGGAGGTCGGCCCGCAGGTGCGCGGCTTCGCGGTCGGTGACGAGGTGCTGGGCTTCACCCATGGCAGGGCGAGCCACGCGGAGTTCGTCGTGGTCGACGACGTGGACGTGGTCTCGCGACCAACGGGACTGTCCTGGGACGTGGCCGGGTCGCTGTACGTGTCCGGCACGACCGCGTACGCCTGTGTGTTCGCGGTGGATCCCGGGCCGACGGACACGGTCGTGGTGTCCGGTGCGGCCGGCGGCGTCGGGTCTCTCGCCGTGCAGCTCGCGCGCCATCGCGGCGCCACGGTGATCGGGCTGGCGAGCGAGAGGAACCATGCCTGGCTGAAGGAGCGCGGTGTCGTCCCCGTCGCGTACGGGGAGGGGGTGGCCGAACGGATCCGGGAGGCCGGCGGCGGGAGCGTCGACGCGTTCATCGACACGTTCGGTGACGGCTACGTCGAGCTGGCGGTGGAGCTGGGTGTGCGGCCCGAGCGGATCAACACCATCCGCGACTGGCAGGCCGCGGCCAGGGTCGGGGCGCGGACCTACGGTGAGGGTGCGGCGGCGTGCGCGGTCGTGGTCGGCGAGCTGGCCCGCCTTGCGGCACGTGGGGAACTGGAGGTGCCGATCGCTCGCGGCTACCCGCTGGAGGGGGTGCGCGACGCGTTCCGTGAGCTGGAACGGGGGCACACGCACGGAAAGATCGTGCTTCGTCCGGCCGAGGCGGCCATCGGGTAGGGACCCGGGATCCTCAGCGCCGGTGCCCGCTCAGGCGCGGGCGGTTGGCCGTCCGTCGTCGCCGCGGCGTACACAACGCCGCGGCGACGCAGGAGTCATGCCGGTTCTCGTACGCGAGGACCGGCCCCCACATCAGGCGGGGGTGATGTTCTCCGCCTGCGGGCCCTTCTGGCCCTGGGTGATGTCGAAGGTCACCGCCTGGCCTTCCTGGAGCTCACGGAAGCCGGAGGCGTTGATGTTGGAGTAGTGGGCGAAGACGTCCGGTCCGCCGCCGTCCTGGGCGATGAAGCCGAAGCCCTTCTCCGCGTTGAACCACTTGACGGTTCCGCTGGCCATGCTGGTACCTCTCAGTAGACGTCAGAACCGCACCGCGCGGTCCTGGAGGTGATCGCCCTGGTCCGGCACTGCACAGCAAAGCGCCCGCGCCTAAGCGCGGGCAGGTACTGCGAACCACGACAGCTGGAAGTGACGCTACACGGCGGAAAGGACGATCACCAGAGAGCAACAACCGTGAACCCCACGAGACCGATGGGAAGGCCCACCCCAAATCCCGACCGACCCGCCCCAACCGCCTGAACAGCGGAGACTTACGACGACGCGATGAAGGTCGTCATGCCGGTTCGTCGGCGCATTCGTGAAATACGTACTGATCGATGTCCAGCGTCGCCCTGGCCGTCCCCATCCAGGCCAACAGGTCGGCCCCGAGGGCCATGCCCTTCTGCTGCGGGTCGTCGAGGTCCGTGATCTCCTGGACGATCTCCAGGGAGACGTCACCCTCTCCGGAGTCCGCGAGCCGCCCGAGGGCCTCGGCAAGGTCCGGCCCCCATCCGACGACCACCGGCTCCAGATCCTCCGGTCTCGCGCGGCCTTCCGCAGCCCCGACGTGTCGGATCCAGGTCGCATGGGACCGCGGGGGTGACTGCGGGTGCTTGCGGCTTCCGATCGCTGTCGACTCGTCGGGCTCCGCTCCGAGTCGCTTGGAGATCTCCTCCGGTTGCAGGGACTCGCTGACCACCCGGAGATGCATACGAAACGCGCTCACGGCACACGAACCTGCGGCGCGGCGAAGTACGGCTTCACGGCTTCTCCCCTGCATGCCGGGCCCGCGCCCGACGGCAGCGCGATCATGGCACTCGCCGCATCGTCCGTCCACGACTCGACAAGCCTCGCGGTACGCCGCGGGTTGAGGCGAGACGGTTCGTCTTGTTAGGGTGAGGGCATGGCTTTCCTTTTCTTCGTCTGAGTCCGGGCACGGCCGCCGCCGCCGTTTCTGCTGCCCGTAGACCCTTCGTACGATCAGGGAAAGCCACATGCGCGACCGCGCCCACACCGTCACGGCACAGCTGTCCGTCAAGGACGTCACCAAGTCCTACGGCACCCGCACCGTCCTCGACCAGGTCTCCTTCACCGTCCGGCCGGGCGAGAAGGCCGCCGTCATCGGCGAGAACGGATCCGGGAAGTCCACCCTGCTGCGGCTGCTCGCCGCGGCCGAGGCGCCGGACGCCGGGGAGATCACCGTCACCTTCCCCGGTGGCATCGGGCACCTCGCCCAGACCCTCGACCTCGACCCGGACCGCACGGTGCGGGACGCGGTCGACCTCGCCCTGGCCGAACTGCGCGACATGGAGCGCCGGTTGCGCACGGCGGAGGTGCGCCTGGGCGATGCGTCGAAGGACGAGCTCGCCGCGTACGGCGAGCTGCTGATCGCATACGAACGACGCGGCGGATACGAGGCCGACTCCCGCGTGGATGCCGCGATGTACGGGCTCGGGCTCGCCGGGATCACCCGCGACCGTGTGCTCGACACACTCTCCGGCGGCGAGCGGTCACGGCTCGCGCTGGCCTGTGTGCTGGCCGCGGCCCCCGAGCTGCTGCTCCTCGACGAGCCGACGAACCATCTCGACGCGGCGGCCGTGCGCTGGCTGGAGGAGCATCTGCGCGCACACCGCGGCACCGTCGTCGCGGTCACCCACGACCGCGGCTTCCTGGAACGCGTGGCCACCACGATCCTCGAGGTCGACCGGGACGCGCACGCGGTGCGCCGGTACGGCGACGGCTGGGCCGGCTACCGCGCCGCGAAGGCCGCCGCCCGGCGCCGCGCGGAGCGGGAACACGCGGACTGGGTCGAGGAGGTGGCCCGTATCGAGGAACTGCTCGACGCCGCCGGGAAGCGGCTGGCCACCACCGGCAAGGACCCGCGGCAGGGCTTCGGCAAGCACCGCCGCTCGCACCAGGCGAAGCTCGGCGGGCAGGTGCGATCCGTCCGGGAGCGGCTCGGCCATCTGCGACGCAACCCGGTGGCAGCGCCGCCGGAGCCGCTGCGATTCACGGCAGCGCCGCCGACAGCGGGCGGTGCGCCGCATACCGAGGGCCCGTCGCCGAGCGGTCCCCTTGCCGAACTCGACGGCGTACGCGTGGGCGCGCGGCTGCGTCTGGACGGACTGCTTGCGATCGAGCCCGGACAGCGGCTGCTGGTCACGGGCGAGAACGGAGCGGGCAAGACGACGCTGCTGCGTGTCCTGGCGGGCGACCTGGAGCCGGACACGGGCGTGGCCCGCCGGCCGGCTCGGATCGGGTACCTGGCGCAGGAGTTGCCCGCGCACTCCACGCCACTCCCTCTGCTCGCCGCCTTCGCGGCCGGGCGGCCCGGGCTGCCGCAGGAGTACGCCGATCAGCTGCTGGCGCTGGGGCTGTTCCGTGAGGAGGATCTGGACGTGCCGGTCGCTGCGCTGTCCGCGGGACAACAACGTCGGCTTCAGATCGCCCGGCTGGTGACCCGGCCCGCCGACCTCCTCGTCCTCGACGAGCCGACCAACCACGTCGCGCTGGACCTGGTCGAGGACCTGGAGGCGGCGCTGGCGTCGTACCCGGGAGCGGTGGTCGCGGTCTCGCACGACCGTGGCTTCCGAGAGCGCTTCCCGGGCGACCGGTGGGAACTGCGCGGCGGCCGCAGGTGCTGATCGCCTGGATCGGCTGAATCCCGCCGCCACACGAGCCGGCTATCCGACACGACCCTTCGTTCGAAGGTCTCACCCTCCATTCGCAGGAGACCGTCCGGGGTGAGGAAATAGAGGAAGGGTTTCGTGGTTGTTTCCGTCCGAGGAACGATGAGTCTCGCCCTGGTTGCCGGTCTCCATCCCCAAAACCGCGATCAACCGCACTTGAGGAGAGCACCATGACCGCCACCTACACCTTCGACGTCTTTGCCAGCCTCGACGGCTACGCGTCCTACAACAGCGAAGGCGACTGGGGCGGTTACTGGGGCAAGCACGGTGCCGAGTTCCTCGACCGTCGACTCGCCCTGTACACCGAGGAGCAGCGGCTGGTGCTCGGGGCGAACACCTTTCGGCTGTTCTCGCAGATGCTGGGCCCGGAGGTGAACGACCCGGTGAACAGCCGGATGAGGAGCCTGCCGACCACCGTGGTGTCGAGGACCCTCGAAGGACCTCAGAGCTGGCCGGACGCGACCCTCGTCAGCGGTGATGCCGTGGACGTCGTCGCCCGGCTCAAGGAGGAGTCCGAGCTGCCGTTGCGCTCGCACGGCAGCCTGTCGATGAACCGGGCGCTGATGGCCGCAGGGCTGGTCGACCGCGTCCAGGTGACGCTCTTTCCCGTGATCACCGGTCGGACCGGGGCGAGCCCGGTCTTCGAGGGCGCGGCCGACTTCGACCTCGAACTGATCGAGAGCCGGATCCTCGACGGCCACATCCAAGAACTCATCTACCGGCCCACTGTGCACACCTGAGTTCACCCAGGCGCCCCGCACCGTCGGGCTCCGGGATCTGTTGCATCGTCAACGGCCCATACACGGCAGGTGCGTTGACCGCAATTCAACCCGGAGGGGTGGCCTCCGGGAGTGCGGTTGACGGTGATAGCATTCCGCCGTCTGCGACCTTGATCCACTTTTGCTCAGGCCTTGAACCTGAACGCGGTGAGTTCGCCACAATCCGCCGTGCAGTCCCCCTGGACGGGTTGCGGATCCTTGCGAGCTGTATTTGTTGACGCCTGCATGCCACGCACCGGGAAAGGTTTCCATGACTCAAGACGTGCTTCTTTGGTGCCTGGTTGCGATAGCGGTGATAGCCATAGCCGCCGTCGTGGCACTCGTGCTCCGAAGCAGAGGCCTGACGAGGAGGAAGAGGGAGTCCGAGGCCGCACTGGAGGCCCGGCTGGCATTCAGCCAGGATGAACTGGCCCGCACCCAGATCGAGTTGGCCAGGATCCGCAACGAGCAGGACGGTGTCATCCGGGAAGCGGAGCAGGCCGCCGAGGAGAACACCAAGGCGGTCCTCAAGGGCGCCGCCCGCTTCCTCCAGAGCCTCGCGGCCGAGCAGACGACACTGCTGGACGGGGTCCAGCGCGAGTACGGCGGCCACGCGGTCCTGGCCGATCTGATGGACATCACCCACGCCAACGCCCAGATGGCCCGCAAGGCGCAGGGCATCGCGGTGATGTGCGGTGCGCCTCTGGGCCGCCGCAACCAGCCCGCCAGCGTCTACGACGTCGTCCGCAGCGCCCAGAGCCAGATCCGCAACTTCCAGCGGGTCGAGATCATGCAGCCGAGCGGCA
Organism: Streptomyces sp. NPDC001536; assembly: GCF_042894505.1. NCBI lineage: Bacteria > Bacillati > Actinomycetota > Actinomycetes > Kitasatosporales > Streptomycetaceae > Streptomyces > Streptomyces sp. NPDC001536. The sequence goes on from NZ_JBIAVQ010000010.1 coordinate 233,163, forward strand.
TCGCGCTGAAGGCCTCCGCCGTCGCACCCGTCGCCCTGGCCGTCGCCGAACTGCTCGACAACGCCGCCAGCTTCTCCCAGGCGGACGCGCCGATCGAGGTCACCTTCCGCCAGGCCCAGAAGAACCTGTGCATCGTCATCGACGACGCCGGCGTCGGCATGGGCGACGAGGACCGGCAGCGGGCGAGCGCGCTGCTGTCCGGTGACGACGTCCCCCGGCTGTCCCAGCTGGGCACCCAGCCCAAGTTCGGCTTCCCCGTGATCGGTCTGATCGCCCGCCAGCACGGCTTCAAGGTGGACGTCACCGGCGTCTCCCGATACGGCGGCGTACGCGCCGTCGTCCTGCTGCCCGAGGAGTTGTGGACCATGGAGGAAGCCCTGCCGCCGGCCACGGAAGCTCCCGTGAGTAACATCCGGCCCGTGTCGGTGGAGACCTCCCGTACCGCGGGCGGCCTGCCGAAGCGCGGAGCCCGTGTGTCACCCACCGGCAACTCCGGCGCCGGGGAGGCGCCGGCCAGGCGGGCCGTCCGACGCGGCGCCGGCAGCCTGGCCGCTCTCCAGCGCGGCACGCAGACCGCGCGTGACGTGGCCTCTCTGGACACCCCGACGCCCGGAGGGTCTGACAACGCATGAGTACGACAGACCTGTCGTGGATGGTCCAGGACATCGTGGACAACGTCCCCCGGGCGCGGCACGCCGTGGTGCTGTCCGCGGACGGTATACCGCGCGGGGCCACGGACGGCCTGACCGGCCAGGACGTACGCACCATCTCGGCGGCCATGGCCGGGATGCAGTCGCTCAGCCGGGCCACGGCCCATTTCGCCGGCACCTCGCAGGACCGGGCGTGGATCCAGACCGTGATCGAGTTCCAGCACGGCTGGGTGTTCCTGATCGGCGCCGGACAGGGCGCCTATCTGGCCGCCGCCGCGGAGCCCGACGTGGACATGGAGCAGCTCAGCTTCCGTATGAACCGGCTGGTCGCCCGGCTGGGCAACAACCTCACCGCCCCGCCGCGGGTGAACGCCGGTGACGCGGAGCAGTCCGGGGAGAGCTCGGAAGCACCGCGCGACGAGGTGGACAGGTCGGTCACCGTTCTCGGTGAACTGGACAAGGCCGTCGCTTCGGTGCCGGGCGCCCTGCACGCCCTGCTGCTCGGTGCGAACGGGCTGCCGCGCGGGGCCAGCACGGGGATCGGCAGGGACCTCGCGGACACCATCTCGGCGGCCATGACCGGCATCCACGCCTACAGCCGGGCCACCGCGCCGTTCGCGGGCGGGGCGCACGACGACGAGTGGAGTCAGACGGTCATCGAGTTCCAGCACGGCTGGATCTTCCTGATCGCGGCCGGCGACGGCGACTTCCTGGCGGCGGCGGCCGAGCACGACTGCGACATCGAGGACTTCACCGCACATCTGAGTGACGCGATGCCCGCGCTCATCTCGCGGACGGTCGCGCAGGGAGAGAGGGCCAGCGATGCATGACGACCCGTCCAGTGAGCTCGAGCTGACGGCCCCCTTAGTCCCGCTTTTCATCGTCGCGGGGGGACGCGCACTGCCCCGGGACAGCGAGTACGAGCACACCACGATGATCACGGCCCAGGAGGGCGCCTCGGCCGCGACCCGCACCCTGGCTCCGGAATCCCGCACGGTCATGGACCTCATCGCGGACGGCTACCTCTCCGTCGCCGAGGTCGCCGCCCACACACGGCTGCCCCTGGGCATCGTGCGCATCCTGCTGGCTCAGATGGCCGAGGACGGCCTCATTCATGTGCGTAATCCGGTGCCGCACGCCGAACGCCATGACCCCGTCCTGCTCACCGCCGTGCTCGACGGCCTGATGCGAATTCGAACCGGAGCGTAACCGCCTTGTATCTGGATCCCGACGTCTCCCGCTCCGTGAAAGTCCTGGTCGTGGGCCACTTCGCGGTCGGGAAGACCACATACATCGGAAGCGTCTCCGAGATCGAGCCGCTACAGACCGAAGAGGAGATAACCGAGGCCAGCGAGGGCCTCGACGACCTCTCCGAGACCCCGGACAAGACGACCACGACCGTGGCGATGGACTTCGGGCGTCTGACCCTCAGCGAGGACCTGGTCCTCTACATCTTCGGAACTCCCGGCCAGGAGCGGTTCAAGCAGATGTGGGAGGGCCTGTCGCGAGGAGCGCTGGGCGCACTGGTCCTGGTGGACCCCGAGCGCCTGGAGGAGACCTTTCCGATCCTGGACCTGGTCGAAGCCTTCGGGCTGCCCTACGTCATCGGGGTCAACACCTTCGACGGCAAGAACCACTTCCCGCTGTCCGAAGTGTGCGAGGCACTCAACATCTCCGAGGAGACACCGGTCATCGACTGCGACGTCCGTGACCAGGACTCCTCGATGCAGGCCCTCATCACGCTCGTGAAGCACCTCTTGTCCTCACTCGGCTAGGAGCCATCATGCAACAGCCCTTCGAGCCGACCGGGATACCGGCCGGTTGCCCCGCACACGGCAACGTCGCGATGTACGGGCCCGAATTCGGCTCGGACCCCGAGCGCACCTACGACCAGCTGCGCTCGATGGGCCCCAGCACCCCCGTCGACATCGCGCCGGACGTCGAGGTCGAGCTGGTGACCAGCTACGACGCGAGCCTGTACATCCTTCAGAACCCGACGTTGTTCGTCCGGGACTCACGCCGCTGGAACGCCCTCAACGAGGGCCGGGTACCGGCGGACAGTCCGGCCCTGCCCATGATGGGCTACCGCCCCAACGCCCTGTTCAGCGACGGCGCCGCGCACGCCCGGCTGCGGCAGGCGGTCACGGACAGCCTCGCCACCGTCGACCAGGGCCGGCTCGTCAGGCTGACCCAGCAGTCGGCCGACTACCTGATCAGCCGTTTCAGCTCCGAGGCCCTCGGCCAAGCCGAGTTGATGGCCGCCTACGCCCAGCCGCTGCCCCTGCTGGTCTTCGGCGACCTGTTCGGCTGCCCACCGGAGCTCGGCGACCGCGTCATCGCCGGGATCACCGGAATCTTCCAGGGCACCCCGGGCGCCGACGAGATCCTGGGCGGCGCGCTCGGCGAACTGATCGCCCTCAAGCGCCGGGAACCCGGTGAGGACCTCACCACCCGGCTGATGGTGCACTCCGCCCGGCTGACCGACGAGGAGGTGCTGCACCAGCTCGTGACCCTGCTCTCCGGTGGCACCGCGCCCCTGTCGGCCTCGATCGGCACGAGCGCCGCGCTGTACCTCAGCGAGGACTGGCCGAGCGGTCTGCCCGCCGAGGACGCGGTCGTGAAGACCCTGTGGAACTACGCCCCGATCGCCAACTACGCGGGCCACTACCCCACCCAGGACGTCGAGTTGGGCGGCCGGACCCTGCGGGCGGGCGACCCGGTCCTGATCTCCTTCGCGGCGGCCAACACCGACCCCAAGCTGACCGAGCACCGCGAACAGCTCAGCTCCAAGGCCCATCTCGCGTTCGGCGCGGGCCCGCACGCCTGCCCGGCCAAGGACCCGGCCTTCATGATCGCGGCCACCGCCGTGGAGTCCCTGCTCAACCGGCTGCCCGATGTCGAGATGCGCGTCCCCTTCAAGGAACTCGCCTGGGTGGCGACTCCCTGGAGCCGCTCGCTGGTCACCGTGCCCATCCGCTACACCCCCCGCACCGTGGCGCCCGCGGCCCGCACCCGGCCCGCGGCACCCTCCTCCGCTCAGCCGGCGCACTCCACCGCCACGGCTCCGCAGTCGGCCTCGGCGGGCCGAGCGGCCCACGCCGCACCGCGTCCCAAGGGCGGTCTGTTCAGCCGGTTCCGGGCCTGGGTGAATGGCGAGTGACGTAAGTAACCCTACGAGAACACTGTGTTATTGGATGCTTCAAGCATCAAACGGGTACGGATGGCGGCTGGCAGAAAGGAGCCGTCATCGTGGGAAGTCTCGCGACTCCGTCCTCGGACCGTCGGGCGACCATCTCCCTGTTCTCCCGTCTTCGGACGGCCGAAGGACAGGCCGACCCGTTCCCCATCTACGCGGAGCTCAGGGCGCGCGGCGAAGTCAGCCCCGCGCCCTGGGGCGGATTACTCATCAGCAGCTACGCCACCTGCGAGCAGGTGCTGCGCAGCGGCACCTGGCTCGAACCGGACACCAAGTGGCGGGAGCAGCAAGGCGCGCGCACCCGCTGGAGCGCCCCCTCCTCCCGGGAGATCAGCCGTACCCTGCCCGCCCTCAACCCCCCGGAGCACACCCGGGTACGCCGGTCGGCGGGCACCTTCGACCGCGGCACCATCGACCAGATCGGCCGTCGGGTGCGTGACGTGGTCGACCGGCTCCTCGACACTCTCGCGGAGCGTCTGCACGAGGGAGAGGCCGACTTCTCGGCGCTGGTGAGCGAGGAGCTTCCCGTCGCCACCATCGGCGACTGGCTCGGACTGCCGAGCGCCGACTGGCCCCGCCTGCGTGAGCTGACCCACGACCAGGTCTTCACCCAGGAACTCCTCCCCAACGCCAGCCAACTGGCCCGTTCCGACGCCGCCATGGCCGAACTGCGCGCCTACTTCCTCGGCCTGGTCCGCGAACGCCGAAAACGTCCGGGCGACGACCCCGTCTCCCAGTGGATACGCACCTGGGACGAGCTGGAACCGGATCAGGACAAGGCCGACGAGGCGGTCTACTTCCTCGCCCTGTTCGTCCTGCTGGCGGCCCTGGAGACCACCGCGACCCTGCTCTCCACGATGACCCTCCTGCTCGTCGAGGACCCCGACCGCTGGAGTCTGCTCGCCCGGCAGCCGGACCTGGTCCCCTCGTTCGTGGAGGAGTCCTTGCGCTACGACCCTCCCACCCACGTCATCAGCCGCGTCGCCGCCCAGGACACGATCCTGGACGACATCGAGGTCGGTGCCGGCGAGATGGTCCATCTCCTCGTGGGCGCCGCCCACCGCGACCCCGCCCGGTTCACCGATCCGGACTCGTTCGACCCGCACCGCAACCCGAGCCACCTGGCCTTCAGTTGGGGCATCCACTACTGCCTCGGAGCACCGCTGGCCCGGCTGGAAGCGCAGACCCTGCTCCGCCAAATGATCACCCGTCTGCCGAGACTCACCCTGGCCCGCCGTCCCGCGTCGGCCCCCCGGGTGGCGTTCAGGCGCCTGCTGAACCTGGATGTAACACTGGCATGAACGCGCCAATAGTCCCCGCTCCCGTGTCCTCCCCCGCCTCCGACCGGGAACCCGCGCACACCCCCGGCCCCTCCCCCGTACCCGCTCCCCTCGCCCTCACTCGAACCGGACCCCTCCTCCATGTCCGGCTCAACCCCTCCGCACAGGACGACGTCCTGAGCACCGCGGTCCTGGACGCGCTCATCGCCGTCCTCGACAACCTCCACGACCAGCCCGACATCCGTATCCTGGTGCTCTCCTCCCTGGGCGACGACTTCTGCCTGGGAGCCGACCGCCGGGAGTACCAGGACGCCCTGGCCGCCGACCCCACCGGGGCCACCCTGCGACGTATCGCGGACAAGGCCCACCGCGTGTGCCAGGCACTGGAAGACACCCACGCCATCACCATCGCCCGGCTCCACGGCAAGGTCATCGGCGCCGGCCTCGCGCTCGCCGCCTACTGCGACCTCCGCGCGGGCGCCGACACGAGCCGCTTCCGGATGCCGGAGGTCGGCCTCGGACTCGCACCCGCCTGGGGCGGCGCCATGGGCCGGCTGATCGCGGAAGCCGGCGCCGCCCGGATCCGTGAACTCATGCTCACCTGCGACGACTTCGACGCCCCCACCGCCCACCGCCTCGGCCTCCTGCACAAGGTCGCCCCGCTCGACGAGTTGGACGACACCATCACCACCTGGACCAGACCCCTGGCCCGGCGCTCCCCCCAGGCCCTCGTGCTGACCAAACGCATGCTGACCGGCTACAGCAGAGCCGCCCGCACCGCCGACCCCACTCTGCTGGACTCCCACCTCCTCGCCGCCCAACTGGCCCAACCCCGCTGACCGACAGCTGATCCCCTCCCCGTTCACGGCGAGTTCGGCGCCACCGTGACGAAGTCACCGTGAACGGGGCACAGTCCGACCCTCACACCCGCGCCAGTGATCTGGTGCGACTACCACATGGCCCCGAACGACGGACACGACCTCATCCGATCGGGCCACCCCGGGCCCAGCCCGTACCACCCGCGTACGCGGGCACGTTGCACGGACATGAATTGCACCGCCACCACCGGACGCCTCGTCCTCGACGACCACGCGCGGCACGCCCCGCACGCCGATCGCGCCACGCCCCCGCACACGGACCCACCCATCTACGCCGCGCTCCTCAGAGAGTGGCGGGCCAGCGGCCGGACACTGCCGGGTACGCGAGATCCGCAGTGGATGCTGCTGATGGCCCTGAGCCCCGCGGTCACGGGACAGCTCACCACGCCGCCCGATCCGGGCCACTGGGAGCGTGCCGGGATCCTGACCGGAGCGTCCGGTGCCGACCTGGCGCCCACTCGCTGACGGCGGCGCACGATGGTGTGCGGATCGCCGCGCCGGGTCCCCGGCGGCGACGAGCCGGTGTCACACGGTCCGGCCGCCGCCCCGGGTGGGTGGTCCGGGGGCCGGCGCACCGCAGGCGGGACAGCGCCGCTTGGTCCGCTCCTGGGCGGCCAGCCGTCCAAGTGCCAGTTGCAGAGCCAGTTCCACCGCGGCGGGCACGAACAGCGCCCCGCTGCCGTCGGGCGGCACCAGCCAGCGCAGCCGCCCGGCCGCTCGGTGCGGGGCGGGCACCGCGACCCACGAACCCTTGCCCGCGTAGCGGATGCCCGAGCCGATCCAGCGGCCCTCCGGGTCCGGCGGCAGGAAGAAGGCCACCCGGCGGGCCGCGGTGTCCACCAAGGCCGGCCCGGGCGGCTGCGGGATGCCCAGCAGAGCCTCCAGAGCCGGCACGGCCAACTCCTCCGGCACGCTCAGCACATCCCAGAACCGGCCGCAGCCCAGCACCGCGGTCCCGCCTTCACTGTGCCACTGTCTTTTGCACTCCCGCGGGTCGGTCGCTGCTGCCGACAGCCATTCGATGGCCTGCCGAGGGACGGTTCGCATGCTCTCCTCCGGGATCCGTTTGCCCGCGCAAGCGGGACGTGCTCCCCCACATCCGGGACGGCCGGACCCGGCATATTCATGCTGGTAGATATTTCTACTGAGCGGAAGGGGTGGCGAACCGTGGCGATTACCTTCGTCATGTTCACTTCTGGAACGGGTGTTCTCCCGCTTGGGGTCAACACCTCAGGCCCATGAGCGTTCTGGCGTCCTGGGCGCGCCTGCGCCATGCGTGGCAAAACTGGCACCCCTTCAAGAAGGATCCGCTGGCGCCCCTCGTGGAAACCGCACGACGGCTCGAATACGGCGCCGGGCCACAGCCGCATGACTGTTGCACCGACGCCGTGTCGGACCGCGGCGACACCGCGCGCTGAAAGGTTCAGTCCAGACAGAACTCGTTGCCCTCGACGTCCTGCATCACGATGCACGACTCGTTGACGCCATCGGCACGCAGCACTTGCACGCACGTCGCGCCGAGCGCGACCAGCCGGGCGCACTCGGCTTCGAGAGTGGCGAGGCGCTCCTCACCCACGAGTCCGGTGCCGACCCGCACGTCGAGATGCACCCGGTTCTTGACGACCTTGCCTTCGGGCACACGCTGGAAGTACAGCCGCGGGCCCACACCCGAGGGATCACCGCAGGCGAACGACGCGCCCTGCCGCTCAGGCGGCAGCGAGCGATCGAACTCGTCCCACGTGGCAAATCCCTCCGGCGGCGTCGGTACGACGTACCCCAACACCTCGCACCAGAAGCGAGCGACACGCTCGGGTTCCGCGCAGTCGAAGGTGACTTGGATCTTCTTGATCGCTGACATCGGCGCACCATAGCAGGGGTCCGGGCGAGGTGTTCCGGGCGGCGGGCGCTGCCCGGTTCAGGCCGGGTAGGGGGTCGTCTCGCGTGCCGACTTGAGCGCGCCCGCCCACCAGGCCAGTTGGTCGAGCAGTGTCTTGGCGTACCCGGGGGTCTCGGGGTCCAGCGGGCGGCCGTCCTGCCATGCCGTGAAGTAGTTGGGGAAGGCGAGCCCGTCGCGGATCGTCACCGCGTGCAGTTCGGTCAGCACGTTCTCCAGGTGGAGGATCGCGTGACGGCCGCCCGCCGCACCTCCGTAGCTGACGAAGCCGACGGGCTTGGCCGTCCACTGGGTGAAGTGCCAGTCGATGGCCGCTTTCAGGGAGGCGGGGTAGCTGTGGTTGTACTCGGGGGTGACGACGACGAACGCGTCCGCGCTCTCCAGCGCGGTGGTCAGCGGCCGCATCCCGGCCGGGCGAGGGTAGTCGTCGCCGGCGTACTTCGGTGACGCCGCGGGCAGGGACAGCGGGATCTCGACATCGGCCAGGTCGACGACATCGACGTCGAAACCGCCGTGCAGGTCGGCCTGTTCGGCGAACCAGGAGGCCACCACCGGGCCGAAACGCCCCTCCCGGACGCTCGCGACGACGACCACCAGCTTGTGCGTGTTGTTGTCCATGCCCACCACCATCGGGGCGCCCCTCAGGTACAGCCAGACCGAGCCCAGGCTGGCCCCCACAGGGCCACCCTCCGCCGGCCGCGCCCCGTCCGGATCGCCCTATCCTCAAGGCATGGGTACGCCGTTGGGGGACTTCATCCGGAGCAAGCGGGACAGCATCCAGCCGGAGACGCTCGGGCTGCCGGATCGGGGCCGGCGCCGCTCACCGGGGCTGCGCCGCACGGATCTCGCGGCGCGGGCCGGCATCAGCGTCGAATACCTGACCCGCATCGAGCAGGGCCGTGACCGCAATCCCTCGGTGGCGGTGGTGAACGCGCTCGCCGACGCCCTCAGCCTCTCCCCTTCCGAGCGCTCCCACCTGCGCTATCTCACGAAGATCACCGGCGGGGAGTGCACCGCTCACACCCGGCCGGCACCCCCGCCCCGGCAGGTGCGCGACGCCGTCCGGCAGACGCTCGGCCTCCTCGAACCGGGCATCGCCGTGGTGACCAACCGGCTCGGCGACCTCCTCGCCCACACCGCCGCGTACGCGTCGGTGACGGACGGCAGCGGACTGCTCGACACCGAAGCCCCGAACCTCACCCGCTATGTCTTCACCGATCCCCGCGCCCGCACGTTCTTCGCCGACTGGGACGCCATCGCCGACGAGCAGGCCTTCGACCTGTGGCTCGCCCCCACCATGGAGAGCTCCGAGTGGTTCACCGCGCACCTCGCGCCGCTGGCCGGCCCCGACCTGACCCGCCGCCTGAACCGGCACGTCGTCCCGCCACGCGGAGTCCTGCGGCTCAACCACCCGGTCGGACGCGAGCTTCGACTGCTTCGGGAGACACTCGAACTCCCCGCGGACGACCAGCAGTTGACCGTGCTTCTCCCCGCGGACGACGAGACAGCCGCGGCCGTCGAGCGACTCCGCCACCGACGCGGACACCACAGCGCGCTCCGGGCCATCTCCTGACGCGTCCGAAAGACCCGGCGCCCGACCGACCGCGCGTGATGTGGGGAAGACTGACCACATGCCTTACCACCCCGGCGGAGTCCTCTTCGTAGCACTCGGTCTCGTTCTCGTCGCCGCCGGCTCCCTCTGGCGGGGCCGGGTGCTGCGCCCTCTCTCGGCGAAGCGGGCCCACTCGGCGGCGACCCGGGACCGCTCCAGGAACCTGCTGCGCTCCGCGGACATGGCGATCGCCGAAGCCCGCCGCCGGGCCACCCCGGGCGAACCGGCCATCGTCACCGTCGGGGACGTGCACCGGGTGGCGTCTCTGCACTACGGATACGTCTCGGTGGACCACGAAGAGGCGGCTGCGGCCCTACGCCGGCGCTTCGAGGCCGCGGACTGCCACAGGGACTGCATGACCGATGCCTTCAACTGACCTCCTCCTCACCCGACAGCCGTCCCTTCCTCGGAAATGAGGTTTCGGAAATGAAGCTTCGGAGATGAAGTCGAGGATGCACATCCTGGAAGACCCGTCCGAACTCTCGCCCCGCGCACAGGGATTCCTGCGTCGGGCAGGCCGACGTGAGGACCCCGTCCGGTTCGGGTCGCCGATGGAGTTCTGGCAAGTGCACGATCACGCGGGGCGACTCGTACCCGCCCCGATGGATCTCCTCATCCGATGCGAGGGATTCGAGCAGAAGTTCGCGGGCCTGCGGTACGAGGTACGCCGTAGCCGGGTCGTGGACGGGGAGCGGTACGAGTCCGTCCGGGAGTGGGTGTACGACCACCGCGGCATGACGACGCGCGCGTGGCAGGACCCCGGACAGGGCGGCTGGTACTTCGAATGGACCGGCGAGCGGGTGTCGAAGCCGTGCCGGGACCTGATCCACACCGACGGCAGTGTGGGCACCGACGTCGACGGCTCCAGCCCCTACCTCGCCATCGCACCGTCCCTCCTGCATCTGATCGAGTCGCACGCCCTCACCGACACCGTCGCGACATGGCAGCCATGGCCCATAGGCGCGCTCACGGCCCCGGCCGTCGCGCTTCTCGACGGCCTGGTGAACGTGCCCGAAGCCTCTTGGGGTTCCTCGCGGTGGCGGCTGTCGGACACCGTCGCCGTTCTGGACCACGACACCTGGAACCGCGAGAACCCGCGCCGTCTGACGCACGTCTGGACTCGTGGAGAAGCCGGACACCGTCAGGTGCGGGCGCTTCTGTGACACCCTGGCGACCGTGATTATCAGGGTGAGTGAGGCGCGCGTCCGTCCTGAACGTTTCGACGCGTTCCACGACATGATCGTCTCCGCGGTACGCGAGTTTCCCGGCCGCTACCCCGGGCTGGTGGACCACGAAGTCCTCGTCGCGCCACCCCATTCGCTGCTGTACGTCAGTCGCTGGCGCGGCGAGCAGGACCTGGTCGAGTACGCCGGCGAGCACTGGCGTGACCAGCCCGTGGTGCTGCCGGGGGAGGACGAGTACCTCGTCGCACCGCTTCAGGTACGGCACTTCACGCTCGCACCGCTGAGCTGATTGCGGCATTGACGTACGACAAGACCGCTCCGTACGATCACGATCGGCATTGAGTGTCAGCGTCAAGCCCTGGCTCGCTGACCGGCAACCCTCCCGCGCGGTGGGGTGCTCCAGGTGAAAGCCCGGCGGGATCACCGAGGATTCCCGCAAGCGCGTGGCCCCGTGACCGGGGCCGGAGACGGGGAGGACCGGTATGCGGCACGGTGGTGAACTCAGCGCCTCCTTCGCCGTCGCCACGGTGTTCTCCCGCCTCGCGCGTCGACGCCACATCGATCTGAAGCGCTCGACCAGCTGCCTCTGTCAGGCCTGACGAGCCCGACCGCGGCCGGCTGACCTCCGTCGCCGGCCCGCCTTCCCCGTGACGTTCCCTGGCCACCGGCTCGCTCGGTGTCGCCCGCCTGTCCCCGTCTGCACAGCGCTCCCCCGCCACCGGCGTCACGCCGGCCGGGGCCGCACACCCATGCACGGCCGTGCCCGGTACGGCACCCCCTTGCCTGGTGACACGAGTAGGAGAAACCCCGCCGTGACAGCACTTCCGGATGTCAGAACCTCCCGATGGGCGCCGCTGACCGCCCTCCTTACCACCAGTGTTCTGCTGGCCGCCTGCGGCTCCGGCACCGACGGCTCCGGCGGCGGAAGCGGCGAGCCCCGGTCCGGCGGCACTCTGACCTTCGCGGTGGGTTCCGACGCCGGCTGCGTGGACCCGCAGCAGGTCGGCAGCAACGAGAGCATCTACTCGGTGCGCCAGACCGTGGACTCCCTGACCGACCAGGATCCCGAGACCGGCAAGATCGTGCCGTGGCTGGCCAAGAGCTGGGACATCAACGCCGACGCGACGGAGTTCACGTTCCATCTGCGCTCGGGTGTCACCTTCAGCGACGGCTCCGAGCTGACCGCTCAGGTGGTCAAGGACAACTTCGACGCGGTGCCCAAGCTCGGCGCGTTGGGCACCCTCGCCCAGGGCTATCTGAGCAGCGTCAAGAGCACCACCGCGGTGGACCCGCTCACCGTCAAGGTGACCTTCAAGGAGCCCAACGCGCAGTTCCTCCAGGCGACTTCGACCCACACGCTGGGCATCGAGTCGTCGGCGAGCGTGAAGAAGACCCCGCAGCAGAAGTGCAGCGACGGTGTGGTCGGGTCCGGGCCGTTCGTGCTGAAGCAGTACGTGCAGAACCAGTCGATCACCCTGGACAGGCGCACCGGGTACGACTGGGGCTCCTCGCTGTGGTCCAAGAAGGGCGAGGCCTACCTGGACAAGCTGGTGTTCAAGGTGGTGCCCGAGCCGGGGGTGCGCGCCGGAAGCCTCCAGTCCGGGCAGGTGGACGCGATCAGCAGCGTCGGCAAGGCCAACGAGGCGGCGCTCAAGGGCGGTCAGGTCACCCTGCTGCGGCGGGCCAACCCCGGCGTGGTGTTCGGGCTGGGTGTCAACAACTCGCGGCCCGTCCTCAAGGACGTGAAGGTGCGTCAGGCGATCCTCACCGCCGTCGACCGCAAGCAGATCGCCGACACCGTGTTCCCGACCGGCACCAAGCCGGCGACCAGCGTCCTGGCGCACACCACGCCCGACTACACCGACCTCTCCGCTGACCTCGCCTTCGACGCGGCCAAGGCCAAGTCGCTCCTGGACGAGGCCGGTTGGAAGGCAGGCGGCGACGGCATCCGCACCAAGGACGGCAAGAGGCTGAGCCTGGCCATCAGCTGGTTCCCCAACGCGGCCACCAACCAGCCCGCGCTGGAGCTGATCCAGCAGCAGCTGAAGGCCGTAGGGATCGACGTGGCGCTCAAGCAGGGACAGGTCAGCCAGTTCGCCACCACGCTCCAGGGCGGTGACTTCGACCTGGTGTGGGGCAACGTGACCCGCGCCGACCCCGACATCCTGCGCAGCTCCTTCTCCAGCGAGCTGGCCAACGTCTACCGTCTGCCCGCCAGTTCGCTGGACACGGCACTGTCCGGACAGGCCGCGACCGCGGACACCGCGAAGCGCCGGCAACTGGTGGACGACGCGCAGAAGCTGATCGTGCGGAACGCGTACAACGTGCCGGTGGTGGAGCTCCAGACCCAACTGGGCGTCTCCAAGAAGGTGCACGGCCTCGCCTTCGACTCGGGCAGCCGTATCCAGCTGCACGACACCTGGATCGGGTAGCGCGTGCGCCGCTATGTGATCAAACGCCTGGCCCAGGCGGTCGGGGTGCTGTGGGCGGCGTACACGGTGTCGTTCGTGGTGCTGGACTTCCTGCCCGGTGACCCGGTCACCGCGATGGCCAGTGCCGGGATGGACTCGGGGGAGGTCGACCCGGCCCGGCTGGCCGCGCTGCGGCACGAGTACGGCTTCGACAAGCCGGTGCTGGCGCAGTACGCCGACTATCTGGGCCGGGCGGTGCGCGGGGACTTCGGCGACTCGATCTCCACGGGCCGCCCGGTGACCGCCACCCTGACCGACGCCCTGCCGCAGACCCTCCAACTGACCGGTGCGGCACTGCTGTTGGCGGTGCTGCTCGGCGGCGGGCTCGCGGTGGTGGCGACGTACACCTCGCAGCGGTGGCTGCGGCAGCTGCTGCTGTCGCTGCCCCCGCTCGGGGTGTCGGTCCCGACGTTCTGGGTGGGGCTGCTGCTCGTCGAGACGTTCTCGTTCCGGCTGCACTGGTTCCCGGCCTTCGGCAACGACGGGCTGCGAGGACTGGTGCTGCCGGCCCTGACCCTGGCCATCCCCACCGGCGCGCAGGTCGCCCAGGTGCTGGCCAAGAGCCTGCTCACCGCTCTCGACCAGGCCTATGTGGAGACCGCGCGCGCCAAGGGCGCCGGCCGCTGGCGGGTGCATCTGCGGCACGCGCTGCGCAACGCGTCGCTGCCCGCGCTGACGGTCGTGGGCCTGCTGGTCGGGCAGCTGATCGCCGGTTCGGTGGTCGTCGAGACGGTGTTCTCCCGCGACGGTCTGGGCCGGGTGACCGCGGCGGCGGTCACTTCGCAGGACATCCCGCTGGTCCAGGGGGTGGTGGTGTTCGGGGCGCTGATCTTCGTGGCGACGAATCTCCTCGTCGACCTCGTCTATCCGCTCCTGGACCCGCGGATCGTGGTGGCCTCGGACAGGAGGGCGAGCTTCGTATGAGTCAGAGCCTTGTCGACGACCAGGCCGAGGCGGCCCTCGGTCTGGCCCGCCCGGTCGAGCCGGGAACCCCGGAGAAAGCGGGCCGGGGCCGTGCCGACGTACGGCAGGTGCTGCGGTTCCTGCTGCGGCGTCCCGGTCTGGTGTTGTCGGCGGCCGTCGTCGTGCTGGTGGTGCTGGCCTCGTTCTGGCCGGATCTGTTCACCTCCCAGGATCCGCTCAAGGGGGTGCCGTCCGAGAACTTCCGCGGTCCGAGCGGCAGTCACTGGTTCGGCACGGACGAACTGGGCCGCGATGTGTTCTCCCGCGTGGTCCACGGTGCCCAACTCTCCCTCAAGGCCACGATCATCGCGGTCCTCGTCGCGTTCGTGGTCGGCGGTCTGCTCGGGGTGGTCGCCGGGTTCGTGGGCCGTTGGGTGGACGACGTGCTGATGCGTTTCGTCGACGTCCTCCTCTCGATCCCCGCGCTGTTCCTGTCGCTGGCCCTCGTCACCGCGCTCGGGTACGGGACGGTGAAGGTGGCGATCGCGGTCGGCATCGCCAGCGTCGCCTCCTTCGCGCGGGTGGCGCGCGCCGAGGTCCTGCGGGTACGGCAGGCGGTGTTCGTGGAGGCGTCCCGCGCCAGCGGGGCCCGCTGGTACTCGGTGCTGGGACGGCACGTCCTGCCCAACGCGGCGGGGCCGGTGATCGTCCTGGCCACGCTGGACTTCGGCGCCTCGATCCTGGCCGTGTCGGCGCTCAGCTTCCTCGGCTACGGAGCGCCGCCGCCCGCCCCGGAATGGGGGACGTTGATCTCCGACGGCCGCAACTACCTGGCCAACGCCTGGTGGTTGACCGCGCTGCCCGGTCTGGCGATCGCCGCGACCGTACTGGCCACCAACCGCATCGCCCGGGCGCTGGACGGCGAATGGTCCCGGCGATGACGACACATGGACGTGAGAACGGTGAGGACGTGACCACACCCCTGCTCGAAATACGCGGCCTGTCCGTGTCGTACCGCACGCGCGGCGGCACGGTCCAAGCTGTGCGCGGCGTGGATCTCGACGTATGGCCGGGCCAAGTCACCGCCGTGGTCGGCGAGTCCGGCTCCGGCAAGAGCACCACCGCGCATGCCGTCACCCGTCTGCTGGCGGCCAACGGCACCATCGACGCGGGCACGATCCGCTTCGGCCGACACGACCTCGCCACCCTGTCGGAGGCGGAGCTGCGCCTCGTACGGGGTGCGCGGATCGGGCTGGTCCCGCAGGATCCGACGGTCTCGCTCAACCCGGTCAAGCGCATCGGCGACCAGGTGGCCGAGGTACTGCGCATCCACTCCCTGGCGACCCGTCGTACGGCCGCCGCCGAGGCGGTCGCCGTGCTGGACCGGGCCGGGCTGCCCGACGCGGCCGTCCGGGCCCGGCAGTATCCGCACGAGCTGTCCGGCGGCATGCGGCAACGCGCCCTGATCGCCGTCGCCATCGCCGCGAAACCGAAGCTGATCATCGCCGACGAGCCGACCAGCGCGCTCGACGTCACCGTGCAGCGCGTCATCCTCGACCATCTCCAGCAGCTCACCGAGGAGTCGGGCACCTCGGTACTGCTCGTGACCCACGACCTGGGAGTCGCCGCCGACCGCGCGCAGCGACTGGTGGTCATGTCACAGGGCCGGGTGGTGGAGGCGGGCCCGACCCGCGACATCCTGGCCGACCCGCAGCACGAGTACACCCGGCAACTGCTGGCCAGCGCCCCGAGCTTGGCCACCGCCCGGCCCCGCACCCCGGTCGCAGCACCGAAGACCGATACGGCACCGCTGGTCGAAGTCCGCAACCTGGTCAAGGAGTTCCGACTCCCCCGCGCCGGAGACGGCCCCCGGGCCCTGCGAGCGGTCGACGACGTCAGCTTCACCCTCCACCGCGGCCGGACCCTCGCGCTGGTCGGCGAGTCCGGGTCGGGCAAGTCCACCACCGCGCGCCTGGTGCTCCGCCTCGCCGACGCCACCGCCGGACGCATCCTGTTCGACGGCTCCGAGGTCACCACCGCCCGAGGCGCCCGGGCCAGAGAGCTGCGCCGCCGCGCCCAGCTCGTCTACCAGAACCCGTACGCGTCCCTCGACCCGCGTTTCTCCATCGGCGAGGTGATCACCGAACCGCTGCGCGCCTTCAAGATCGGCGACCGCGCCTCCCAGCTCGAACGGGCCCGCGAACTGCTCGACCGGGTGGCACTCCCCGCCACCACACTGGAACGCCGGCCGGCGGAACTGTCCGGCGGGCAGCGTCAACGCGTGGCCATCGCCCGCGCTCTCGCCCTCTCCCCCGACCTGGTGGTGTGCGACGAGCCGGTCTCCGCGCTCGACGTGTCCGTACAGGCCCAAGTCCTCGACCTGCTCGCCGAGTTGCAGGCGGACACCGGTGTGGCGTACCTCTTCATCTCCCACGACCTGGCCGTCGTACGCCAGATCGCGCACGAGGTCGCCGTCATGCGGGCCGGCCGCGTCGTCGAGACGGGTCCGCCGGAGGAGCTCTTCACCTGCCCCCGCCACGAGTACACCCGCGAGCTGCTCGCGGCGATCCCCGGCGGCCGGGTCCCCTCCGCCGCAGAGACCATCACGAGCTGAGGACCTGGGTCATATGAGCACTCCCGCCATCACCTCACTGGCCTTCCTCACCCCGGGCAACTTCGCCGACGACGACCCGTACACCGGCCTGGAGGAGACGCTCCAGCTCTTCGAGTACGGCGAGCGGTCGGGCTTCGACGGCGCCTGGATCCGGCAGCGCCACCTCGAACACGGCGTCGGCTCGGCGGCCGTGTTCCTCGCCGCGGCCGGCCAGCGCACCGAACGGATCGAGCTCGGCACCGCGGTCATCCCCATCGGCTACGAGAACCCGTTCCGCCTGGCCGAGGACCTGGCCCTCGCCGACGTACTGTCCCGGGGCCGGCTCCAGATCGGTTTCAGCACCGGGATGCCGCACGCCGAGCTGCTCGGCGACCTGGTGCACGACGGGGACTGGCGTGGCTTCGACCTGTCGTACGGCAGGATCGCCCGGGTCGTGGAGAACCTGCGCGGCGACTACCTCGGCGCCCCCGACACGGTCATCCACTCACCGGGCAACGTCCAGCGACCCCGTCTGCAACCGCACAACCCCGGGCTGGCCCAACGCATCTGGTACGGCGGCGGAAGCCTCCGCTCGGTCCGCTGGGCCGCCCAGAACGGCCTCGCCCTGCTGTCCGGCAACATCGTCACCGGCGAGAACACCGACGACTTCGCCACGGCCCAGCTGAACCTGCTGGCCGAGTACCGCCGCGCGCGGTCCGGCGACCGCCCGGCCCGTGTGGCCCTGGGCCGGGTGATCGTGCCTCTCGACAGCGCCGACGCGGCCACCCGCGCCCGCTACCGCGCCTACGCGGCGAGCCGCCACGAGCGCACCCTCGCTCCCCAGGGTCCGAAGCGCACCTTGTTCGCCCCGGACGTGGTGGGCACCGCCGAGCAGATCCTGGAGCGGCTGACCGCCGATCCGGTGATCGCCGAGGTGTCCGAGCTGCGCCTGGAGCTGCCGTACGAGTTCCATCGCGAGGAGT
This sequence comes from Streptomyces sp. NPDC001536, assembly GCF_042894505.1. Classification (NCBI taxonomy): domain Bacteria; kingdom Bacillati; phylum Actinomycetota; class Actinomycetes; order Kitasatosporales; family Streptomycetaceae; genus Streptomyces; species Streptomyces sp. NPDC001536. The sequence goes on from NZ_JBIAVQ010000010.1 coordinate 250,807, forward strand.
ACGAGCAGATCCTGCACGACGTACGACACCTGATCGCCCCCGAGCTGGGCTGGCGCCCTGGCACGATCGCCGCGAGCCGCCGTGACCGGCCGGTCGGGCAGGGGCTCGCGACCGGAACCAGGATCGCCGGGACAGCGCACGCGGGCCCGAGCCCACGCGTCGCCCGGGGCGAGTAGCCCTTCGACGGCGGTCGGGATCAGGCGCCGGCGCGCTCGTCCGTTCGAGTGGTGCGTTCAGGCTCCCGGTCGTAGCGTCGGAACCGGGACATCTGTCGGCGGGCGGCGGCGGGGAGCGGTTATGCGTATCAGCGCACTCACGACGGCGGTCGCGCTCTGCGCGGTCGCCTCGCTGGCCACCGCGGCGGGCACGCCGGCGGTGGACCGGTCCGCCCCGGCAGCGGCCGTGCAGACCGTACGGCAGCCCACCGCGCTTCCGGTTCTCGTCGACTGCTTCTGGCACCCGCAGATACGTCCGTCGGACTTCATGCTCGCCTGCGGTGACGGCAACAGCCGACTGGCCTCGCTGGACTGGTCCCGGTGGGGCGCGGGTGAGGCACGGGCCAAGGGTGTGAACTGGGTCAACGACTGCAAGCCGTACTGCGCGGCGGGCCGTTTCCACGCCTATCCGGTGACCGTACGGCTCGACCACCCAGAGCCCTGGAAGAAGCGGCCCCAGGTCTCGCACTACTCGCGGATCACCCTGGAGTACACGGACAGGCGGCCCGCGCAGTACGCGCAGACCGTGTCCTATCCGCTCTGGGACTGAGCCGCCCGTCCTAGCGCGCGGCAGTGACCTGATCGGTCTGCGCGTCCGACGACGTGATCACCTCGGAGCGCCCAACGCCCCGGTCCATGGCGCCGCCCATGAACGCCAGCCCCAGCCCGGCCACGCCGAGGGCCGCGCCGACCAGAGCAGGCGAGTTCCAGCCCCATCCCGCCGAGATGGCGAGACCGCCGAGCCAGGCGCCGCCCGCGTTGGCCAGATTGAAGGCGGAGTGGTTGGAGGCCGCCGCCATGGTCGGAGCGTCCTTCGCCTTGGCCATCAGCAGCATCTGGACGGGCGTGGTGATGAGGGCGCCCATCGCACCGATGAGGGTGATCGTCACCAGGGCGGGCACGGTGCTGTGGACGGCGAAGTAGAACACCACCAGTGCCGAGGTCAGCAGGGCGAGCCCCGCGTACAGCGTCGGTCGCAGGGCGCGGTCCGTGAGCGGGCCCGCGACCAGGGTGCCCAGCGTCATGCCGACGCCGTAGAGCGCGAGGACCAGCGTGGTCGAGGAGTCGGACAGGCCCGTCACGTTCGTCAGCATGGGCACCAGGTAGCTGTAGACGGCGAAGAACCCGCCGAATCCCACGACCGCGGTCGCCAGGCCGATGACCACCTGCTTGTTGCCCATCGCGCGCAGTTCGTGCCGGACACCGGACTGCTCGCCGCGGGGCTGGTGGGGGACGAAGACGGCCAGCGCGGCGAGGGCGACGACTCCGATGACGGCCACCGCGACATAGGCGGACCGCCAGCCGAACTGCTGACCGAGGGCCGTGCCGGCCGGGACACCGACGATGTTGGCGACGGTCAGTCCGAGGAACATCTTCGACACCGCGCGTGCCGCCCGGTCGGGCGCGACCAGCCGCGACGCCACGACCGCGCCCACGCCGAACAGCGCTCCGTGGGGCAGGCCGGCCAGGAACCGCGCGGCGAAGAGCAGGCCGAAGTTGGGGGCGAGCGCGGATGCGACGTTGCCGATGACGAACAGCCCGGACAGGAGCAGCAGGAGCCGCTTGTGGGGGATGCGCGCGCCGATGCCCGTCAGCACAGGGGCGCCGACGACGACACCGAGCGCGTAGGCGGAGACGATGTTGCCCGCTTGCGGAACGGACACGTCGATCCCGTCAGCGATCTGGGGCAGCAGTCCCATCGTGGCGAACTCGGTCGTGCCGATGCCGAAAGCGACAACAGCCAGGGCCAGGAGAGCCAGTGGCATGGCGCAGGAGAACCTTTCAGAGGTGGTGCGAGAAGAAGCTGGGAGCGGGGCGGGGCCACGAATGTGCGGCTCCCGGGCCCGGCATCATTGCCCGGCGCCCCCCAGGGCATGGTGAGCCCATAACGAGTGCAGCAGCGGTGCGGAGCCAGGAATTCCAAGATCCCGCTCCGCTCTTCATGACCCATGTCACATCAGTACGGCGGTCCTCCCCCGTCGGTCGATCGAGGCACCACTCGGCGCACTTCGCCACCACCACCGGGCCCTCGCGCCGCCCAGTGCATCCGTGCGCCCGGCCGCTTGGCCGGTTCCCGCCCACTGATCGAGCATTCGTTCGGCTCGCTGGGTATTCCTCCCGAATCGGCGCAAGCAGATGCAGGGGGGCTGACACTGTGGCACGCCCGTCATGGACGTCCGAGCCGGCCGAGGAACAGCGCCACCGAAAACGGGACACGGTACGCCGACTGCGCGCCCAAGGCCGCTATGGACCCAGGTTCCGCGACGTTCTGCCCGCGTTCGCCGTCCTGGCGGTGGTGGTGTGCTCGGTCGTGGCCGGCGTTGTCGTGGGCTCCCGCGCCGCCGGGGTCGTGGTCCCGGTCACCGGCGTACTCCTCCTGACGGTCGGCCTCGTCATCGGGATCAGGCGCCGCCGTCCGGGCGCTCGACGCCGGCGCGGCCACTACACCCCGCAGGAACTGTTCGACCTCGACATCCAGGGCCTGGCCCTGGCGGTGGCACGGATGCTGCGCCGCGACCACTGGAAGGTCCGGCTGTTACCCGCTCCGGACCGGCCACGCCTGTGCGCCCGGCATCCGGACGGCCGCCGACTCGACGTGGCCTTCCGGCCGGTCGCGGAACCGTTGCCCGACGAGGCCCTCCCCCACCCCCACACGCACCGGGAGAACCCGGACTCTCTCGTCCACCTGGTCGTGCACCGGGGCACCTTCCAGCCCCGGGACATCCGATGGGCACAGCGCGAAGGCAACACCTTCCTGCTGGACAACCGGGCGTTGGAACGCTGGGCAGACGGCACCCACCTCGACGAGCTGCTCCCCAAGGAGCCTTGACTTCGGTTGCGGACGCGCACTGCAGATGGGCCAATTCTTTAGGATCAGCCGACTCGCAACCGTGACACCAACTGGCAGGATCATCTGACAAACACCGCTTGATGACCTTGGCAGGATGCTCCGATGTCCACCTCCCCCCTGACAGAACCGTGGCTGCGGGGCGTGGCAGCCAACCCGGGCGCGCCGTCCGACGTGTTGCTGCGGCTGCTGGACACGGCTGCCAGCCCGGTGTGGAAGGTCCTGTGCAGACAGCGTGACTTGCCCACTGACGTCATCGACGCGGCGATCGCGCATCCGCGGCCGGAGGTCCGCGCAGCGCTCGCCTGCAACCGTCATGTCGCTCCCGCACAGCGGGGTCGACTGGTCAACGATGCCGACGCGCGCGTGCGCGGTTCCCTCGCAGGAGGTCCTCGCCCCTTCTTCGGCCGAGTCGAAGCGCTGCCCGACGATGTCCTGGAGACCTTGCTGACGGCGCAGGACAGCCCCGGTGCCGAGCCGATCCTCACCGCTGCCGAGATCAGGCAGGAACTGGGGCACTCCCGGCAGATCCCGCCGTCGTTCCGCTTCCGGATGGCCACGCACACGAACCCCGAACTGCGGGCTCAGGCAGCCGGACAGTGGTTGTCGCTCAGCCCGGCTCAACGCGAGGCCCTTCTGACCGACCCGGATCCAACGGTGCGCGAGGCCGCACGCGAGAACAGCCGGGACCTGGATCCGGCGGCGATGGAGGCCGAACTGCCGGAGCCGGACTGCCATCGCCGAGGCGTCCTGCTCACCAATTACCCCGTCTCCCGCACCGTGGTCGACGCATGCCTGGCCGACGAACGCGACCTGTGGGGCCTGGCGCACAATCCGTACACGCCCGCCGATGTCGTACGGCGCCTCGCACGCCACAGTGATCCCCGGATTCGTGAACGCATCGCCGGCAGGGCCGACCTCGACCCCTCGACACTGGCGGAACTGTCCGAGGACACCAACGGCACGGTGCGGATGCGAGCCCGGCTCCATGAGCCGCCGCGCACCTGGAGGCAGCGCGCCGCCATCGACGAGGTCGCGCAACGCTCCGCCGAGCAAGTCGGGCCGGTCACCGAGATGCTCCAGGAGCCGGATGTGAGCTGGTACAGCGCGTGCGCCGTCTCCGAGCACCCCCTGCTGCGCCGAGTCGCCGCCACCTGTCCCAGGCTGCCCGAGGAACTGGTGAACCTCCTGGCGGACGACCCCGACACGGACGTACGGCATCTGCTCGCCTACAACCATCCGCTCGCGCCCGCCAGGACGGTTCTCGACGCCTTCATCGCCACGCCTCGTCAGCGCCCGTACCTGCGGACACTGCCCCGACTGCCCCGGACCGGCCTGGAGGACCTTCTCGACCATGAGGATCCGGAGGTGCGGGCACTGGCGGCCGCCGACAGCACATTGCGGCAGCCGCCCGTCCGCCTGCTCACCGATCCCGACGCCCGCGTTCGCCTGGCCGCGGCCGCCAACCCGCGCCTGCCGGCCGACCTCGTCTGCACGCTGCTGCGGGACCCGGAAACCGCGGAGGCAGCCGCGGCCAACCCGAGCCTCTCCGCGGAGCGCCTCCACGAACTGCTCGACCTGTGCGGGCTGCCCGTAGCGGACGCGCCCTAGCCCATGGCCACGGGCGTCCGGTCAGCCGGCCGCGAGGAGCTCCAGCGTGTCGATCACGCGGTTGGAGAAGCCCCACTCGTTGTCGTACCAGGCGACCACCTTGACGTGGCGACCGTCGACGCGGGTGAGGGCCGAGTCGAAGATCGACGAGGCGGGGTTGCCCACGATGTCGGAGGAGACGAGCGCGTCCTCGGAGTACTCCAGGACGCCGGCGAGCGGGCCCTCCGCGGCGGTGCGGTACGCCGCCAGGACGTCGTCGCGCGTCACGTCGCGGGCGACGGTCGTGTTCAGTTCGACGATCGAGCCCACCGGCACCGGTACGCGGATCGAGTCGCCCGACAGCTTGCCTTCGAGGTTCGGCAGCACCAGTCCGATCGCCTTGGCGGCGCCGGTCGTGGTGGGGACGATGTTGACGCCGGCGGCCCGGGCGCGACGGGCGTCGCGGTGCGGACCGTCCTGGAGGTTCTGCTCCTGCGTATAGGCGTGCACCGTCGTCATGAACCCGTGCTCGATACCGGCGAGGTCGTCGAGCACCTTGGCCAGCGGTGCGAGGGCGTTGGTGGTGCAGGAGGCGTTCGAGACGATCGTGTGCACGGCCGGGTCGTAGGAGTCGGTGTTGACCCCGAACGCGAGCGTGACGTCGGCGCCGTCCGAGGGCGCGCTGACGAGCACCTTCTTCGCGCCCGCGTCGAGGTGGGCGCCGGCGGCCTTGGCCGAGGTGAAGCGGCCGGTGGCCTCCAGGACGATGTCCACGCCGAGTTCGGCCCACGGCAGCTGTGCCGGTTCGCGCTCGGCCGTCACCTTGATCCGGCGGCCGTCGACGACGAGGGCGTCCCCGTCGACGGTCACCGGTCGTCCGAGCCGGCCCGCGGTGCTGTCGTAGGCGAGCAGCCGGGCGAGCGTGGCGGGCTCCGTGAGGTCGTTGACGGCGACGACCTCCAGGGCGCTGTCGCGTTCGAGCAGTGCGCGCAGCACATTGCGTCCGATGCGGCCGAATCCGTTGATGGCGATGCGAGTCATGAGTGGTGTCCCTTCCCTTCGCCACCAGACTCGCTCGCGGTGCCTGGCGCGGACAGTGGCGAGATCGCCATGGTTCAAAAGGATCCCGCCATGCACCCCGTCGTGCAGCGTGGGGCGGGGCTACTCGCCCTGGGTGAAGGTGCGCCGGTACTCGCTCGGGGTGGTGCCGAGGATGCGCTGGAAGTGCAGGCGCAGGTTCGCGCCGGTACCGAGGCCTACGTCGGTGGCGATCTGTTCGACGCTGCGCTGCGACCGTTCGAGCAGTTCGCGGGCCAGGTCGATGCGGGCGCGCATCACCCACTGCATCGGCGTGTAGCCGGTCTCCTCGACGAAGCGCCGGGAGAACGTGCGCGCCGAGACCCCGGCCTCCCGAGCCAGTATGTCGAGGGTGAGCGGCTCGCCGAGCCGGTGCAGCGCCCACTCGCGGGTGGCACCGAAGCGCTCGCCGACCGGTTCGGGGACGCTGCGCGGCACGTACTGGGCCTGGCCGCCGCTGCGGTAGGGGGCCGCGACCAGTCGACGGGCCGCGTGGTTCGACGCGGCCACCCCGAGATCGCCGCGCAGGATGTGCAGACACAGGTCGATACCGGAGGCGGCGCCGGCCGAGGTGAGCACGCTGCCCTCGTCGACGAACAGCACGTTCTCGTCGACCTGGACGAGCGGATGCCTGGCCATGAGGGCTCGCGTGTAGTGCCAGTGCGTCGTGGCGCGCCTGCCGTCGAGCAGACCCGTCGCGGCGAGCGCGAAGGCACCCGTCGAGATGGCGGCGAGCCGCGCGCCCCGGGTGTGGGCGGCGATCAGGGCGTCGACGACACCCTGCGGCGGGTCGTCACGGTCCGGGAACCGGTAGCCGGGAACGAAGACGATGTCGGCCCACTCAAGAGCGTCGAGGCCGTGACCGACGTGGTACGACAGACCGTCGCCGCCGGTCACGAGGCCGGGCGTGGCCCCGCACACCCGCACCTCGTACGGCATGCTCGCGCGGGTCGTGAAGACCTGCGCGGGAATTCCGACGTCGAGCGGCTTGGCGCCCTCGAGCACGAGGACGGCGACGCGGTGAAGGCGGGAGGTTGGCACGGGCAAGAGGTTACGTGGGGTGTGACGTCGATCGGCCGCCGAATGGACCGGGCGGACCACGCTGGCCGGGTCGGGTGTGCCGATCTCCCGCAGTGGTGGGCTGCGGGGCGCGGAAGGCGAACCCCTCGCCGTCCACCCAGTGCTGGAGCGCGTCGGCCAGCAACTCCCGTGCCACGGAGACCACTTCGTCCGCGCGACAGCCGGTGGCGCGGGTCAGCCACAGGAGAGCCAGGGCGAGTAGCCGAACGGGGCGACTCCCCCGGCGTCGCCTAGGCCGAACCGCTCGCGTCGGCCGCCCTCGCCTTGGCCAGGGCTCCCGACCGGGCGACACCGTCGACCGCCACACAGATGCCGAAGACGCGGTCATGGCTGGTCCAGCCGTTGACGCGACCTCGGTTGTTGCTGATCTGCACCCGCTTCCTGGCCGGGTCCACGGACGACACGAGATGCAAGTAGACCGTCCCGGCGACACGGGCGAGGACGATGTCCCCGACCTCCAGCTTCGACGCGTCGACCGGAGCGACGACCACGCGCTGCCGACTGCGTATCAGCGGAACCATCGAGGAGCCACTGGGCCGGAACGCCACGGTGGCCCCGCCGGCGACCCTGCCTGCCACTGCATCCAACGCACCCATCGGACGAGCGTGACAGACACCCCTGCCTCAACCCCACCGATTTACCGTGCGGCATCCCACGCGGGTGGCGTCACCGACGGGGCCGTTGGCTCACACCGCCTGGACCGGGTGTCGGACCACGGCGTCGAAGAGGTAGCCCTGGGTGTTCGGCACGGTGGTGTCCGGCTGGGTGCGGCCGGCGCTGTCCGTGGCGCGAGCGAGCAGGCTGTATGTGCCCGGGGCCGGTGGCCGCCAGTCGGTGGACCAACGGACCCAGCCGTCGCGGTGCGCGGCATCGTGCAGCCGGGCCCGGTGCCAGCGCTTGCCGCCGTCCGTGCTGACGTCGACGCGGACGATGCCGCCGGCCCCGGACCAGGAACGGCCTGTCAGCCGGTGCGCGCGGCCGGCGTCCAGGCTCGCGCCCCAGGCGAGCTCCCAGGCGCTCTTGACCGTCTGACGGGTCAACGGAGCGCTGCCGCCCGGCGGGTAGGACTCCCCGAACAGCCGGTAGAAGTCGGTGTTCCAGGGCGAGTACAGGGGCTGGGCCGACACCTCGATGTCGCCGACCCACTTGATCGACGCGATGCCGATCCAGGAGGGCACGAGAACGCGCACGGGATGGCCGTGGTCGTACGGCAGCGGTTCGCCGTTCATCTCGTACGCCAGCAGCACGTCGTCCAGCGCTTTGGAGAGCGGCAGGGGTCGGCGGACCCGGCCGAGGTTGGTCCCGTCGGCGGTCACATAGTCGGCGTCCAGGCCGCGCGGGAGCACGTCCACGGCGGCACGGCTGAGCCCCGCGCGCTTGAGGACGTCGGCGAGCCTCACGCCACGCCACCGGGCCGTGCCGATCGCTCCCAGCGTCCATGCGGTGCCGGTGACGGTCTGCCCCTGCTGGGTGCTGAAGAGGCTGCGTCCGTTGCCCGCGCACTCCACGAACGCCGAACGGCCGACCGAGGGCAGCTTCTTGAGGTCATCGAGGCCGAACTCCACGCTCCCGCCGTGAACCAGCCCGTCCCCGTGCACGGTGAGAGTCCAGTCGGCGGCGTCGATGACGGGGGTGGAGGTGTGGTTGCGGACGAAGAAGCGGTCCACCGGGGTGTGATAGCCGGTGCCCGCCAGCGCGTCGAAGCGGGTCTCGGCGTTCGTGCCGCGCACCGTGAACCACTCGGCGGGAAGCGGCTTCACGATTCCCGCCGAAGTCGCCGCGGATGCCGGGGTGTTGAGGCCCACGGGCACGGCGAGGGCGCCGCCCGCCGCGGCCAGCAGACGGAGCATGTCGCGGCGTGAGACCCCGTCCGCACGAGCCTCGCCGGCCAGCCACTGCCGGAGTCTGCGACGGTCGTAGGCGGATTCGTCGGTACGCATGAGTGTCTGACCTTTCATGGGAGTGGCCACGGGTGAGGGAGGCAGCCGGGTGCGACGAAGCACCGCGAGGCGGCGGGGGAAGCGAGACGCCCAGGGCGACGAGCGATGCCAACCGGCGTGTTCGGCCGGGGAGTCAAGCGGGGAAGATCAACAACAGCCGTACGAGACGAGCACGCAGGACCGCTGGACGGCGGGGCGGCGTCGGCTGAGGATCATGTGGGCCATCGTACGAGGAAAGACGAGCCGTCCGACAGGGGCAATGGCCCGGAAAGGGCGAGCACGGCCTTGATGGCCTCTAGGTTCGGCCCATGACGATCACGTACGAGTGGCGAGGCGACCTGGACAACCCGGCTCTCGACGAGCTGCATGCCGAAGGGTTCGGCGCTCCGGTCGGGCGGACGGACCGGCTCGCCAGACTTCACCGTCACAGCCTCGGCTGGGTCTGCGCCAGGGAAGGGGATCGCGTGGTCGGGTTCGTCAACGTCGCCTGGGACGGCGGGGTCCACGCGTTCGTCCTGGACACGGTCGTGGCTCGGCGCAACCGTTCGCACGGGGTGGGGGCCGAGCTGGTCAAGACCGCCGCCGAGGGAAGCCGTGCTGCCGGGTGTGAGTGGCTGCACGTCGACTTCGAGGAGCACCTGCCGTCGTTCTACTTCGATGCGTGTGGCTTCAGGGAGACGGCGGCGGGGCTGATCGCCCTGTGACCGTGCGTGTGCCGCCCTCTCGCGAGGATGCCGTGCGTCAGCCCTCGGTCGCTCGGGACAGGGCCTCGGCGATCATGCGGGCGGCGAAGTCCCGGTCGTCCGTGAGCCGGTTGATGTGCTCCGCGAGCAACAGGGCTGTCGCTTCAAGGGAGTTCATCTCGTCCTTCGTCCAGTCCCCGTACTGCTTGCGCCACAGGCTGGGGCTCAGTCCGGTGCCCGCCGCGACGACCAGGCCGGCCATGGTGGGGATGACCTCGGGACGGATGCTCTTGGGCATCATGCGCAGCGAGGCCACGAGGCCGGGCACCACGTACTCGATGACGTCCCTGTCGTGGTCCTCGTAGGCCATCCGCAGCCAGCGCATGAACATGTAGATGAGTGTGCAGGCGCCGTCCACCAGATCGGCGGCGTCCTCGGGAGCCAGCGACGCGGTGAACTGCTCGGTCAACTGCCGCTGCACCGGGTCGGTCTCGGCCCCTTCGCCGTACATGGCCTTCAGCCGGGAGTCGACCATCATGAGCGCTGCGCCCACATCGCCGGCGGGAGCGTACTGGGGATCGCAGGACGATGTCACAGGATTCCTCCTCGGCCCACCAGGGGCAACGCAGCGTGGCAGTACGGTAACCCAGCACCGAGGCGAGGGAGCATCCTCGCAGGTGGACGCCGGTCGGCCAACGGCCCTCTCGTCCGCCGCGGTGCCGTGCACGGCCTGGCCGGACACATGATCAACTTCTGACCCGTCCTCAGGCCAGCGGAATGACGGGCCTGACGAGGCTGCCGCGTGTGTGGGGGCGCTGGGCGACGAAGTCGCCTTGTTCGGGGTCGCGGTACGCGCTCGCCTGGATCAGCCACTTGGTGAACCAGGGTTCGCCGCCGCATTCGGCGCCACCGCCGTCGGCGCCGCGGACCTCGCCGCGGACGGCGGTCAGTTCCCACTTGTAGGAGTTCTGGGCCATGTGGAGCCCTGACAGCAGGGGCGCTGTCTCGGCGACACGGACACCGCCGGGTATGACGAGGGTGCTGTCGTCCCGGAGCCATCGGGTCGGCATACGGTCGCCCCAGGGGAACAGGCTTCGGGCGCCGAACGCGTAGGCGTGTTCCCACTCGTCGGGGGTGGGCAGGCGCCGGCCCGCCTGTGCCAGCTCGTCGGTGATCGTGTCGTAGGTGGTGTGGGCCGCGAGCCATGCCGCCGTCGGTGTTCCGTCCGGTGCGAAGCGGACTCGGCCGTGGGTGCCCGTATCGGTCTCCGGCAGGATGAAGTCGTCCAGGAGCGCTCGGCAGCCCGGCTTCCATCTCCGGGCCAGTGCGGCGATGACCGGATGGTCCAGAGGGGCCTCGCTCACGCCGGCCTCGTCGGCGTGCGGTGCGGCCAGGAACGCCTTGAGGTATGCTGTGCGGGGGCGTGAGGTGATCGCCGCGATGTGGGAGCGGATCTCGTCGACGGTGCTGTCGGTCCATCGGGCACGGGCCTCGGCCCGGTCGTCCTCCTCGACGTCGGCGTACTCGGGGAACAGGTCCAACGCCGTGTAGCTGCCGAGATAGGAGAGCACCTCTTCGTCCGTCGGCGTCCAGGACTCGGCGTCGAAGCCGAGCCGGACGTCTCCGCCGGGGACGAGGACGAACGGCTTTCCGTCGACCTCGATGGTCGCGTTGTAGGCGGATCGCCCGGCGTAGTCGTGAAGATGGACGGACCTCACCGCACCACCTACCTGACGAGCGGTTTCCTCCGCGGCGGCCACAGCCGCCCTGTGGTCGAAGCGGAGCCACGCCTCGAGAGTGATATCAGCGGTCGACATGCCGCGGAGTATGCAGGAACCCACTGACAATGCCCTGTCGATCGGTTCGGACTCGACGTCATGGGCACCCACGGCTCGGCGTACACGCACTGCGTCCAGCGGCCCGGACCGGGTACTCGACGGGCTGATAGTGGACACCGCTCGAACAGCCGTGTCAGTCAGGCGGATATCCTGCGGCGAGGCGACACCCGCCCACCCGTCGCGCGTCCGACCGCCCGCCCATCGCACCGGGCGGTCACGGCGTGCCCAAGCTGTCTACGCGCGGAGGAAGCATGCCGACAGTGCAGATCGTGCCCGGTCTGGCCGTGGACGAGGAACTCTTCGACGCCGCCGTCCAAGGGCTCGAACGGTTCGCACCGGACGAGTCGCTCACCTGGGAGGAGTTCACCTCCGAGGACCGGTGGCTGCTCGTTCCCGACCCCGACGGCCTCGGCTACAAGGCCGAGTTGGTGCTGCGCCGGGAGGAGGGCCACACGGTCAAGGTGAACCTGTGGATGGCGCCCGACCTGCGCGACGGTGCCAAGCCCCAGCCCCACAACCATCCGTGGGAGTTCACCGCGCACATCCTCGCGGGCGGGTACACCGAGCAGCGCTACGAGCTGGTCGACGGCCAGGTCGTCACCGAGACCCAGGTGCATGAGGCGGGCGGCACGAATCACCTGCCCCTCAGCGCCTTTCACGAGGTGACGCACATTCAGGCGCCGGGACGGACACTGACGTTGATGGTGTGCGGGGCGGGACGGCAGGGCGAGTGGGGGTACCTCGACCCGACCACCGGCGAGCAGGAGCCCAACCGGCCCGACCCCGGCTTCCGGGAGCGTCTGGCCGCGCTCAATCCACGGATGCGCTGACCCGACCCTGCCGGCATCGCTCTCCTTCAAGGTGCCCTTCACCCGGACCCGGATCGGCGCGCTCGGGTGCGGGTCAGACCGCCCGTGATCCGGGCAGGTGCACGTTCCGCCTCGGCCGAGCTCAACTCATGTACACCGACCCGGCATTGTGGCGATCCGCCAGCTCCGCGACAGGTATGCGTCGGCCGGTCACCTGAGCAGGGCGAGCAGAGGTGCCGCGGGCAGCGGGTGGCGCGTGTCGCCGTAGGGGCCCGTGGTCGTGGTGGCGGTGAGGAGGGAGTTCAGGACGGCTTCCTCCACCGCGTCCAGGGTGGCGCTGAAGAGGGGGTCGAGGGTGTCGTCGGGGACCACGGCGGGGCCTGCGGGTGTGCCCAGGGGGCGGGTGCCGAAGGCGAGTCCGTAGTCGCCGCTGCCGTGGCTGTACGCGGCGCCGATCCTGGCCAGGGCGTAGACGGAGCGTCGGGCGAGCCGGGTGAGCTGACGGGCGTCCAGGGGCGCGTCGGTCGCGGTCACGATCATGCAGGAGCCGGAGTCGGGGACGGGGGTCTCGGTGGGCAGGCCCACGTCTGCGGGGGTGATCGTGCGGCCGAGGATGCGCAGCGTGCCGCCGAAGTTGGCCTGGACGAGGACGCCGAGGGTCACCTCTCGGCCCGCCAGCGACAGACGGCGCGAGGAGGTGCCGATGCCGGACTTGAAGCCGAGCGCGGTGAGCCCGGTGCCGCCGCCGACGCAGCCCTCGGGCACCGGGCCGCTGTGGGCGGTCTCGACCGCGGAGCGGACGTGGTCCTCGTGGACCGGACGTGAGCGGATGTCGGACAGGAGGCCGTCGTTGCACTCCCCCACCACCGGGTTCAGGCTCCGCGCACCGGCTGTCCCTGGCCGCTCCAGCATCCAGCCGACCAGGGCGTCCGCGACCCGGAAGGCGGAGAGCGTCGAGGTGAGCAGTACGGGGGTCTCCAGCGCGCCGAGTTCGGCGACCTGGGTGCTGCCCAGCAGCTTGCCGTAGCCGTTGCCCGCGAAGACACCGGCCGGCAGCGGGCTCGTGGGGCCGACGCCGCCGGGGACGATCGCGGTGACGCCGCTGTGCACGCGCGGCGGATCGATCAGGGTGGTGTGCCCTACCCGGATGCCGGGCACGTCCGTGACAGTGTTGTGCGGTCCCGTAGGCATGTCACCGACGCCCAGGCCGAGCGCACGGGCCCGGCGAGGGGCTTCGGGTGAGGGCGAGGACAGGGGTGCATCAGGCATGCGCATGATCGGCACACTAGCCAGAACTCCGTATGACGTGGACAGCCGGTCGTCCGGCCGCGGCCTCGGTACGCCCGGGCAGCGGAGCGCGTCATGACCGGGCCCGGGGCCGCGGAGCACGACCTCGCCGCGGGCGAGCCCCGCCGGACGGACCCTCTGGCCCGGCTCACCCTGGAGCAGCTGCGGCAGCGCACCAGCATGAAGTGGCGTACCCATCCCGAGGACGTACTTCCCTTGTGGGTGGCGGAGATGGATGTGCCGCTCGCCGAACCCGTCGTCGAGGCACTGCACTCGGCGCTCGCCCTCGGTGACACCGGCTACCCCTTCGGGACCGCCTACGCCGAGGCGCTCGCCGCTTTCGCCCACGATCGGTGGCGATGGGACGGGCTGCGCGTCGGACACACCGCGATCGTGCCCGACGTGATGATGGGCATCGTCGAGGTACTGCGGCTGATCACCGATCCCGGCGACGCGGTCGTGGTGTGCTCACCGGTGTACCCGCCCTTCTACGCGTTCGTCGGTCACGACGCCCGCGAGGTCGTCGAGGCTCGCCTCGGTCCGGACCTGCGGATCGATCCGCAGGCGCTGGAGGACGCCTTCGTACGGGCTCGGGGCGGGGGCCGTCGGGCCGCGTTCCTGATGAGCAACCCGCACAACCCGACCGGTGTCGTCCACACCCGCCGGGAACTGGAGGCCGTCGCGGCTCTGGCCCGCAGACACGGGGTGCGGGTGGTGTCCGACGAGATCCACGCCCCTCTGGTGCTGCCGGGCGCCACCTTCACCCCGTTTCTGAGCGTGCCCGGTGCCGGGAACGCGTTCATGCTGGCCTCCGCCTCCAAGGCGTGGAACCTCGCGGGCCTCAAGGCCGCCGTGGCCGTCGCCGGTCCCGAGGCCGCCGACGAGCTCCGGCTCCTGCCGGAAGAGGTCAGCCACGGCCCCAGCCATCTCGGGGTCATCGCCCACACCGCGGCCTTCCGCGAGGGCGGGGGACTGGCTCGACGAGCTGCTGCTCGGGCTCGACGCCAACCGGCGCCTGCTGGGCGAACTCGTCGCGGAGCACCTCCCCGACGTGCGCTACCACCGCCCCGAGGGCACCTATCTGGCCTGGCTGGACTGCCGGCGGCTGGGGCTCGGCGGTGGTCACGACACCGATGGGCCCGGTGTGGTGAGCGACGTCGCCGGACCCGCGCGGATGTTCCTCGACAAGGCCAGGGTCGCCCTCAGCTCGGGACACGTCTTCGGCTCGGGCGGCGAGGGACACGTACGCCTCAACTTCGCGACGTCGCCGACGATCCTGCGCGAAGCGCTGGACCGCATGGGACAGGCGGTCCACGACCGCTAGGGGCACCACCGTCAGGCCCCGGCGGCAGGGCGCTCGAAAACCAGTGGCACAGCACCGAGTCGCGTCATTACGTTGCTGCCGAACCGAGTCGTCTGGGCAAGGACGTGCCGTTGTACACCGTGTGAGACCTCCCGAGAGCTGATCTGTCGCGCGTCGCGCATGTGCGCCGCGCCTCTTTTTGCTGCGGACTTCTCACTGAAACCGGTGTACTTCTGTGCTCACCAACTGGGTGGTCATGCCCACCTGCCTGCCACTCGTCCTCCGCCGTTGCCACGCCTGCGCGTCCGGGAGCTTCCGGGCGAACGGCAAGTTCCGCGTCAACGCGAACCACAAGCTCATCGACGCCTGGCTCCTCGTGCTCTGCGCCTCCTGCGGCGACACCGCGAAGCTCACGGTTCTGGAACGGGTCAATGTGCGTTCCGTGCGTCCCGAACTGCTGGACCGGCTGCACGCCAACGACCTCGGTCTGACGGCCGAACTGCTCCAGGACCCGGCCGTACAGCGCCGTAACCGCATCGCCCTCGACTGGGACGACGCCTGGCGCCTCGACACCGGCGGATCGGATCACCCGGACCAGGAGGTGCTCGACGTCTCGGTGCGCTTCGCGGCGCGGATACCGGTCCGGCCGGTGCGGCTGATCGCCGAGGGCTGCGGTCTCTCGCGGGCCGAGGTCGAGCGACTGATCGCGGAGGGGCGAGTCGTGTCGGCGGTCCGGCTGGGCGGCAAGCTGTCCGGCGACTTCACGTTCACGCTGAAGCGCTAAGCGCTGAGGCGCCGGCTCAAGGCCTCCTTGAGCCCTGGGGCCCGTCCGGCAAGATCCGCCGGGCGGGCCCTGCCCTTGTCGATACGTCCTGACAAACCTATTGACATCACCAGTGGGGCGTTTCATAGTACGACGCAACTAGAGCGCGCTAGTAACGCGCGCTAGCACCCCCACGGGCGGCACACACCCTCCGCTGCCGCAGGCACCACCGCTCCGCCGCACACGGCGCTCCCGAGCCGCTCGCCCGCCTCCCGGCCGGGCGACCCCCCCCGCACACCAGATCCACCTCCCACTTCCGCCCTGATCAGCACAGCGAGGTGCAAGGGACATGCACAGAAACCACCGAGCCGCCACTCTGACCGCCACGGTTCTCGTCGGCGCCCTGTTCGCGACCGGCTGCTCCAGCAGTTCCGGTGGCAAGAAGTCCGAGGAAGGCGACGCGGCGGCCTCCGCGGGCAAGGCGAACACGCCGCGCATGACCGTGGCCATGGTCACCCATGCCTCCCCCGGCGACACCTTCTGGGACCTCGTCCGCAAGGGCGCCCAGGCCGCGGCCGCCAAGGACAACATCAAGCTCGTCTACTCCAGCGACCCCAGCGCCGGAAACCAGGCCAACCTCGTCCAGAACGCCATCGACCAGAAGGTCGACGGCATCGCCCTCACCGCGGCCAAGCCCGACGCCCTCAAGGACGTCATCGCCAAGGCCAAGGCGGCCGGCATCCCCGTCGTCGGCTTCAACTCCGGCGTCGACAACTGGAAAGACCTCGGCATGCTGGAGTACTTCGGGCAGGACGAGAACATCGCCGGTCAGGCCTTCGGCGAACGCCTCAACCAACTCGGCGCCAAGCACGCCCTGTGCGTCATCCAGGAACAGGGCCAGGTCGCCCTGGAAGCCCGCTGCGCCGGTCTGAAGAAGGGTTTCAGCGGCAAGACCGACACCCTCTACGTCAACGGCACCGACATGCCGTCCGTGAAGTCCACGATCACCGCCAAGCTCAAGGCCGACTCCTCCATCGACCAGGTCGTCACCCTCGGCGCACCTATCGCGCTGACCGCGGTGCAGTCCCTGTCCGACGCGGGCAGCAAGGCGAAGATCGCCACCTTCGACCTCAACAAGGACCTCGTCGAGGCCGTCCAGGACGGCACTGTCGAGTTCGCGGTCGACCAGCAGCCGTACCTCCAGGGCTACCTCGCCGTCGACTCGCTGTGGCTCTACAAGAACAACGGCAACTTCAGCGGTGGCGGCACCGCGCCCGTCCTCACCGGACCGGCGTTCATCACCAAGGACAACGCCGACGCCGTCGCCGAGTTCGCCTCGAAGGGCACCCGGTGATGAGCGTGACCCAGCATGCCGAGCCGGCGGTGACCACACCGCCGGCCCCCGGCCCGAAGGAGACCGACGGCCGGACCGCTCAACGATCCCTGGCGCTGCGCCTGTTGGGCCGCCCCGACGTCGGTGTCTTCCTCGGTGCCGTGGCGGTGTGGGTGTTCTTCCTCATCACCGCCCCGCCGGTGCGCGACGGCGGCTCGATGGCCAACATCCTCTACCAGTCGTCCACCATCGGGATCATGGCCCTCCCGGTCGCGCTGCTGATGATCGGCGGCGAGTTCGACCTCTCCTCCGGCGTCGCGGTCATCACCTCCGCGCTCACCGCCAGCATGCTGACGTATCAACTCACCATGAACGTATGGGTGGGCGTCATCGCCGCGCTGCTCGTCTCCCTGGGTGTCGGCTTCTTCAACGGCTGGCTCCTGATGAAGACCGGGCTGCCGAGCTTCCTCGTCACCCTGGGCACGTTCCTGATCCTCCAGGGTGTCAACCTCGCGGTGACCAAGATCGTCACCGGCAACGTGGCCACGGACGACATCAGCGACATGGACGGCTTCTCCCAGGCGAAGAAGATCTTCGCCTCGTCCTTCGAGGTCGGCGGCGTGCAGGTGAAGATCACGGTGGTGTGGTGGCTGGTCTTCGCGGCGCTGGCGACCTGGGTGCTGCTGCGTACCCGCTACGGCAACTGGATCTTCGCCGTCGGCGGCAACAAGGACAGCGCCCGCGCGGTCGGCGTGCCCGTGACCTTCACGAAGATCTCCCTGTTCATGCTGGTCGGCTTCGGCGCGTGGTTCGTCGGCATGCATCAGCTGTTCTCCTTCAACACCGTGCAGTCCGGCGAAGGCGTAGGCCAGGAGCTCATCTACATCGCGGCGGCCGTCATCGGCGGCTGTCTCCTCACCGGCGGCGCCGGCTCCGCGATCGGCCCGGTCTTCGGTGCGTTCATGTTCGGCATGGTGCAGCAGGGCATCGTCTACGCCGGCTGGAACCCGGACTGGTTCAAGGCCTTCCTCGGCGTGATGCTCCTCGGCGCCACCCTCATCAATCTGTGGGTCAGCCGCGCGGCGACCCGGAGGTGACCCACCCCATGACAACCACCCACGACAACACGGTCGAAGACGCCCCGGTCGTCGAACTGAAGGGCACGGGCAAGTCGTACGGCAACATCCGTGCCCTGCACGGTGTCAACCTGGAGGTCTTCCCCAACCAGGTCACCTGCGTCCTCGGGGACAACGGCGCCGGCAAGTCCACCCTGATCAAGATCATTTCCGGGCTGCACCAGCACACCGAGGGCGAGTTCCTCGTCGACGGCTCCCCGGTCCGCTTCACCACCCCGCGCGAGGCGTTGGACAAGGGCATCGCGACTGTCTACCAGGACCTCGCCGTGGTCCCGCTGATGCCGGTGTGGCGCAACTTCTTCCTCGGCTCCGAGATGACCAAGGGCCCCTGGCCGCTGCGTCGCCTCGACATCGAGCAGATGAAGAAGACCGCCGACGAGGAACTGCGCAACATGGGCATCGTCCTGGACAACCTGGACCAGCCCATCGGCACCCTCTCCGGCGGCCAGCGCCAGTGCGTGGCCATCGCCCGCGCCGTCTACTTCGGCGCCCGCGTCCTCATCCTGGACGAGCCCACCGCCGCCCTCGGCGTCAAGCAGTCCGGCGTGGTCCTGAAGTACATCGCCGCCGCCCGCGACCGCGGCCTGGGCGTCATCTTCATCACCCACAACCCCCACCACGCCTACATGGTCGGCGACCACTTCAGCGTCCTGCGCCTCGGCACCATGGAACTCAACGCCTCCCGCGACGAGGTCAGCCTCGAAGAGCTGACGAATCACATGGCCGGTGGCTCCGAACTCGCCGCGCTCAAGCACGAGTTGTCCCAGGTCCGCGGCGTCGACGTCGAGGAACTCCCCGAGGAACAGGACCTCACCGCACCGGTCGCGACGACCGGGAAATCGGTGTCCTGACCGTGGCGAGCGTCATGGCCCCAGAGCGTCAGAACCTCGGGGCCATGCCACTCGCAGTCGCGCAGGCGCTCCCGAAATCGGGGGCGACACATCGCGGCTACGGAAGCTGGGCCGAGCTGGCGGGCGCCGGTCTGGGATGTGATGCGGACGCTGAGCGAGTTGTATGGGCCGGAGCATGTGCGTCTCGTGGTGTGGTTCGACGGAACGCGGATCCGCACGCCGAGCGATACAGCTCGGGGTGGCCTCTCAGCGTCGGCTTGTCTGGTGGGCGGCGGCCGTCATGACCAAGACGGCGATCAGGGTGATCCCCGCGCCGACGTAGAGCGGTGCGGTGTAGCCGAGGCCCGCGGTGATGGCCAGGCCTCCGAGCCAGGCGCCGAGGGCGTTGCCGATGTTGGACGCGGAGACGTTGGCGCTGGCGGCCAGGGCCGCGCCGTGGGCGACGTCGGTGACGCGTGTGATCATGCCGGGCACGGCGGCGAACCCGAACAAGCCCATCAGGAAGACCAGAATCACCGACGCGGTGGGGCTGGCGGCGAGGAGGCCGAACACGGCCAGAGTGACGGTGAGTCCGAGCAGGGCGAGGACCAGGGCGCGGTCCCGGTCCCGGTCGGCCGCGCGTCCGCCGATCAGGTTCCCGACGACCAGGCCGACGCCGTACACCATCAGCAGCCAGGCGACATCGGCCGAGGAGAAGCCACCGACCTCGGTGAAGGTGTAGGCGATGTAGCTGAACGCGCCGAACATGCCGCCGTAGCCGAGGCCGGTGGCGGTCAGGGTCAGCCAGACCTGCCAGGAGCGGAAGGCGCGGAACTGTGCGCGCAGGTCCGCTGCCGGTGTCGGGGTGGGGTGGCCCGCCTCCGTCGGCGGGACGAGGGTCGCGATTCCCGTCAGTGCCAGTACGCCGATCGCGGTGACCGCCCAGAAGGCAGCCCGCCAGCCCCAGCGTTCGCCGACGAGCGCGCCGAAGGGCACGCCGAGCACGTTCGCCAGGGTCAGTCCGGCGAACATCACCGCTACCGCGCGGGACTTGCGCTCCGGCGCCACCAGACCGCGAGCGACCAGGGAGCCGATTCCGAAGAACGAACCGTGGCACAAGGCCGCCACGACCCTGCCGAGCAGCATCACCGGGTAGTTCGGGGCAAGCGCGGACAGCAGGTTGCCGATGACGAACAACGACACCAGTCCGACCAGGACCTGCTTGCGGGGCAGTCGTGTCGTGGCCGCGGTCAGGGCGATGGCGCCGATCGCGACGCTCAACGCGTATCCGGAGATCAGCCAGCCCGCCGCCGCTTCCGAGACCGCGAGACTCGACGCGACTTGGGGCAGCAGACCGGCGATCAGGAACTCGGTCAGCCCGATGCCGAAACCGCCGAGTGCCAGTGCGATGAGCCCACTTGGCATACGTCGGCGTTCGCGCGGGCGGCTGTGCAGAACGGGGTCGGGGTGGGCGGCTCTCATCTGTCCGTCGTCGCCTTGTCGGATGCGCGCATGCGTCGACCCTCACGCTTGGCGACCGATCCGTCCATGGACAAAGATCCACGGCACTTGGATGAAAGTGCGGCGTGGGTACGGTGCCTTACTCTCCTCGCATCCAGGCGCGGGTTCCGAACGAGGTGCAGGCTCGCGACGCCACCGTGGCCGCGGCGCGCAGGGCCTCGGTGAAGTGCTGTGAGGTCAAGTGGCCCTGGAGTGCGAGGTGGTGGGTGAGGGCTCCGTGCAGGAAGTCTCCCGCGCCGAGCGTGTCCGTCACGGGGACGGTCGGGACGTCCACCGTGCTGCCGCCGTCGGGGCCCGACCAGACGACGGGGTCTGCCCCTCGGGTGACCGCCGACCAGCCGACCCCGTGCTCTTGAAGGAAGCGCAGGACTTCGCTCGGGGTGTTCGTGCCGGGTGGGTGGAAGTCGGCCGAGCAGACGGCCACGTCGATCGACGGCAGCAGCTTCTCCGTGCCGTCCTTCCAGCTGCCTCCGTCGAGGACGGTCGGGCGGCCGACGGCTCGTGCGGTGTGGGCGGCGGCCAGGGTGAGTTCCCTGTGGTGGCCGTCGAGTTCGACGATGTCGCAGGATGCCACGAGCGTGTCGAGGTCGTCGGGTGGGGTGATGCGGTGGCCCCTCGCGTTGGCCGAGGCGACGGCGCGTTCTCCGGTGGACGCCGTGACCATGATGGAGGAGACGGCCGGAGGCTCGGTCGAGTCGGGCGTCAGGTCGGACACGGTGACGCCGAGTCGGTGCAGGTCGGCTGTGGCGCCGAGGCCGAGGGGATGGGAGCCGATCGCGGTGAGCAGGTGGGCCGCGCCGCCCAGGTGACCGAAGGCCACGGCCGCGTTGGCCGCCGGACCGCCTGCGGCGATGCTCTGCCGGCGAGCCGTCAGTTTCTCGTTGGAGGCGGGTGCGTGGTCCACGAGGTGGATGATGTCGAGCGTGCACAGACCGATGAACAGGCCCTTGGGGCGTCGGGGGTTTGCCGGATCCTTCACGCGCGACTCCTGCCGGCGGTGCGTGGGGTCAGTGTACGAAGCGAGAGAAGCCGTCGAGGGTTGCGTCGCCGGTGGCCCGGAGTGGCATTCGGTAGGGAGATCGGGAAGGCTCGCGCACATGATCTGCCGGCACCTCCCCTCCTAGGGAGGCGGACGGCCGACACACAGGAGGTCTCAGGTCGGCGGGTCGAGCAATTGCGCCGCCAGACCCACCCCCACCAGTCCCGTGGCGATGAGCAGCCCGTTCGCCACGACCACCCCGCCGATCAGTACGGCCGTCGTGACGGCGAGGGCCCACCAGGCCCCCGTGCGCCGGAACTCACGGGGGCGGCGGGGGCGTCCGATGCTCATCGCCCTGGCGAAACGGGGATCCTCACATGCGCAGCGTGCTTCGAGCGCGACCAGTCGCTCGTCCTCGGATCGGGGCATGCCTTCTCCTTCGCGCCATGCGCTGCCGCCCTGCGACCGACCAGGCAGCGGCAGCGGCAGCGAGTGTCGTGAACGGGGGTCGAGGTCCGGCGCAGACGTGCGCGGAGCACGGTCGAGCGGCCGCGGTCGCTCTGCGGGGCCGGGGTGAGCGGTCAACCGGACACATGATGAGCGTGGTCAGAGGTACGTCCCGGCTCGCGCTGCCCGGCTCTCTATGCATTCTCCCTAACAGTTGGCCCCTGCAAACAAGTGTCGGCCAAAGGTTGTCGGCCCGGCCCCCGGGCACCCATGAACTCCAGGGCGCGGGCCAGGAGTTCGGCGCGTCCCGCGACGACCGGTCCCAGGACGGCGAGCACCAGGACGTATCCGGCGATGAACGGAGCGAGGCGGTCGTCGAGGCCCGCGCTGGTCGCCATCGCGGCCAGGATCAGGGCGAACTCCCCGCGGGCGACCAGGGTGGTGGCGATCTCCGCGGCGCGCTCGGGGCCGTAGCCGTACAGGCGTGCCACGAGGAGTCCCGCGACGACGTTCATGACCACGGTCAGTGCCGCCGCCGCGGCCACCGGTCCGGCGACGCTCGCGACGACCGCGGGGTCGATGGCCAGCCCGAAGGCGAAGAAGAAGATGGCCGCGAACGCGTCCCGCAAGGGATGGACGAGTCGGCGGATCCGCGCGGCGGAAGGGGTGCCGGCGAGGATGAGTCCGACCATGAAGGCGCCGATGGCGTCGGCGACGCCCAGGACCTCGGAGATCCCGGCGACGAGGACCGCCGCGCCGAGGAAGCTGATCACGAGCAGTTCGTTGTCGCGTACCGCGATCAGACGTCCGACCAGCCGGGTTCCGTAGCGGGCCGCGGCGGCCAGGACGAGCAGGAAGCCGAATGCCTTGCCCGCCTGCCACAGCACGTCCGCGACGCCCTGGGCGCCGCCGATGACCGGTTGAAGTGCCGCGAGATACAGGGCGAGGAAGATGTCCTCGACCACGATGACACCCAGGATGAGGCGGGTCTCGGGGCGTCCGAGGCGCCCCAGGTCGATGAGGATCTTGGTGACGATCGCGGACGAGGAGATGCCCAGTACGCCGGCCAGCACCAGCGCCTCCCGGGCGCCCCATCCCAGGGCGAACCCGAAGCCGAGCCCCGCGCCGACGTTGAGCAGCAGGTAGATGCCGCCTGCCGCCAGGAGCCGCCTGCCGCCGCTCCTGAGGTCGTCGAGGTGGAACTCCAGGCCCAGGTAGAACAGCAGGAGCACGAGGCCCAGCGCGGAGAGCATCTCGAAGTCGTGGGCGTCCTGGACCAGGACGATGCCGGGTGTGTGCGGGCCGAGCAGGATGCCGGCCAGCATGAACAGGGGGATGGTCGGTAGTCCGATCCTGCCGCCGAGGCGGGCGAGGAGGGCGGCGGCGAGGAAGGCGCCGCCCATGGCCAGGAGGGTGTCAGCGTGTCCCATGGGTCACCTCCTTCGGCGCGGGAGGTGCGGGTCGCTTCGTCTGACGGGGGTGGATACAAGTACTCCTTGTGGTGCGTGGCTGCGGACGTCTTCGGGACTGCGCCGCGGCCGGGTGTCACCACCGGCTCGATCGGCGTCGTCTCCACGCTGACACGGCCCCCGCACCCGGGACCATCGGTGTCAGCACTCATTTCCGGGGCCGGGCGACAGGTGCCGGCCGGGCGCGCCTGACCTCCGATCAGGCCAGCGGGCCCAGGACTTCCTGGGATTCGATGAGCCCTTGGTCGCTGGGAGCCTTGCCGTCACCGAAGACGCGGGCGGCCTGGCGGGCCCGGAACTCGAGGTGGGCTTCGGCGGGCTTGGCGTAGCCGTAGCGGGCGCGGGCTTCCGCCGGGGTCAGCACTTCCTCGGTGCGGGGAGGGATGCCCAGCTTGATCGGGGCGACCACCGCGACCGTGGAGGGCGACAGCAGGCCCAACAGGCGCAGTTCGACCCGGGGGTTGAGGTGGGCGAGGGCGAAGGAGACCTTCATGACGGGCACGATGAGGAGGTCGAGGAGACGGGACTGCCGGATCCCCGCCATCTCGCGCATCCAGCGCGGCATGGTGGCGATCGTGGCGGTCCGCTGCGCCTTCGCGACGACCATGCGCACCGGCTTCGCCCACAACGGCACCGGCGGCAGGACGAGCTCGGTCCGCAGCAGGTGGTTCATGGCCTGGCGCGCGATCGGGCTGGCGGACAGCCGGGGGCGCATCTCCTCGAAGTACGCCCGGATCCCGTCACGGGTGCGGGGGACGTCGTCGGGGGAGCACGTCTGCAGCTCCGCGGCGAGGGCGCACGCCTCCCAGTACTCCTTCTCCTCCTGCGCGGTGAGCTTTCCGGGGCCGTACTTCTCGTACGCGTAGAGGATCGAGTGCCAGCCGGTGAGCTGGATCCACAGTTGCGAGGCCGGGTCGTTGGCGTCGTAGGTACCGCCGCCGTAGGGCAGCTCGCCGATCGCCTTGGAGTGGACCTTGACGAGGATGTCCGCGGCCTTGGAGACCTCCCGCGAACCGGCGAAGGCCACCATCGCGAAGTACCGCAGGGTCCGGTCGTAGCGGGTACGGGCGCGCTGGTAGATGCCCTGGGTCCCGTGCACGGCGGCCACCAGCGGCGGGTCGAGTTCCTCCACCACCACGGCCCGCTGGAATCCCACGGTCGGGGCGGTCGGATAGCTCCAGACCTTCCACACCACCGAGCCAGGGCCGAAGAAGCCGTAGTCCTCGTGCGGTTGGACCTCGCCGCGCCTGAACCTCGCCATGGAGCCGCTCCCTGTGCGTCCGCGGCGTGCACCGCCACTCGATTACGACACTGCTGTCGTAAATTAAGACACGGGTGTCGTAAACTGCCAAGGTGTCAGCGTCCACGAATTCACCGGACAGGCCACGCAGACGGCGGCCCTACGCCCCGCGCGTCCCGATCGAGGAACGCCGCGAGCAGCTGCTCGACGCGGCCCTGGCCGTCATCGTCAGCGACGGCTACGACCGGGTCTCCATCGACGCCATCGCGAAGCGGTCGGGTGTCGCCCGGTCGGTGGTCTACGGCGCCTTCGAGAATCTCGACGCCCTGCTGACCGCGCTGCTCGACCGGCAGCAGGCCCGCGCCTTCGAACGGCTGCTCAGGACCGTTCCGCCCGCCGACGGGCCGCGCGACCCCGCCGCGTTCGCCTCCGAAGCGGTGCGCCGCATGGCCGGCATGCTCCACGAGGACCCGGACACCTGGCGGTTGATCCTGCTGCCGCCGGGCAACATGCCGACCGTGGTCCGCGACCGTATCGAGGCGGACCGGGAACGTTTCCGGCTGCTGGTGGAGCAGTGGCTCTCGCTCGCCCTGGCCGACCGCAGTGATCCGGGGCTCGATCCGCAGGTTCTCGCCCACGCCCTCGTCGCCTGCGCGGAACACTTCGGCCGTGTCGCGCTCACCGAACCCGACACGTTCGACCTGCCACGGCTGCTGGGCCAAGTGCGGTTGATCCTGGGCGCGTTGTGGCCGACGCGCTGACAGCCGTGGCTCGTCCTCAGTGTGCGGCGAACTGAACGCCGGTCGGCTGCACGGCCTCCGCGCGCAGCGCGATCCCGTCGATCGTCAGCTGCTCGCCGTAGATGTCGGTGATCCTGAGCGGTCCGCCGCACCCGCTGCCCTGCTCGGAGAGGAAGTAGTTGTACTCGGTGCGGGCCAGCCGGGTCCAGCCACTGCCCGTGCGTACCTCCAGGCGGGCCACCGGATTGCGGTGACCGATGGCCTGGATGCCGCACCAGTAGCGGGTGGAGCCGGTCTTGTAGCGGATCGAGATCTTCTCGGACGTGGTGGGGCTGAGCAGGGTCCAGGTGATCGGGATCTGGCCGCGCGAGGGGGCGGCGAGCTTGGCGAAGGCCTGGGGGCTGAGGTCGAGTTGACCGGGTGCGCAGGGCAGCGGGCACTCGTTGGTGATCCGGACCGTCACGGAGGCACCGCCGGCGCGCACCAGGACATACGCTCCGCACGCCTGGGAGATCTCGTAGTCGGTGTGGTTCATCGCCGCGGTCATGGTGTCGTCGGTGGGACCGAAGGAGCAGGCGCCGTCGCCGTTGCCGGTGTCGTAGAAGGTGGCCACCCCTTGGTAGGTGGTGTTGGGACGGATCCGTCCGGCCAGTGATCCCACGGAGGCGGCGGTCCGCCGGGGAGCGGCGGTCGAGGGCCGGGCCTTCGGGGTGCTCGCGGCCGGCGACGGCGTGGTGGAGGGCTTGGTCTTCGTGGCCTTCGCCGTGGGCTTCGGGGATGCCGAGGACGGCGTCGGTCCCGGCGTCGTGGGCGCCTGGCTCACCTCGGCGCCCGCCGCGGCGGAGGCCGTGGCCTTGTGCGCGTCGTCGGGGACGAAGGCCACGACCAGGGCGGCGACGAGTGCGACGGTCGCCACGACGATCGCGGAGACCACCCAGGTGCCCCGTCGAGGGGGACGACGACGGTGTGAGGAGGACGACGCCACGGATGAGGTCCTTTACATGGTTCGGGTGCACAAGTGCCGTACGCGAGGCCCGGTGAAGAGAGCCTCCGACCCCTCAGTGGCCGCCGGAACCGAAAAGGTTGCCGCCCGTTTCGAAGAAACACGCGTCAGCGCAGATCGCGTCGCATCAGGATCCGTGGATGGCCGGCCAGCACGGACGTGGTGTCGGCGGCGTGCGTGAATCCGGCGCGCTCGAAGTTCCGCCGGATTCCGGCGTACGCCATCGTCAGATCGACCCGGGCGTCGCCGTTGTCCAGGGGATACGCCTCGATCACCGGTGCGCCGTGGGAGCGGGCGAAGTCGACCGCTCCGGCGATCAGGGCGTGCGAGATGCCCTGCTTGCGGTGGCCGGGGCGCACGCGGATGCACCACAGCGACCACACCGGCAGGTCGTCGAGGTGCGGGATCTTCCGGTTGCGGGCGAAGGAGGTCTCCGAGCGCGGCGCCACGGCGGCCCAGCCGACGGGTTCGTCACCGTCGTAGGCGAGCACGCCCGGCGGGAGCTGTGCCTCGCACAGCCCTGCGACGTACTCGCCGCGGGCCGGGCCGCGCAGTTCGTTGTTGAGCTTGGAGGAGATCCGGTAGCTCAGGCACCAGCAGACGTTGGCGGTGGGCGACTTCGGGCCGAGCACCGCGCGGACGTCCTCGAAGACCGTAGCCGGGCGTACGTCGAGGGGCATGACCGCCACGATGCCACGCGGTCGGGGACATCGCCGGTAACCGACGTGCGCGCCGCACACGCATGCGATTTACCCTAGCGTGGTGATCATGGTGCATTGGGAACTGCGGTCGGCGTCCACGGCCGACGTCGAGGCGATCGCCGAGCTGCGTGCCGTGGTGATGCGGCCGGATCTGGAGCGACTCGGGCGCTACGACGAGCAGCGGGTGCGGCAGCGGCTGCGGGACAGCTTCGTGCCGGAGTACGCCTGGATCATCGAAGCGGACGGTGCGTTCGCCGGGTGCGTGGCGCTGCGGCCCGCCGAGGACGCCCACTGGCTGGAACACTTCTTCGTGGCACCGCACCTCCAGGGGAGCGGCGTCGGCTCGGGCGTCCTGCGGGAGCTGCTGGGGCAATGTGACCGCGACGGCCTGCTGGTCCGGTTGAACGTGCTCCAGGGCAGCGCGGCCCGACGGCTGTACGAGCGGCACGGGTTCACCACCGAGTCGCAGGACCCGGTCGACGTGTTCATGGTGCGCAAACCGGGATACGGCCTGGGCGACGATCGACCACGCCAGAGTGATGCGGAACGGACCGGCGGAGGGCGTAGTGCGCGACGAGGGTGACGGGCCCGGGGCTGTGGCCGCACGGCTCACCGGGCGTGCGGTGGTGTCGCAGCGGAGGTTGACGGGTGTGGTCACCGAAGTCGCCCTGGACGGTGGGCCGGTGGTCGTCAAGGAGGCCGGGAGCACGGGGGCCGCGCGTGCCGAGGCTGCGGGGCTGGAGTGGCTGGCCGAGGCGGGGGCGGTGCGGGTGCCGGTCGTGCACGGCCGCGATCAGCAGTGGTTGGTGACCGGTTGGGTCGCGGAGGGGCGCCCGAGTGCCCTGGCCGCGGTGCGGTTCGGCCGTGAGCTCGCCGGGCTGCATGCCGCCGGTGCGGAGGCGTTCGGGGCGCCGCCGCCCGGTGGTGACGCCGAGGCGTACATCGGGCTCGCTCCGATGCGGAATGTGCCGGGAAACGACTGGCCCGCCTGGTACGCCGAGCACCGGGTGCTGCCCTATCTGCGTCGGGCCGTCGACCATGGCACCGTGCTGCGCGACGAGGCGGTCGTGGTGGAGCGGGTCTGCGAGCACGTGGCCGACCTCGCCGGGCCGCGTGAGGTTCCTGCGCGGCTGCACGGCGATCTGTGGAGCGGCAATGTGCTGTGGGGTGCCGACGGGCAGGTGTGGCTGATCGATCCGGCGGCGCACGGCGGGCATCGCGAAACCGACCTCGCGATGCTCCAGCTCTTCGGCTGTCCTCATCTCGCGGAGGTACTGGAGGGCTACCAGGACGCCACGCCCCTCGCCCCCGGCTGGCGACAGCGCGTCGGCCTGCATCAGCTCTTCCCCCTTCTGGTCCACGCCGTGCTCTTCGGCCGCTCCTACGCCGAACAGGCCCTCGGCACGGCACGGCGGCTCCTGGCCGAAGCCGGCCATTGAGCAGGTGGTGTGCCATGAGGGTGCTGATCGTCGGCGGGAGCGGGTTCCTGGGAACGGAGCTCGTGCGCCGGGCGACGGCCGCGGGCTGGGAGACGGCCGCGACGTACCGTTCCCGCCCCGGCAGCACCCCCGGAGCCTCGTGGCACCAGGTCGACCTCCGTGTCCCCCGGCAGATCGACGAGGTGCTGGCCTCGGTCGCCCCCGACGTCGTCGTCAACGCGACGAGCGGGCAGAGCGACTGGGCGGTCACGGCCGACGGCTCGATCCGCCTGGCGATGGCCGTCACGCGTCGCGGTCGCCGTCTGGTGCACGTCTCCAGCGACGCGGTGTTCTCCGGGTCCCGGATCCACTACGACGAGAGCTGCCTGCCCGATCCGGTCACCCCGTACGGTGCCGCGAAGGCCGCCGCCGAGAGCGCCGTACGCCTCCTGGCACCGACCGCCGCGGTCGCGCGCACCTCGTTGATCATCGGCCGTGGCGGATCCGCGCACGAGCGGATGGTGCACGGCATGGCGTCGGGCACACACGACGGCGTCCTGTTCACCGACACGATCCGCTGCCCGGTGCATGTCGAGGACCTCGCCCGCGCCCTGCTGGAACTCGCGGGGTCCGACCGTCCCGGCGTCTTCCACCTCGCCGGACCGGACGCCCTCAGCCGCCACGAGCTCGGTGTCCTCATCGCCCACCGCGACGGCCTCGACCCGACCCGGCTCCCCGCCGGACTCCGAGCCGGCAGCCGCACGCCCGGCGCCCTCGACGTCCGCCTCGACAGCACCGCCACACAGGCACGCATCGCCACCCGCCTGCGCGGAGCCCGCGACTTCCTCCAGGAGGGACACGACTGACGGGTAGGGTCCCCAGGTGACCACCACCCCCTCCCCCACCAGGCTGATCGTGCTGCGCGGCAACAGCGCCGGCGGCAAGAGCTCCGTGGCCGCCGGGCTGCGCGCACGGTACGGCAGGGGCATCGCCCTGGTCAGTCAGGACATCCTGCGCCGCGAAGTACTGCGCGAACGTGACGTCCCCGGCGCCGCGAACATCGGCCTGATCGATCTGACCGTGCGGCACGCCCTGGAACACGGCTTCCACACCGTGCTCGAAGGCATCCTGTACGTCTCCCACTACGGCGACATGCTCGCCGGACTGCTCGCCGACTACGGTGACCGCGCGCACTGCTTCTACCTGGACGTCCCCTTCGAGGACACACTGGCCCGGCATGCGACCAAGCCCATCGCCGACGAGGTCACCGAGGCCGAACTGCGTTCGTGGTACCGGCCGTTGGACCTGCTGCCCGGCGGCGTCGAGACAGTCGTCCCGGCGAGCAGCACGCTCCCCGAGACGATCGACCAGGTGATGCGCGCGTCCGGTCTCGATGTTCAGGTCGGAAGCGGCGACTGAGCCCCGGCGTCAGGTGTGCGCCTCCGGCGCCGCCGTCAGGTCCGCGAAGTCGGCCAGCATGGAGGAGGTCCGGGGGTCGAGGCCCGTGAACGTGCGGAAGGCGTCGGCCGCTTGGTGCACGAGCATGCCGCCGCCGTGCAGGACCCG
The DNA here is from genome assembly GCF_042894505.1 of Streptomyces sp. NPDC001536. Classification (NCBI taxonomy): domain Bacteria; kingdom Bacillati; phylum Actinomycetota; class Actinomycetes; order Kitasatosporales; family Streptomycetaceae; genus Streptomyces; species Streptomyces sp. NPDC001536. The sequence continues at coordinate 280,623 of NZ_JBIAVQ010000010.1, forward strand.
GCATCCGCGGGTCCTCGCGGCGCGCAACAAGGGTGTTTCCAAAGGGCGGTAGACGAGGTCGGCCACCCACTGGCCGTCGTGGAGCGAGGCGACGGGGAGGGGGGTGCCGGGGTGGGCCGTCATGCCGATGGGGGTGGCGTTGATGATGCCGTCGGCGCCCGTGAGTTCCGCTTCGAGGTGTTCGGGGAGACAGGCTTCGGCCCGTTCGTCCCGGGCGTCCTGGTTGAGTGCCTTGACCAGGGTGTGGGCGCGTTCGGTGAGGGTGTCCACGACGGTGAGGCGGGCGACGCCGAGGTCGAGCAGGGCGAAGGCGACGGCGGCGCCGGCTCCTCCGGCGCCGAGCTGGATCACATGCCGCAGGGGTGCGTCGGGCAGCCCGCGGGTGAAGGCCGCGCTGCAGCCGGTGATGTCGGTGTTGTGGCCGACCGCGCGGCCTTCGGGGGTGAAGACGACCGTGTTGACCGCGCCGAGGCGGGCGGCGGGCGCGCTCAGTTCGTCGAGCTGCTCGGCGATGAGCTGCTTGCAGGGGTGGGTGACGTTCAGTCCGTTGAAGCCGCAGTCCCGGGCGGCGTACGTCAGTCGCCAGATGTCCTCGGCCGCGAGTGCGAGCGTGTCGATGTCGAGGAGCCGGTAGAGGTAGCGCACGCCGTGCCGGTCGGCCTCGCGCTGGTGGAGTTCGGGGCTGAGCGAGCGGCCGATGCCCGATCCGACAAGGCCGACGAGATACGAGTCCTGGGTCACGGCCGCTCCCGCAGTAATGTACGAACCAGTCCGTTATCTCTACCAACTCGTATGGCCGCGGGGAAGTCCTGCGACGTCTCTCGGTACGTACCGCCCTCGGGTCTGTCAGCAAGAGCTCTTCACAGACCCAGATACACCTCCCTGACCCGGGGGTCGTGACGGAGCTCGTCGGAGGGGCCGCTCATCGCGACCTCCCCGTTCTCCATGACCAGGCAGTGGCTGGTGGCGCCGAAGGTGAGCTTGGCGTTCTGCTCGACGAGCAGCAGGCTGAGCCCCTCCTCGCGCAGCGTCAGCAGGACGTCGAGGATGCTGCCGACGAGTTTGGGCGACAGGCCCATCGAGGGTTCGTCCAGGACGAGCAGACGGGGGCGGGTCATCAGGGCCCGGCCGATGGCGAGCATCTGCTGTTCGCCGCCGGACAGGGCGCCTGCGAGCCGGTCGCGCATTCCGGCGAGGGCGGGGAACAGGGCGTAGATCTGGTCGAGTTGGCCGTACGTCTCCTTGTCCCAGGCGCGTGAGTACGCGCCGAGCATGAGGTTCTTCTCCACGGGGAGTCCGGGGAAGACATGGCGCCCTTCGGGGACGTATCCGATGCCGAGGCGGACCATGTCCCGGGCGCGCACCTTGGTGAGGTCGCGCTCGCCCAGGCGGATGCGGCCGCCGCTGCGGGGCACAAGTCCCATGAGGGCCTTGAGGGTCGAGGTCTTGCCGGCTCCGTTGGCCCCGATGATGCCGACCGATTCGCCGGGGGCGACGGTGAAGCCGATGGAGCGTACGGCACGCACGCCGCCGTAGTGGACGCTGAGTTCCTCCACGGTGAGGCGTTCGGCCTCGCCCGCCCTGCTGACGCTCATGGGGTGGTCTCCTCGGCGGGGGTCGGGCGCTGGGCCGGCAGTTCGGTGCTCAGGCCGAGTTCGGACAGGTCGGAGTCGCCGAGGTAGGCCTCGATGACCTCGGGTGCGGCGACGACCTCGCCGGGGGTGCCCTCGGCGATGACCTTGCCGCTGGACAGGACGGTGACCTTCTCGCACAGGGACATGACGAGGCCCATGTTGTGCTCGATGAGGACGACGGTGGTGCCGCTGTCCCTGATCGAGCGGACGATACGGACCAGTTGCTGGACCTCCTCGCCGTTGAGCCCGGCGGCCGGTTCGTCCAGCAGGAGCAGGCGGGGGCGGGCGGCCATGGCACGGGCGATCTCGATGCGTCGCTGGATGCCGTACGGCAGGGCGGCGGGGGCCGCTTCGGCGAAGTCGGCGAGGCCGTAGCGGTCGAGGATCTGCTGGGCCTCGGTGCGCAGCCGGCGTTCGCGGCGCAGGACGCCGGGCTGCCACACGGCGTACTGCCAGATGGAGCGGGTGCGGGTGCGGTCGAGGGCGACCAGGATGTTCTCGCGCACGGTGAGCTGGCCGAAGAGGCGGAGGTTCTGGAAGGTGCGGGCCACTCCGGCCAGCGAGAGGACGTAGGGGCGGGCCGTGGTGGTGTCGGTGTCGGCGAAGCGGACCGTGCCGGACGTGGCGCGGTAGAAGCCGCTGATGACGTTGAACAGGGTGGTCTTTCCCGACCCGTTGGGGCCGACGATTCCTCTGATCTCCCCCGCCCCGACCGTCAGGGTGACTTCGTCGAGAGCGCGCAGTCCGCGGAACTGCTTGGTGACGTCCTCGACGGCGAGCAGGGTCTGGTCCTCGGCCGGCCGGGGTCCCGGTGGATAGGGGGTGAAGGGGCGCAGTTCGGCTCGGGTGTCGCCGCTGCCGAAGCGCCGGTGGTACAGGTCCCTCAGACGGGCGGGGATGCCGGCCAGGCCGGTGGGCGCGAACACCACCATGAGGACGACGACCACGCCGTAGCCGAGTTGCGCGTAGGCGGAGAAGTCCGAGAGCCATTCGCGGATCAGGGTGAGGCCGACGGCGCCGACCACGCAGCCGACCAGGGAGCGCCGGCCGCCGATGATGACCATGGCCAGCAGGATGAACATGTTGCCGATGGAGAAGGTCTCCGGTGCGACGTACCGGATGAGTCCGGCGTACAGGACGCCCGCCAGGCCGCCGTAGAGGCTGGCGAGGACGAAGGCCGTCATGCGCAGCAGCGGGATCTCCGCGCCCATGGCGCCGGCGGCGAGGGCGTCGTCGCGCATGGCGCGCAGCCGGCGGCCCAGTGCGGTGTGGACGACGAACAGGCCGAAGACGAGGCCCGCCCCGAAGACGACGACTTCCAGGTAGTAGTAGAGGTACTCGCTGGACAGGTCCAGGCCGGGCAGGGTGGGGACGGGGACGCCGGAGATGCCGTCGGCGCCGCCGGTGACGTCCGCGTTGGTGATCCAGTTGATGAAGCCCAGCGCCAGGCCGAGGGTGACGATGCCGAGGTAGTGGGACTGCATGCGCAGGGCGGGGATGCCGACGAAGAGGCCGGTGGCGACGGTGGCCAGGACGGCGAGGACGGCGGCGGCCCAGAAGCCGTATCCGCTGTCGGTGGTGAGGATCGCGACGACGTAGGCGCCCACCCCGAAGAAGGCGACCTGGGCGAGGTTGATCTGGCCGGAGATGCCCATGGCCAGACCCATGCCGATGGCGAGCAGGGCGTAGATGAGGGCGATGTCGACGACGTGGATCGTGTAGCTGCCCAGGCCGTACGGCAGGGCCCAGGCGACGACCACCAGTGCGGCCACGGCGGCGAGGCGGGACTTCATGCGCGGCTGACCGTCCTTTCGCCGAAGATCCCCATGGGCCGGATCATGATCGCCACGGTGAAGACGAGGAACGTGGCGAGGACCGAGTAGCCCTGGAAGTGGCCGGCGGTGTAGGAGTCGAGGACGCCGATGGCGATGCCGCCGACGACGGCTCCGTGGATGGAGCCGAAGCCGCCGAGCATGGCCGCGGCAAACCCCTTGATGCCCAGGGCCCCGCCGAGGGAGGCGTCCACGTAGAGCATGGGGCCGACCAGGCCGCCGGCGAGGGCGGCCAGGCCTGCTCCGATGGCGAACGCGAGGGCGTTGCTGCGGCCCACGTCGATGCCGACCGCGGTGGCGGCCTCGTGGTCCATGGCGACGGCCTGCATGGCCACGCCCCGTTTGGTGCGGGACAGGAAGTAGCCGAGGCCGACGACGGCGAGCGCGGCGACCGCCATGACCAGCAGGTCGTAGGTGCGCACCCGCACCCCGAAGATGTCCAGCGGCGCGGTCCGCACCGGGGAGGGCATGGCTCGCCCGGTACTCCCCCAGATGAGGATGGCCACCGCCTGAAGGACGATCCCGAAGCCGATCGTGCCGATCAGCATCAGGTCGAAGTCCTTGTTCTCCAGCGGCCTCAGGACGCGTTCGATGACCAGGCCGATCGCGCCGGTGATGACGATGGAGACGACCATGGCGAGCGCGAAGGGCAGACGCGAGGTCAGATAGAAGGTGGAGGCCGCGTACGCGCCGATCATGGCGATGTCGGCATGGGCGAAGTTGACCAGGCCCATCGTCCGGTACACCAGCGAGAAGCCCATGGCGACCAGGGCGTAGACGGCGCCGAGGCTCAGGCCGCCGACCAGTGTCTGGAGGGTCTCCTGCACGACGGTCTCACTTCTCCTCTACGAGCTTGCCGTCGCGGATGATGCCGATGCTGGTCTCGGTGATCCCGACGCCGTTGGCGCCGTACCGGAACTGGCCCAGCAGTCCGTCGTACCGCGTGGCCCGGATGGCGTCGGCGAGTTCCTTGCCGGTGGCGACGTCGCTGTTCTTCAGGGCGGTGAGCAGGATGTTGGCGCCGTCGTAGGCCTTGGCGCCGTGCAGTTCGGCCTCCTCGCCGTAGGCGGCCTTGTAGGCGGCGGCGAACTTCTGGGCGGCGGGGCTGCTGTCGTTGCTGAGGTAGGGCGAGCTGACGATGGTGCCCTCGACGGCGGCCTTGCCGGCGGTGTCGATGAAGACGGGGGTGCCCTGCGGGGCGGCGCCGGCGAAGGGGGCGGTGATGCCCAGGTCGCGGGCCTGCTTGACGATGAGCCCTGCCTCGACCTCTTCGGAGCCGATGAAGATGACCTGTGGCTTCTTGGAGCGGATCGCGGTGAGGGCGGCGCTGAAGTCCTTCTGGTCGGTGGTCACGACCTGGTCGGTGAGCGCCTTGACGCCGAGGTCGCCGGCTGCCTTGGTGAAGGCGTCGTGCTCGCCCTTGCCGAAGGATCCGTTGTTGGTGATCATCGCGATCCGTTTGTAGCCCTTGTCCTGGATCAGGTACTTGGCCAGCGTGGTGTCGTACGTCGTGCTGGTGGGCCCGTTGAGGAAGAGGAACTCGCTCTTCTGCTCGACCAGCGCGTCCGCCTGGCCGGAGGTGATGTTGGGGATCTCGGACTGCTTCAGCACGGGTGCCATGGCGATGGTGACCGCGCTCTCCGCGGTGCCGATCATGGCGATGTACTTCTCGCTGGCTATCTTGCGGGCGAGGTTGGTGCCGGTGGTGGGGTCGCCCTGGTCGTCGAAGGACTTGATCTGGATCGTGCGTCCGTCGATGCCGCCCTTCTTGTTCCACTCGTCGACGGCGAGTTTGGCGCCCTTCCACTCCCAGTCGCCCAGGGAGGACAGCTGGCCGCTGCGGGCGTCCACGACGGCGATCTTGATGGGGCCGGAGTCGGACTGGGCGTCGTCGCTGTCGTCACCGGGGGCACTGCAGGCGGCCAGAGCCGCGGCCAGGGCGACGGCGCCGACGAGCGTGATGCGTGGGGCCGAAGGCCTCGGGGAGCGGGACATTGCGGTCACCTCATGGAAGACGAGTGGTGGGTGAAGAGGTGTGGGGGAGGTCGAAGCGACTTACCGGGCAGGTCAGTCGGCGCCGTCGGGGAATCTGCCGGCGTAGATGTCCTTGATGTTCCAGTGGCCGGGCGTGGGCACCGGCTCGTTGATCATCGGTACGTCCAGTACGGCGGGACGGCGTCGGGCGAGGGCGTCCCGGAGGGCCTTGGCCAGATCGCCGGGTGCCCCGATGGCATAGCCGTCGGCGCCGCAGGACTCGCCGTAGGCCGCGAAGTCGGGACTGTAGGGCCGTCCCTGCGCGTCGGTGAACTCACAGCCGTAGGACCGGCCGAAGGCCGAGGCCTGGAGGTCGGCGATGGTGCCGTGGGCGCGGTTGTTCATGACGACGAAGAGCACGGGCGCGCCCTGTTCCACGGCCATGGGTACGGCGGGCAGTTGGGCGCTCATGCCGCCGTCGCCGATGAGGGCGACCACGACCCGGTCGGGCTGGGCGAGTTGCACGCCTACGGCAGCGGCCGGTCCGAAGCCCATGGTGGAGGCGCCGCCGGGGGTGATGAAGCGGCCCTCGGCGGGGAGTTCGTAGCACTGGGCGACGCCGTTCTTGTTCCAGCCGACGTCCGTCACCAGGACCGCGTCGGCGGGCAGGGTGTCGCGCAGGTCGGCCAGGATGCGCTGGGGGCGGAGCGGGAAGGTGTCGCTGCGGCCGGCTTCCCGGGCGGCGGAGAAGACCGTGTGGCGGGCTTCGGCGATGGCCTCGCGCAGTCCGGGCCGGGTCACCCTCCCAGGTCGTCGGGCGCGGACCGCCGCGGTGACGGCGTCGAGTGCGAGTCCCGCGTCGGCCACCGCGCCGATCTCGACAGGGTAGTTGCGGCCGATCTCCGCCGGGTCGAGGTCGATCTGGAGGAGGCGGCTCGGCGGGAAGTTCCAGGTGTGGGCGCTCTCCCAGGAGCTGGCGTCGGTCTCGGCGAAGCGGGTGCCCAGGGCGAGGACGACATCGGCGCCCTTGGTGTGCCGGTGGGTGCTGTCCAGTCCCCAGAAGCCGGGCATGCCGAGCAGCAGCGGGTGCCGGTCGGGCACGATGCCCTTGCCCATCAGGGAGTGGGCGAGCGGGATGTCGAGATGCTCGGCGAGCTCCAACAGGGCTGTGCGGGAACGGGGTTCGCGGATGCCGCCGCCGAAGTAGATCAGCGGGCGTTCGGCTTCGGTGAGCGCCTCGGCGATACGGGCCGCGGTCGCTTCGTCCAGTCCGGGGCGGCCCGCGTGGGCGGGCAACGGGTGGGCACCGTCGTAGGGCTGGACCGGACGGTTGAACAGGTCCATGGGTACGTTGATCAGGACCGCGCCGGGGCGGCCGCCGGTGGCGGTCCAGAAGGCGCGCTCGGTGATCCGGGCCAGGTCGCGCACGTGCTGGACCTGCCAGGTCCGTTTGCAGAACGGCCGGTAGATCGCGCTCTGGTCGGCGTCCGCGTGGAGGTTGACCTCCTGGTGGGGGTGGCGGCCGGAGTAGTACGAGGGGATGTCGCCGGTGATGACGACCAGGGGGATGGAGTCCAGGGCGGCGGTGGCGACGCCGGTGACCGCGTTCATCATGCCGGGGCCGACGTGGGTGAGCAGGACGCCGGGGCGGCCGGTGGCGCGGGCGTAGCCGTCGGCGGCGTGGGCGGCGGCCTGTTCGTGGCGGGCGATGACGAACTCGACGGGGCTGGGTCCGAGGGCGTCGAGGAGGGCGATGTTGGTGTGTCCGCAGGTGCCGAAGACGTATTCGACGCCGTAGGAGGCGAGTTGGGCCACGAGGGCCTCGGCCGCGGTGGTCACCGGTCCTCCCCGGGCAGCTCTCGGCGATCGCCCCACACGGACAGACCGCGCAGGACGAGTGTCTTGACGGCGGTGAAGTCGTCGATGAGCCAGCGGGGAGCCTCCCGGCCGAAGCCGGAGTCCTTCACCCCGCCGAAGGGGACGTGGTCGAGGCGGAAGTTGGAGGATCCGTTGACAATGAGTCCGCCGACCTCCAGTCGCCGCCAGGCGGTGAGGACGCGGCCGATGTCGTGGGTGAACAGGCCTGCCTGGAGTCCGTAGCGGCTCGCGTTGCACTGGTCGACGACGGTGTCGAAGTCGTCGTAGGGCAGCACGGCCACGAGGGCGCCGAAGACCTCGTGGACGACGACCGAGGCGGTGGGCGGCGGGTCGGCGACGATGGTGGGTGCGGCCGTGGCGCCGTCGCGGGTCCCGCCGCGCACGACGGTGGCGCCCCTGTCCCTGGCTTCCTTCGTCCACACGACCACGCGCTCGGCGGCCGGCTCGTCGACCATGGAGCCGACGTCGGTGGTGTCGTCGAAGGGGTCGCCGACGACGAGCGCGTCCACGGCCGCGGTGAGGGCGTCGAGGAAGGCGGGGTAGCGGCTGCGGTGCACGTAGACGCGCTGGACGGAGACGCAGCTCTGGCCGGAGTTGCTGTACCCGGTGCGGGCGCAGACCGCGGCGGCCTGTGCGGGGTCGGCGTCCTCGCAGACGATCGTGGCCGCGTTGCCGCCGAGTTCCAGGGCGAGGCGTTTGGCGCCCGCGGCGCGGGCCACGGCGTTGCCGGTGGTGGCGCTGCCGGTGAAGCTGATGGCGTCGACCTGTTCGGAGGCGCACAGTGCGGCGCCGATGTCGCCGAAGCCGTGCAGGAGTTGGACCGCCTGGTGGGGCAGGCCGCTGTCGAGGAGGAGGGCGACGACGGCCGCGGAGGTGGCCGGGGCCTGCGGGGGTGCCTTGACGAGGGTCGTGTTGCCGGCGGCGAAGGAGGCGCCGAGTTTGTGGGCGAGGAGGTTGGCCGGGGCGTTGAACGGGGTGATGGCGAGGGCGACGCCCACCGGTGCGCGGTAGGTGAAGGCCGTGTTGCCGATGCCCGTGGACCAGCCGGCCACCGGGAGGGTCTCGCCGTCGATGCGGCGCGCCTCGGCGGCGCACACGGCGAAGGTGGAGGACACGCGGTCGATCTCGGTGCGGCTGTCCTTGAGCGGTTTGCCCAGTTCCATGGCAAGGAGGCGGGCGAGCGGGTCGCGGTGGGCCCGGGCCGCCCGGGAGGCGGTCTGCAGTATGTCGGCGCGGGCGGCGGGGGCGAGGTCGGCGAGCTGCGGGGCGTAGGCGCGGGCCCTGGTGAGGGCGCGGTCGATCTCGGTGGGGGTCGCGGTCGGGGTTCGGCTGACCGTGCGGCGCAGGTAGGGGCCGGTGCGTTCCAGGGGCGGGCCCTCGCCGCCCCACGAGCCTGAGACGAAAGGGAGCACCTCGACGACGTCGGTTCCGCCGGCCGCCTTCAGGAGGTCTTGCAGCATCACACCTCCAAAAACCATCTGGTGGTTTTCGTGGACTGCTGTGCGGACTGGCGTGTAACGTACGGGCGCCGGGAGTCCGTGGCAAGAGGCCGCGCGAAAGGAAGTCGCGACCGGCGGTTTTCTCGGGAACCCGGACTGGTGGAAGCTGTCGCCCCAGGTGCCGGTGCCCGCGAGGCGGGCAGGTCCGGCGCGTTTCCCCGAGCCGTGAAGGAGAGACCGTGGACGCGGAGCAAGGCCAGGGCGGCGTACGCAGTGTGCGCCGGGCGCTGGACATCCTGTCGCTGCTGACCGAGGATCAGCCCACCGTTCCGCTGCGGGACATGGTCGAGGCCACCGGACTGCCGAAGACCACCGTGGTACGGCTGGTGCAGACCCTGGAGCAGTACGGGCTGCTGTGGGCCACGCCCGCCGGCTACTCGGCCGGACCCGGTCTGTGGCGCTGGGCCCATCTCGCCCACACCAGCTGGGAGTTGCCCCCGGACACCCAGAAGCTGCTGCGGGATCTGGCCGACCGGCGCGGTGAGACGGCGAACCTGATGATCCGCCGTGACATCCACCGCGTCTGTGTGGCCCAGCAGGAGAGCCCGCAGCCGCTGCGGCACGTGGTGCGGGTCGGTGACGAACTGCCGCTGTGGGCGGGCGCTTCGTCCAAGGTGCTCCTCATCGGGGCGACCGACGGTCTGCTCCAGCGGGTCGCCGCCGCCTCGCCGCACGGGGTGGCGCATGTCGAGCAGCTGCGGCAGTGGGCCGAGGAGGCCACGACACGCGGCTACGCGGTCAGCCACGGCGAGCGTGACGTCGGCCTGACCGCGGTCGCCGTGCCCATCACGACCCACTCGGGCGTGGTGGTCGCCTCGCTCTCGCTCAGCGGTCCCTCCGCACGCATCCCGGACCGCGTGACCAAGGACTTCGCGCACGACCTGACACAGGTGGCCGCGCGCATCGCCTCCCAGGGTTTCGACCACCCCCTGGGGCCGCGCGGCTGACGAACACGCCGGCAACCGGCGCCGTGCGCGGCGCCCGGAAGGAGACGTCCTATGCACGTCCGCCCGCTCGACGGCATCCGCGTTCTGGACCTCACGAACGTGCTGGCCGGGCCCTACTGCAGCTATCAACTCATGCTCCTGGGCGCCGAAGTGGTCAAGATCGAGCGGCCCGGGCACGGCGATCTCGCGCGCAGTCTCGGCCCCGATCCCGCGTTGAACCGCGAGGGCATCGGGGCATCCTTCCTGGCCCAGAACGCGGGCAAGAAATCCCTGGAACTCGATCTGAAGGACACCGCCGACCAGGCCTTCTTCGAGACCCTCCTGGGCGGTGCCGACGTCCTCCTGGAGAACTTCCGGGCGGGAGTGCTGGCCCGGATGGGTTATGACACGGACCGGCTCGACCGGATCAACGAACGGCTCGTCTACTGCTCCATCTCCGGCTTCGGCCACACCGGCCCGATGAGCGACGCCCCCGCCTACGACCAGATCGTGCAGGGCCTGACCGGGATGATGAGCATCACCGGCACCCCCGACACCGCGCCCCAGCGGGTCGGCTTCCCGATCTGCGACACCACAGGAGGCCTGATGGCCGCCCTCGCCATCAGCGCGGCCCTTCTGCATCGCGAACGCACGGGTCAGGGCAGCCGGTTGGACGTCTCCATGCTGGAGGTGTCCCTGTCGGCGATGGGCTGGGCGGTGTCGAACTACCTCGTCAGCGGGGTCCCGCCCAGGCCCTTGGGCGACCAGAACGCCACCGCGGCGCCCTCCGGCACCTTCCACGCCCTCGACGGGCCCCTGAACATCGCCGCCAACCAGCAGCGCCAGTTCGAGACCCTCTGCCGACTGGTGGGCTCACCCGAACTCGTCACCGATCCGCGCTTCAGCGAGCGGGAACAGCGCAAGGCCCACCGCGCCGAACTCAACGCCGCCCTCAACGCGGCGCTGTCCACCAAGCCGGCGGCCGAGTGGGAGAGCGAGCTCAACGCGGCCGGAGTGCCCGCCGCCCGCGTGCTGACCGTGCCACAGGCCCTGGAACAACCGCAGTTGGACCACCGCCGCTTCGTCTCCGAGCTGGCGCACCCCGGCCGCGCCGGGGAACCGTTGCGGGTGGTGGGCAGCGGCGTGCTCTTCGACGGGGAGGCCTTCGCGCCCCCGACCAGTCCCCCGCTCCTCGGCGAGCACAATCACGAACGCCAACTCCTCGCCCGCCGTTGGACATCCGAGGCCGCCGAGGAGGCGGCCGCGTCATGAGCGCCGACGAGAGCGCGCAGTGGTGGGCCACCGCCATCAGCCACATCGAACCCGGCAGCATCGAGCTGCGGGACCGTCCCGTCCAGTCGCTGATCGGCTCCGCCGGCCTGGTGGACGTCATCTGGCTGCTCCTGCGCGGCGATCTGCCCGGCGCACGCGAGTCGGCCCTGCTGGAGGCCGCCCTCGTCGCCGGCGTGGACCACGGCCCGCAGGCTCCCTCCATCGCCGCCGCCCGTATGGCCGCCACCTGCGGAGTCGGCCTCAACAACGCGATCGCCACCGGCGTCAACATGCTCGGCGACTCGCACGGCGGTGCCGGGCAGCAGTGCGTGGAGATGCTGGAGGACATCCGCGACCGCCATGCCGACGAGGGCAGTTGGGCGGACGCGGCCCGGATCGTCATGGCCGACTGGCAGCGCCGCTCGCGCTATCTGCCCGGCTTCGGACACCGCTTCCACCCGGTCGACCCGCGCCGCGACCCGCTGATCGGTCTGGTCCGCCAGGCGGTCCAGGACGGGATCGTCCACGGCGACCACCTCAACGCCGCCCTGGCCGTGGAGGAAGCACTGCTGCGCCGCCCCCGCCCCGTCCCGATGAACATCGACGGCGCCACCGCCGTCATCTACGCCGAACTGGGCTTCCCCGCGCCGCTCGCCCGCGGTCTGTTCGTCCTCAGCCGCTCCGTGGGCCTGCTCGCCCACGCCTGGGAGGAGATGGGACAGGGCCGCCGGAACAAGGGCCCGATCCCGCGCGGCGTGCTGCCCGCCCGCCTCGACGACTGAACAAGTCGTGTGACACCCCCTTGCCACACCCGGGGCCCGTCTCTAACGTAACGGCAACCACAGTACGGGTCCTGAAAACCGTACAGCGGACCACGAGCCGCAGCGCTCCTCCCTCCCCCACTGCCTGACGCGCCTCATGCCGTCAGGTGCATGCCACGAAAGAGGGATCATGGACAGACGCAGCTTCCTCACGTCGACGACCTTCGGGACGGCGGGCACCGTCGCCCTGTTCGGCACGTCCGTCGCCCAAGCAGCAGAGAACTCCGGCGAGTCGGCCCTTCCCGTGCCGAGCCAGTCGCATCGAGCCACCGGCAAGGACTACCCCAAGGCCGGCGGCAACCTCGGCAACCACAGCTACTCGTCGCTCAAGCAGATCACCACGGCCAACGTCCGTACGCTGCGCGGGGCTTGGGACATCAACCTGGAGGGCGGATCCACCTCGGCCCACCAGCAGTGCGCGGTCATCGCGCAGGACGGCGTCCTGTACGCCGTCACCACCCAGCAGAACGTCTTCGCCGTCGACGGCCGCACAGGAGCCGTCCGCTGGAGGACCAGCGTCGGCACCGAGACCACCAACATGCGCGGCGTCGCCCTGGGACAGGGGCTCGCCTTCACCATCTCCGGCGCCAACATCGTCTACGCCCTGGACCAGAAGACCGGTGCCGTCGTCTGGACCCGCGAGCTGCTCGTCGAGGACCAGGGCGACCCCGGCTGCGACCCCGAGAGCGGTCAGTGCGGGGGCAGTTCGGGCGGACTGGCCGGTGCGGTCGTCTACTGGGACGGCCTCATCTACATCGGCACCGAGGGCAGCACCGCCGGAGCCCGCGGCCGCGGATACGCGCTCAAGGCCGCGACCGGAGAAATCGCCTGGACCTTCTGGGGCACCCCCGGCCCCGGCGAGTACGGCCACGACACCTGGGAGGGCGACTCCTGGAAGAACGGCGGCGCGGTGTGCTGGATCCACCCCGCCATCGACCCCGAACTCGGCCTGGTCTACTGGACGTTCGGCAACCCCTACCCCCGCACCGACGGCTCCTCGCGCGCCGGCGACAACCTGTTCTCCAACTGCCTGGTCGCCATCGACGCCAAGACGGGCGAACGGCGCTGGCACTTCCAGTCCGTCCACCACGACATCTGGGACTACGACAACGTCATGTCCCCCGTCCTGGCAGACCTGTCGATCGACGGGCGGAAGCGCCGGGTCGTCGTCTACGGCAGCAAGACCGGCATGTACTACATCCTCGACCGCGTCACGGGAAAGCCCGTCCACGGCATGGAGGAGCGCGCCGTGCCGCAGCACGCGCTCCAGAAGACCGCCCCCACCCAGCCCTTCCCCGGCGGCGAGCCCTTCGTCGAGAGCGAGCCCCGCCTGGACAAGGCCACCAGGCCGGTCCCCTTCTACCCCACCGGCGGGATCTACGAGGTCTTCTGGGACCGCGCCACCATCCTCTTCCCCGGCGCGGGCGGCGGCGCCGACTGGGCCTTCCCCTCCTTCAGCCACCGCACCGGCCTCGTCTACGTCGGCTACGGCCTGATCAACTCCGCCTACTCCAACACCCGCGGCGGACGCGTCAACACCGCCCGCCCGCTGGGCGAGTACTTCGCCGGAGGCCTCGCCGCGGTCGACCCGCGCACCAACACCGTGGCCTGGCGCCGCGAGGGCGACTGGTCCCTCGCGCACGGCAACGGCGTACTGAGCACCGCCGGGGGCGTGCTCTTCCAGGGCCGTCCCGACGGTGTCCTCACCGCCCTCGACGACCGCGACGGCCGGCAGCTGTGGAGCTGGCAGTGCGGCGCCGGCGTGAACACCAGCCCGCTGACGTACGAGATCGACGGAGAGCAGTACGTCGCCGTCCTGGCAGGCGGCAACTGGCTGCCGTACCCGGACATCCCCAGGGGAGACAGCCTGTGGGCGTTCAAGCTCGGCGGCACCGTCGGACCGGCCGCCGCCCCCACTCCCCCCTCGCGCCGCAACCAGATCCGGGTCGCCGCGGTGACCGGCGACACCGTCACCCTGGGCCGGGTGTGGAACAGCGCGACCCAGACGCCGGGAGCAACGGAGAACCTCGTGGCCCAGAACGCCATGGCACCCCAGCATCTGCGCATCGCGGCGGGCACGACCGTCACCTTCACCAACCCGGCGGACAACAGGTCCGCGCACGGCGCCGTGTCCTTCTTCGAGGCCGAGTTCGACACCGGGCTGCTCATGCCGGGCCAGTCGTACACGCACACCTTCGAGACACCCGGCGAGTACTTCTACAACGACCCGATCGCACCCCAGAGCACCGGAAAGATCGTCGTGAGCTGAGAAAGGGCAGTCGACCATGACATCGAGAGCCAGATTCGCCGCAATGGGCGTCGCCCTCAGCGCCCTGGTGGCCACCGCCACCGTCAGCTTCGCCCAGGGCCGGGTGGGCCAGGGCGCACAGGAACTGGGCGACCCCGACTACGGCGTGTGCCGGGGCACCAACCCCCGCTGCTACCACGACTGGGGCAACTTCGACGCCTCCCAGGGCTACCGGATCCTGCTCTACACCCGCACCGCGGGCCCCCGCCACGCCAACCTCGGACCGGCCCTGTCCACCGGACTCAACCCGCCCCTCACCACCGCGAACGTCGTCCAGAACGCGATCCTCACGATGGGCGCGGACAACGGCTTCCGGGTCGACTACACCGAGGACCTCACCCAACTGGCGTCCCCGGCAACCCTGTTCCGCTACAACGCGGTCGTCTTCTTCTCCACGAGCCGCGACACCCTCGACGACGCGGCACAGACCTCGCTGCGCCAGTACATCCGTGGCGGCGGAGGTTTCGTCGGCATCCACAACGCCTTCGGTACGGAGTACAACTGGCCTTGGTACGAAGGCCTGTTGGGCGGGGCGAACTTCTACGACCACGGGCCGGTGCAACCGGGCACCATACGTATGACGGGCCGCAAGGACGCCTCGCTGCCGTCCTCCTGGACCTTCACCGACGAGTGGTACAACCTGATCCCGGCCCCTTCGAAGGTCCGTGTCCTGGCGGAGGTCGACGAGAGCACCCTGGCCGAGGGCGTGGCCGGCAACTACCACCACCCCGGGCACGGGAAGGACCATCCGGTCGCCTGGTGCCAGTACTACGACGGCGGACGCGCCTGGCTCACCACCCTCGGCCATGACGCGCGGGCGTTCTCGACCGACGGTTCCTACGCCGGTGCCGCCCAGTTCCAGAAGCTGATCCTCGGCGGTATCGAGTCGGCGATGGGCAAGCGGCCTTTCTGCCGGGAGTGACGTGCCGGAGCACCGGCCGGACTCTCGCTCCTCGCTCCGCACGCCCGACTGTCAGTGGCTTCCGCTAGCTTTGCCCCCATCGTCACAGAGAGTGGTGCGGTACAGACCGAGGAACGAGAGGTAAGTCCCATGCACGGAGCCCCGTTGACGGAGCGGGTCATCGAGGTGGTGCGCCGGGAGCCGGGAGCGAGCGCGCTGCCCCATATGGACGTGCCGTGGGTCGAAGGCGGCGTCGCCACACCGATGGCCGAGGACCGGCTGGCGCGGGCCGTGTTCCCGTCCGGGCGGCCGCTGCCGGCCAGTCTGCGCGCCTGGCTGGCGTACGACACCGGCCTGCTGGAGCGGTACGGGTGGTTCACCCCGGACGGCGGGTTCGCACCGCGGTCGATCGACCAGGTGGTCGGGGACGAGATGGGCGACTTCTGGGCGGAGCCGTTCGCGTGGCTGTCCGGGCGCTTCCCGGAGTGCTTCGTCCTGCCCGGTGGGTCGGACTCACGACGGATCCTGGCCGTCACGGAGCCGGACGAGGAGGGTGAGTACCCGGTCCTCGCGCTCGACCTGGACGACATGCCGTATCTCGGCATCATGTACCCGGGCTTCGACGTCTACCTGGCCGACACCGCGGGCCTCCTGGAGCTGGGCGAGCGCCAGACCTACACCGACCTCGTCGACCACGGCACCTACGGGCCCCGGATGCGCCAACACGCGGTGCGGTGCTTCGCGGGCGAGACCTGTGTGGAGTACCCGTTCGAGTTCGCGCCCGTATATGAGCAGTTGTATCCGGGGCAGGGGCTGGTCGCCGGACGGGGAAGGTGAGCAAGGGCCCATGTCCATGTGGTTGAAGCTCGCGAAGATCGAACCGTCCCTGCTGGGCGCGGTGCCGGAGGGAGGACCCGAACCGGACTTCCACGCATTCGACTTCCGCACCCTCACCGCCGTCGCCGCAGACCGTGCCGAGGTCGAGGAGGGAGCTGCGGAATGGACGAAGGTCTACCCCTGGCTCGCCAGGTCGACCGGTCACGGCTGCGAGGTCGTCGAAGGCCACGAGTTCGGCTACGGGCCCGGCTTCGTCCTCACCCCGGACGAGGTCCGGCAGGTCGCCGTGGGCCTGGTCGCCGAGGGCTGGACCCGCCGGGGCACCACGGCGGCCGACTGGGACGAGGAGGGCGAGGACCACGGGCTCGAGGACCTGGGCCCGTTCTTCACGGCTGCCGCCTCCGAGGGGAAAGCGGTGATCGGCGGAGTGGACTGAGCCAGGTGGAGGGTCACTCGCCGGCGGCCTCCAGTCGCCACCACCAGGCTTCGAGATCCTGGTCGTCCACGAACTCCACCGGCGCCGCGTAGGGGGACTCTTGCGCGAAGGCCAGGGCGTCGGTGCGGCGGACGACGGCACGCAGGTCCCGCACCGCGGGCATCTCGGCGAGTTCGTCGGTGTCGTACGGGCACCCCGCGGGGCCGCCGAGGAGGGGCTCGCAGCCGAACGCGTACCACAAGCCGATGAGTTCGCGGTCCTGCTGCTTCTCGGCGGCCACCGCGATCTCGCGGACGACTTCGATCAGCGGGGTGCGGCGCGGCGGGGCGGCGTCCGGACCACGGAGTTCACCGGCCGCGACCAGGCGCCGCCACAGTGCGGTGCCCGCGTCGCAGTACAGGAACGGTGGTTCTGCGTACCCGTCCTCGAGCCAGGACCCGTAGCCGGCGAAATCGGGCGCGTCCTCGTCGAAGGTGCGCAGGCCGGTGAACTCCGTCAGCCCGTCGAAGTACGCGGACCGCTCGGCATGGTCGGGGTGCCGGTCGAGGGGGAATCGGTACGTGTACCCGCGGCGCAGCAGGATGTCCATCACGCGAAACCGCGTGAACGAACAGTCGAAACCGTTCGCGAAGCCGTACAGAACCGCGAACCAGTCCCGGACGCGCGGGTCACCGGCCTCGGCGTGTCCGTCCAGGACACGGACCGAGTCCGCGACCAGATCCTCGATCAGATGCTCGGACATCAGCCTCACAGAACCAGTGGTAGGTCACGCCGCTCTCGGCGTGCAGGTGGACGTCGACGCAAGGACGGGTTTCAGTGCTGGGCGCTGTCCCCGAAGGCCGTCACCGTCAGGAAGCGGATCGGCAACTCCACCAGCCGCTCCGGGCCGTGCGGGGCCTCGCCGTCGAACTGGAGGGCGTCGCCGGGGCGCAGGTTGTAGCTGGACTTGCCGTGGCCGTAGACCATGACGCCCTCCAGCATGTAGAGGAGTTCGGTGCCCGCGTGCTGGAAGAGCGGGAAGACCTCGCTCTGTTCGGTGAGGGTGACGAGCAGGGCGTCCATCCGCTTGTGGGCGCCCCGGAGTGAGCCGAGCTGGGCGTACTCGTGGCCGACTCTCGTCCCCCGCCTCACGATCCGGGCGCCGTGCCCGGCGGGGACGAAGACCGCCTCGCGTTCGTCGTCCATGCCTCGGAACAGGGCGGTGACCGGGACATCCAGACCGCGCGCGAGCCGGGAGAGCGTGGTGAGGCTGCACGCGGTCTGAGCGTTCTCGATCTTCGACAGCATGGCCTTGGAGATGCCGACCCGCTGCGCCATCTCGCCGACCGACAGCCCCGCGGCCTGCCGGTACTCACGGGCCCGGACCGCGATGATGCGCTCCAGGGCCTCGTCGTCGGAGTCCGCCGCGGGGGCGTGGTTCTCGGTCACCGGCGCATCCTATGCCGAGCGATCCAGCCGGAAACGGGGGTGGGGCTCGGCACGGCCCGTGGCGAGGTCGGCGGCCATCGCGCCGATGAGCGGGGCGAACTTGGCGCCCTGGCCGGAGCAGGGCGAGACGATGACCAGGGAGCCGTGCCGGTCGAGGACGAAGTCGTCCTTCGGGGCGGTGGTGTACAGGCAGGTCGTCTCCGCGACCGGGCCGGGGTCCAGGCCGGGGAGCCGGTCGCGGACGAAGTCGCTGACGCGGGTGCGCGACGACGGGTCCACGACGCCGGTCCGGGTGCCGGCCGTGGTGGGGGTGCCTCGGTCGTGCTCGGCGACCTTCATGGCGGGCAACGGTCCGCCGTCGCCGCCGGACGGGAGACCGTAGGTCTGCATCGACGCGTCCTTGAAGACCAGGGTCGGCCACACGGTCGACGACTCCCGCTGCCTGAAGTGGAAGACCTGCTGCTGGGTCACCTTCAACTCCGGGAGCTGGACGGGCAGTTCGAGCTCGGGCAGCCAGGCCCCGGCGGCGATCACCACCGTGTCGGCGGTCAGTTCACGGCCGCCGTCCGTCCGCAGGTGAACCTTCTCCCCCACGTCGAACCCGGTCACCCGTACGCCGATCCACGCGTCCGCCCCATGCTCGATGGCCCTGCGCACACACGCCGCGACGGTCTCGTCGGCATCGAGCACCCCGGCGCCCGGGTGGTACAGAACCGGCCCGTCGAAGCGGATGTACGGCCAGCGCTCCGACGCGGCCTCCACGCCCAGGAGGTCGTACGGCACTCCGGCCTTCCCCAGCACTCCGGCCAGCCCCTCCGGGTCGCGCCCGGCCCCGAAGTCGACACCGCCGGTCATCCGCAGCAAGGGAGTCGAGCTGTCGTGCTCCAGCTCGCGCCACTCCTCGTACGCCCGTCCTGTCAGATCCACGTACAGGTCGTCGGCGTACGCCCGTCGGAAGATCCGCGAGCTGCCGTGCGAGCTTCCCCGCTTGTGGCCGATGTCGTAGGCCTCGATCAACGTGACCTCGTGGCCCCGCCGGGCCAGCTGCCAGGCGGTGGCCGCGCCCATCAGACCGGCACCCACTACTGCGATCACAGACCCTCCCCGGGGATCCAGTTCGTACCCGCGAGCGGTACGCGGGCCATGGCGGCGGATTCGATCGTAAGAGCCACCAGGTCCTCGGGCTCCAGATTGAGGAGGTGCCCCTTGCCACAGGCGCGGGCCAGGGTCTGGGCCTCCATGGTCATCACGCGCAGGAAGTTCGCGAGCCGGCGGCCGGCGTCGACCGGGTCGAGGCGGGCGGAGAGGTGCTCGTCCTGGGTGGAGATGCCGGCCGGGTCGCGGCCGTCCTGGTAGTCGTCGAAGTAGCCGGCCGCGGAGCCCAGTCTGCGGTACTCGGCGTCGTACTTCGGGTGGTTGTCGCCGAGCGCGATCAGTGCGGCGGTGCCGATGGCGACCGCGTCCGCGCCGAGGGCGAGGGCCTTGGCCATGTCGGCGCCGCCCCGGATGCCGCCGGAGACGATCAGCTGGACCTCGCGGTGCACGCCCAACTCCTGGAGGGCGCGGACGGCTTGGGGCAGGGCGGCCAGGGTGGGGATGCCGACGTGCTCGATGAAGACGTCCTGAGTGGCGGCGGTGCCGCCCTGCATGCCGTCGACGACCACGACGTCCGCGCCCGCGTGCACGGCCAGCTTCACGTCGTAGTAGGTCCGGGTCGCGCCGACCTTCACATAGATCGGCTTCTCCCAGTCGGTGATCTCGCGCAGTTCGAGGATCTTGATGGCGAGGTCGTCGGGGCCGGTCCAGTCGGGGTGCCGGCAGGCGCTGCGCTGGTCGATGCCGACGGGCAACGTCCGCATCCCGGCGACCCGTTCGGTGATCTTCTGGCCGAGCAGCATGCCTCCGCCGCCGGGTTTGGCGCCCTGCCCGAGGACGACCTCGATGGCGTCGGCGGCGCGCAGGTCGTCGGGGTTCATGCCGTAGCGGGACGGCAGGTACTGGTAGACCAGGTGCTTGGAGTGGCCGCGCTCCTCGGGGGTCATGCCCCCGTCGCCGGTGGTCGTCGAGGTCCCCACCTCGCTGGCACCGCGTCCGAGGGCCTCCTTGGCCTGGGCGGACAGCGCCCCGAAGCTCATGCCGGCGATGGTGACGGGGGTGCCCAGCCGGAGAGGGTTCTTGGCGTGCCGGGTGCCGAGGACGACGTCCGTGTCGCAGCGTTCGCGGTAACCCTCCAGCGGATAGCGGGACATGGAGGCGCCGAGCAGCAGCAGGTCGTCGAAGTGCGGAAGCTTCCGCTTGGCGCCCCAGCCGCGGATGTCATAGATACCGGTCTCGGCGGCGCGCTGGATGGCGTGAATGGTGGCACGGTCGAAGGTCGCCGACTCGCGCAGGCTGTGGGATGCGGGTTCCAAGGTCAACTCCTCTGGTATGGCTGAGGTGCAGCGCCCCCTCAGGGGCGCGGGGAACTGCGCGACCAGCCCCATCCGGCCCGCAGTCGAAGAACGGCCTTCCGGCGGAACTAATACGCCGCTGTGTTGTCGACCTTGAAGTGATACAGCGACCGGGCCGACCCGTACCGACGGAAGTCCGCCGGGTGCTCGTCCCGCTCGGCCGCCTTCAGCAACTCCGCGAGTTCCGTGAGGTGTTCGGGCCGCATCTCCTTCTCGACACAGTCCGCGCCGAGGGATTTCACCGTGCCCCTGACGTAGATGCGGGACTCGTACAACGAGTCCCCGAGCGCGTCGCCCGCGTCACCGCAGACGACCAGGCGCCCCGCCTGCCCCATGAACGCGCTCATGTGGCCCACGTCTCCGCCCACGACGATGTCCACGCCCTTCATGGAGATGCCGCAGCGCGCGGCCGCGTCGCCGTCGATGACCAGCAGGCCGCCGTGCGCGGTCGCCCCGGCCGACTGGGACGCGTTGCCGCGCACCCGGACCGTGCCGGACATCATGTTCTCGGCGACCCCGGTGCCGGCGTTGCCGTGGACGGTGACCGTGGCCCGCTGGTTCATGCCGGCGCAGTAGTACCCGACGTGCCCCTCGATGTCGACGGCGAGGTTTTCGCGGATACCGCAGGCCACGGCATGCGCACCGCGCGGATTGAGCACCCGCCAGGCCGCCGCGGGCGCCTCGTGCAGGGCCTGGTTGAGCTCCCTCACCGGCGTCTCGGCCAGGTCGATCAGCGTCGCCATACGTACACCTCTTCCGGCTCGGGTTCGAAGATGCGGGCGTTCTCGATGCCCGGCAGGACGTCCAGCGCCCGGTACTCGGAGGCCATCGCGACCCAGGCGTCGGTCTCGGCGACGAGCGCCGGCTTGCAGGCGACGGCGTCACGGACGACCGCGAAGGAGTCGCTGGTGGAGACGAGCAGTGTGTAGAAGCCGTCGAAGCGTTCGCACAGCAGCCGCAGCGCCTTCTCCAGGTCGGCGCCCTGTTCCAGGTGGTACGCGATGAAGCGGGCGCCGACCTCGGAGTCGTTCTCGCTGTCGAACTGGACGCCCCGGGCGCGCAGTTCACGGCGGATCGTGGCGTGGTTGGCGAAGGAGCCGTTGTGCACGAGGCACTGTCCGGGGCCGACCGAGAAGGGGTGGGCTCCCTCGGGGGTGACGGCGGACTCGGTGGCCATGCGGGTGTGGCCGATGCCCTGCCAGCCGGTGACGGAGGGGAGCCGGAAGGAGTCGGCCAACGCGACCGGGTTTCCGGTGCCTTTGAGTACGGCGAAGCCCTCACCGGAGCCGATGATGCGGGCGCCGGGAAGCGCGGCGGTGACCTGGGCGGGGTCAGCGTGCACGACGGTCGTGGCGTCGGCGTCGTAGGCCACCGTGCCGGGCAGGGCCTCGGCGACCTCGGCCGGTGAAGTCCCCAGCATCGATACGACGGTCCGGCCGGGCGGTGCCAGGCGTGGGTCGCCGTACACCGCGACTCCCGCCGAGTCCGGGCCGCGTTCGACGACCTGGCCGAGCATCGCGGTCAGCAGTTCGCCGAGCCTCGGTTCGAGTGATGGCTCGCGCAGATGGAGCCCGACGATTCCGCACATCTCACGTCCCTTCAGAAGGCAGTCAGATAGCGGTCGAGCTCCCAGGGGCCGACCGTGGCGTGCCAGTCGAAGAACTCCTCGCGTTTGAGGTCGGCGAAGTACCGGCTCACCCCCGGCCCGGCCGCGTCGAGGGCGCCGCTGATCACCTCGTCCTCCTGGAGCGCCTCGACGGCGTGCAGCAGGGTGGGCGGGAGTTCGGGGCCCTTGCCGGCCGCGCCCGGTTCGCCCGGGTCGAGGCCGCGTTCGATGCCGTCGAGGCCCGCGGCGAGGGCGGCGGCCACGGCGAGGTAGGGGTTGGCGGCACCGTCTCCGCCGCGCAGTTCGACGCGGTTGCCGTCGGGGACGCGGATGAAGTGGGTGCGGTCGTTGCCGCCGTAACTGGCCTGGCGCGGTGACCAGGTGGCGCCCGAGCGGGTGGAGGTCGCTCCGGTGCGCTTGTAGGAGTTGACCGTCGGTGCGATCACGGCCTGGAGCGCGCGGGCGTGTTCGACGAGCCCGGCGAGGAAGGAGTAGGCGAGCGGGGAGAGGCCGAGGCCACGTCCGTCGGTGGCGTCGGGGAAGGCCGGCTCGTCGCCCCGCCACAGCGAGAAGTGCAGATGCATGCCGGTGCCGGTGCGGTCGGTGAACGGCTTCGGCATGAACGTGGCTGTCATACCGCGCTGTTCGGCCAGCACCGAGACCAGGTAGCGCATGGTGATGACCCGGTCGGCGGTGGTGAGGGCGTCGGCGTGCTGGAAGTTCTGCTCGAACTGGCCGTTGCCGTCCTCGTGGTCGTTGGCGTAGTTGCCCCAGCCGAGGGAGTTCATGGCGCTGGAGACGGCGGTGAGGTGGTCGTACATGCGGGTCAGCCCGCGGGCGTCGTAACAGGGTTGGGCGGCGGTGTCCTTGGGGTCGGCGACGCTGAGCACACCGTGTTCGTCCCGGTTGACCAGGAAGTACTCGACCTCGGCGCCGACCGACGGGGCGAGTCCGTGTGCCGCGGCCCGCTCCAGTTGCCTGCGCAGGATGACGCGCGGGGCGTACGGCCAGGGTTCGCCCTCCACGTACGGGTCGCAGTGCACGAGGGCGAGGCCGGGCTTCACGAAGGGGACGGGTGTGTAGGAGCGGGCGTCCGGGCGGGCGACGACATCCGGGTCGCTGGGCTGCTGGCCGAGTGCGCCGGCCGCGTATCCGGCGAACCCGACGCCCTCGTCGCGGAGTTCCTCGACGGCCTGGGCGGGGACGAGCTTGGCGCACGGTTTGCCGGTCAGGTCGACGAAGACGGCGAGCACGAACTCGATGCCGTCGGCGCGGACCAGTTCGGCGAGATCGGGGGCGGCGGTCACCATGGGCCCCTCCTTAGGGTGTCCACTGTGGTGAATCGTTGTTGCACACGAGTAGACCCCGAGGGCATTACGGAGACATTTCCGCCGTGGAAGGTCCCCGTAAGCCGAAGGGCGGCTCCCTCAACGGAAGGGCCGGGCCTCGCCCGTGAAAGGCGGAACCCGGCTCACGCCGGTTGCAGATAGCGGGCCAGCAGGTCGTCCAGCGTCACCATGCCGGTGAGGCGGCCCGTCTCGTCCCGGACGACCGCCAGGGAGGCACGGTTGCGGCGCAGCAGTTCGATCGCGTCGGCGACCGTGGTCCGCCGCGTCACCTCCGGTACCGGTCGGGCCAGCGCGCGGGCGCTGGTGGCGCGGGACCGGGCCCGGGCGACGAGGGCGTCGCGGGCGTGGACGGAGCCGAGGACGGTGTCCGCCTCCTGCACCAGCAGACGGGTGCGGTCGTGCTCGGCGGCCAGGCTCAGGATGTCGTCGATGCCCGCGTCGCCGTGGACCGACGTGATCTCCGCGGCCGGGATCAGGAGGTCGCCGACGGGTGTCTCGGGCTCGACGAGTGAGCGGGTGAGCAGCTCCGATTCGCTCCCGCTGATCAGGCCGAGCCGCTCGGACTCCTCGACCAGGTGGGTGAGTTGCTCCCGGTTGTGGACCGAGGCGAGCTCGTCGCGCGGGGTGACCCGGCACAGCCGGACGAGCGCGTTGCTCATCCGGTTGAGCACCGCGATCAGCGGGCGTACCGCCTTCACCACGGCCCTGAAGGGCGGGGCGAGGAGCATCGCGGAGCGTTCGGGGTGGGCGATGGCCCAGGACTTGGGGGCCATCTCGCCGAGCACCATGTGCAGGAACACCACGACGACCATCGCGAAGACGAACGCGATGCCGTAGCTGAGGGCGCTGGGCAGGCCCAGGTCGTGCAGCAGCGGGTCGAGTTCGTGGGAGATGGCCGGCTTGGAGACCGAGCCCAGGCCCAGGGTGCAGACGGTGATGCCGAGCTGGGCGCCGGCGAGCATCAGCGACAGCTCGCGCATGCCGGCCAGCGCCGCCTTGGCGCCGCGCTGTCCCTGCGCGACGGCCTTCTCCATGCGGTGCCGCTTGGCGGCGACCAGGGCGAACTCGGCGGCGACGAAGAATCCGCTGCCGATCAGCAGCAGCACGGTGACGAAGAGCGCCATCGGGAAGCTCATGCCTGGTACTCCTCCACCTTCTGGATCCGGACCCGCTCCGGCACATGCCGGTCGAGGATGCGGACGTCGATCAACGCGCGTCCTCCGTCGAGGAGTTCGACGGTGAGGCGGTCACCGATGGCAGGGAAGCGGCCCAGGCGGTCCACGATGAGGCCGGCGACGGTGTCGTAGTCGTCGTCCTCGGGCAGTTCGACGCCGGTGGCGTCGGCGACCTCGTCGAGGCGGCGGCCCGCGTCGACCAGCCAGCCCAGACCGTCCCTGACGGCGACCTCGATGACCGTGTCGCTCTCGTCGGCGATGTCTCCCACCAGTTCCTCCGCGATGTCCTCGTAGGTGACGATCCCGGCGACCCCGCCGTGCTCGTCCAGGACGACCGCGAACTCGTCGTCCCGCTCGCGCATCTGCTCGACGGCGTCGGGCAGCGGGAGGGTGTCGGGCAGCAGCAGCGGGCGGCGGGCCAGCGCGCCCGCGGTGGTGGTGGCCAGGGTCGCGGCGGGCAGGCGCATCAGCTCGCGTACCCCGACGACGCCGGGAACGTCGTCGGGGTGGTCACCGAGGACGGGGTAGGTGGAGTGGCCGTGCTTGGCGATCAGGTCGACGGCCTCGGCGGCGCTGGCGTCCTTGCGGACGAAGACGGCGTCCACGCGCGGGACCATCACCTCGTCGAGGGTGCGCTCGGAGAACTCCAGGGCGTGGTCGATGAGTTCGGCGGTCTCCCGGGGCAGTTCGCCCTGTTCGTGGGACTCGCCGATGAGGTGGCCGAGTTCCTCCAGGGTGGCGCCGTGGTGGAGTTCCTCGACGGGCTCGATGCCGGCCTTGCGCAGCAGCCGGTTGGCGGCGCCGTCGAAGATCCGTACGAGGGGGCCGACGACCTTGAGGTACGCCAGGGTGGAGGCGGCCAGGGACTTGGCCAGGCGTTCCGGGACGGCGATGGCGAGGTTCTTGGGGGCGAGCTCGCCCAGCACCATCTGGACGACGGTGGCCAGGACGAAGGCAAGGACGACGGAGATGCCCCCGACGGCGCCCTCGGGGATACCGATGCCGGTCAGCGCCGGCTTGAGCAGCGCGGACACGGACGGCTCGGCGATGAAGCCGACGACCAGACCGGTGACGGTGATGCCGAGCTGGGCGCCGGACAGCATGAACGACAGCCGCTCCAGCACCGTCAGGGCGCGGGCGGCCCTCCGGTCCCCCGCCTCGGCCTCACGGGCGAGGGCGAGCCGGTCCGCGGAGACGTAGGCGAACTCCTGGGCCACGAAATAGCCTGTGCCGGCGGTGAGGACGAAGACGGCCAGCAGGCCCAGCAGAGCGTTCACGGCACTCATCCGACACCACCCCGCCCCGTGCCGTGCTCAGGAAAGACCTGGCGGGGTGGTCGGGGATTGTGCCCCGGGGAGTCCGTCGTGGTGGCGGACACGTCTTGCTCCTTCAGTTGGTGTGCGCTGAGTCAACGAACGGGGCGACAGTGGAGTTCCGTCGGAAGACGAACACTCCCATGAGAGGTCAGTCGTCCCCTTCGCCCTCAGCGCCCGCGCCCACGTCTCCTTCGCCCTTCGCCTGCCCCAGCAGGTCGCGCAGCAGCCTCTCGTCATCCGGATCGAGCGAGGTGACGAAGCTGACGAGGACCGCCGCGCGGTCGCTCTCGCCGTCGAGGAGCTTGCGCATCTTGTGGGCCGTCAGCCCGGCCTGGTCCGACACCGGAGTCCAGACGAAGGACCGGCCCGAGCGCTCCCGGGTCACCGCGGCCTTGGCCAGCAGCCGGGTCAGGATCGTGATCACCGTCGTATAGGCGAGGCCCGCGCCGAGCCGCTCCTGCACCCAGCCCGCCGTCGCCGGACCGTCGGCCTCGCGCAGGGCCGACAGGACCTGCGCCTCCAGTTCGCCCTGCCCCCGCCGCCGGGGCCGTCGGGGGTTCGCCACGTCCTGACTCCCTTCCGCTGCCACGCACGTCACAGGCGGTCCATGGTGCGGACACCGGGCAGCCGCACATGGTCGGGCAGGGGTACGCTGCCCGCCTGGCCGAGATCGCCTCCGACTTCGGCGTCACCGTCTGATCCGGAGGGATCCCCATGTTCGGACTGAGCGAACTCGCCATCCTGCTCATCGTCGTCATCGCCGTCCTGGCGGCCAAGAAGCTCCCCGAACTCGCCCGCTCGGCGGGCAAGTCGGCGCGCATCCTCAAGGCGGAGAAGAACGCCATGGACGACGGTTCCGCCGAGGAGCGAGCGAACCCTCAGGTGATCGAGGGCGAGATCGTCACGCCTCGCCCCCAGGACGACGGCACCGCCCGGTCATGAGAACAGGGCGTCCAGGTCCGGCTTCTTGCCGCCGAACAGCCCGTCCTCCTCGCTGAGCGTGGCCAGCTTCTCCAGTGAGGCCATGTCGACGTCGGCCGGCCAACTGGGAAGGATCAGGTCCTTCAGGACGTCCCCGCTGATCTTGGTGTAGGTGGTGAGGGTCTGGCGGGCCTCGTCCGGGTGGGCGGAGGCGTACTCGAGCGACTCCGTCATGGCTTCGGTGAACTTCTTCACCACGTCCGGGTTCTGCTGCGCGAACTGCGTCGAGGTGAAGTACGTCGCCACGGTGAGCCTGGGATCCGTCTCGGCGAACGGCGAGGCCACGACGCGGGCGCCCTGCGCCTTGGCGACCGTCTGCGCGGGCTCGCCCATCCAGGCGGCGTCCACCCGGCCGTCGTCCACGGCGGCGGGCATCTGGTCGAACGGGATCTCGACGAACTTGACCTCGGAGGGGTCGCCGCCGGCCTTGCGCACCGACTCGCGCACGGTGGTGGAGCCGATGTTCTGCAGCGTGTTCACGGCCACCGTCCGTCCGGCGAGGTCCTTGGCCGTCTTGACGGGGCTGTCCTTCTTCACCATCACAGCGGTGACGTCGTCGCCGACCTTGCCGTTGGAGGCCGCCCCGTTGGCGACGGACTTCACCGGAACTCCCTTGACCTGGGCGACCATCAGCGAGGTCGTGTTGCTGAACCCGAACTTGAACTGCCCGCTCACCACACCGGGGATGATCGCGGCACCGCCCTGGGCGGGGACCATCTCCAGCTTGATGCCGCGGCTGCTGAAGAAGCCCTTCGCCTGCCCCAGATAGAGCGGGGCGACGTCGACGATCGGGATGATGCCGACCTTGACCGTCGTGGTCTCGCTGCCGCCCGAGGACGACGAACCGCTCGTCCCCGAGTCCGAGGATCCGCATCCGGCCACACCGATGACGGTGATCAGTGCTGCGCCGAGCCCGAGTACGCGCCTGTGCATGGGCTCCTCCTGGGGGAAGGGGTGGGGGAAGAGACCACGGCTGTCCTGGTGCGGCTCGACAGCCAGGGTATTTTGTGCATTTTCGCGACGGCCGCAATCTACACGCCACACTTCCCACTGTCAGCACCCCGGACAAGGCTCCGTCCACGATGCGCGGTCCCCGCCCGGCCAGTACGGTGCTGACATGGTCGGCGAGAAGGCGGAGAAGCTTCCGCGCAAGGTGTACGAGAAGGAACTGCTGCGCCTCCAGACGGAGTTGGTGAAGCTCCAGGAGTGGGTGCGGGCCACGGGGGCCCGGCTTGTCGTCGTCTTCGAGGGGCGGGACGCGGCGGGCAAGGGCGGCACCATCAAACGCGTCTCCGAGCATCTCAACCCGCGCGTGGCGCGGATCGCCGCCCTGCCCAAGCCGACCGAGCGCGAGCGAGGTCAGTGGTACTTCCAGCGGTACGTCGAGCAGCTGCCGGCCGCCGGGGAGATCGTGCTGTTCGACCGGTCCTGGTACAACCGGGCCGGGGTCGAGCACGTCATGGGCTTCTGCACCAAGGAGGAGTACCAGCTCTTCCTGCGCCAGTGCCCCGTCTTCGAGCGGATGCTGGTGGAGGACGGGATCCTGCTGCGCAAGTACTGGTTCTCGGTGAGCGACACCGAGCAGCAGGAGCGCTTCCGGCGCCGGCTGGAGGATCCGCTGCGGCGCTGGAAGCTGTCTCCGATGGACCTGGAGTCGATCACCCACTGGGAGGCGTACTCGCGGGCCAAGGACGAGATGATGGTGCACACCGACATCGGCGAGGCCCCGTGGTTCGTGGTGGAGAGCGACGACAAGCGCCGGGCCCGGCTGAACACCATCGCCCATCTGCTGAGCTCGGTGCCGTATCACGAGGTGCCGCCGCCGGTGCTGGAGCTGCCCGAGCGCCCCGCGTCGACCGGCTATCAGCGCACGCCGCGCGATCTCCAGAGCTACGTCCCGGATCACGCGGCACGTCTGTGACGCTCGCGGCGCGGGGCTACGCCGTCGTCAGGGGTAGCTCGGTGAAGGTGTGCCGCTCCCACAGCCGGCGTGAGGCCTCCTCCGGGTAGGCGGTGACCGTGGGCTCGGCGTCGAGGATCCGGACCAGGCGGTGCTCGGGGTCGTAGGCGGGCCAGCCCGGGTCGCCCGTCGTGGCGAACGAGGTCCAGGAGGCGCGGATGTGGGCGGAGAGGGCCTCGGTCTCGGGCGAGGGGGTGGGCCCGATCAGCATGGTGCCGAGACCGTTGCCGTCGTACACACCGAAGGTCAGGGGTACGTCCAGCCCGTGGCAGGCGCCGAGCGCGCCACCGTTCGCGGGGGCGGACCAGGTGAGGTCGTAGACGTGCGCCCGGCCGCCGCTGGCCACCTGCGCCTCGGCCAGACGCAGTGAGGGCATCCGGAACAGCCAGTCGGACTGCACGAGTTCGAACAGGTACTCCGTGGAGGCGTCCGGGAAGGCCGCCCGGTAGGCCTGCTCGGCGTCCGGTGCCGGGCCGAACAGGCTCAGGGCCAGTGCGGCCAGTCCGTCGTCCGCCCGGCCCAGCAGCCCGCCGAGCAGGAGGAAGAGGCGGTACTCGTCCCTGTTGTGCCCGGCGATCAGCTCCACGTCACGGGCGGCGCCGTTCGCCAGGGCCTCCCAGGGCGCGGCGGGCAGGACCTCGCCGTCGACGACGGGCGAGAAGGGGGTGGGAGTGAGGGCGACGGCGCCCCAGCGCTCCACGTATGCCCGCATACGGCCGGTCAGCGCGGCCCCCGCCTCGGGCAGCTTGCGCGGGTCCACCCCGGCGAGGTCGGCCACGGTGGGCCGCAGTCCGATCTCGGCGGCCAGTGCCTGGGCGATGTCGGCGGCGAGCGCGTCCGAGAAGTACGTGCCCGGCACGCTCTGCGCGATGGCCCGCCGGAACAGGCCCCGCGCCCGTGGCATCGCCATCAGTGCCGCGATGGACCCCGCGCCCGCCGACTCACCGAAGACGGTGACCTGGTCGGGATCGCCCCCGAAGGCCGCGATGTTCTCGCGCACCCACTCCAGTGCCGCGACCTGGTCGAGCAGCCCCCTGTTCGCGGGCGCGCCTTCGATCCGCAGGAAGCCCTCGACGCCGACCCGGTAGTTGAGGGTGACCACGACGAGCCCGCCCTCGCGGGAGAGCCGGCCCCCGTCATAGGCGGGGTCGTCGGAGGAGCCGAACTTGTAGGCGCCGCCGTAGATCCACACCATCACCGGGCGGCGTGCCGCCGGGTCCGCGTCCGGGGTCCAGACGTTCACGGTCAGCCAGTCGTCACCGGCCGCGAGGTTCCCGGGTGCTTCAGGGCCGAACGGCTCCTGCGGAGGAGGCGGACCGAACGCGGAAGCCTCCCGTACGCCGTCCCAGCGCTCCACCGGGCGCGGAGCCGCGAAGCGGGCCTCGCCCACGGGAGGCTGCGCGTAGGGAATGCCACGGAACACCGTCAGACCCCCTTCGCGACGACCGCGCACGGTGCCTGCCGCCGTCGCGGCCTCCGGATGCTCGCTTCTGCTCATCGACGACTCCTCGGGGGATCAATCAGCCGTATCGCAGTGAAAACTAGTCCACCACGCGAACAATGGACACCCCTCACCTCGTAGAGGTCTCCACCATGCGCATGACCTCACGACGGAACGCACCCTCGTCGATGACCTGGTTCGGCTTGATGTCAGAAGTTCGTGAGCCCCTCCGCCATCTGTTCCGAGATCGCCGCGCTGACCGTGGCGACGCGCAGGGGCAGGTCGGCGGCGGGGATGTCGACGAGTTCGTAGCCGAAGGTGCGGTAGCTGTCCTCGTGGACCTTCTCGAACTCCAGCGATTCCTCGAAGCTGATCCGGCGGGCGCCGGTGGGCTCGCAGAAGCCGAGGTTGCGGACGAAGAACACCTGAGGCTCGTAGATCCGCTCGGTCGTGATCCGTTCGATCTCCGCGGTCAGCGACGGCGGCACCGGCCGTCCCAGGTATCGGGCGAGGGCGTGGGTGCACACCGGCGAACGGTCGTAGACCTGGGCGGAGTTGGTGGTGGCTGCTGCCAACTGGCGCCGCCGCTGCAGCTCGACGATCTCCTCGATGAAGGACGCCCGCGTCCATGGCTCGTCCTCGCCGCGGGCCTGGGCCCGGGCGATGACCGCGGTCGCCGCCTCCTCGACGACCGTGTGGCCGAGGTCGGCGAGGCCGTGCAGGATCGACGTCTTGCCCGCGCCCGGCGTGCCGGTGAGAACGTAACGGCGCATGATGCGGAAGCCCTCTCGTGCGTGGTGGAAGTGGTGGGGCGGTGACGGCGACGGATTCTCGACGGCTCAGATGCCGGAGACGCCCGTCATGCCCAGGGCACGCAGCAGGTCCAGTTTGCCCGCGTCGCTCGTGCCGGTGGCCGCAGTGTAGGTGACCACGCGCAGGTCGGCACCGGGAACGAGGAGGACGTCGCAGTCCAGCAGGATGTCGCCGACCTCCGGGTGGCGGACCGTCTTCTGTTCGGAGGCGTGCGGGGTCGCGGTGGCGGTGGCCCAGAGGTGGGCGAAGGTGGCGGACTCCGCTCGCAGTTCCCGTACCAGGGTGGCGAGTTCGGTGTCCGCGGGGTAGCGGGACACCGCGTCCTTCAGATCGCCGACGATCGAGGCCGCGAAGGCTTCCGGGCCGCTCTCGGAGTGGATCGGGCGCAGTGCGGCGTGGGCCGGACCGTTGCCGAACAGGGCGCGGGCGAGGTTGCGTTCGGCGGGCGGGACGGCGGCCGGGTCGCCGTGCAGGGCGCTCCACATCGTGTTCCACCACACCAGCGTCCAGTCGGCCGCGAACACGCCGATCGGTACGTCCCCGAGGCGCGCGGCGAGCCGTTGGACCCCCGGCGGCACATGGCCGGAGACCGTCCCGTCCTGCGGTGGCAGCAGCCCGGCGCCGCGGTACAGCTGGTCGCGCTCGGGGCGTGAGAGCTGCAGGGCACGGGCGAGGGCGCCAACGATCTGTGCCGAGGGGTTCCTGGCGCGTCCCTGCTCCAGGCGCAGGAGGTAGTCGACGGAGAGGCCGGCCAGTTGCGCCAGTTCCTCGCGGCGCAGTCCCGGCGCTCGGCGGCCGGGTGTCGCGGTGAACCCGGCGTCGGCCGGGGCGAGGCGGTCACGCCAGGTGTGCAGGAGGGTGGCGAAGTCGGGCCGAGGGTCTGGCATGGGTTCATTGTCGCCGTTCGGCGCCGTCCGTCGGCGGGTGAGCCTGGGTACTGCCAGTCCTAGGGACGGGCGCGGCACTGCCCCGGGACGACGGGAGCGACGAGCGTGGGCGGCACGCTACGGAAAGGGCTCCCCATGAAGTCCACCCTCGTCATGACCGGCGCGAGCCGCGGTATCGGACGCGTCGCCGCGGAGCACATCCTGCGCCGGTCGCCGGACACCCATCTCCTCGTGGTCGCCCGCGAGCCCATGGACCTGGGCGGCGCGAGCTCCGTCACGGCGGACCTCGCCTCGCTGGAGAGCGTCCGCACGGCCGCCCTGGAGATCCGCGACCGGCTCGACCGCGGCGAACTGCCGCCGCTGCGCGGCTTCGTGGGCAACGCCGGCGTGCAGTACACGAACGCGCTCACCGCGGGCCCCGACGGCTTCGAGGCCACGTTCACGGTCAATGTGCTCGCCCATCACCTCTTCGTCCGGCTGCTGGAGGACTGCTTCGTCGCACCCTCCCGGATCGTGCTCACCGTCAGCGACACCCACTTCGGCGACTTCCGGCACAACCTGGGCATGGTGCCCGGCCCGGTCTGGCGGTCCCCCGAGATCCTCGCCCGCACGGGCGCCTTCGCCCACCCGGAGACCGCGGCGGGCGGCCGTACCGCCTACTCCACGAGCAAGCTGGCGGCCATCCACCTCGTGCACGAGTACGCACGCCGGCTGCCGCCCGGAATCGACGCCGTCTCCTTCAACCCGGGATTCGTCCCCGGCACCGCTCTGGCCCGCGACGCGGGCGCCGTCGCCCGGTTCGCGATGCGGTGGATCCTTCCGGCGGCGACCCTCACCCCGTTCGCGACCGGCCTCGGCACGGCGGGGCGGTACCTGGCCGACGTGGCGCTCGGCGAGACGCCGACGTCGAGCGGGGAGTACGTCGATCGCGGCGACGTTGCCCGGTCGTCAGCGGAGTCGTACGACCCCGAGCGCGAACGCGAGCTGTGGGAGGCGGTGGAGCGGTTCACCCGGCGGGCGGACTGACCGGTGTGGGCGGGAAAGGGGTGCCCGGAGTTGATCGTCCTCGTAGTGGCAATGCGGCGTCGGGGTGAGCGCGGGGATGGCGCGGTCCCTCCTGCCGCGATGAGTTCCGGCCCTGCCGCGAGTCTGTTCTCGTGAGCGTCGTGGGACGTCGTACGACGCTGCCCGGGACGAGACACCACGGAGGACACCATGACCAACACGCCCGGCCACGCGAGCGGCGACCTCCCCGGCAAGCCGCCCATCGTCGATCTCAAGACCTGGGAGGCGGCGCGTGCGGAGTTGCTGGTCCGCGAGAAGGCGCACACGCGTGAGGGCGACGCGATCGCCGCGGCCCGGCGGCGGCTGCCGATGGTCGAGTTCGACGGGGCGGTCGAGGTCGTCGGCGCCGACGGGCCGGTCCCGTTCCTCGATCTGTTCCAGGGGCGCGACGAGCTCGTGGTCTACAAGCACATGTGGTACGACGGCGCCCCGCACCAGGGGCAGTGCGAGGGCTGCACGACCACGGCCTGGCATCTCCAGGACGCCTCGTATCTCAACGCCCGGGACGTCTCGTTCGCCATCGTGACCACGGGGCCGTGGGACGAGGTGGCCCCCTACGTCGAGTTCATGGGGTACACCCAGCCCTGGTACTCGGTGCGGGACGTGGACGGGCCGGCCGGCGGGGAGATGGGGTACCTCACCAGCTTCCTGCGCGACGGCGACCGTGTGTTCCTCACCTACTCCACGACCGGCCGTGGCAACGAGCGGGTCAACGGTTCCCTGGGGCTGCTCGACATGACGCCCTACGGCCGGGGCGAGGCCTGGGAGGACAACCCTGAGGGCTGGCCCGAGGGGCGCGGCCCTTGCTGGTCCTGGCGCTCGGACGCGGACGGCAACCCCACCTGGGGCCCGACCGGTCGCCCGGTACCGCAGTGGACCCGCCCCGGCGCGACCCCCGTGGAGACCCTGGGCCGGCGCGGGCACCACCACTGACGCGTCACCGGCCGACGTCGACCGGCGAGGGCAGCGCCCCGCCGGTCGGTCGGCCAGGTGTCCGGTCAGGCGGTCGTGCAGGTGCTCCCGCTGAGGGTGAACGCGGTCGGGGCCGTGTTGGTCGTGCCCTTGGTGCCGATGAAGCCGACGGTGACCGAGCCGGCGGCGGGGATGGTGGCGGTGTAGGACGCGGGGCTGACGCTCACCGCGGCGCCGTTCTGGGTGGGCGTGCCTCCCCACATGTTGGAGACGGTCTGGCCGTTGGCGAAGGAGAAGCCGAGGGTCCAGCCGTTGACGGCAGTCGTCCCGGTGTTGCGGATGGTGATCTCGCCCTGGAATCCGCCCTGCCACTCCCCGACGACGCGGTAGCCGACGGCGCAGGTGCCGGCGGGGGTGTCGTCGGTCGTCACGTTCACCGTGGCCGAACGGGACGAGCGGTTGCCGGCCGCGTCACGGGCGTAGACGGCGAAGGTGTAGGCAGTCTCGGCCGTGAGGCCGGAGACCGTGACGGAGTTGGTGGTGGAGGCGGCGACCTTCGTCTCGGTGCCGCCGGTCACCCGCACCACGTCGTATCCGGCGACCCCCACGTTGTCGGTGGAGGCGGTCCAGGACAGGGTCGCCGAGGTGGCGGTCACCGCGGAGGCGGTGGGGGTGCCGGGGGTGGTGGGCGCCTGGGTGTCGCCCGGGGTGCCGCCGCCGTAGATCGTGGCTTCCTTCGACGTCTGGGCGATGCCGTTGACCCCGTTGAAGATCCGCTGCCCCCAGGCGCTCAACCGGCTGGGGTCGAAGCCGATCGACAGGTCGAGGACGGGGTCGGTGTTGCCGCTCCAGGACCAGGCCAGATAGCCGAGGTCGAGCTGCTCGGCGGTGGCCAGCATGGTGTCCTCGTCCGGGTCGCCCCACTGGTCGGCGGGGCCGCCGAACTCGCCGATGACGAGAGGGAGTTCGGCGGTGACGAAGGCGTTGAGGTAGTCGGTGATCTCCGCCGCCGTGTCGAAGACGCTGTACATGTGGATCGAGAAGATCAGGTTGCCGGTGGTGTCGGCGGCGTACACGGACTGGGCGTTGGCGCGCATGACACCCTGCCAGTCCTGTCCCCAGTTGGGCGCGTCCACCATGATCGTGTGCTCGAAGCCGGCGGCGCGCAGCTTCTTGACGGCGGCGATGGTGGGGGCGGTCCAGCCGGCGGGGTCGGTGTTGCCCCAGGGCTCGTTGCCGATGTTGATGATGACGTAGTTCTCCTGGCCGGCGAGCACGTTCTTCAGGCCGATCCAGTAGTCGGCCGCCTGGTCGAGGGTGCCGGCCGCGGCCTCCTCGCCGTATCCGGTGGTGTCGTGCACCTCCAGGACGCAGATGAGCTTGTTGGCCTTGCACTGGCTGACAACGTTGGCGACGTCCGCCGCGCTGTTCGCGGTCCAGCGGTGCCCGTCGGCGAGGACGACGCGTACGGTGTTGGCGCCGAGCGCCTTCACGTCGGCCAGCGACTGCGTCTCGTTCGGGTACCAGGTGTGGGCGTGGTTGACGCCGCGCATCACGAAGTCGTTGCCGTTGCCTTCGAGCAGTCTGCCGTCGCTGATGTGCAGGCCGGTGGCCTGGGTGCCGGGCGGTTCGGCCTGGGCCAGGGCCGCGGCCGGGCACAGGGCACCCATGACGACGAGGCCGAGGAGGACGGTCACCAGACGGGCCAGGAGGCTCTTTCTCGTTGTGCTTCTTGTTCTTCTCACTGCGACTCCAGGGAGTGAGCGCCAAGAAACTCAGGCTGGGGAAAAGGGGATGGGAGCGCTCCCATGAAGCCATCATGCCGAGTACACGTCAAGAGAAAGCGCATGCGTGGCCGCAATGCGCCTCGGCGGCTCGATCAACGACGATCAGGAGCAGCAGCCGGTGTCGAGGCGGCAGAAGCACGACGCCTCGATCGGCACGTCCGCGAGGGCGACGGCGATCTTCAGTTGCTGCGCCACGATCTGCGCCTCGCCCGGCTTGCCGAGGCGTACGAGGCACTCGTGGAACCCGTGCAGGGCCCACACGTTGCCCGGGTGCTGCACCGCGCGCGGCAGCGTGTCGTCGAGCCCCAGGTCGGCGCGGTAGACCGCCTCGGCCTCCGTGACCCGTCCCTGTTCCAGGAGGAGGGCGCCGTAGGCGTGGCGGGTGGGCTGCATCCATCCCCACGGCTCGTCGTAGGGCAGGTTGTCGTCGAGGGCGATGGACCGCTCCAGCGCGGCGAACGCGGCGTCGAAGTCGCCCTTGCGGTAGTCCAGTTCACCGTCGAGCATCGCGGAGGCGATGGCGAGGATGTCGGCGCAGGTGTTGTTGAACAGCATGCGCGTCTCGGGCACCCGGTCCACCGCCTCGCGGAACAGGACGCGCTCGGCCTCGGCCTCGGGGATCCGGCCGGTGGCGGACAGGGCGACGCCACGGGCGTAGTGCAGCATCGCCGTCGTGACGCTGTACAGCTCCTGATCGGCGGGCAGGGGCAGTTCGAGGATGTCGGTCCAGCGGCCGAAACGGATCAGCACATGCACCCGCATGGCGAGGAAGCCCTCCAGCCAGTCGGCCATGGGCGGGCTCTGCACGCGCAGCAGCTCCTCCGGGACGGAGGCCTCCAGCTCGGCGGCGGTGTCCAGGGCGACCCTGGACCGGCCGAGGAACATCGCGCCGTAGATCTTGAAGTGGTAGTTGTGCGACCGGTACAGGGTGTAGAAGTTCATGGCCCCGGACCGGGCGTGGAACTTCTCGTCGGCGACGATCGCGGCGCTGTTGTCCGACACGACCCTCCGGTAGTCGCCGCACAGTACGTCGAGGTGCGTGGGCATGTGCTGGAGATGACCGGCGTCGGGGACCAGCCCGCGCAGCCGGTCGGCGACGGGCAGCGCTGCCTCGGGCGTCGGGGACATCTCCATCAGGTGGATGTAGAGGTGCAGCACGCCCGGATGGCGTGCGCCGGCGTCCGTCGCGACCGCACGGTCCAGCACCGCCTTGGCCTCCAGGGTGCGCGAGCCTTCCTCCGGTTCACCGGTCCTGAGGTTCCACAGCTGCCAAGGGGTCAGGTTCATCAGGGCGTCGGCGTACAGGGTGGCGATGTCGAGGTCGTCGGGGGCGAGTTCGTGGACGGCGCGCATGCTGTCGGCGTACGGCGCGTTCCACACCGAGCAGTCCTCGACGGCCTT
The DNA here is from genome assembly GCF_042894505.1 of Streptomyces sp. NPDC001536. Classification (NCBI taxonomy): domain Bacteria; kingdom Bacillati; phylum Actinomycetota; class Actinomycetes; order Kitasatosporales; family Streptomycetaceae; genus Streptomyces; species Streptomyces sp. NPDC001536. The sequence continues at coordinate 317,512 of NZ_JBIAVQ010000010.1, forward strand.
CGCCTGCGGATACCGGCTGCGCAGCGCGCCGATCAGGGCCCGCTCGACGGGCGTGGCACCGGTCTGCGCCTTCTCGTGGGCCAGCTCCACCGCGGCATGGGTGCGCTCTACGGTCCGTACGAGGTCCTCTCCGTCGAAGAACTCCCACGGCTTGTTGTAGTTGGGGCCGAGCGCGTACGCGATGCCCCAGTACGCCATGGCACAGTCGGGGTCGGCCCGCACGGCGGCCTCGAAACAGGCGACGGCCTCCTCGTGGTGGAAGGCGTACGTCCACACGAGACCGCGGTCGAACCACAGTTGGGCCTCGGGGGACGAGGTCGTCACGGTACGTCCGTGAGTGCCGAGGTCGTAGTAGTCCATGCGGGTTCCCCCCCAACACGAGCCGGTCTGAGGACGGTGACGTTACAGGGTGTTTTGTTCCCCTGCGATCCGGTCTCTGGAACGGGAGTTCGACGGAGAGCTCTCTCACCGGCTACGGCACGGTGTCGTCCTCACCGCGGCGGGCGAGGCGCTGGTGCAGCCCGCCCAGCAGGTGCTGCGGGATGATCTGGCGACGGCCGGTTCAATGGTGCTGAGCGGCGGGCGGCTCGACATCGTGTCGCAGACAATCCTTTCGGTGGACCCGCCGGCGCACCTGCTGGGTGACTGCCATCGGGCGCGTCCGAGGGTCTACGTGCGGGTGGTCGACCCGGAGCAGGAGATGCACGTCATGCTGCCCGCGGAGCATCCGCGTCCGCCGGGCGACACCATCACCTCGCGCGAACTGGCCACGCCCTGGGCGTCGCGCCGCGGATCGCGGTGGAGACCGGGCATCGCGCGATGATCGTTCCGCTGGTCCTGCCCGCCTCGACGGCCCGGGACGCGCCGCTGCACGGGTGCGGATGGTGTCCCACCGGCCGTGTTCGGCCTCGACACGATCGTCGGCACCCGGTTCGCGAAGTCCGGCGGCCCGGCGTACGCCCTGGTCAAGAACTTCCGCTGGAGCCACGAGGACCAGAACACCGTCGCCCGCTGCATCGCGCTGGACAAGACAACACCGGAGGCGGCCGGGAAGAAGTGGGTCGAGGCCGATCCCGACAAGGTCAGGGCCTGGCTCGGACGGTAAAACCCGTTGCGGCCCCCGCCCGCCCCACAGCACCCTGGCCCTCATGTCCTACGTCCTGCGCCCGGCCCTGCTCGCCGATGCCCCCGCCGTCACCGAACTCCTCAACACCGTCGACGAGATCGAGATCGGCCGGCGCGAGACCGATCTGCACACCGTCGAGGCGGATCTGAAGCGGCCCGACATCGACCTGGAGCGCGACTCCTGGCTGGCCTTCGACGGGGACCTGCTGGTGGCGTACGGGCTGCTGTGGGACGACTCCGGGGACGAGCGTATCGACATCGACCACTACGTCCTTCCCGACCATCAGCCGGCGGGCGAGCTGCTCCTGGACGCGATGCAGACCAGGGCCGTCGCCAAGGCCCGGGAGAACGGCGCGGCGAGGGCGGTGGTGCATCTGCATCTCAACATCGAGCCCACGCTCGACACTTCACTGATCGAGGCACGGGGCTGGCAGGTCGTACGCCGCTACCACGTGCTGCGACGCCCGCTGGACCCGGCGCGCGACCACGCCCCCGAGCTGCCCGCCGGGGTACGGATACGCCCGTGCACGACGGATGCCGACCGTGAGCGCGTCCATCGGCTCTACCAGGCCTCGTTCGCCGAGCACTTCGACTTCCAGCCGCGCACGTACGAGCAGTGGCTGCACGACGTCGACGCGGAACTCCTCGACTGGTCGCTGGTGTGGATCGCCGGCACCGAGGAGTCGGGGGACGCCGGGTTCCTGATCTCCCGCGACGACCGGGAGGCGATGGGGTGGATCCGCAGCATCGGAGTACTGCGCGAGGCCCGGGGGCAGGGTCTGGGCGGACTGCTGCTGCGGCATGCCTTCGGCGCGTTCGCCGCGCGGGGGCGGGACACCGTGGGGCTGGGCGTCGACACGGCCAACGCCACCGGCGCTCCCGAGCTGTACGGACGTAACGGAATGACCCTTCACTTCGCCGTCGACACATGGGAAGCGGTGCTGAACTGAGCGGCGACGCAAGCGGGTTCTCCCCTCGGGGCTTCTACGACGACCTGGCCGCCGACTACCACCTGATGTTCCCGGACTGGGACGCGAGCATGTCCCGCCAGGCAGCGGCGCTCGACCCGCTCGTCCGGCACCGGCTGGGAGAGGGGCCGTGGCGTGTCCTGGACTGCTCCTGCGGGATCGGCACACAGGCGATCGGGCTGGCCCGAGCCGGACATCGGGTCGTCGGCAGCGATCTGAGCCCCCGTGCCGCCGCTCGCGCCGGGACCGAGGCGGCCGCGCGGGGCGTCGGGCTTCCGACGGCCGCCGGGGACATGCGCCGACTGCCGTTCGCCACCTCTGTCTTCGACGCGGTCGTCTGCGCCGACAACTCACTCCCGCATCTGCTCTCCGCACCGGACGTCACGGCCGCCCTCGACAGTATGCGGCGGGTGCTGCGCGACGGCGGTCTGCTGGTGCTCACCCTGCGGGACTACGACGAGATCCGGCGGACCAGACCCGTCTCGACCCCGCCTCAGGTCAGCCACACGCCCGACGGTCAGGCGATCACCTTTCAGCTGTGGCAATGGCACGAGGACGGTGAGCGTTACGACCTGGAGCACTTCCAGCTCATCCCCGCCGGGGACGACTGGACGGTCCGACGACGCCGGACCACCTATTGGGCGCTGTCCCGCCCGCAGTTGACGGACCTCCTCACCGAGGCGGGCTTCGCGGACGTCGTCTGGCACGCAGCCGAGTCCACCGGGTACTACCAGCCCGTCGTGACGTGTCAGGTGCGGCGGGCCAGCAGGTAGGCGCGGCGGGTCTCCACCTCGTGGGCGTAGTGGGTGCGTTCCAGGCTCATCTCCACGGTGAAGCCGGCCGTCTCCAGCAGCTCGGCGATGCGCGCCGGGTCGAGGAAGCGGAAGTCGACGTCCACCTTGTGCCCCCACCACTCGTCCACGTGCCGGATCTCCTCGCCGATGTGGAAGGAGAGGAGGGCGAGGCCCGAAGGACGCAGGACCCGCGCCATCTCCTCAAAGGCGCGGTGGAGTTCACCGGGGTCGAGGTGGATGATCGTGTAGAGGGCGGCCAGGGAGCCGAACTCGGCGTCCCGCGCCGGTAGTTCCAGCAGATCGCCCTCGCGGAACTCCACCTGCGGGAACCGCCGCCTGCCCACCGCGACCATGCCTGGCGACAGGTCGATGCCGACCGTGTGCGCGCCTTTCCCGGCGAGCCAGGCCGCCACATGTCCGGGACCGCAGCCCAGGTCGCCGATCGTGGTGCCCGGCTCCGTCTGTTCCAGCAGGGCGGCGAGCAACGCCTTGTCCAGCGGCTTGTGTTCGAGTTCCGCGTGGAGGCGAGTCGCGTACTCCTCCGCCACGGTGTCGTAGCTGCGGCGTACCGAGTCATGGTGTGCGTGATCGCCCATGCGGTCCAGCATGCCATTCCGGGCCCCGTGGGCGACTTAAGTGAACGGTTAACCAGCCGTTGATACCCGTCGGCACCCCGGGCCCAATGGGCCGCACACAGCGCCCGACGAGCCCGGCCAAGTCCCGGGCGAGACAGGGGGATTGCGCCCATGCAGGTTCCCGCCCCGTTCGAGTACCAGCGGGTGCACAGCGTCGAAGAAGCCATCACGCTCCTGGACCGGCTGGGCGACACGGCGCGGATCGTGGCCGGCGGACACAGCCTGATCCCCATGATGAAACTGCGGCTGGCCGAGTTCGAGTACCTGATCGACATCAACGAGCTGCACGGCGAGCTCGGTTACCTCCGCGTCGGGCCCGACGCGATCCGGATCGGCGCCATGACCCGCCACCGGGAACTGCTGGAGTCCGACGAACTCGCCGCCGCCTTCCCGATCTTCCGGGACGCCGAGCGGGTCATCGCGGATCCCGTCGTACGGAATCGGGGCACGCTCGGCGGCTCCCTGTGCAAGGCCGATCCGTCCGAGGACCTGTCCGCCGTGTGCACCACGCTCGGCGCCGTGTGCGTGATCCGTGGCCTCGGCGGCGAACGGCTCGTGCCGATGGAGGACTTCCATCGCGGGACCGTACGAGACCGCGGTCGGTGACGCGGAAATCCTCACGGAGATCCGCTTCCCCGTGCGGCCGGGCAGGTCGAGCGCGTACGAGAAGGTGGAGCGGCGGGCCGGGGACTGGGCGGTCGTCTCGGCCGGAGCCGCGGTGTGGCTGGAGGGCGGGATGGTCACCGACGCCCGCGTCGGGCTCGCCGCCGTCGGCCCCAACACCGCCGGTATCCCCGGTATCGCCGAGGCGCTGCGGGGACGTCAGCCCGGAGAGGAGCTGTACGCCCGGGCCGGGGACATGGCCGCCGAGGCCTGCCACCGGACAGGAGGCGTGATCCCTCGTGCAGGTCACCATGAACGTCAACGGGGAAGAGGTCACCCGGGAGATCGAGGGGCGGCTGCTGCTCGTCCACTTCCTGCGCGACCACCTCCGGTTGACGGGCACCCACTAGGCCCGCAGTTGTGCCGGGGTCAACGAGAACCTCCCGCGCTCACCACGGGCGACCGTCCACCTGTGACGTGGAGCTCAAATTAGCGCACCAGTTCGCCGAGGGCTACGGCCACGCGGTGACACCTGATCGAGGCAGTCGGCCCCGCCCCCGTCCCGTGCGGCGCTAGCGTGGGCCCATGATCGTATGGCTCAACGGCACCCACGGGGCGGGCAAGACCACGACCAGTCCGCTCGTGCAGCAACTGATCCCGGATTCACGGGTGTTCGACGCCGAGAAGGTCGGCGAGACTCTCATGGACATCTCGCCGGGGCTGCCCGCGACGGACAACTTCCAGCACTGGCCGCCCTGGCGACCACTCGTCGTCGAGACCGCACGCCACATCCTCGACTACACCGACGGCACTCTGGTGATCCCCATGACCGTGCTGGTCGAGCGGTACTGGCGTGAGATCAGCGCGGGCCTCGTCCAACACGCCATTCCGGTACGGCACTTCGTGCTCCACGCCGACCAGGAGACCCTTCGCGGACGTATCGCGGGCGACACGGTGCTCGGCCCGAACTCCCCGTTCCGCCTGCGATACCTGGAGCCCTACGCCGAGGCGGCCCGCACCTGGCTGCACGAAGAGGCCGAGGTCGTCGACACCACGCACATCACGCCGGGCGAGGCCGCCTCGCGGATCGCGGAGGCCCTCAAGAACTGAGGATCAGACCATGAGCCCGGCGGCGAGGGTCGCGCCCAGTTCCCAGCAGGCCTCGGTGTCGGACTTGCCGGGCTCTCCGGTGACCGTCACCGCGTCCGCCGCGCGCCGCCAGCCGAGGCCCGTGGTGATCGACTCGATGCCGCGCACCGCTCCGGTGACATCGCTGCCGCCGTGCACGTAGTAGCCGAAGGGCCGGCCCCGCGTCTCGTCCAGGCACGGGTAGTAGACCTGGTCGAAGAAGTGCTTGAGGGCACCGGACATATAGCCGAGGTTCGCCGGGGTGCCCAGCAGATAGGCGTCGGCGGCCAGTACGTCGGAGGCGGTGGCCGCCAGCGCGGCCCGCCGGACGACCTGGACGTTCTCGATCTCCGGCGCGGTGGCGCCGGACACGACGGCCTCCAGCATCGCCTGGCAGTTGGGCGAGGGGGTGTGATGCACGATCAGCAAAGTAGCCACACCCCGAACCCTGCCGTCGGCCCCGCGTCGCGCGCAAACGCGGCGGCTACTTCTTCACCTCTCCGGTGAAGATGGAGGTCTCCGACTCGTAGTCGGGCGCCACCTCGATCTGGAGGAAGCTCTCCCCCTTGGGGAGTTCGCATCCCCAGGGCACGGAGAGGGACCGGCCGGCGAGGATGCTGGTGTCGGGCAGACCGTCGAGTCCGTCGTCGTAGATGGCCTCGCCCTCCTTGCCCTCGTCGCCGTAGGCGCAGTTCACCGTCATCATGCCGGCGTCGACCTTCTTGTCGGACCGGTTGACGATCTTGATCGTGAACTTGGCGTACGGGGTGTTCTCGGGGGCCGCGTAGTCGCTGGAGACCGCGCGGGAGAACTTGGAGAGGCTGATCTCCACGTCGTTGTCGTAGACGATCGTGTCGTCGAACCCGTAGGAGTCCTCGCCCGCTTCCTCCGCGGCCGCTTCCTCCGTGGGCTCGTCGGCTCCGGTGTCCGCCACCGTGTCACCGGATTCGGCCGGCACCGTCTCGGTGACCGTGACGGTCGGCGCCGCCTCGGCCTCGCCGTCGCCGCCGACTCTCGCGGTGACGACGGCGGCGAGGGACGCGGCCACCACCGCGGCCGCGGCGGCGACGAGGACCGTGGTGGTCCTGTTCGGGCGCTGGGGCGGCTGCGGCGGCAGGTAGCCGGGCGCGGGCGGCGGGGTGTAGCCCGGCATGGGCGGCGGAGTGCTGTCGTGGCTCATGGTCCCCCCAGGGATGGTGCTGTTGAGTGCTCAATGATCACCCACGGGGGCACTTATGTGGAGTTCTCGTAATGAAACTGTGCTGATGAGACGGTCGGTCACTCCGTGCGCAGCGCCGTCGCCGTACGGGCCTTGGCCGCCCAGCCCGCCGGAAGCAGCGCGCCCAGCACGGCGATACCGACCCCGGCCAGGCCCAGCAGGACCAGTTCGGGAGCGTCGTACACCTTGAGGACCGACGGCGGCAGCCCGGTGCCCGCGGCCTCCGCCATCTCCGGCAGCACGAAGCCGTGCAGGGCGAATCCGGCCGGCACCCCGACGAGTCCGCCGAGAACGCCGATGCCGGCCACCGAGGCGAGCACGAGGCTCACGGTCTGGCGCGGGGTCATGCCGAGGGCCTTGCACACGCCCAGGTCGTGGACGCGCTCCCGGGTGTCGAGGACCACGGAGTTGAGGACGCCGAGTCCGGCCACGGAGACGAGCATGAGGGTGAGGAGCGCGGCCATGGCGTTCAGGACGATGAGGAGGTTGTCCTGCTCGGAGGGGGAGTTGGCGAAGGCGTCGGCTCCCAGAGGCCGTACGGCCGCGGCGAGTTTCCCGGCGTACTCGGCCGGGGAGACGCCCGCCTTCACATCGACCCGGAACTCGGTGGGCGTGACGGCCGGGAAGTCGGCGATGTCCGCGTGGATCTCCAGGATGTCGTCGGAGGTGTCGAAGGCCTCGCCCACGATGCGCAGGGTGGCCTTGTCCTCGCCGGCGGTCACCCGCACGGTGTCGCCGATCTCGGTGCCGGTGGTCTCCAGGAAGTGGGAGGAGACGATGACCTGGCCGGGGCCGGTGATCCAGTGGCCCGAGATCATCGCGTAGCTGCCGGAGCTCGAGTCGCCGTCGTAGAGGGTGACCCGGACCGTGCCGGAGACCCCGGGCACCGTGGCCTCCTCCTGGGCCACGCCGTAGTACAGGGCGGTGCCCGACTGTGCCTCGATGGCGGCGCGCACCTTCGCCGGGTCGGCCGGTGTGGGGGTGGGGGTGTTCGGTGCGGGGACGTGTTCGCCCTTGCCGATGCTGGGACCGCCCGCGAAGACGCTCACGTCGTTGCGGCTCTCGGGGTCCCCGGCCGCCGCCACCTCGTTCAGCGACGAGGTCAGCCCCAGCGCGAAGGTCGCCGCGACCGTGCCGAAGGCCACCGCCAGCAGCATCGCGAGGGTGCGGACCGGGTGGGCGAAGGGGCTGGCCAGACCGTAGGTCACCGCGCGCGGCAGCGGCAGCCGGCCCGCCGCCCGGTGCGCCCACTGGCCGCGTCCCGTGCGGGGTGCCCGGCCGACGGCGATGGCCTCCACGGTCCGCAGCCGGCCGGCCCGCAGCGCGGGGACCAGCGCCGCGATCCCGACGACGAGCAGGGCGACGGCCGCCACCAGGACGTCCACCCACCAGGCGACCGTCAGCGAGACCGTGCCGTAGACCGTCTCGGTGTCCTCCAGGAGCGGCAGGGCCATGAGGTTGCCCAGGACGACGCCCAGCGCGATACCGGCGCCGGCCGGGAGGAGCGCCTGGGCGATGTAGGCGCGGACGACCTCGCGCGGAGTGAAGCCGATGGCCTTGAGGATGCCGATCCTGCGCAGGCTGGTACCGACCGCGCCACTGATGACGCTGCCGACGATGATCACCGACATGACGATGCCGAGCACGCCGAAGGCGATGAGGAACGGGATCGTCGGGGCGGCGTTCCGGTCGGCGGCACGCTTGGTGTCCAGGTAGGACTGGCTGCCCAGGAGCGCCCCGGACGGCACGGCGGCGGCGAGCTTCTTGCGGTCGGCGGCGATCTGGCCCTTGGTGTCGGCGGAGTCGAAGCGGTAGAGCATCTGGCTCGTGACCGGGGTGTCCTTCGACCCGAGTGCCTGGACCTGGGCGGGTGTCGCCCAGGCGTCGGCGGTCTTGCCGACGGACAGGGCGAAGCCGACGATCGTGAGCGTCGGGCCGGTGGCGGCGTCCGAGGTCTTGAGAGTGGAACCCAGCTTGAAGGCGGGGCCCTCGAACGACTCCGAGAGCACAATCTCGCCGCTCTTCGTGGGCCACCGGCCCGACTTGAGGTCCAGCTTCTCCACGTCGCCGCCCGGCTCGGACCGGCCGACGAGTGTCATCGCCGGTGTCTTCCGCCCCTGGTCGTCCACGCCGTGGATCGTCGCGGACGGGTAGGGCCCCGACGTCCCAGTGACGCCCTCCAGCCGGCCGGTGGCCGTCAGCTGGGCCGTGCTCACCTTGGCGGGGTCGAACTCGGCGGTGAGATGGGCCCCGTGCTGGCGGGAGAAGGCGCGGTCGAAGGGGGCGTTGGTGGCGACCATGAGCGATCCCGCGACCACCGCGGAGGCCACGGCCATCATCGTGGCCAGGGCGATCACCACGGTCTGCACCCGGCGCCGCCCGACCCCGGACCGTACGACCCGGCCGAGGGCGCTCATCGCACGGCCTCCGTCCGGGTGTCGAGGGCGAGGTGACCGTCGACCAGGTGGATCGTGCGGCTCGCGCACGCCTCGGCGAGGGCGAGGTCGTGGGTGACGAGCACGATGGTCTGCCCGCCGCGGTGCAGGTCGACCAGCAGCTCGCGTACGTCCTGGCCCGAGGCGCTGTCCAGGGCGCCGGTCGGCTCGTCGGCGAGCAGCAGCGCGGGCCGGTTCACCAACGCCCGGGCCGCCGCTACCCGTTGGCGCTCGCCCCCGGAGAGCCGCCCGGGGTAGGCGCGGGCGTGCTTCTGGATGCCCAGCACCTCCATGAGTTCCCCGGCCCGGGTGGCCGCCTTGCGGCGGGAGGTGCCGGTCAGCTGGGCGGGCAGCTGGATGTTGTCGGCGACGGTGAGGTCGTCGAGCAGGTTGAAGAACTGGAAGACCATGCCGATCCGTTCGCGGCGGAAGCGGGCCAGCGCGTGCTCGCTCAACCGGTCGACGTGCTGTCCGGCCACGGTCACGGTGCCGGTGGTGGGCTTGTCGAGGCCCGCGACGAGGTTCAGCAGGGTGGACTTGCCGCTGCCGGAGGGTCCGGTGACGGCGAGGGCCTCGCCCTGGGCGACGCCGAGGTCGATCGGTCCGAGCGCGGGTGCGCCGGCACTGTCGTAGCGCTTGGCCACGCCCGTCAGTTCGATCACATGAGTCATGGGGTCGGTCCTCGCGTCGAAGGGGCTCAGGCTCAGCGAAGGTAGGGGCGCGGGCCGGTGCGCCGCGTCGCCCGGGGCACCGACCTGGGGCCCTTCCCGCGGAGGACCCGATCGCGGGGTCATCCCTGCGACGTACGCCCGCAGGACGGTTCGCCTGCCTCAAAGGCGGACGCGGCCGCGCCGGCCCGGGCCCCACAATGTGCCGATGGAGACCGTGAACCGTTGGCTGCGTCAGGTGGGCGCGGCCGTGCGGCCGGAGCCGAGGCGTACCCCGCTGTCGCGGCGTGCGCTCAGTGCCGACGTCGTCCTGGCGGTGCTGCTGACCGTGGTCGCGCTGGTGGTGGCGGCGCGCTATCCCGGCGACGGGCCGGCCAGCCTGGGGAAGGTGGAGTACGGGGCGCCGGACCTGCCCCGTCCTCCGGTGCCGCCGGGACCGCGGTTCGTCCCGGACGAGACGTACTCCCCGCCCTGGCCGCTGATCGTGCTCTCCGCGCTGCCGCTCGCCGCCCGGCGCAGGTTCCCGCTCGCCGCGTTCGCGGTGCTGATGACCGCGGTGCTGGCCATCGGTGACGACGCCTCCTGGATCAACGTGCTGACCTGCGTCATCGCCGCGTACAGCGCCGTCATGCACAGCCGGCACCGGACGGTGGCGACGGCGGCGATGGTCTTCGCGGCCGTGCTGGCCGGCTTCGCCTTCCGGGAGACGGAGCCCATCCTGCCGGGGTGGTCGAGCCCGGCGGTGGTCCTGCTGATCGCGGGGGTGACGGCCGGACTCGTCCGCTACTGGCGACGGCGTCTGTCGGCCGACCGGGAGCGGCTCGCGCGGTTCCAGCGGGACCAGGAGCAGGCGACGCACCGGGCCGTGGAGGAGGAACGGGCGCGCATAGCGGCCGAGTTGCACGATGTCGTGACCCACAATGTGAGCGTGATGGTCATTCAGGCGGGGGCGGCGCGCAAGGTGATGGATGTGGCGCCGGAGCGGTCGAAGGAAGCGCTGCTGGCGGTCGAGGCGGGCGGCCGGGCCGCGATGGCCGAACTGCGCCATGTGATGGGCCTGTTGGCCGCACCGGACATGGAACAGCCCGACGGCCTGGAACCCCAGCCCGGCCTCGGACAGCTCGACGCGCTGATCAGGCGGGTGCGCGCCGCCGGGACTCCGGTCGGCGTCGCGGTCTCGCTCCCGCCGGACCCGCTGCCGCCCGGGATCGACCTGACGGCGTACCGCGTCGTGCAGGAGGCGCTGACCAACACGATCAAACACGCGCCCGGAGCGGAGGCCTCGGTCGCGATCGGCTACGCCGAGGAGGTCCTCCAGATCGAGGTCATCGACACCGGAGCCGTGCGTGACGCCCCGCGGGCGGAGGGAAACGGCCGCGGACTGATCGGGCTGCGGGAGCGACTCGCGGTCTACGGCGGTGAGTTGACCGCCGGTCCGACCCTCGCCGGCGGCTACCGCGTCAAGGCCCTCGTCCCGTGGCGGGCGGCGTGAGCGGGCCGGGGCTGCGCGCCGTCATCGCCGACGACCAGGCCCTCGTACGGACCGGCTTCGGGATGATCCTCGCCGCGGACGGCATCGAGGTGACCGCCGAGGCCGCCGACGGTGCGGAGGCGGTCGACGCGGTCCGCCGCACCCGGCCCGACGTGGTCCTCATGGACATCCGGATGCCGGGGATGGACGGGATCGAGGCGACCCGCCGCATCCTCACCGAGGAGGGCGCGGCCGGCCCCCGGGTCATCATCCTCACCACGTACGACCTCGACCACTACGTGTACGCCGCGCTCACCGCGGGCGCCAGCGGCTTCCTGCTCAAGGACGTCACCCCCGAACATCTGGTGGCCGCCGTACGCCTGGTGCAGTCCGGGGACGCCCTGCTCGCGCCGGCGATCACCCGCCGGCTGATCGAGCGCTTCGCACACCGCGAGGAGGCCCGCCCGGCCCCCGGCCCGCACCGCGACCTGTCCGAGCTGACACCGCGCGAGACGGAGGTGCTCCGGCTGCTGGCGACGGGTCTGAGCAACGCCGAGCTCGCCGACCGGCTCTTCCTCAGCCCGACCACGGTCAAGACGCACGTCGGCCGCATCCTGTCGAAGCTGGATCTGCGCGACCGGGTCCAGGCGGTGGTCCTGGCGTACGAGACCGGGCTGATCACTCCGGGCGCAGCGGACTGAAAAGCGGAACGGACGGAAAACCGGAGGACGTCCCCGACACCGCCGGTTACCGTTGATCCATGGAGGTCATCGAGCACACCCACACCGCAGCCGCGCGAGCGACCAGCTCCCCGGCTGCCGAAGCCTGACCTCACCTCTCCCCCGGCGGCCGGAAACGGACCGCCGGTGCAGTGCGCCACTTCCTCCCTGTTCCCGCGGTTCTTTCCGGTCCCCCGACCCGAAGGAACACCGCCATGGACACGGACCAGATCCTGCGCACCTTCACGGACTTCTACGTCGAGCACGGCCACCACCTCATCACCGGCGGCACCCTGCTGCCGCCGCCCTCGGACCCGGTGCTGTTCACCACGTCCGGCATGCACCCCCTCACCCCGTACCTGGAAGGCCGCCCGCACCCTCACGGCCGGCGCCTGGTCAACGTCCAGCGCTGTCTGCGCACCACCGACCTCGACGAGATCGGGGACTCCACGCATCTGACGGTCTTCGAGATGCTGGGCTCCTGGTCGCTCGGCGACTACGGCCATCCCCAGAGCCTGCGCTGGGGACACGAGCTGCTGACCGACGGATTCGGCATCCCGGACGAGCGGTTGTACGTCACGGTCTTCGGCGGCGACGACCACGTCGGCCCCGACACCGAATCCCTGCGCACCTGGCAGGAGTTGGGGCTGCCGGTGGAGCGGACCCGCGAGGACAACTGGTGGTCCAACGGCCCCGTCGGCCCGTGCGGCCCCGACTCGGAGATCTTCCTCTGGACCGGCGACACCCCGCCGGAGGGCACCCCCACCACCGACCCGCGCTGGGTCGAGGTCTGGAACCACGTCAGCATGCGCTACCGCCGCCACGAGGACGGCAGTCTCTCCCCGCTGTCACGGCCCTCCGTCGACACCGGCATGGGTCTGGAGCGCCTCGTGACCGTCCTCCAGGGCCACGACTCGGTCTACGACACCGACCTGTTCGAACCCTGGACGCGTCTGCTTCCGCCCCTGTGGGACCTGGACGAGACCCCGTCACTGCGGCTGGTCTGCGACCATCTGCGGTCCGGGATCGTCGTCATCGGCGACGGTGTACGGCCGTCCACCACCGGCCGCGGCTACGTCCTGCGGCGCCTGGTCCGCCGTATCCTCACCACCCTCTGGCAGCACGATCCCACCCGCACCCTGTCCGACCTGCCGCCGGAGCTCGTCGAGCACACCCTGGACCACTTCCGTCTGCCCGGCGGCACGCCACCGGTCCTGGAGGTGCTCCAGGACGAGGAGCGCCGCTTCACCCAGCTCCTCGACCGGGGCCGCCGGGTCCTCTCCCGCCCGCAATTCCAAGGGCGGTTGAGCGACCAGGACTACCACTACCTCCATGACACCCACGGCCTGCCCCGCGATCTCGTCGTCGGGCTCCAGGGCCTGCGCCGATAGACTCCCCCACCTCGACCGCGACCCCCGCTACCCGTGGAACTTCCCCGCCGACGTGGTCGTCCCCGGCTCCTGGAGGCGGGCGAAGAGGGGTTCCGTCTCCGGGAGCGTGCCGTCGGCGGGCGTCACCCGGCGTCCGATGTGCTCCGCCGCGCCGGGGATGAAGGGCCGTAGCTCGTCGGCCAAGGTGCGGCAGGCAGCGACCAGCGCGGCCAGGACCGCGTCGAGGCGTTCGGCCGCGTCGGTGTTGCCCTGCCGTTCCGCTCTGGCCAGTTCCCAGGGGCGCGTGGCGTCGATGCAGCGGTTGGCCTCCTCCACGATGTCCCAGGCGGCGTCGGCGGCCCGGCGGAAGTCGAAGTCGGCCAGCGCGGCGTCGATGCGGCCGGGTGCCTCGCGGCATGCGTCCAGCAGGCCCGCCACGGCGAACCGGTCGGTGCCCAGTGCGGGCACGGACCCGCCGCGGTAGCGGTGGACCATCGTCACGATCCGGTGGACCAGGTTGCCGAGGCCGCCGGCGAAGTCGGCGTCGGCGCGGGCGATCAGTCGCTCGGTGGTGAAGTCGGCGTCCCCGACCCGGGGGACGTCGCGCAGCAGCCACCAGCGGACGGCGTCCGTGCCGTAGGCGGCGGCCAGGGAGACAGGGTCGACGGCCGTCCCGTTCCCCGACTTGCTGATCTTCCGCCCGCCGACGGTCAGATAGTCGTGGACGAGGATGTCGGTCGGCAGCGGCAGCCCCGCCGACAGCAGCATGGCCGGCCAGTACACGGCGTGGAACCGTACGACGCCCTTGCCGACGAGGTGGACACGGCGGTCCCCGGCCGCCCACCACTGCTCGTAGGCGGGGTCGTCGGTGCCGTAGCCGAGGCTGGTGACGTAGTTGCCCAGGGCGTCCCACCACACGTAGACGACCTGCTCGGGGTCGCCGGGGACGGGGATGCCCCAGCCGCGGGCGCGGGTGTGGGAGCGGGAGACGGAGAAGTCGTGCAGCCCGCCGGCGATGAGCGCGAGGACCTCGTTGCGGCGGGCTGCGGGCTCGATGCGCAGGGTGCCTGCGGTGATCAGCTCCTGGAGGCGATCGGCGTACCGGGACAGCCGGAAGAACCAGTTCTCCTCCGCGACGAGCTGGGGTTCGGTGCCATGCTCGGCGCATCGGCCGTCGACGAGCTCGTCCGGCGTGTAGAACTGCTCGCAGCCGACGCAGTACAGCCCCTCGTACTCCTTGCGGTACAGGTCACCGGACTCCGCGCAGCTACGCCACAGCCGCTCCACGCCGACGCGGTGGCGGGGATCGCTGCTGGTGCGGATGAAGTCGTCCAGCGACAGCGCGAGCGGGTCGCGCAGCGCGGCGAACGCGTCGGCGTTGCGGTCGACGAACTCCCGCACGTCGACGCCCTCGGCCTCCGCGGCGAGGACGTTCTTCAGGGAGTTGTCGTCCGTCCCGCTCAACAGCCGTACCTGTCCGCCCCGGTGCCGGTGGTGCCGGGCCAGTGTGTCCGCCTGGACGAGTTCCAGGGCGAAGCCCAGGTGCGGGCGCGCGTTGACGTAGGGAATGGTCGTGGTGATGTAGTGCCGTGGTCCGGTCATCGGTCCTCCTGCCGGCGACGGGACCTGATCCGCACAACGCGTGAGGCCCCGTTCCGGGGGCCTCGGTATCGGTGCGCGTGCGCGCTCAGCAGCCCCGGTGCGGGGGCATCATGCGGTGCTGAGGCGTAGGCGTGATCATGGGGTCGAGGGTAGCAACGGGGTCCGTCGCCGGGCATCCGGTTTTCGCTTGCCTCGTCCGGCCGACCGGCCGGACGGCCTCTTCGTTAAGGTCGGGCGCCATGACGGTTCAACTGTGTGTGTTGCTCTGGGCTCGGCCGGGCGCCGCCGCCGCGCTGGCCGCGTACGAGGACAAGGTGCTGTCCCTGCTGGGCGAGCACGGCGGGCGGGTGGTGCAGCGGGCCCGCGCCGACGGAAGCGAGGGCCGACCCGACGAGATCCAGTTGATCGAGTTCGCCACGCGGGACGGGTACGACGGGTTCATGACGGACCGGCGTCGCACCGCCCTCGCGGACGAGCGCGACGCCGTCGTCGCCCGGACCGACCTCTACCCCGTGGAGCTGACGGAGGCGTAGAACTGGGCGCGGACCCGGTGCAGCCAGGCCTCCACCGCCGCCTCGTCGGGGCGGTCGGGCAGCACCGTGCGGGTCTCGTCGAACGCCTTCTCGTAGTACGCGAGCAGGGGGCGTGCCTCCGAGGCGTCGGCGGCGACCCGTCGGCCGAACTCCCGGTATTCCTCGGGGTTCTCGACGCGGATCGTGAGGTGGCCGGTGGCGTACAGCTCCAGGCCCTGGTGACACAGTCGTTTGAGGTGCCGGGCGTGTTTCGCGGTGCGCTCGGGGGTGTCCGCGGCGGAGGAGCGGTCGGCCCGGTTCTCCAGACGGCGGAACTGCTGGGTGGCGTAGCCGAGATAGGCGTCCCGGATGCGCTTCGCGCTCAGGAACGATGTGCGCAGGCCGATCAGTTCGTCGCCGAGAGGGGTGCGCACCTCGTACAACTCCGGTGGGAGCCAGGCGAGTTCCATGGCGGTCGGGTTGCCGCCCAGGGCGAGCCGGCACCACTTCGCGGCCTCGTGCAGGGTGCGGTCCGGGGCCGTGCTGACGTAGGACTCCTTCGGCCCGTGGAGGCCGTGCAGGGACTCGGTGGGTGCGGCGAACATGCCGAGGCGGTCCACGTCGGAGCCCTCGTGGGCGAGACCGTAGGCGGTGGAGCCGACGATGCCGGACAGCAGGACGTTCGGGACGGTCACGTCGGCCACCTTTCGGATCGGGGGTACGGCGCTCCATTGTGCTGACCTGCGGGGATGCGGTCACCAGGTTTTTCCCGGTGCCGGGCCGACGAAGGGACCTCCCGGGTACGGGCTGCCGGTGGCCTCGGCTAGTGTGTGCGCCCTGAAACCGAGGGGAGACAGCGAAGTGCTGGTCAGGGCGGGGAACGCAGGGCGTCGGATGGCTTACGTGGCCTTGCTGGCGGGGGTGTTGGCGGGCTGTTCGGAGGCCGCCGACGACAAGGAGGACGCGAAGTCGTCCGCAAGCGCGTCGGCGAGCGCCGGTCAGGTCGCCGAGCGCGGCGACAGCATCGGGGCGGCCGGCTCGGCGTGTGAGCTGCCGGTGAGTTTCGACCTCGCCAAGGACTGGGAGGCGGAGGCCATCGACTCCGCGGTCATCGAATCTGCGGCCGCCCGGGACAAGGCCTCCTCGACGGATTCCGGCGAGCTCGAGGACGAGATCTCCGAGGAGATCCTCGACTCCGTCCTGCGCCAGGGCCCGGTCGCGGCCGCGTGCGAGGTCGACGCCAAGCCGGCCGGCTACGTCGGCTTCCTGCGGATCTGGACCGGTGAGCCCGGTGCCGACGACGCGCGCACCGTGCTGGAGGAGTTCGTCGCGGCCGAGGCCGGCGCGAGCGAGGCGAAGTACAGCTCGTTCACGTCGGGCGACCTCGAGGGTGCCGAGGTGGAGTACGTCGTCACGAGCGAGCTCCTGGACGAGACGAAGAAGGAGAGCGCCTTCGCCGTCGCCACCCCGGACGGCCCGGTCGTCGTGCACCTCGGCGGTATGGACACCGAGGAGCACGAGAAGATGGTCCCGGCGTTCGAACTGGCGAAGAAGACCCTCCAGACCGTCTGACGGACGGTCCGGGTCGTTCCGGCGCGGCGGACCGGTCCGCCGCGCCGGTACGTCGGCGTCACGCCATGGTCAGGACGCTTGCTCTGTGCGTGGCTGACGATCTGGTCGGCGGCTGTGTAGGTGAACGAATTGCGGGTGCTCTCGACCGCGTCCCACTTCATCTCGTTCTCGGGCGTGACCGAGTTATACGCAGGCTCGCCATGCCGAGAACCAGTGTCTTGCGGGGCAGGAGGATGGATCTGCGGGTGCCCATCTCGCTCCTTCCGTTCGAAAGTTTCGTGCTGATTCCGGAATTTCGCCGAGACCATGAGCGGTGCGTCACACCGTCAACAGGCCTCACGTCAGCTCTCGGTAATTGACCGAAGACTCCCAGATCCCCTCAGATATTCGATCGCAGAATCGAATGTTTCGGAAATTGATATCGGGACAAGGTGCAACCTTTTCATCAACCGTGTTGTCTCATCAGATAACAGACAGATGACTATCCCGGGGGACATCATGCGACGAAGCAGAACAACATGGGCCACCGTCGCTCTCATGGGTGCGACGCTCGGCGTGGCCGCGGTACCCGCGCAGGCCGCCACCACCTGCCCCACCGGCTGGGGCAGCCTCGACAAGAAGCAAGCGGTCAGCACGGCGGAATCGGTGACGAACGCACGGACCGGACGGCACGCCTGCTACGACCGCCTGGTCGTGGACGTCCCGGGCGCGGACAAGGCCGAGCTCGGCTATTCCGTCCGGTACGTCGACCAGCTCCACCAGGACGGGTCGGGCCGGCTGATACCGGTCGGCGGCGGCGCCGTCCTCGAAGTGCGGGTGGCCGCTCCCGCCTACGACGTCGAGACCGGCGCCCCGACCTTTCCCGGACGGGTGAACCGCCCGCTGCCGGGCGTCGACCTCGACGGGTACCGCACCTTCAGGGACACCCGATTCGCCGGCAGCTTCGAGGGCGACACACAGTTCGGCCTCGGCGTCCGCGCCCGGCTCCCGTTCCGGGTCCTGCGGGTGGACGACCGGGTCGTGGTGGACGTGGCCCACTCATGGAGCGCCAAGCCCTGACCCCGACGGATCGGCCCCGTCGCGGTGCGACAGGGCCGACCCGGGCGACACCGGCGTACCTCCGTACCGTCCGAGCGGCAGTGCCCGCCAAGACACCCGTGCGCGTCCCGCCGGCGCCGCTATCCCCCCGTGTACGCCCCGACCGTCGCCGCCGTCGTGGCCGCCACCGTCTCCGGGTCGGCTCCCGAGGCGGCGTAGGCGGCGCCCCACTCCTCGCCTGACCGTCGGAAGAACTCCTTGGCCTCGGCCGTGCCCTGCCAGGCCTCGGACTCCTCCCGGCTCATCCCGCGGCCCGCGAGGTGCATGCCGAGGCCGAGGGCGATGCTGTCCCAGCCGATGCCGACCGCGCCGGGCCCGAACTGGTTCCAGAAGTCCTCCGGCACCACGGCCACGTGCTCCACATCGAAGACCGTGCGCCCCTCGCCGTCGGGCGTGAGCCGCACCTCGACCTCGCTGAAGCCCGGGTCCGGCCCGTACAGCCAGCTCACCCGCAGCCGCTCCGGCGCCACGCACTCGAGGATCTCGCCCCCGGCATGCCCCTCCAGCTGATAGCTCCCGCCGAGCCGGAACTCCCCGGTGACCGGCAGGAACCATCGCCCGATCCGCTCGGGCGAGGTCACCGCGTCCCACACGTCGTCGATCCCGGCGTCATAGGTGCGCCGCAGCAGCACCGCATGGGCCTCCCCCGTCTCGACCTTCCGGGTGCCGACCTCCCGGTGCCCGCGCTCGATCTGATCGACGCTCTCGCTCATCCCCGCTCCTTTCCTCTTCACGGCCTACCAGGGGCAACGCTCGCACAAAGGGGCCGGGACCGCCTGATCCCGGCCCCCGTGCCGCCGCGGAATCAGAGGTGCGGCCGACGCCCCCGCTCCTGGTGCGGGAACGACTGGTCCGCTCCGGGCAGCGTCGGCTTCGGCAGGGTGGCCACCTCCTCCTTCGCCTTCTCCAGCTGCTGCGCCGTGTCCTCGGGCAGCCGGGGCGGACGCGGTCGGCCGGCGGTGAAGCGGAACGCGGAGGTGAAGTCACCGAAGGCGTCGCGCCGCCAGTCGCTGATGTTCGGTTCCTCGACGCCGGTGAAGCGCTCCAGGAACCGCAGCGCCGACGTGTGGTCGAAGGCCTCGCCGGCCACCCAACCGCCCACCGTCCAGGGCGAGATGATGATGGCCGGGACACGGAAGCCGCCACCGATCGGCAGGCCCTGGACGAACTCGTCGGCCGTGCCGGCGGGCGGGGTCGGCGGGGGCACGTGATCGAACAGGCCGTCGTTCTCGTCGTAGTTGAGGATGAAGGCGGTCTTGCGCCACACCTTGGGGTTGGCGGCGATGGCCTCGATCTTCGACGCCACGAAGTCGGCGCCCGCGGCGGGCAGATAGTCCGGGTGCTCCGACTGGTAGCTGGTCGGCATGATCCAGGACACCGTGGGGAGCCGGTCGTTGCGGGCGTCGTCCTCGAAGGTGCCCTCCGGCTGCGGGCGGACACCGCGCTCGTAGAGGTCCGAGCCGGGCCGCGCGTTCTTGAACGCGGCGAACTGCTCCAGCATGTTGCAGCCGTAGTCGTCGTCCTGCTGGTACACCTTCCAGCTGATCCCGGCCGCCTGGAGGCGTTCGGCGTACGTCGTCCAGCGATACGGCGTCGGCACGACGTTGCTGAGGATCGGGCCGCCCCGGGTGCCGCCTGGGTCGATCGTGCCGGTCATCCACATCAGGCGGTTGGGCCAGGTCGGGCCGAAGACCGAGCAGAAGTAGTTGTCGCAGACGGTGAAGGTCTCGGCGAGCGCGAACTGGAACGGTATGTCCTCGCGGGTGTAATAGCCCATGACGTACGGTCCGTTGACGCCGTCCGCCTTGCGGTGGGCCGGCAGCCAGCGGTCCATCCTGCCGCCGTTCCACGCCTCGTGCTGCACGGACCAGGCGTGCGAGGTGGACGGGATGGCCTGGGCGCTGGACTTGTGGGTGTCCAGATGGAAGGGCAGGAGGTAGCCCTTGGGGTTCTCGGCATCCGGCTGGTAGAAGACGGAGCGGCCGGTGTCGAGCCGCAGGGCGTCCGGGTCGGCGAAGCCGCGTACGCCGGACAGGGTGCCGAAGTAGTGGTCGAACGAGCGGTTCTCCTGCATCAGCATCACGACGTGCTCGATGTCGTGCAGCGAACCGCGCCGGGGCGGCTCGGCGGCGACCGCCTTCTGCACGCTCGGCGGGAGGAGGGAGAGTGCCGCGGCGCCGCCCAGTGCGCCCGCGGCCGAGCCCAGGAGTCTACGACGGGTCAACTCGGCCATGATTGCCCCTTCTTGAACGGGAGGAACTCCGGCCGGTCCCGGTGTCGGAACCGGTCCGCCGATCACTCTCCGCTCGGGGCGGAACAGGGCATCAGGGGCACGTGATGAACATGCGGACAACGTGCGGGAAGGGGTTGGCCAAGCCATGAACCGCAACAGCGGGCCGTTGCCCGCCCTTTGGCAACACCTGACCGCGCCATGACGTGGGGATGACGGGAGGCCCGCTGTGTCAGGCTCCGAACCACGCGCGGGCGAGCCCGGGCAGGGTCCCTTCGGCGGGGCCCTCCAACTCCCTCAGGTACCACGGCAGGTTGCTGTACACGTGCAGCAGTGTGTAGGCGAGGGCGTGGGCCGGGTCGACGGCGCTTCCGTACGCCGTGCTGAGCCGGGCGAGCAGGTGGGGGTCGCCCCGGGTGACGAACAGGCCCACGCCGACGAAGTCGTAGGCGGCGTCGCCGATCATGGCGGGCTCGAAGTCGAAGAGGCCGGTCAGGCGCCAGCCGTCGGGGTCGACCAGGAAGTGCTGCTGCATGACCTCGGTGTGCAGCAGCGAGCGGCGTGGGGTGCGGGGCAGGGGGACCGAGGCGAGGTAGTCCGGAATCTGCTCCAGCCAGGTGTCCGGCAGTCCGTGGCCGCGCTGCTGTGCCACGGCGTTCTCGCGCTGCCGGTCCAGGAAGGCACCCCAGTCGCCGGGCCCGAGGACGTCGTCGAGCGGCGCCGGGTCGAGCGAGTGGAGGGCGGCGAGGGCCTCGCCGATCTCGGTGACGAGGCGTTCCCGGTCGGGCCGCGGGATACGGCCCCAGGCCCGTGCGAGGTTCTCGCCGCGCAGCCGGGACATCAGGACGTACTGCCAGCCGTTCTCGTACGGCCCGAAGTCGTCCACCCCGGGCGTCGGTACGGGGAGCAGCCCGTGCAGATGGGACAGGACGCGGCCTTCGGCGATGCCGTCGCGCGCGGCGGAGGTGGGGAAGAGCTTGAGGACCCGGTCCTCACCCACCGCGTAGACCGGTTGCGAGCCGTCCGGGAAGCGGGTCAGGGGCGCGTCACCGAGTCCGAGACGGGCGCGGAGGTCCTCCGCGCCGGCCCGCATCAGCTTCTCGTCCCCGACGACGGCGTCCCACTCTTCGTCGGTCTCCACCACGGGCAGCATGATCGCGACCGTAGGCGGGGCGCGGGCGGAGGGCAAACGGTTTTGGACGTGCGGAACGCCCGGCCGGACACCCCCGGCCGAGCGCCCCTCGGAACCCTGCGGTCAGCCGCCGTTCAGCCGCGCGCGCAGCAGTCCCTTGCCGATTTCGGCCCCCTTGCGACTGTCCGCCTGTGCCTTGCGGAACAGATCCGCGACCTGGGTGTCCTTGTTGCGTTCGGCGTCGTGGATGTACGTCTCGAGGCGCAGCGCGTTGCTCAGGCACGCCTCCACGTACCAGATGAGGTTGTAGTCCTTGTCCGGCGTACCGGTCACGCCGCCGGTCTCCGTGCTGCTGGTCATGCGGGCCTCCTCCAGCGGTTGTCGTTCCGGAGCCGCCCGGGTACCCGCGCCACGCGGGTCAATCAGCCGACGTCCCACAGGAAACGGTGCGTGTGGATGCCGAAGTACGGGAAGGAGCGGACCTCTTGGACGCCCTCGACGTTGCGTACGACGTCGTTGACGAAGTCCAGCAGGTCACGCGGCCCGGGGGCGACCACCTCGGCGAACAGGTCGAAGCCGCCGGAGGTCAGCACCGAGTAGACGACCTCGTCCCGACGGGCGAGTTCGTCGGCGACGGCTCGCGGGTCACCGTCCACGCCGATGCCGAGCAGGGCCATCGCCTGGCCGCCCATGGCCATCGGGTCGGTGACGCCGACGACCTGAACGGCCTTGGAGTCCAGAAGGCGTTGAAGGCGCTGCCGGGCGGCCGACGCCGACAGGCCGACCTTGGGACCGAGGTCGGCGTAGGCGATACGCCCGTCGGTCTGGAGCTCGCGCAGGATGGCCCGGTCGATCTCGTCCACGGTGCTCAGCCCTCCGTTCCGGCGAGTTCGGCCAGGGCGGCGGCGAAGACCTCGGTGTGGGTGTCCACGTCCGCCTCGGTGGTGTCCGGGCACATCAGCGCCATGTTGTGGAAGGGGGTCAGGAGGATGCCCCGGTTGGCGAGATGGACGTGCAGGAAGTCCTCCAGCTCGGCGTCGCCGGCCGCTTCGGACTCGGTGCCTGTCCGCGGGGCCGGTGAGGTGAAGCGGTACTCGGTGCGGGCGCCGAGCCTGCTCACCGACCAAAGCAGGCCATGGGCGTCGATGCCGGCCCGGACACCGGCCTCGAACCGCTCGGACAGCTTCGCCATCCGCCCGAACGCCTCGTCCGTCAGGACGTGTTCGAGCGTGGCGCGCATCGCCGCGACCGAGAGGGCGTTGCCCGCGAGGGTGCCGCCGACGCCGCCCATGTCGACGAGGTCGAGGTCGTCGCGGCCGAGGAGGCGGTCCGCGAGTTCGGCGGACAGCCCGTACGCGCCGGCCGGGATGCCGCCGCCGATCGCCTTGCCGACGGTGAGCATGTCGGGCTCCAGGTCCCAGGCCGCCGTACAGCCGCCGGGGCCCGCGGAGAGGGTGTGGGTCTCGTCGTTGACGAGCAGGGTGCCGTACTGCCGGGTCAGCGCCCGGACGCCCTCCAGATAGCCCGGTTCGGGCAGCACGATGCCGATGTTGGTGAGCGCGGGTTCCATGAGGACGGCGGCCACGTCGCCGTGGGCCAGTTCGCGCTCCAACTGCTCCAGGTCGTTGAACTCGGCGACCCGGCTGGTGAGGGTGACATCGCACGGGGCGCCCACGTTGCCGGGGCGGGCCGTGCCGTGGCCGTCCGGGCCGACGACGATGAGGGACTCGTCGACGCTGCCGTGGTAGCTGTAGCTGTTCACCAGGATCTTCGGGCGGCCGGTGACGGCACGGGCCAGCCGGATGGCCCACCGGTTGGCGTCGGTCGCCGTCAGCGAGAAGCTCCAGCGGGCGAGCCCGAAGCGGCGGGTGAGCTCCGCGCCGACCCACTCGGCGTCCTCGGTCGGCAGCATCGCCGTCGCGCCGCCCTGCTCGGCGAACCGGCGCTGGACCGCCTCGGCCACCGGTGCGGGCGAGTGCCCGGCCATGGCGCCCGTGTCGCCGAGGCAGAAGTCGATGTACTCGTGCCCGTCGATGTCGGTGACCCGGGCGCCCCGGGCGGTGTCGAGGTAGCGGGGAAAGGGCCCGGCCGTCTTGTTCATCCAGGTCATCGGCACCCGCCCGAAGAGATGCCCGGCGCGCGCGTAGGCCTCCTGGGAGCGCGGGCAGCGGCGCTCGGCCTCCGCCCTCTCGCGGGCCAGGAGGTGCTGGAGACGGGTGCGGTCCATGGGCGCTCCGAGCGTGCGTACGAAAGAAAACAGGGTCGTCTCACTCTAGAGCGACTGATTCGAGCGTCAAGACAACGGAATCAAGTGTCCCAATGAGTCATATGTCCCACTGGGACATCAAGGTGTAGCCTCGAAGACATGAACGAGGACCGACGGCAGCGCAAAGCACGGCAGACCAGGAACGCCATGGCCGCCGCGGCCGTCGACCTGATCCTGGAGCGCGGGCTCGCCGCCACCACGGTGGAGGCGATCGCGGAGCGCGCGGACGTCACGCGCCGCACCTTCAGCCGGCACTTCGCGGGCAAGGAGGACGCGGCCCTGGACTTCGTCCGCGGCGACGGCGACCGCATCAACGCGCTGCTGCGCGAGCGCCCCGCCGCCGAACCGCCGATACTGGCTTACCGAAGGGCGGTGCGCGCCTGGCTGGCCGACGAGGACCACCCGGCCTGGCACCTGCGCCCGAAGATGCGCGCACTGCTGGCGCTGGTGGACCGCGAGCCCGCCCTGTTCGCCGCGTACGAACGTATCCGCGTCGACGCCCAGGAGGACTCGATCCGCATCCTCGCCGAGCGGCTCGGCACCGACGACGTCCGGGACGTACGCCCCGCCGTCGTGGTCGACGCCGCCGCCGGCGTCCTCACGGCCGCGCTGCGCCTCTGGGCGCGCGGCGCCGCCGGTCCCGACTCGGGAGCCGCAGACCTCGCCGCCCTGGTGGAGCGGGCCTACGACGCCCTGATCTCGGAGGCCGCGTCCGCGGCCCCCGACAGCACTGCCGAAGAGTGAGAGCACCATGAGCACCACCACCGACTACGCCACCGAGTTCACCGGCAGGACCGCCCTCGTCACCGGAGCCGCGTCCGGCATCGGCCTCGCGACCGCCCGCCGGCTGGGCGCGGGCGGCGCGAACGTCGTCATCGCCGACTACAACGCCGAGGGCGCCGAGCAGGCCGCCGCCGCACTGCGGGCCGACGGCATCAAGGCCGCCGCCGTCGAGGTCGACGTGACCCGCCCCGACTCCGTCGAGGCGGCCGTCGCCTTCGCCGTCGACACCTACGGCGGTCTGGACCTGGCCGTGAACAACGCCGGCATCGGCGGCCCGAGCGCCCCGACGGGCGAGTACGACATCGAGGCCTACGACCGTGTCGTGCGCACCAACCTCGACGGCGTCTTCTACTCCCTGCGCTTCGAACTGCCCGCCATCGAGGCGACGGGCAACGGCGGTGCGATCGTCAACGTGGCGTCGATCCTCGGCTCCGTCGGCTTCGCCGGCTCCCCCGCCTACGTCGCCGCCAAGCACGGCGTGGTCGGTCTGACCAAGAGCACGGCCGCCGAGTACGCCGCGAAGGGCATCCGCGTCAACGCGGTCGGCCCCGGCTTCATCGAGACGCCCCTGCTCCAGGGCATGGACCAGGCCGCGTACGACGGACTGGTGGGCCTGCACCCGGCGGGCCGCCTCGGCCGCGCCGAGGAGGTCGCCGAGCTGATCGTCTTCCTGCTGTCCGAGCGCGCCTCGTTCGTGGCCGGCAGCTACCACCTGGTCGACGGCGCCTACACGGCCGTCTGACCGCAGAAGGGAGTCCGTCATGAAGGCACTTCAGTACCGCACCATCGGCGCAGCGCCCGAGGTGGTCACCGTCCCCGATCCCGAACCCGGCCCCGGGCAGGTCCTGTTGAAGGTCACCGCCGCCGGTGTGTGCCACTCCGACATCGCCGTGATGAGCTGGCCCGCCGAGGGATTCCCGTACGAGCTTCCGCTCACCCTCGGCCATGAGGGCGTGGGCACGGTCGCCGCGCTGGGCGCCGGAGTGAGCGGGGTGCGCGAGGGCGACTCGGTCGCCGTGTACGGACCGTGGGGCTGCGGGTCCTGCGCCAAGTGCGCGGAGGGCAAGGAGAACTACTGTCTGCGCGCCGACGAGCTGGGGATCCGTCCGCCGGGGCTCGGTGCGCCGGGCGCGATGGCCGAGTACCTGCTCGTGGACGACCCCCGGCATCTGGTGCCGCTGGACGGGCTCGACCCGGTCGCCGCGGTGCCGCTCACGGACGCCGGGCTGACGCCGTACCACGCGATCAAGCGGTCGCTGCCCAAGCTGGTGGCCGGATCGACCGCGGTGGTGATCGGTACGGGCGGGCTCGGGCACGTCGCCATCCAGTTGCTGCGCGCGCTGACGCCGGCCCGGGTGATCGCGCTGGACGTCAGCGAGGACAAGCTGCGGCTGGCCCGGGAGGTCGGGGCGCACGAGACGGTGCTGTCGGACGCGCGGGCCGCGGACGCCGTGCGCGGGCTCACCGACGGTCGCGGTGCCGAGGCGGTGTTCGACTTCGTCGGCGCCGAGCCCACCGTACGGACCTCGGGAGCCGTCGCGGCGGTCGAGGGCGACGTGACCATCGTCGGTATCGGTGGCGGGACCCTGCCGGTCGGGTTCGGGGCGCTGCCCTTCGAGGTGTCGGTCAGCGCGCCGTACTGGGGCAGCCGGGGCGAGTTGATCGAGGTGCTGGCGCTGGCGCGGGCCGGGGCGGTGTCGGTGCACACCGAGACGTTCTCGCTGGACGAGGCCCCGCTGGCCTATGAGCGGCTGCACGCCGGGAAGATCAACGGGCGTGCGGTGATCCTGCCGCACGGCTGATCCAAATGATGAGGAAGGCGTCAACTCGCCTTCCCCACACGGCATTTCCGACAGTCGACGCAGAAGTGAACAGAGAGCGTTCGGTTTCGGAGCGAAGTCTCGATCAACCGTGCGAGAGGGGTCGGCGACGGTGTGTACTGTGCTGCGAGCGCCTTGCCACCGGGCCTCGGACCCGCCCCTGCCCGACTTCCCCTGGAAACCGATTCGATGATCGATTTACCGGACCTGGCCGTCGGCGGTCTCGCCGTCGGCACCCTGTCCGCGTTCGCCCTCGGCGGCGGTCTGCTGCGCGCACGTACCGCTACTACGACGACCTGCGGGCCCAAGGTCCGGTCGGCTGGGCGGAATTGGCGCCGCGTGTGCCGGCGTATGTCGTCACCGACCGGCGGGCCGCGCTGGAACTGCTGCACGACGCGGAGGCGTTCTCCCACGACCCGCGGCCGTGGGAGTCGACGGTCGCCGACGACTCCCCCGTGCTCGGCATGATGCGCTGGCGGCCCAACTCCCTGTTCGCGGACGGCGCCGCCCACACCCGCTACCGCACCACGCTGATCGACACCTTCGACCTGGTCGAGCCGCACGACCTGCGGGCCCGCGTGCACCGGGCCGTGCATCTGCTGGTCAGCCGGATCGGGCCGCGGGGCGAGGCGGATCTGGTGGGCGAGTTCGCCCGGCCGCTGATGGCGCTGGTCTTCAACAGCCTCTTCGGGCTGCCCG
The DNA here is from genome assembly GCF_042894505.1 of Streptomyces sp. NPDC001536. Classification (NCBI taxonomy): domain Bacteria; kingdom Bacillati; phylum Actinomycetota; class Actinomycetes; order Kitasatosporales; family Streptomycetaceae; genus Streptomyces; species Streptomyces sp. NPDC001536. The sequence goes on from NZ_JBIAVQ010000010.1 coordinate 344,361, forward strand.
ACAGCCACAGCGAGCGGCTCGACCAGGCGCTCGGCAAGATGATGGAGGGCGGCGCCCAGGCGGCCGCGGGCGAGGCGGAGTTCGGCGGCTACGTACTGGAGCTGATCGCCGCCAAGGCCGAGCGGCGCGGCGACGACCTGCCGAGCCACCTCCTGGACCACCCGGCGGGACTCACCCCGGAGGAGGTCACCTGGCAGGTGTTCCTCACCCTGGGTGCCGGCCATGAGCCGACCGCGAACCTGGTGTCCAACGCGCTGTCCCGCATCCTCGGCAACCCGGTCCACTACTCCACCCTCACCGACGGCGCCCGCCCGGTGATGGACGCCGTGGTCGAGGTGCTGCACCACGAGACCCCGCTCGCCAACTACGGCATCCACTACGCTCGTCGGCCGATGACCTTCCATGGCACGTGGATCCGGGCGGCGGTGCCGGTCGTGGTGTCGTACGGGGCGCTCGCGTACTTCGCCGAGCGGGAGGTCGTCGAGGGCCCGCCACCCCAAGGACGCCTCCCATCTGTCCTGGTCGGCGGGCCCGCACGCCTGCCCGGTCAAGCAGCACACCCTGCTCATCGCCACCGAGGCGATCGAGCGGCTCACCCAGTGGCTGCCCGACCTCGAACCCGTGCTGCCGCGCGAGCGACTCGCCTGGCGGCCGGGCCCGTTCCACCGTTCGCTGACGGCGCTGCCCGTCCGGTTCAGCCCCCGCTCCCCCGACCAGCCTGGAGGTCCGTCGTGACCGTGACCGACCGCATCGACCGCTTCGTCCTCGACCCGTTCGGATCCGACATCGCGGCCGAATGCGCCCGGCTGCGCGCCCTCGGCCCGATCGTCCCCGTCGAACTGCCCGGCGGCATCCCCGCCTGGGCGCCCACGGGCTACGACACCCTCAAGGAACTCATCCTCGACCCCCGGGCCAGCAAGGATCCCCGGCTGCACTGGCGGCTGTGGCCCGAACTCGGCGAACATCCCTCGTGGGGCTGGGTCCTCGGCTGGATCGGCGTGGTCAACATGCTCCCCACCTACGGCGCCGACCACACCCGGCTGCGCAAGCTGGTGGCGCCGAGCTTCACCCACCGGCGCACCGAGACGATGCGCCCCCGGGTGGAGGCGATCACGGCGGAGCTGCTCGACGCGGTGGCGGCGGACGACGCCGAGGTGGTCGACCTGCGCGCCGGCCTCGCCCATCCGCTGCCCATGCGGATCATCTGCGAACTCTTCGGTGTCCCCGACGAGTTGGTGGCCGACACCGCGCGAATGATAGCGGCCATCATGGACACCTCCGACCCCACTCCGGAGCACGCGGCGTCCGTGCAGCGGCAGATCGGCACGGTACTGCCCGCGCTGATCGCGCACCGCACCGCGCACCCCGGCGACGACCTCACCACCGAGCTGATCCGGGTCCGGGACGAGGACGGCGACCGGCTCAGCGACGAGGAGCTGCTGTACACGTTGCTGCTGGTCATCGGCGCCGGCTTCGAGACGACCGTCAACCTCATCGGCAACGCGGTCGTCGCCCTGCTGCGCCACCCCGAGCAGCTCGCCGCGGTGCGGTCCGGGCGGATCGGCTGGGACGCGGTCGTCGACGAGACGCTGCGGTCGCAGCCCTCCATCGCCTCGCTGCCGCTGCGGTTCGCGGTCAGTGACATCGAGGTCGGCGATGTGACCGTCCCGGCGGGCGACGCCATCATCACGACCTTCGCCGCCGCCGGGCTCGACCCCGCCCACTACGGCCCGGACGCGGACGCCTTCGACGCCGCGCGCGGGGCGGACGACCATCTGGCGTTCGGGATCGGTGTGCACCGGTGCATCGGCGCACCGCTGGCCCGGGTGGAGGCACTGACGGCGCTGCCCGCCCTGTTCGACCGCTTTCCCGACCTGCGCCTCGCGGTCGGCGAGGAAGAGCTGCGGCAGGTGCCGTCGTTCATCGCGTTCGGCTGGCAGGAGGTGCCGGTGCGGCCGCACGGCTGACAGCGCAAACAGGGGCAGGACCGGTCCCCCGTTCCGGTCGTGCCCCTGCGGCCCGTCGAACTTACGTGAACAGCGGAGCGGTTGTGAACCGCAGCGGTGCCCGCTGCGCGGCCCTGAGGACTCACCTGTGCACAGGTGAGTCCGAATGGCGCGTTTTCTGCGCGACGAGCCGGGGCGGTGCCAGCTCTCCTGTCGCCAGATGGGCCAGGACGACCTCGTAGAGATCGCTGCCCGCGGCCAGCAGCTGCCGTTCCAGGACGGGCTCCGCGCTGCGGACGTGTTCGCGCACGGTCTGCGCGTGGACGCCGAGTGTCTGCGCGGTCCGCTCGGAGTTCCCGCCGGCGGCGATCCAGGTGCGCAGGGTGCGGCGCAGGTCGCGGGCGTCCGGGTCGAGGCGGCCCAGCAGGTCCAGGGCCCAGGTGCGCAGGGCGGGCCCGGACAGCACGTCCCCGAGCGGGACGGGCGCCGACGACTGCGTGCCGGGGCCCTGTTCCATACCGGCCTGGGTGTTCAGTGCCAGGTGGACCAGGGCGCGGACGGTGAGGTCGGAGAAGTCCGTGCCGAGCAGCGCCTCCACGCGCTCCATGCGGGCCCGCACGGTGTTGCGGCTCACTCCCAGGACCTTGGCCGCGCTCACGGCGGTGAACTCCAGGCCGAGCCGGGTGGTGGCGAGGAGTTCACCGTGGGTGTGGTGGGCCAGGACGTCGAGCGGGCCCAGCAGGTCCGCGGCCCAACCGTGCAGGAGCGCCGGGTCCATGAGGCGTTCGGGGTGGGTGCGCTCGGCGTAGACCGCCGCCTTGTCGGGCCGGAAGTGCGCGACGGCGAGGGCGCTGACGGCCTGTCCGTAGGCGGTGGCGGTCCGGGCCAGGGTCTGCCGGGAGCTGCCGCCGATGAAGGTGTCGGGGCGCCCGTCGACCACCGAGCGCAGCTCCCGGGCGGCGGACTCGTCGGGGACCACGACGATCACATGCTGGTCCATGGCCGGGCAGCGCACGACCAGGGCCTGCTCCTCGGTGGCGTGCACGCACTCCTCGGCCAGCCGGTCGCGCTCCTCGGCAGTGCCTTCCACGACGTAGACGCACGCGGAGTCCGTGTCGAGCAGCCCGGGCCACAGGCCCGCCGCGACGCGGCGCGCGGAGACGATGTCCTCCACCATCAGCAGTTGCAGGATCGCCAGCCGCAGATCGGCGGTGGCCCGTGCGAGCCGGAGTCCGGCGGCCGTCGTCTCGCGCGCCCTGAGCAGGAGTTCGACGACCTGGGCGGTGTGCGTCAGCATGTCGGCGGCCCGCCGGTCGAACGGCGCGGGCCGGGACACGGCCAGTACGCCCGCCGTCGCGGAGTGCGGCTGCTCCACCCTGACCAGGCGCTGGTGGCGCCCCTCGCCCTCCCAGGCGGCGGAGGCGATCCGGCCGGCGACGATCTCGGCGACCAGGGCCTCGTCGAGCGGGACCCGGGTGCCGGCGAGAAGGGCGCCGCCGGCGTCCTGGAGGGCGGCCGTCCCGTCCACGCCGTCGGCGAGCCAGGCGACGACCCGGCGGATGTCCCGTCCGGTGGGCCGCAGATGGTCGAGCAGTTCCTCCGCCCATGGCGCGCCGGCGCCCTTCACCCGACCGTCCCCTCCGCCAGCCACGGCACCCGTCTCCTCGTCCCTCGCATCGACCTCGGCACAGTGGTCCGGGACGTTACCTCACCGATGGCCTGCGGTCTTCCCGCTCCGGGCGGTGGAACAAGCAGCTCCGCGGCCCGGGCCTGCGTCGCCGCCGCCCCGGGACGGCATAAGCTCGGCGGATGGCGAAGTACTTCGACGTGCACCCCGACAACCCCCAGCCGCGCACCATCTCCCAGGTCGCCGACAGCATCCGCGACGGGGCGCTCATCGCGTATCCGACGGACTCCTGCTACGCGCTCGGCTGCAAGCTGGGCAGCCGTGACGGCATCGACCGGATCCGGACGATCCGCAAGCTGGACGACCGGCACCACTTCACCCTCGTCTGCCAGGACTTCGCGCAGCTCGGCCAGTTCGTCCGGATCGACAACGATGTGTTCCGCGCGATCAAGGCGTCGACGCCGGGCAGCTACACCTTCATCCTCCCGGCGACGCGGGAGGTGCCGCGCATGCTCCAGCACCCCAAGAAGAAGACGGTCGGGGTGCGCATCCCCGACCACGTCGTCACGCACGCCCTGCTCACCGAGCTCGGGGAGCCGCTGCTGTCCAGCACGCTGCTGCTGCCCGACGAGGACGAGCCGATGACCCAGGGCTGGGAGATCAAGGACCGGCTCGACCATGTGCTGGACGCGGTCGTCGACTCCGGCGAGTGCGGCACCGAGCCGACGACGGTCATCGACTTCTCCAACGGCGAGGCGGAGATCATCCGGCACGGGGCCGGGGACACGAGCCGGTTCGAATAGGGCCCAGGGGGTGCCGCCACACAGGTGGATGGCAGGTGAAACCATATCGGCGGCCCACCTTCCCGGGCCGGCGAACTGCTCGCCGCCCACCGCGCAGAGAGGCAGCCCCCATGACCTCCGTACAGGGAACATCCGTCGACATCTCCACCGAGGACGGCGTCGCCGACGCCTATCTCGCCCATCCCGGCGACGGACTCCCCCACCCGGGCGTCCTGCTCTACCAGGACGCCTTCGGCCTGCGCCCGCACCTGAAGTCGATGGCCGACCGGCTCGCCGGGGCCGGTTACACGGTGCTCGTCCCCAATGTCTTCTACCGCCACGGACGTTCACCGGTCTTCGAGCTGCCCGAGTTCATCGACACCCACAGCCGGCCCGACCTCTGGGACAGCATCGGCCCGGTGATGCAGTCCCTGACCCCCGAGCTCGCGATGCGTGACGCCGACGCCTATCTGGGGTGGCTGGCCGAGAGCCCGCTCGTCGCTGACGGCCCGGTCGCGCTGACCGGCTACTGCATGGGCGCCCGGCTCTCCCTGCTGACTGCGGGCACCTATCCGGACCGGGTCGCGGCCGCGGCCGGTTTCCACGGCGGCCGGCTGGCGACCGACGCGCCGGACAGCCCGCATCTGGTGGCCGAACACATCACCGCCGAGCTGTACTTCGGCCACGCCGACGAGGACCCCTCGCTGCCGCCGGAGCAGATCCAGCTTCTTGAGGACACGCTCACCAAGGCCGGCGTACGGCACCGCTGCGAGGTCTACCCGGGCGCGCACCACGGCTTCACCCAGGCCGACACCGCCGCGTACCACAGCGAAGGCGACGAGCGGCACTGGGCGGCGCTGCTCGATCTGTTGAAGCGCACGTTCTGAAGCAGATTCTCTGAAGCACGCGTGACGACCCGGGTGTCCGTGATCTTCACGGACACCCGAGTTCTACCGAGGTCATTGACATGCCCGCGTCGCGGCGTAACTCTGAGAGCGCTCTCAGAACTGGTACGGACCAATCCACCCATCCACATCCCCCCACACGGAGGTGGAGAGTGCTCGGACGACTCAGGCACCAACTCCTCGCCACAGCCGCTGCGGCCACCCTGCTCGGCGGGCTGCTCGCGCTCGGAGCGTCACAGCCCGCGAGCGGCGCGGTACCGGCCACGATCCCCCTGAAACTGACCAACAACTCCGGCCGCGGCGACGCGGTCTACGTCTACAACCTCGGCACCAACCTGGCGACGGGCCAGCAGGGTTGGGCCGACGCCAACGGCACCTTCCACGCCTGGCCCGCGGGCGGCAACCCGCCCACCCCCGCCCCGGACGCCTCCATCCCCGGCCCGGCCGCCGGGCAGTCCAAGACGATCCGGATGCCCAAGTTCTCGGGCCGCGTCTACTTCTCCTACGGCCAGAAACTCGACTTCCGGCTCACCACCGGCGGTCTGGTGCAGCCGGCCGTACAGAATCCGAGCGACCCCAACCGCAACATCCTCTTCAACTGGTCGGAGTACACGCTCAACGACTCGGGCCTGTGGCTCAACAGCACCCAGGTCGACATGTTCTCCGTCCCCTACGCGGTGGGCGTCCAGCGCGCCGACGGGACCACGATCAACACGGGGCGTCTCAAGTCCGGTGGCTACAACGCGGTCATCAACGGCCTGCGCGGCCAGTCCGGCGGCTGGGGCGGCCTGGTCCAGACGCGCCCGGACGGCACGGTGCTGCGCGCGCTCTCGCCCGCCTACGGACTGGAGACCGGAGCGCTGCCGGCCTCCGTCCTGGACAACTACATCGACCGGGTCTGGCAGAAGTACGCCACGACAACGCTCACGGTGACCCCCTTCGCCGACCAGCCGAACACCAAGTACTACGGCCGGGTCTCCGGCGGCGTCATGAACTTCACCAACTCCTCCGGCGCGACCGTCACGAGCTTCCAGAAGCCCGACGCGAGCAGCGTCTTCGGCTGCCACCGGCTCCTCGACGCACCCAACGACCTCGTCCGCGGCCCGATCTCCCGCACCCTGTGCGCGGGCTTCAACCGCTCCACGCTCCTCACCAACCCCAACCAGCCGGACACCTCGTCGGCGGGCTTCTACCAGGACGCGGTGACCAACCACTACGCCCGTCTCATCCACGCCCAGATGGCCGACGGCAAGGCCTACGCGTTCGCCTTCGACGACGTGGGCCACCACGAGTCCCTCGTGCACGACGGGAATCCGCAACAGGCGTACCTCACGCTCGACCCGTTGAGCTGACCCCCACGTACCGCTGAAGAAAGCGGAGTTGACGCTCCAAGAGCTCGGTGGTGACCGCGGTCCCCACCGGCTGATGCCCGGCGCCCGGCACGAGAACCACCTCGTGCGGGCGCCCGGCCGCGTGCAGTGCGGCGGACAGCCGTACGGTGTTGGCGACCGGGACCCTGGCGTCGGCGAGACCGTGGATCAGCAGGAGGGGACGGTTCAGGGTCGGGGCGAGCCGCACGAGGGAGGCCGCCTCGTACCGCTCCGGAAAATGGTCGGGGTGCCCGAGGAAGCGTTCCCGCCAGCGGGCGTTGAAGAGCCGCTGATCGGCCACCCCCGCCCCGGCCACCGCGGCACGGAAGACATCCGGCCGGCGCAGTACGGCCATGGCGGCCAGCCCGCCCCCGTAGGACCAGCCCCGGATGCCGACCCGGCCCAGGTCGAGGTCGGGATGGTGGCGGGCGGCCTCGTGCAGCGCGGTCACCTGGTCGTCGAGGGCGGGTCCGAACAGGTCGCCGTGGACCGAGCGTTCCCAGTCGGGCCCACGCCCCGGGGTGCCGCGCCCGTCGGCGACCAGGACCGCGAACCCGTGCTCGGCGAACCACTGCGACACCAGGGTCTTCCAGTGCGGCTCGGCCGTGACCCGCTGCGCTCCGGCCCCGCCGTACGGGTCGAGGAGGACCGGCAGCCGCCCTTCGCCGAGCCTGTGCCAGGAGGGGAGATGGAGCCGGGCGCGCAGCTCGTGCGGGCCGAGGACGAGCGGGATCGCGTGCACGTCCAGTACGGGCGGTTCGGCGTACGAGACGACAGGCACAGCCGGTTCGCCGTCCCGCAGCACCTCGGCACGGCCGCCGACGCGCACCAGCGTGCCGCCTCGCCGTACACCGGAGTACACCCCCGCGCCCGAGCTGAGCCGACGCGGCCCGTCCGGCTTCCGGCAACTCCACAGGTGCGTCTCGGTGGGCTCGTCGGACGCGGTGAACAGCACGTCCTCGCCCTCCACACCCAGCACGGCCCGCAGTTGGAGGCCGGGAGGTGTGACCGGGACGCCGTCCAGAGTGAGGTGCCTGGTGCCGCGCAGGTCGGCGTGGGAGAACAGGGCGCCGGAAGCGGAGCGGGCGGGCAGCCCCGGGACGAGGTGCACCCAGTGGGGGTCGCGCTGCTCGTCCAGGAGTTCCGTCGCCCCGTCGGCCGGGTCGACGGCGAGGAGACGGACGGTTCGCTGGTCGCGGGACTGTACGAGGGCGAACGGGCCGTGGCTGTCCCAGCCCGCCCCGACGACGTACTCGAAGGCGGTGCGGTCCCACTCGATCCGGGTCAGCGCTCCGTCGAGGTCGGCGATCCACAGCGTCACGTCGGGGTTCTCGGCGCCGGCTGCCGCGAGCCGCAGGCCGGGTGGCTGGTCGTCGGGCCAGTGCGGTACGGCCGTGGAGTCCGTGCGGGCGATCAGGAGCCGTTCGCCGTCCGGGGCCCACCAGTGTCCGCGGGGTCCGTCGAGCGAGGTGACCGCCGTGTGCTCGGCGGTGCCGAACTCCATGTCGGGGGCGGGCGGTTCGGCGACGGTCCGGTCGCCCGTTCCGTCCGCCGCGATGATCCGCAGGGCACCCTGGGAGACGTAGGCGATACGGCGACCGGTCGGGTCCGGGCGCGGATCGGAGACCGGGGCGCGGGCGGGCAGGCGTCGGGGGTTGCCGTGCCGGACGGCCACCGTCCAGAGGTCCCCCGCGCGTTGCAGGGCGACGAGATCGACGGCCCGGTCGGTGGCGTACGCCTCGATCCCCGTCGCCCCTCCGGCCGCGAGCAGGTGTTCGGACCGGGTGTCGAGGTCGAGTGCCCAGAGACAGGCGGCCGATCGGTCTCCTGTGCGGCTGCGCAGGAACAGGACCGTTCTCCCGTCGGGAGCGACCGTGAATCGCTCGGGGACGCCGTTGCCGAAGCGCCGGGTGCGGACGAGCTGCTCTGGGAGGGAATCCACGTACGATCACCTTCCACTTCCGCACGGATTCAAACGCACGTTCGACTCGATCATGACGTCTAGGGTGCGAGGCATGAGCTCACAGACGTATCTCTCCGAAATGTTCTCCCTGGACGGCCGGGTCGCCGTGGTGACGGGAGGCAGTTCCGGCATCGGCCGGGCGATCGCCGGGGCGCTCGCCCGGGCTGGGGCGAGTGTCGTGGTCGTGGCGCGCAAGGAGGCGGAACTGGCCGCCACGGTCGACGAGTTGACCGCGGAGGGCTGCCGGGCGGCGTGGGTGAGCGGCGACCTCGGCACTCGTGCCGGGACGCGTACGGCGGCGGAACGGGCGGCGGAAGTGTTCGGTGAACCCGACATTCTCGTCAACAGCGCCGGGATCAATCTGCGGCCGCCGATGGGCGAGCTGGGCGAGGACGTGTGGGACACCACGATGGCGGTGAACCTGGAGGCGCCGTTCCTGCTGGGCCAGCGGTTCGGGCCCGGCATGGCCGAGCGGGGGTTCGGGCGGATCATCCACGTCACCTCGCAGCAGGCGCACCGGGCGTTCGTGCAGAGCGGCGCCTACGGGGTCTCCAAGGGGGCGCTGGAGTCGCTGGCCCGTTCGCAGGCCGAGGCCTGGTCGCCGTACGGCGTCACCTGCAACACGCTCGTGCCGGGTTTCGTGATGACGCCGCTCAACGCGCGGCTGGCCTCCGATCCCGAGAAGGTGGCGGAACTGGCGGGGCGCACGATGGTCGGGCGCAACGGTCTGGCCGAGGACTTCGCGGGCGCGGCGGTGTTCCTGGCGAGCGGTGCGTCCGCGTATGTCACGGGGCAGGCGCTCTTCGTCGACGGCGGGCTGTCGGTGCACTGAGCCTGGCGGCCGCCGCGTACGTCACGGGACAGGCGCTCTTCGTGGACAGCGGGCTGTCGGTGCACTGAGCCTGGCATGCCGCCGTGCGGGGCGGGCGCGCTCGCTCCCGCACGGCGGGTCCGGCTAGATGCCGAAGGGTGCCGCGTAGCGGACGGTGCCGCTGGGCAGCGGGTGTTCGGCGTCGAGGGCGAGGGCCATCATGGCCTCGTCCGGGACGTCGAGGGTGATGCGGATGCCGTGGGCCGAGGCCCGGGTGAAGCCGAAGCGCGGGTAGTACGGCGGGTGTCCGAGGACCGTGACGAAGCGCTCGCCCCTCTTCCCGGCCGCGTCGAGGGCGGCCCGGATGGCCGCCGATCCGGCGCCGGTGTGCTGGTGCTCGGGCAGTACGGCGACGGGGCCCAGGCACAGGGCCGGGGTGTCGTCGATGTGGCAGCGGGTCAGCAGCGCGTGGCCGACGACCTTGCCGTCCTGGTCGGTGACGACGAGGGACAGACCGTCGATCCAGGCGGTGTCGGCGCGGAGGGCCTCGACGAGGTCGGCCTCCAGAGGGGTGTCGAAGGCCGCCAGGTCGATCTCGCGGATGGCGGGGATGTCGGCGCCGGTCTCGGCGCGGGTGATCCAGTCGGTGCGCATGCTCATGACGGGATACGGATCCGTTCCAGGGTGGTGTTCGTGTGGGTGACGCCTCGCGAGCTCACGCTCCCGGCGAGGCAGCTCCGGTGGAGGTCAGACCGTCGCCCGGAACGTGAGGAGGGTCCGGGCGCTGCGTACGGCAGTGGCCTTGAGCACGGTCACCGACCCCGCCTCCCCGCATTCCTCGACTCGGGCACACACGAACGCGGACGAGCCTACCGCTTGCGGCGCAGGCTCGCCGAGAGATGGTGCTGCAAGGGTTGGCCGACCGCCGCGAGGTCGTGGACGAAAGTGATCGTGTCGGCGTCGGTCAGGGTGTAGCGGCGGCGGGTGGCGGTGACGTCCTTGGCCGTGGGGGTGAGGGCCACGTCGTGGGTGGCGAGGTCGACGGCGCCGTCCGCCGCCTGCCCGACCGCGATCTCCGCGATGCCCGTCGGCTGGGTGATCAGCGCCTCCACCCGGCCGTCGGCTTGAAGCCGCCACCACCCACTCTCCCGCGCCGCGGGCCGCAGGGGCACCCCGTCGCCGTCCAGCAGCCAGGCCCTCGCCTCGTAGTGGAGGAAGGGGCGCCCGTCATGGCTGAAGGTGACCTCCTGCGCGTACGTGAAGTCCTCGGCAAGGGTCGGATACTCACCTCGCCCCCGCCCGTGCCACGTCCCCAGGAACCCGAGCACGGGTGCGAGCAGCGCGTGCGGAACGGGCGCCTCGTCTGGGCTGCGGCCGTCGGGGTACGGGATGTCCATGAACGCTCCAGAGGTCGTGCCGGTGCCGGGTGAGAGCCTAGGCCCCCGACGCCACCGCCTCGCACCCGCGCGCCGAAACCCGGGTGCGCCGCCCTCCGCCGTGCACGAGACTGGACCACTCGACACCAGGGGGCGTCCCGACATGGCGGAGCCGGTGACGTATGCCGTACTGATCTGCGACGACGAGCCGCATGCCGCGGTGCTCACGCGCGCCGGCGACCGCACGCCGGACGTCGTCCGCGCCGTACGGAAACTGACGGGGCTGAGCCTCTGGCACAGCAAGCTCCTCGTCTCCGGGGCGCCCGTCATCGTGCTGGACGGTCTGCCGCGGGACATCGCGGAAGCGGCCGTGGTCGAGCTCGCGGCGGCGGGCGCGGAGGCCGAGGTGCGAGCCGGGAGCTGGGCGAGCCGTTCCGCGAGTCGTTCATGGCCGGATCTCATCGCTGAGTGACCAAAGTGAACCTCTGGTAGTTCAGAGTTCACTGGTTACTGGCGGTAAATGCTTGCTTTACCCGGTCCTTGCCCCAAAGACCTGGCAGCATCAGCAGCCGTGACTCTGGGGGGAGTTGGCTTATGGAAGGCACGGTTGACGGGTTTCGCTATGGCGCCGTGACGCCGGTGGCGGCTTATCTCATGGCCTGTCTGGGAGGGGCGCTGGGACTGCGCTGCATCGTCCGGTCCCTGCTCAACGATCAGTCGTGGAAGCCCGGTTGGCTGGCGCTGGGCGCCGCGTCGATCGGTTGCGGTATCTGGACGATGCACTTCATCGCCATGATCGGCTTCCAGGTCGAGGAGACAAGGATCCGCTACGACGCGGGCCTCACCCTCCTCAGCCTCGCCGTGGCCGTCATCGTGGTCGGCATCGGCGTGTTCATCGTCGGCTACCGCGGCGCCGGCACCGCCAACCTGGCCCTGGCGGGCACGGTCACCGGTCTCGGCGTGGCCGCGATGCACTACCTGGGCATGTACGCGATGCGGATCAACGGCGCGATCAGCTATGACGTGTTGACGGTCTCCCTGTCCATCGTGATCGCCATCGTCGCCGCCACCGCGGCACTGTGGGCCGCGGTCACCATCCGCGGGTTCATGACGAGCCTCGGCGCCAGTCTCGTCATGGGCGTGGCCGTGTCCGGGATGCACTACACGGCGATGGCCGCCGTCAGCGTCCATGTGCACGGCACGACCGGCGGCACCTGGGCCGGTGACTCGGCCTCCTCGCTGCTGCTGCCGATGCTGCTGGGGCCGGTCATCTTCCTCGTACTCGCCGGCGTGGTCGTGATGTTCGACCCGCTGCTCGTGCTGGGCGAGGGCGACTGGAACCGTCCCACCGCGCGCCGCCGCCCCGCCAAGGCATCCGCCGACGAGCCGCCGGCACCCCGCCACAACTCGGTCTTCGACGCGTCCGCGGTACCCCTGCGCGCCCGCCAGCACCCGTACGAGGCGTCACAGCGCACCGGCGAGTGGTGAAAGGCCAACAACCCTCCACGAACCGCTCGTTCACGAGAAGCAAGGCCCTCCCCCCGGCCGGCCGTCGCTAGATCATTGTTACGGTGCACCGGTGTCTGAATCTTCACGCGATACCGCCGAAGGCGCCGGCTGGGGCGCCGCGGAACCCGGCGCGTACCAGCGGCTGATGCCGCCCAAGGTCGAGAAGCTCTCCTGGCTCAGTCCCAAGACCCTGTGGGCGGCCCGCAACGGCGTGCTGGCCTCCTGGTTCGGGGACCCCACGGGCCGTACCCGCAGCCGCTGGGTGGCTCAGCGGGCGGCGGCCGGCGCACCCGCCGACAAGGTGATCCGGCGGGACGACCCGGACCGGTTCTCCTTCATGGTGATCGGCGACACCGGCGAGGGCGACGCGCCCCAGTACGCCGTCGTGCCCGGCTTCCTGAAGGTCAGTCAGGACACCCGGTTCTCCGTCGTCGCCAGTGACGTGATCTACCCGGTGGGCAGCGCCGACGACTACGACACGAAGTTCTTCCGCCCGTACCGGGACTACCCGGCGCCCATCTACGCGATACCGGGCAACCACGACTGGTACGAGGACCTCGGCGCGTTCATGCGCGTCTTCTGCGCCGACACCCCGGCGCTCACCCCAGAGCCCAGGCCGCGCCCGCTCAGCCGGGCCTGGCTGCGCTCCCTGCTCTGGCACCGCCCGAGCCCGCACGACGGACAACGTCTCGACCAGGCACGGCAGTTGCGCTCCGCGGCCGGCCAACAGGCGGTCCAGCCCGGCCCGTACTGGGCGATCGACGCCGGGCCGGTGCGGATCATCGGCATCGACACCGGGCTGCTGGGCACGATCGACGCCGAGCAGGGCGCATGGCTCCGCGAGGTGTCCAAGGGGCCGCGCCCCAAGATCCTCATCACCGGCTCGCCTCTGTACGTGGACGGTGAGCACCACCCCTGCCCCATCGACGGGGGCGGCACGGTCGACGACATCGTCCGGGCTCCTGAGCACCACTACGTCGCGGCGATAGGCGGCGACATCCACAACTACCAGCGCTATCCGGTCGACGTGGACGGCCGCACCATCCAGTACGTCGTCTCGGGCGGCGGCGGTGCCTTCATGCACGCCACCCACACCATCCCGCGCGTCTCCGTCGCCGACGTGACGGAGCAGGACTTCCGCTGCTACCCGCTGCGCGGTGACTCGCTCGCCTTCTACAGCACCCTCTACGGGCGCCGGCTGCGGATGCGCCGCTTCTTCACCCTCTCCGCCACCGACGCGGCGGCGGTGATCGCCGAGCGCCTGGGCATCCCCCTGACCCGTACCCCGGGCGAGCCCGCCCGGGTCACCTTCCGCACCCGGCTGGTCGCCAGTCTGCTGGGCGCGGGCGGTCGCCCCGACCGCACCTCGCGGTTCCGGCTCCCGGTCCGCAAGATCTACACACAGCTGTTCTCCCCCAGCTCCGCGACCTACAGCCCGCCGTTCTTCAAGTGCTTCCTGCGCCTGGACGTCGCCCCGGAGGCCATCCGGTTGCGCTGCCACGCGGCCACGGGCAATCTCCGCCAAGAGCTGGACCCGCCGATCGAGGACGAGGTCACCATCCCCCTGATCTGATCGCGGCGGCGGGGAACATCGCAGGCCACGATCAAGTTGCCACAGCTGTACGACGTCGATCGGTGCACACCTGGAGGAGCCGGTGCCCCCCACCTCTCGCCCGTTGCGCAAGCTGGGCTTCCTGACCATCGGTCTCTTCGACGACGCGGATCCGCGCCGCGGCCACGAGTCCACGCTGGAGATCATCGAACTGGGCGAGCGGCTCGGCTTCGACAGCGCCTGGCTGCGCCACCGGCACCTCCAGTACGGCATCTCCTCCCCGGTCGCGGTCATGGCGGCGGCCTCGCAGCGCACGAGCCGGATCGAACTGGGCACCGCGGTCATCCCGCTCGGCTGGGAGAACCCGCTGCGGCTGGCCGAGGACCTGGCGACGGTCGACCTCCTGTCCGGCGGCCGGATCAACCCGGGCGTGAGCGTGGGCCCGCCGATGCACTACGACCAGGTCAAGGACGCGCTCTACCCGGACACCGGCGACGTCGAGGACTTCTCCTACGAGCGGGTGCGGCGGCTGCTGGACTTCGTGCGCGGCAAGCCGGCGACCGACTTCAGCGGGGTCGAGGGCTTCGAGGTGTTCTCGGACCGGGTGCAACCGCACTCCCCCGGCCTGGGCCGCCGCCTCTGGTACGGCGGCGGCAGTCTGAGCTCGGCGCGCTGGGCCGGCGAGCACGGTATGAACTTCCTGACCAGCAGTGTCGTCAAGGCCGAAGACCCAGCCGAGACAACGGACTTCGCGCAGATCCAGCTCTCCCACATCCGCGCCTTCCGCGCCCACCACCCCGACGGCGAGGCCGCCCGCGTCTCCCAGGGCCTGGTCGTCATCCCCACCGACTCGGCCACACCCGAACAGCGCGCGCGGTACGAGGAGTACGCGGCGAAGCGCACCCCACGCACCACGTCACCGCAGGGCCCGGCCCGTCTGCTGTTCGCGCCGGACATCGTCGGCACCTCGGCCGAGATCGCCGAACGGCTGCACGCACACGCCGCGTTCCGCGAGGTCGACGAGGTCGCGTTCGCGCTGCCGTTCACCTTCGAGCACGAGGACTACGTGCAGATCCTCACGGACATGGCCACACGGCTCGGTCCGGCACTGGGCTGGCAGCCGTCCGCCTGACGCAGCGGCGCCCGGTCTGCCGTACCACGGCCCGGCTGATGCGCTCGCTGCGGGCCGATCCCGCCGAGACCCCGGCCATGTCCCCCGAGCCGGCGAGCCTGTCCCCACGCGAACGGGGCATGCTCGCCCTGATCGGGGAGCGGCTCACCGATCGCGGGATCGGCAAGAAGCTCTTCCTGTCGGAGAAGACCGTCAAGAACCACATCAGCCGGCTGCCGGCCAAGGTGGGCGTCCAGTGGCTCGTCCAGGCAGCCGTGATCGCCTCCCCGTCGGATCCGCCGCACACCGGCGAGCGCCCCGGAAGGTGAACCCCGGGCGGAGTCGCCGACGCCTCACCAGCGTCCCACCTCCGTGCCGACGACCGGCTCCGACGGCTTGCCGTCCACGCCCACCGGGACGTCCCCGGCGAGCATCACCCGGTGCATGGTCCGTGGGAAGCCGAGGTGGGCGTTGTCGCCGGGGGCGAGGTGGATGGTGGCACGGTTGTCCCAGAAGGCCACACTGCCCGGCTCCCAGCGGAAACGGACGGTGTATTCGGGCCGGACGGCCTGTTCCAGGAGCATGTCCAGGATCGCGGTGCTCTCGGCTCGGGAGATGTCGGCGATCTGCTCGACGTAGTAGCCGTTGACGTAAAGGATCCGCTCGCCGGTCTCGGGATGGACCCGCACCAGGGGGTGCAGCGAGGCGACCTGGTGGTCCAGCAGATGGCGGACGTAGGCGTCGTCGCCGGGACGGGGCTGATAGCCGACGCCGAGGCGGTGTTCCACGCGCAGTCCGGCCACGAACTCCCGTACCGGCGCCGAGAGTCCGGCGTACGCGGCGGCCAGATTGGACCAGGTCGTGTCGCCGCCGTACGGCGGTACGGTCTCGGCGCGCAGGATGGTCGCGGCCGGCGGATCGATACGGGCGCCGTGGTCGCAGTGCCAGCCGCGCAGCAGGGTGTGCCGGCGCCGCTGGAGCCACTCGTCGTGCTCCATGCCGAACCTGCCGCCCAGTTCCAGCCGGTCGGCGGTCGTCTCCACCTCGGGAAAGTCCGGCGGCGAGGCGCTGCCCCGCTTCCGCAGCACGACCGGCTCACCGAACCGGCGGGCGAACGCCACATGCCCGGCGTGATCCAGCCGCTGCTCCCGGAAGAACACCACCTTCCAGCGCAGCACAGCCGACCGGATCGCGGCGACCACGGCGTCGTCGAGCTCCCCGGCGAGGTCGACGCCCGTGATCTCCGCCCCGATGTGCCCGGCGACCGGTCTCACCTCGATCCCCGGGATGTGCTCCGCCTGCGCCGTGCCGGTGTTCGTCGTCATGCGTGCTCCGTTGGTCGTCCGCGGCCGCTCACTGAAGATCGTGTCAGCGATCACGGGTCCTGGCGACAGGGCCTCGCCAGGATCACGTCCACCATCTCGGCCACGGGACGGCCGCTCGTGTCGACGCGGCACAGGCCGTGCGCGTCGACCGACTCCACCATCAGCTGCTGATACCGCACACTGCGGGCAAGGAACTTGTCCACCGGATGCCGCCGCTCCTCGTCCCTCGCTGATTCCCGCACGCGGGCGCCGAGCACCGCCTCGTCCGCGGTGAGCCAGACGGCCCGGGTGTGCGGGACGCTCAGCCCGGCGACCCGGTCCGGCCAGAGCGCCGAGCCCTCCAGCACGAGCCCGGGTCCGCCGCCCGTCGCGCGTTCGGTGATCAGCTCCTCGATCCGCGGCCACAGGCGCGCGTAGTGGTCGAGCACCGACCGGATCAGCTCGTCGACGGCGAGCGTCCCGTAGTGCTCGACGACATGCGCGGGCACCGTCCCCCATGGCCTCCCCGGATGCCGGGCCAGCCCGTCCGTCGAGCGGTACTCGAACCCGATCCGCTCCGCGACCGCCCGGGCCACGGTCGACTTGCCGGTGTGGGAGGTTCCCCCGATCAGTACTACGCGCATGTCACCGACCCTAGGCGTCCTTCGGCGCGGTACCGACCCGAACCCTCTCCCGGATACGTGAGTTCACGTCCTCACACGGCGAACTCCCGTATCACCACGTTCCGGAAGACCGCCGTCCCGTCGATCGTGAAGAGCGCGAGGCCCGTGTCGATCAGATAGGGGAAGACCTCCGAGGAGTGCACGTACCGGCCGTCGTCCACGAACATCTCGACGGACGTACGGTCGACCAGGATCCGCAGCCTCACCGTGCGGGCGCCCTGGTCGAAGGGGCTGTGGCTCTCCTGCCAGCGGCCGGAGGCGTCCGGGTTCACCGTGTTACGGCGGTTGAGGAAGGCGTAGTCACGGTAGATCCCGGCGTCGACGTGCCGGCCGCCGTCGGGCGAGCGGCGCAACTGGGCGCCCGCTCCCGTGAGTTGGTCCCAGGTGATCTCGCAGGTCAGCTCGTAGGCCGTGCCCGTGTAGTCCAGGAGGCGGGTGCCGCTCACCTCCAGGTCGCCCAGGCTCAGCGTCCGCGACACATAGGAGTCCAGCGCGGCCACCGGCCGTGAGGCCAGGTAGTACCCGCCCGAGGACGCGCGCTTCAGGGTGACCTCGCGGACGATCGAGTCGGTGCCGTTGAATCCGTCGGAGTCGATCGTGGGCGTGGTGTTCGCGTAGTCCCAGTTGTTGAGCCAGCCGATCGCGTACCGGGCGCCCTCGTCGAGCGTGCCGTCGGCGGCCCGCTTCTCGAAGGTGACGGCTCCGTACCAGTCCCAGCCGTGGTCGAGCCACTGCGGATCGCTCGCGTCGGCCGTGAACGTCGTGCCGTCGAAGGAGCCGGTCCAGTAGGCGTAGGTGTTGGGCAGCCCGGCGCCCTTGGCGTTGGCGCTCACGCCCAGCACCCATTTCCGTGTGCCGTCGTCCGCGGTGATCCGGAACAGGTCGGGGCACTCCAGGACGCCGATGCCGCCCTTGACGAATCCGCTGACGTACGTCCAGGACTTCAGGTCGGCCGAGTGGTAGAAGCCGACCTTGTCGTTCTCGGCGAGTGTCATCACCCAGCGGCCGCGTTCCTCGTCGCGGACGACCTTGGGGTCGCGGAAGTCGCGGACGCCGGGGTTGGGCAGGACCGGGTCGGTGCCGTGCGGGCGGAAGGTGCGTCCGCCGTCGGTGGAGTAGTACAGGAACTGCGCCTGGCGGTCGGTGCCACCGCCCGGTGACATCGTGACCAGCACGATCACCGCGCCCGCGCCGAATCCCGCGGTGTTGCCGGTGTCGACGACCGCCGAGCCCGACCAGGCGTCGCCGTTGACGGTGGTGTCCTTGGGGACGGCGATCCCCCGGTCGGTGAAGGAGACCAGGTCCCGGCTGGTGGCCAGCCGCCAGGCGGTCCCCGCCTCGGTGCCGCCGGTGAAGTAGTCCGGGTTGTACAGGTAGTAGTAGTGGTACTCGCCGTCGATCCACACCGGTCGCTGCGGGTCGTTCTTCCACTGGTCGGGGACCGTGAAGTGGTACGCGGCACGGTAACTCCCGCACGCGGCGGTCGCCTTGGGCTTCGCGGCGGCCGGGCCGGCGGCGGCCGGCAGCAGCACGGTCGCCGCGCCGACCGTCGTTCCCGCGAACAGCGCTCTCCTGGACAACCCACGCATCACACATCGTTCCTCTCGTCGAAACGGCGGCTCATGGGTCCAGGACTCTGAGACCTAACTCGTTAAAGGTCAAGGGGTGCACGACTCTTGACAGCACCGGGCGCCACTTCCCATCATCTGGGGCGTCAACCCTGAACTAACACGAGTTAGGCCCTTGGATGACCGACTCGCATCTCACCCGCCGCGCACTCATGCGGTACGGCGCCTACGGCGCGGGCGCCGCCGCGCTCGCCGGTACCGCCGCCAGTTGGGACCGGCTCACCGGAGCCGACATCCCCGGACGCGACGACGGCTCACTCGTCGTCGCCACACTCGGCCCCGCCTACGGCCCGGAGGCCGTGCGCACCCTGACCGAGGGCTTCAAGCAGGTCCACCCCGACATCAAGCTCCGCATCAACGCCGTGCAGGCCGTCGACTGGTCGGACTTCTTCGCGAAGATCCTCACCCAGATCGCGGCCGGCACCGCGCCGGATCTCGTGTACGTCGCGACCGAGGGCGTGCAGTTGTTCGCGCAGCGCCTCGGGGTCCCGCTGGACGACTGGGTCAAGCGGGACGCCGAGGAGCTGCGGGAGTACTTCTCCGACGTCCACCCCTCGCTGGTGGAGTCGATGATGTACGAGGGGAGCCTGTACCAGCTGCCGGTCGAGTTCAACGCGGCCGACATGTACCTCAACGACCAGGTGCTCAAGCGGGCGGGCGCGGACTTCCCGGCCCCCGACTGGACCCGCGACGACTTCACCACCCTGCTGCGGGACATGAAGAAGTCCAGCGGCTCCCAGTTCACGCCGTACTTCTGGACGAACCGGCTGTGGGGCGGTGTGGTCCCGTGGCTCTTCGCCAACGACACCAATCTGCTCGCCGAGTCCAAGGCGCCCGGCGGCACATGGCTGTGGGACTCCTTCTACCCGGCCGCCGAACGGCGGGGGCGCGGGGGCGGGTTCCGGTGGACCACCCCGCAGGCCACCCATGAGCGCGTGGAAGAGGCGTACGACTATCTCGCCTCCCTCATCCAGGAGGACCTGTGCTCCCGGCCCGAGGGGGGCAACGGCCAGAACCTCATCGGCGTGTTCTCCACGGGGCGTGTCGGGGTCACGCCCGCGGGTGGCTTCTGGGCGGGCGGCCTGCACCTGGCCGGCATGAAGTCCGACAGCTTCGATGTGCAGTACTTCCCGCGCTGGCGCACCCAGCGCATGCAGTTCGGCGCCGCCGGCTACGCGCTGCTGCGCACCTCGAAGCGGCAGGACGAGGCCTGGGAGTTCATCAAGTACGCGGCCCGCAGGGACACGCTGATGCGGCTCTTCCAGACCAACCAGACCACCCCGGCCCGCCGTTCGATGCTCACCGCCGACCGCTACCAGGAGATCGGCCCCAAGCACTGGCAGGTCTTCTACGACACCCTCGACAAGTTCCCCGACACCGGGCCCATCCCCGCCCCGCCGCAGGTGGCCGAGGTCGAGCAGGTGCTGCTCAAGCACACCGGCACCGCGCTGGCCTCCCGGCGTTCGGTGGCCCCGGCGCTGCGCCGGATGCAGGGCGATCTGGAGAAGGCCATGGAGCGTGACGTATGACGAACACTCAGATACCCGCGCCGGTCAGGACGTTCACCCCGCCCGAGGTCGCCACGCGGCCCTCGGCACGCGACCGCGGCACCCGGTTGCTGGCCACGCTCTTCCTGGCGCCCACCATCGTCGGCATCGTCGTCTTCACGGTCGTGCCGATCGTCGGCTCGGTGATCCTGAGCCTGTTCCACTGGAACGTGATCGACGACCCGAGCTTCGCCGGGGCCGCCAACTACCGTGAGGTGTTCGGCGATTCGACGGTGCTGGTCTCCTTCCGCAACACCCTGGTGTTCATGGTGTTCGCGGTCGCGCTGCAACTGCTGATCGCCCTGGTGCTGGCGCTCGCGGTCAACGGGCGGATGCCGGTGTGGCTGCGGTCGGTGTTCCGCTCGGCGTTCTTCTTCCCGCTGGTGCTGTCCGCCGCGTCGATCTCGGTGGTGATGAAGTACCTGTTCAACCAGGACTTCGGGGTCGTGAACTGGCTGCTGGGAACGGTCGGGATCGCCCCGGTGCCCTGGCTGACCTCCGAGAACGCGGCGATGGCGACGGTCGTCCTGGTGTATGTCTGGCAGCAGTTCGGGTTCTCGTTCCTGCTGTTCGTCGGGGGTCTCAACAACATCCCCAGGGAGATCCACGAGGCCTCCTCCCTCGACGGCGCGACCGGTCTGCGCAAGCACCTGAGCATCACCCTGCCCCTGCTCTCCCCCACCCTGCTGGTCGCGTCGGTGGTCGGGATCACCAACGCGCTCCAGGTCTTCGAGCAGCCGTACGTCCTGACCAACGGCGGTCCCGGTGACTCCACCCGGACCGTGGTGATGGTCATCTACGAGAGCGCGTTCGAGCAGCTGCGCTTCGGTGAGGCCTCGGCGGTGGGCGTGCTGCTGTTCGTGCTGATCATGGCGGTCACCGCCCTCCAGTTCCGGCTCAGCCGGCGTTTCGTCCACTACCAGTGAGCCGGGTGACCTCCATGAGCCAAGCGACCCTGAACCTGAGCCGTGCCCGCCACTCGCTCGCCCCCTGGGCGCGGATCACCGCGCTCGCCGTGTGCGCCCTGCTGACTCTCGGCCCGGTGATCTGGACCGTCTCCACGTCCCTGCGCACCCCGGCCGAGTCCTTCGACCTCCCACCGAAGATCATCCCGACGAACCCGACGGTGGAGTCGTACCGCGGGGTCTTCGACCAGATCGACGTCTGGCTTCTGGCGCTGAACTCCACGCTCGTGACCGCGCTGATCGCCGTCGGCCAGATGATCACCGCCGGTCTTGCCGGATACGCCTTCGCACGCCTCGAATTCCGGTTCAAGAAGCCGCTGTTCGGCCTGGTGCTGGCCACCATGATGGTGCCGTTGCAGGTGACCATCGTGCCGGTGTTCCTGGTGCTGAAGTCGATGAGCCTCACCGACACCCTGCTCGGACTGATCATCCCGGCCTTCCCGACCGCGTTCGGCACCTTCCTGATGCGCCAGTACTTCCTCGGCATGCCGAAGGACCTGGGCGAGGCGGCGATGCTGGACGGCTGCGGGCCCTGGCGGATCTTCCGGTCCGTGTACGCGCCGCTGGCCGCGCCCGGACTGGCCATCGTCGGTGTGCTGGCCTTCAACTACCACTGGAACGAGTTCTTCCGGCCCTTGATCCTGGAGACCTCCGGCCAGAACTACACCCTGCCGCTGGGGCTGGTCTCCCTCCAGGGCAACCTCGGCACCGGCTCCATCTCGGTGGTGCTCGCCGGTGTCGTGCTCTCCATGCTCCCCGCCGTCGCCGTGTTCCTCGTCGGCCAGCGCCCTCTCCGCGAGGGCATCACCTCCGCAGGAGTCAACCGTTGAGTCACACGCCCGACGCCCCCCGGTTCAGGGTCCGTCCGCCCGCGAACTGGATCAACGACCCCAACGGGCCGTTCCGTTGGCGCGATCGCCACCACCTGTTCTTCCAGCACAACCCGGACGCCCCGGTCCACGCGAACGTCCACTGGGGCCATGTCTCCAGCTCCGACCTCGCCCACTGGGAACATCATCCGGTCGCCCTCACCCCGACCCCGGGCGGCCCCGACGAGGCGGGCTGCTGGTCGGGGTGCGTGGTCGACGACGAGGGCGTGCCGACCGCCGTCTACACCGGCGTCGACCGGCACCACACGGGCCTCGGCTCGATCTGTCTGGCACGGGCGCTGATGCCTCAGGACGAGACCCTGACCGACTGGAAGCCGCTGCCCACGCCCGTGGTGACCGGCCCGCCGGCCGGCCTGGACGTGGTCATGTTCCGCGACCCGTTCGTCTTCCGCAGCGACGGCCGCAGGTGGGCGCTGGTCGGCGCGGGGCACGCCGACGGGACGCCGTCGGTGCTCGTGTACGACTGCGACGACCTGACCGACTGGCGGTTCGCCGGAGTGCTGCTGGACGGCGACGACCCGGTCGCGGTGGACGTGTTCGGGGACAAGGCCGTCGGCTGGGAGTGCCCGCAGCTGTATGCGACGGCGAGCGGGGAGTGGGTGCTCGTGGTGTCGCTGTGGGACGGGGACCCGTGCTCCACCGGCTATCTGACGGGACGTCTCCAGCCGTGCGGAGAGGGCGAGTTGCGCTTCGAGGCTCGCACCGGCGGCCGGCTGGACCACGGGCGGGACTTCTACGCGCCCGCCGTACTCCAGGAACCGGACCGGGCGTTGCTGTGGGGCTGGTCCTGGGAGGCCCGTGAGCAGGGCGAGGTCGATCGCGCCGGGTGGGCCGGGGTCCTGAGCGCGCCGAGGGTCGTCGACGTCCATGCGGACGGCGCCCTGAGCGTCGTACCGGCTCCGGAGCTCGAACTGCTGCGCGCGGCCGAGCCGTTCGCCACGGCACCGGGTCGTCCCACGACACTGCCGGACGCGTACGACCTGACCGTGACCGCGGCGACCAGGACCACCGTGAGTCTGCTGCGGTCCGCCTCGGGCGCCCTGCTGACGGTCCTGCTCGACCCGGACGAGGGCGCGGTGACGCTCGATCGCGCGGACTGGCCGCGGTCACGGCCGGACGGGTCGGCGCCGATCGTGGTGCGGGCGCCCGCCGGTGAGGTGCGGATCCTCGTCGACGGTTCGCTGTTCGAGCTGTTCGTCGACGGCCGGGCCACGGTCACCGAGCGGGTCTACCGGCGGCCGGACGATGTCCCCGAGCTGCTCGTCACGGGTCCCGGCGCCACGGTCACCGGCTGGGAGCTGGTCCCACCGACGCACGACTGATCACCGGGCAGGCCAGGCGCCGTACCGTCGCGGGCGGGGTCCTGCCGGTGTCGATGGAGTCGAGGAGGAGCCGCGCGGCGGCCTCGCCCATGGCCCGGTGGGGCAGCGCGACGGTGGTCAGGGCCGGGGTGAGGTAGGCGGCCATGTGTTCCTGGTCGTCGTAGCCGACCACCGACAGCATCTCGGGGACGGCGATGCCGAGACGGGTCGCGGCGTGCAGGACGCCTGCCGCGACCCGGTCGTTGTAGCAGAAGATCCCGGTGGGCCGCCGGTCGGCGGCGACGCCGTCGAGGACCCGCAGCGCGCCCTCGTACCCGCCGCTGATCTCGCCGCCGCTGCGCACCACCCACTCCTTGGGAACGGTGATGCCCTCGGCGCGCAGGGCGTCGCGGAAGCCGCGCAGCCGGTCGACGGAGGCCATGTCGTCCTGGCCGCCCACCATCGCGACCCTGCGGTGCCCCTCGTCCAGCAGCAGCCGGGCCGCCGTGCGGCCCCCGGCACGCTCGGCGGGGATGACGGCGGGCAGGGAGTCGTCCTCGGGGACGCAGTTGGCGAGGACGGAGTGGGTGCGGTGCAGGCCCTCGGGGACGCGCACCCGGCGCAGGGACATGGCCGCGTAGATGATGCCGTCCACCCGCCGGTCGAGGAGCTCGGCGACGGCGGCGTCCTCCTTGGCGGGGTCGCCGCCGGAGTCGACGGTCAGGACGAGGTGCTCGCTGTCCCAGGCGGTCTCCATCGCGCCGCGCAGCAGCCGGCCCGCGAAGGGCGAGGTGGCGATCTCATCGGTGACCAGGCCGATCACGGCCGTACGGCGGCGGCGCAGACCGCGGGCGACGGGGTCGGGGCGGTAGCCGAGCCGGGCGGCGGCCTGCCGGATGCGTTCCTGGGTGGCGGGCGAGATGTTGCCCTCGGCGCGCCCGTTGAACACGAAGGAGACCGCGGTGTGGGAGACCCCGGCGAGCCGGGCGACATCCTTCGACGTGGGACGTCCGCCCGGCTGCTGCTGCTCCTCGGTGCCGCCCATCGCGTCCGCCGCCCTCATCCCCCACCCGTCCGGTTGATCACGGCTCACCCTATCCGCGAGGCTGGGGGGACGACACGGTCGAGGGAAAAGGTCCAACAGTGATCGACAACCCGGTACACACGCTCAACGACGGTACGACGTTCCCGGCCATCGGGCTGGGCACCTGGCCCATGGACGACGCGGAGGCGGAGCGGGCGGTGGCGCAGGCCCTGCGGCTCGGCTACCGCCTGGTGGACACGGCGACGAACTACGGCAACGAGGCCGGGGTGGGCCTCGGTGTCACCCGCAGCGGTGTCCCGCGCGAGGAGATCGTCGTCGCGACGAAGCTCCCGGGCCGGCACCACGGCTACGAGGAGACGCTGGCCTCCTTCGAGGAGTCCCGCCGCCGCCTCGGTCTGGACCACGTGGACCTCTACCTCATCCACTGGCCGCTCCCCCGCGTCGACAAGTACGTCGACTCCTGGCGGGCCATGATCAAGCTCCGTGAGGAGGGCCTGGTCCGTTCCATCGGCGTCTCCAACTTCACGGCGGAGCACATCGAGCGGCTGGAGAAGGAGACCGGGGTCCTGCCCTCCGTCAACCAGATCGAGCTGCACCCCTTCCTCCGCCAGGACGAGCTGCGCGCCTTCCACACCGCCAAGGGCATCCGCACGGAGAGCTGGAGCCCGCTGGCCCCCGGCTCCACGCTGCTGGACGACCCGGTCGTGGCCGCGGTCGCCGAGGCCCACGGGGTGACGCCGGGGCAGGCCGTGCTGCGCTGGCACACACAGCTCGGCTCGGTCCCGATCCCGAAGTCGGCGGACCCCGACCGGCAGCGCGCGAACCTGGACATCTTCGGCTTCGAGCTCGACTCCGACCAGATGGCGGCCGTCGCCGACCGGGCCCAGGAGCGCCGGGGCGGGGATCCGGAGGTGCACGAGGAGTTCTGAGTTCTGCCGAAACCGGCCCCAACTGCCGTTCTCTGCCTCTATGTTCGCTGCGGAACATCATCGATCTTCCACTCAGCGTCAGGAGGCCCATATGCGCACCTCGCTCCGCGTCGGCATAACGGGGGCGGTGGCCGCGGCCGCCGCCCTCACCTGTGGCACCACCGCCCAGGCGACCCCGCCGGGCCCCGGCGTCACGGCCAGGCTGGTCAGCCAGGTCACCGTCGGGGGCACCGACTACACCGTCAGGGAGATCACCGTTCCGCCCGGCCAGGCCACCGGCTGGCACTACCACAGCGGCCCCGTGTACGGGTACGTGAAGCAGGGCACGCTCACCCACTACCACTCCGACTGCACCAGTGACGGGGTCTACCCGAAGGGCACCGTCGTCCGGGAGCCGGGCGGGCCGAGCGATGTCCACCTCGGCCGGAACCTGGGCGACACCCCGCTCGTCCTCGAGGTGCTGTACGTGCTGCCGCACGGATCGGCGTTCTCCGAGGACGTGCCGAACCCCGGCTGCGACTTCGAGTGATCAGTCCGGGGGCAGCGGCTGTTCGGCCCAGATCGTCTTGCCGGCGCCGGTCTGTCTGCTGCCCCAGCGCTGGGTGAGCTGGGCGACCAGCAGCAGTCCGCGCCCGCCTTCGTCGTAGGCGTGGGCACGGCGCAGATGCGGCGAGGTGGAGCTGCCGTCGGAGACCTCGCAGATGAGCGTGCGGTCGCGGATCAGCCGGAGCTGGATGGGCTCGGCGCCGTAGCGGATGGCGTTGGTGACCAGTTCGCTGACGACGAGTTCGGTGACGAAGGCGGCCTCGTCCAGGCCCCACGCGGTGAGTTGCTCGGTGGCGGCCTGGCGGGCGTCGGCCACCCGGGCGGGGTCGGGTGTGATGTCCCAGGTGGCGACCCGGTCGGCGCCGAGTGCGCGGGTGCGGGCCAGCAGGAGGGCCACGTCGTCGCTCGGCTCCTCCGGGAGCACGGCCTTGAGGACGGTGTCGCAGAGCGCGTCGAGGCTGCTGGCGCGTGCGGTGAGGGCGTGGCAGAGCTCGCCGGTGGCGTGGTCGATGTCGCGGTCGCGGTCCTCGATGAGGCCGTCGGTGTACAGGGCGACGACGGCGCCCTCGGGGAGTTCCACCTCGGTGGCCTCGAAGGGCAGCCCTCCGACGCCGAGCGGGGGTCCCGCGGACATGGCGATGAGTTCCGCGGTGCCGTCGGGCAGGACGAGAGCGGGCGCCGGATGGCCGGCGGCGGCGAGGGTGAGACGGCGCGACACCGGGTCGTAGACGGCGTAGAGGCAGGTCGCGCCGAGTTCCGCGATGTCGTCGTCACTGTCGTAGCCCGCCAGATGGGTGACCAGGTCGTCCAGGTGGGTGAGGAGTTCGTCGGGCGGCAGGTCCACGTCGGCGAGCGTGCGGACGGCCGTGCACAGGCGGCCCATCGTCGCCGAGGAGGCGATGCCGTGCCCGACGACGTCGCCGACGACGAGGGCGACGCGGCTGCCGGAGAGCGGGATGACGTCGAACCAGTCGCCGCCGATGCCCGCGAGGGATCCGGACGGCAGATAGCGGTGGGCGACCTCGACGGCGGCCTGCCCGGGCAGCCCCCGGGGCAGCAGGCTGTGCTGGAGGGCCAGCGCGGTCGTGCGCTCACGGGCGAAGCGGCGGGAGTTGTCGATGCAGACGGCGGCGCGGCTGGCCAGTTCCTCGGCGAGGGCGGCGTCGTCCTGGACGTAGGGGTCCGTGGGGCCGATGCGGACGGCGACGGCGACACCCAGCGTGATGCCGCGGGCCTTGAGCGGTACGGCCAGCATCGAGTGGGTGCCCTCGCGGTAGGGGCGGCCCTTGGGGGCGCGGGCGTTGCGCTCGCGGACCCAGCGGTCGAAGGACGGCTCGCCGACCCGGCTGAGCACGGCCCGGCCCTCGCGCAGGGCTCGCGCGGGCGGGGAGTACGGCGGGTAGACGTCCAGCGCGCCGAGGTGGACGGCGGCCTCCGGGGTGCCCTCGTGGGCGGAGCCGTGGGCGACGCGGCGCAGGACGACGTCCTGGGGCATGGCGCTGGGCGGTTCGTCCGGGCCGAGGACCCATTCGAGGAGGTCGACGCTGGTGAAGTCGGCGAACCGGGGGACGACGAGCGAGACCAGTTCCTCGGCGGTGCGGACCACGTCGAGGGTGGTGCCGATGGCGTCCGCGGCCTCGTTCAGCAGGGCCAGGCGCTGGCGGGCCCAGTGCTGCTCGGTGCTGTCGAAGGCGGCCAGGGCGACCCCGACCACGTCGTCGACGCCGTCGCGGACCGGCCACATCTCGATGTTCCAGGCGTGGTAGCGGTTGCCGGACGGGGCGCGGGTGTAGCTCTCGTAGTGGATGGGCTCGCCCGTCTCGGCGACGTGCCGCAGATGCCAGTGGAAGCCCTGGCTGTGCTCGGCCTCCTCCACGGTCTCCGGGAAGAACCGGCCGAGCAGGGCCTCCTCGGGTACCCCCATCACCTGGCAGGCGGCACCGTTGAGCCGCAGGTAGCGCTGTTGCGGATCGAAGACCGACATGGACATGGAGGCCTGCTGGAAGGCCTGCCCGGCGAGGGTCGGCTCCGCCCCGCCGGGCTGCTCGGCGGTGATCACGAACCCGCCGGGTGCACCGTCCGGGCCCAGCACCTCGCACGCCCTCAGCGGGAGGGCGACGGGGGTGCCGTCCCGGTGCCGCAGGACGACGGTGCCGGTCCGGGCCGCCAGGACGTCGGGCGACGGGTCCTCGGCGAGCAGCTCACGCACCGGGAGTCCCACGGCCTCCTCGGCCGGGTAGCCGGTCAGCCGCCGGGCACCGTCGCTCCACCCCGTCACCATGCCGCGCCCATCGATGATCGCCGCGGCCGAGGCGTGCTCCATATCGTCCAGGATGGTCCCTTTGCCGCACCGCAACAACCTCGGTACGGCTACCAGGACTCGTACGTCACTTGCGGTGGTCGCGCAGTGCCGCGAGCGCCCGGTCGGCGTGGGTGTTCATCCGCAGCTCGCTGCGGACGACCTCCAGGACGGTGCGGTCCTGCGCTATGACGAAGGTGACGCGCTTGGTCGGGGCCAGCGAGAACCCGCGGTTCACCCCGAACCGCTCCCGGATGGTCCCGTCGGCGTCGGACAGCAGCGGCATGCCGAGGGTGTGTTTGCCGGAGAACTCCTGCTGCCGCTCCACGGAGTCGCCGCTGATGCCGACGGGGCGGGCGCCGACGGCCTCGAACTCGGCCGCGAGATCGCGGAAGTGACAGGCCTCGGCGGTGCAGCCGGCGGTCATCGCCGCGGGGTAGAAGAACAGGACGACCGGCCCGTCGGCGAGCAGCGAGCTCAGGCTGCGCGGGGTGCCGGTCTCGTCGGGCAGCTCGAAGTCCTCGATCGTGTCGCCGACGTCTGTGCGCGCGCTCATGCCTGACCCTCCGTGTTCCGTGCGACGCTGCGGGCCCACAGGACGAGGGGCACCTGAAGCGGCAGCCGTGCGATCGCGGCGGCCTTCTGCGGGGTGGGGCGGTGGCGCCAGTCCACGGCCATCTTGACGTTCGCCGGGAAGACCCCGACGAAGAAGGCGGCGGAGGCCAGGGCGGCGGCCTTGCGGGTGCGGGGCGCCACGAGCCCGGCCGCCAGCGCGAACTCGGCGACACCGCTCGCGTAGGTCCAGGTCCGGGGCTTTCCGGGCAGGAACGTCGGGATGGTCGCGTCGAACGAGCGTGGCGCGGTGAAGTGGGTGACCCCCACGCCGGCCAGCAGACCGGCCAGCAGCAGGGGTGAGCGTCGGGACCCGGGCACGGTTCCTCCTATGGGGGGCTTGCCGCGCGATATTACTGGACGGTACAAGCAGGTCGTACGGCGGCCTCTTCGCTTACGGGGAAAGGCGGTTGCGGGTCCCGGGCGGGTGTCCGAAGGAGCGGCGGAAGACCTCGATGAAGGCGGGCTGCGCGAGCCGCGCGTCGGGGGTCAGACGGTGGTCGCGGGCTCCGTGTCGTCGTCGACGGCGTAGGCCAGGAAGTCGTCGACCATGCGGTGGAAGAGGGTGGCGAGCTGTCCCAGCTCCTGCGGATCCCACTCGGACAGGGCGAGCTGCATACCGCGCGCGCCGGCGTCCCGGACCCGGTCGATGGCCTGGCGGCCCGCCTCGGTGAGCTCGATGCGCTGAGCGCGGCGGTCGTCGGGGTCCGGCACGCGGGTGACGTATCCCGTCTTCTGGAGCTGCTGCACGGTGCGGGTCACGTGCGAGGCCTCCACACCGAGCCGGTTGGCCAGCTCCCCCGGGCGCAGCGGCTCGGAGTCGGCGACCTGGCGCAGCAGCGCCACGGCGGCCCGGTCCAGCGGCACTCCGGCCAGCGCCATCAGCCGGTCGTGCTGCCGGGCGCGCGTGCTCAGATAGGTGATGCGCGTCAGCGCCCGCTCGATCTCTATCACTTGCGGAGACGCGGGGCCTTCGGGGAGCTCGGGGAGCGATGGGGTGGCCATGCGAGCCACTTTACCATCTTGTTGCGTAACTCAAGTAATCTACTGCGTGCGTTTACGGCGGAACTACTGCGCTGATCGTACGTACGGCTCCCCGAGAGGGGGCGCCGAGGACCGCTCTCCTCGGCGCCCCTGCCTTCAGACCGCCGCCCGTACGGTCTCGTTCCATGCCGCGCCGGTCACGATGGCCTGGCGCCACAGCCGGATCGCCTTGGGCGGCATACCGACGGTGAGGGCGCCGCTCACCCGGTCGCCGGTGCGGTACACGGCGACGAACCGCCGTTCGGACAGGTCGCCCTCGACCACGGCGACCTCGTCGTGGCCGCGCAGGAAGCCGTACGCCTGGATCTTCATGTCGTACTGGTCGGACCAGAAGTACGGCACCGGCGCGAACGGCTTGCGCGCCTCGGGGTCGAGGAGGTTGCGGGCGGCGGCCATGCCCTGTTCGGCGGCGTTGGTGCGGTGCTCGATCCGCATCGACGTCCCGAACAGCGGGTTGTACCAGCGGGCCACGTCACCGGCCGCGTACACGTTCCGCGCGGCCTCGCAGTACTCGTCGCAGACCACGCCGTCGCCGACGGTCAGGCCGCTGCCGTCGAGCCACTCGGTGTTGGGCAGCGAGCCGACGGCGACCAGCACCTCGTCGGCCTCGATCACTTCGCCGCTCGCGAGCCGTACCCCGTCCTCGGTCACCTCGGTGACCGTGACCCCGCAGCGCAGGTTCACACCCCGGTCGAGGTGCGCCTGCGACAGCACCTGTCCGACCTCCGTGCCGACGGCGTGCGCCAGCGGCACCGGGGCCGGTTCCAGCAAGGTCACCTCGGCGCCGAGGCGCCAGGCCACCGCGGCGGCCTCCGCGCCGAGGAATCCGGCGCCGACCACGACCAGCCGCTGTCCCGGGCCCAGCCGGTCGCGCAGGGTCAGGGCGTCGTCCAGGGTCCGCAGCACATGCGCGCCCTCACCGGGCAGCCGGCGCGGCCGGACGCCGGTGGCGAGGATCAGTCCGTCATACGGCACCGCCGAGCCGTCGGCCAGGGACACCGTGCGCTCAGTGAGTTCGAGGCCGGTCGCGGGGACGCCGAGCCGCAGGTCGAGACCGAGGGCGGCCAAGTCCGCGGGGGTGCGCAGGTCCAGCCGCTCGGGCTGCCACTCGCCGGACAGCAGCTGCTTGGACAGTGGCGGGCGGTCGTACGGGACGAGGGGTTCGTCGCCGACGAGGGTGAGGGGGCCGTCGTAGCCCTCGCGGCGGAGCGTCTCGGCCGCCGCGAGTCCGGCGGCCGAGGCTCCGACGACGACGATCCGGTTCACTGCTGGACCAGTCGGATCGCGGCGGCCGGGCAGACCGCGACGGCTTCCTTGACGTCGTCGACGAGCGCGTCGCCGACCTCCTCCGCCAGCAGGATCGCGATGCCGTCGTCGTCCTGGTCGAAGACGTCCATCGCGGCGAGGACGCACTGCCCCGAGGCCACGCACTTGTCGGCTTCCAGCTCCACCTTCATGGGATTGCCCTTCTTGTCGCGGGTCGCTTGTTCGTTCGCGGGACGGGGAGCCGTCACCAGGCCACCGGCAGTTCGTGGACGCCGTAGATGAACGCGTCGTGCTTGAACTTCACGTCCTGGATGTCGCAGGCGAGCTTGAGGGTGGGGAGGCGCTTGTAGAGGGTGCCGTAGACGACCTGGAGCTCCATGCGTGCCAGGGGCTGGCCGAGGCACTGGTGGATGCCGAAGCCGAACGCGACGTGGCGGCGGGCGTCGCGGGTGATGTCGAGACGGTCGGGGTCCTCGAAGACCTCGGGGTCGCGGTTGCCGATCTCGTTGACCACGATGATGCCCTCGCCGGCCTTGATGACCTCTCCGGCGATCTCGATGTCCTCGGTGACCGCACGGCGGCGCCCCTGGTGGGTGATGTTCAGGTAGCGCAGCAGTTCCTCGACGGCCGAGGCCACCAGCTTGGGGTCGTCGCTCTCCCGCAGCAGGGCGAGCTGGTCGGGATGCTGGAGGAGGGCGGCGGTGCCGAGCGCGATCATGTTCGCGGTGGTCTCGTGTCCGGCGATCAGCAGGAGCAGCGACATCTCCGTGGCCTGCTGATGGTCGAGTTCGCCCGTGGTGATCCGGCCGGCGATGCTCGACAGCAGATCGTCCTCGGGCTCGGCGAGCCGCTTGCCGATCATCGTGGCCAGATAGCCGGCGATCTCCCGGGTCGCGACATTGCGCTGCTCGGGTGTCGCGGCGCTGCTGACCATCGTCTTGGTGTTGGACTGGAACATCTCGTGGTCCTCATAGGGCACTCCGAGCAGTTCGCAGATCACCAGTGAGGGGATGGGCAGGGCGAACGCCTCGACGAGGTCGACCGGTTGCGGACCCGCGAGGAGGTCGTCGATCAGGCCGTCCACGATCCGCTGCACGGCGGGCCTGAGGGCCTCGACCTTCTTGATGGCGAAGGGTGCCGTCACCAGGCGCCGCAGCCGGGCGTGTTCGGGGTCGTCCATCATGATGAAGCTGAGCTTGCCCTCGCTGCCCTCGGAGCTGGCCTTGGGCGGAAAGCCGGGGCGGTCGATGTCCGAGCTGACCCGGGCGTCACCCAGCAGGGCGCGCTGCTCGGCGTAGCGGGTCACGAGCCACGGTTCGCTGCCGTCCCACAGCCGCACCTTCGCCAACGGCCCCTGGTCCTGGAGCTCTTTGAGGCCGGGGGGCGGGTCGAAGGGGCAGCGGGCGGACCGCGGCATGGGGAACTCGGGCACAGCCAGTGCGTCGGCCATGGTTCTCCTCGGTGGTGGGGGCTCCGGTCGAGAGGCGGAGCGCCGGGGGGAAGGGGTGAGGCCTCGATGAGCACATGCAAACAGACGGGCCTGACGGGCTCCGGTCAGTTCCCTGACGGAAAGCTGACGTGACCCGGATCACATCCCTGCCGCCTCACCGAGGACAGCAGCAACTTCCCTGCCCCACGCAGCAGTTGCTCAGCCCTCCGCCTCGGACCGCCCCAGCCAGTACCCGAAACCCCGTCTGGTGTGGATCAGCGCCGGAGCTTCCCCATCCACTTTGCGCCGCAACCGGGACACAAGCTGCTCGATGGCGTTGTCGCCCCGGAGGTCGCCCCAGACGTACCGGCTGATCCGTTCCTTGGACAGCACCCGGTCGGCGTTGAGGAGGAAGTGGCGCAGCAGCCGGTACTCCGCGGGCGTGAGGTCCAGCGTCAGCGTTCCGCGGCGCGCCCGGCAGAGGTCGTCGTCGAGCACGAGGTCGCGGTAGCGCGGTCCGCCCTCCTGGGGTCGGACCGGATCCGCGCCGCGCAGCAACACCCGCATCCTGGCCAGGACTTCGGCCATTCGGAAGGGTTTGGTGACGTAGTCCTTCTCGCCCAGGCCGAGTTCGGGCAGGAGGCTGTCCAACGTGTCGTACGCGGTGAGGAACAGGACCGGCGGCCGGTGTGCGGCGGGCGGCGGGCGCCGACGGCCGAGGTCGGGGACGTCGGGCAGGGTCGTGTCGAGGAGGACGAGGTCGTAGCGGTACTCCGCGGCCCGCGTCAGCGCCTCGGTCCCGGTGGCGGCCACGGTGGTCCGGTAGCCCGCCAACTCCAGGGTAGTGGTGAGCAGTTCGGCCACGTCCGGCCCGCCGACGACCAGCACGTGCTGCCCGGAGCCACGCGCGAGCGCGGGCCTCTCATCGGTCACGCGCGGGCTCGGCCCTTTCCTGTGTCACCGGTGCCAGCCAGATGCCGACGACCGCGTCGGCGAGCCCGGTGGCGTAGTCGTGCCAACTGGAGCGTGCGGTGGGCCTGTTCTCGGCGAGGGCGCGCTCCCGTTCGGCGGGCAGGTGGATGAGCAGATGGCGTGCCATGTCGCCGCGTTCGGCACGGACCTCGGGAGGCAGGTCGGGCAGACAGCCGTCCAGTCCGTCGACGATCTGCCGCAGGGACGGGGAGGCCAGCGACTCCTCCACCATGATCCGGTGCAGTGCCGGGTCGGTCATCACCTGTGCGCAGAACCGCGCGAACCAGGTGGGGCCGTCCAGGGACGCGAGGTGCTCGGGGACCGGGCGGACCAGACAGTCCACCCAGTCCCGCAGGTCCGTGGAGTCGCCGATCGCGGCCAGCAGCCGGGCGCGGATCTCCTCGACGCGCTCGGCGTGCTTGCGGACGATGGCGCGGACGAGGTCGGCCTTGGTGCCGAAGTGGTAGCCGACAGCGGCGTTGTTGCCCTGCCCGGCGGCCTCGCTGACCTGGCGGTTGGAGACGGCGTAGACCCCGCGCTCGGCGAACAGCCGTTCGGCCGCAGTCAGGATCAGCTCCCGGGTCGCGCTGACCTGCTCCGCCCGTACCGCCCTGCCTGCCGCCATCATCACCATCGCACCGGGACTTCCCTCAGCCCTCCGACGGCCAGCCCCTCGAGCCGTCGCGGCTCCTCCGCCGCTACGGCGAGTTCCAAGGACGGAAGCCTACGCAACAGCACGTCGAGGACGGTCTGGAGCTCGACACGGGCCACGCCGGCAGGACGCTGTCGCCGACCTCGGTCCTCTCGGTGAGACAGCGCGGTATGCCGGAGCGATCAACAGGGACTGGCCGGTGCAGGCGAGTTCCCGCTCGGACACGTCCCGTCGTCGGCGATACGGGCGGCCCCCTCGGAGTCCGGCACCGCGGCGAACGGGGGGTCGGAGAGGACCTGGCGGACGTCGTCGTAGCGGGTCAGCAGGACCGCCTCGTCCCCGCTGGGCAGGGTCACCCGGGCCACGGGGCCCTCCTTGCGCAGCAGTCCCCACTCGGCGGGCGACTCCGGCGCCGTACCGCCGTGCCGCCGTACATCGGACAGGTCAGCGCCTGCTGCTCGAAACTCCGGGACATGGGCCCTCCTCCGGTCCGGCGCCATTGCCGCACGGTCAGGCAATCTTGGAGATCCGACCAAGTCAAGCAGTTGACTTAAGATCGTCGAACTCCGGCCGACCGCGTCTCGTGCCCGGGGACGAGGTGCGCGAGGGCGCGTACTGCGTACCGAGTAGCCGCGATTGTCGGCAGGCGCACGACGACATGGAGGGCTCTCACCAGGAAACCTGGGGCGGCCCTCGCCCGTCGTTCCCGGCAGGCATCACCGACCATGTCCTCAGGCACCGACCGGAGAACAGCGATGAGCATCCCCTGGCAGCGTTACGCGGACGACCACGCCCGCACCGTCGACACCATGACGGCGGCTCTGCTGTTCGCGTGTTTTCTGTTCGGCAGCGAGATCAACTTCCCCCGTGTGCGGCAGCCGGACCCGGTGGGGCCCACGATCGCCCTCGCCGCCGTCGCCTGCGGCGCCCTGTTCTGGCAGCGCACCCGCCCCCGCACCGTCGTCGCGGTGACGGCCCTGTGCACCGCCGCCGCCGGCGCACTGGGCCTGCTGCTCACCCCGCTCCTGATGGCCCCGCTCATGCTCGCGCTGTACCGGCTGGCCCTGCACACCGACCGCCGGACCACCCGGTTCGCCTTCCTCGCGGCGCTCGCCCTGCTGATCACGACGGCCTATGCCGCCGACCCCGTCGCGCATCCCTGGCCCCTGAAGACGCTGGGCCCCGCCGCCTGGCTGCTGCTGCCGGTCGCCACCGGCAACGCGGTCCGCTTCCGGGGCGCCTACGTGGAAGCGGTGCAGGCCCGCGCCGAGTACGCCGAACGCGGCCGGGAGGAGGAGGCGCGCCATCGCGTCGCCGAAGAGCGCATGCGCATCGCCCGGGAACTGCACGACGTCGTCGCCCACCATCTCGCCCTGGCCAACGCCCAGGCGGGCACGGCCGCGCATCTGTCGCGCACCCATCCCGAGCAGGTGCACCGAATCCTCACCGACCTGGCCGGCACGACCTCGGCGGCGCTGCGCGAGATGAAGGCCACCGTGGGTCTGCTGCGCGCGACCGACGACCCCGACGCGCCCCTGGCCCCCAGCCCGGGGCTCGGCCGGCTCGACGAACTCACCGCCTCGTTCGAATCGGCCGGCCTCACCGTCCAGGTTGACACGGAGGGCCTGCCCCAGCCCTTGTCGCCGGGCGTGGACCTGACGGCGTACCGCATCGTGCAGGAGGCACTGACCAATGTCACCAAGCACGCGGCGGCCGAGGCGGCCTGGGTGCGCCTGCGGTACGCCACCGACCATCTGACGATCAGCGTGACCGACGACGGGACCTCGACCGGCCCCGGCGTGGCGCCCGGGCAGGGCTTCGGCCTGATCGGCATGCGGGAGCGGGCCCGGTCCATGGGCGGCGCCCTCAAGGCCGGCCATCGCGTCGAGGGCGGCTTCGAGGTGACCACCCGGCTGCCGCTGTACCCCATCGCTCCGGAACCGGAAGAACGGAACCCATGACCATCCGCGTACTGCTCGCCGACGACCAGGCCCTGCTGCGGGCCACCTTCCGGATCCTGATCGACTCCTGCGAGGACATGGAGGTGGTCGCCGAGGCGGCCGACGGCTCCGAGGCCGTCTCCCTGGCCCGGGTCCACCGCCCGGACCTCGTCCTGATGGACATCCGGATGCCGGGCACCGACGGCCTGGCCGCCACGTCCGCCATCTGCGCCGACCCTGACCTGGCCGACACCCGGGTGCTGATCCTGACCACGTTCGAGATCGACGAATACGTCGCCCAGGCGCTGCGGGCCGGGGCGAGCGGCTTCCTCGGCAAAGACGTCACCGCCGACGTGCTGCTGGCCGGGGTGCGGACCGTGGCGTCGGGCGAGTCCCTGCTGTCCCCCGCGGCCACCCGCACGGTGATCGCCCGCTTCCTGGCCGCGCCCGCGCGGGGCGCCCGCCTCGCGGTTCCGGGGGACCTCGTGGCGCTGACCGCGCGTGAGCGTGAGGTGATGGCGTGGGTGGCCGAGGGCCACTCCAACGAGGAGATCGCCCAGAAGCTGTTCGTCAGCCCGTTGACGGTACGCACGCACGTGCACCGCGCCATGACGAAGCTGGGCGCCCGGGACCGCGCGCAACTCGTCGTCATCGCCTACCAGTCGGGGCTCGTACAGGCGCCCTGAGCGGTCAGTTCCCGGCGAGCGTCTCCAGCCACTGCTGCAACAGGGCGGACTCGGCCGGGGTGAAGGACTCGCGCGGCTCCGCGCGCAGCCGGGCCGCGAGGGTGGCGGCCGCGACGGGAACCCCGTCCCCCTGCGCGGGTCCGGCCGGGCGCGTCAGGGAGTCGATCACCGCGTCCCGCAACCGGGCCGAGAATCCCGGATCCGGGTACTGCTCCGGCCTGGTGAGCATCGACAGGGCCGCGCCGACGTTGGCGGACATGACGATCTGCGTGGCCAGGGCGGGCGGGACGGTGAGGCGGCCGGCCGCCGCGCAGCGTTCGAGGATCGCGTGCAGCAGGGCGTGCGCCTCGCTCACGGCGGCGGGCGGGACCGTCAGCTCGGGCGAGTACATCAGGCGGTAGTGGTGGGGGTGCTCCAGCGCGAACCGCATGTGGTTGTCCCAGCCGCTCCGCAGGTCCGCCACCGGATCCTCGCCGGGGCGGGCCGCGCGCTTGGAGGCGAGGTACTCCTCGAATCCCCGGTCCACCACGGCGGCGAGCAGCCCGGCCTTGTCGCCGAACAGCCGGTAGAGCATCGGCGCGCCCACGCCGGCCGCCTCGCACACGGCGCGCGTGGAGACATCGGCGGCCGGGGCCGCGGCCAGCAGTTCCGCGGCGGCTTCCAGGATCTTTTCCCTCGCGTCCATGTCTGCACGGTACGACATTCGTAGCGCTGATACGAGCCGGGGAATACCAACGCTACGGAACCATGTTATCGTCGTTACGTGATACACGTAGCATCGATAACAGAAGGAGCGGACATGACCACACAGCAGCGCGTCGCGATCGTCACCGGAGGGTCGCGCGGCATCGGACGCCAGGTCGCCCAGCAGCTGGCCGCCGACGGGTTCGCCGTCGTCGTGGGTTACGCGGGCAACAAGGACGCGGCCGACGAGGTCGTACGCGCCATCGAGGCCACCGGGGGCTCCGCCCGCGCCGCCCGAGCGGACGTCGGCGACGAGACCGAGGTGGCCGCCCTGTTCGACCTGGCGGAGGAGACGTACGGCGGGGTGGACGCCGTGGTGCACGCGGCGGGGCGGATGCTGCTGTCGCCGGTCGCGGAGCTCGATCTCGACGAGCTCGACGCCCTGTACCGCACCAACATCCGCGGCACCTTCGCCGTCGGACAGCAGGCCGCCCGCCGGCTGCGTCCGGGCGGGGCGCTGGTGAACTTCTCCAGCTCCGTCGTCGGCCTCGCCTTCCCGACCTATGGCGCGTACGCCGCGAGCAAGGGGGCGGTCGAGGCGCTGACGCTGGTCCTCGCCCGGGAGCTGCGGGGCCGTGACGTCACCGTGAATGTGGTCGCGCCCGGCCCCACCGCCACCGACCTCTTCCTCGACGGCAAGGACGAGGAGACCGTCGCGCGACTGGCCGCGCAGCCGCCGCTGGAGCGCCTCGGGACACCGCGGGACATCGCCTCCGTGGTCTCCTTCCTGGTCGGTCCGGGCGGGCACTGGGTCAACGGGCAGGTGCTGCGGGCCAACGGCGGGATCATCTGAGGGTCCGACAGGACCCACGGGACCGGAAGGTCGTCGAGACGCGTCCTGCCCTCGCCCAGGACACCGCCGTTCAGGCGAAACCGCCCCCACGCGCGCGTGGCGACACCGGGCCCCGTCGACAACTGACCCGTGAGCCTCCCCCTGATCCCGCCCATGCTCGCCACCTCCGGCGCCCTGCCCTCGGTCACCCAGGACGCGCACTGGGCCTATGAGACCAAGCAGGACGGCCAGCGCGTCGTCGTGTACCTCGCCGGGGACGGAGGCGTGGTGCTGCGCGCCCGCTCCGGGGAGGACATCACCGCCGCCTATCCCGAACTGGGGGCGCTCGGCGGCGCGCTCGGCACGCTGCCCGCCGTACTGGACGGCGAGATCCTGGCGCTCGACGAACAGGGCCGGGCCGACTTCCAGTTGCTCCAGTCCCGCATGGGGCTGGCCCACTCCCCGGGCAAGGCCGCCCGGAAGGCCGGCGAAGTCCCCGTCCACCTGGTGCTGTTCGACGTGATGCACCTGGCGGGACACTCCCTGACCGCCCTCCCCTACGTCCGACGGCGCGGACA
Source organism: Streptomyces sp. NPDC001536 (assembly GCF_042894505.1). NCBI lineage: Bacteria > Bacillati > Actinomycetota > Actinomycetes > Kitasatosporales > Streptomycetaceae > Streptomyces > Streptomyces sp. NPDC001536. The sequence goes on from NZ_JBIAVQ010000010.1 coordinate 383,145, forward strand.
GCTGGAGGAGCTGGGCCTCGATGGCCCCTTTTGGTCGACCCCGGGCGCCATCGTCGGCCACGGCCAACAGGCGCTGGAGGCCACCCGCGACCACGGCCTGGAAGGCCTGGTCTGCAAGCGGCTCGACTCGGTCTACGAGCCCGGGGTGCGCTCCCGCGCCTGGATCAAGATCCGCAACATGCGCAGTGAGGACGTCATCGTCGGCGGCTGGCTGCCCGGCAAGGGACGGCTGACGGGCCTGCCGGGCGCCGTGCTGGTCGGACAGCGCACCGCGGGCCGCCTGCGGTACGTCGGCAACGTGGGCACCGGCTGGAACGAGACCGAACGGACCCAACTCGCCGCGCTCCTCGGGGCCGCGGCGACGAACGCGTGCCCCTTCGACGCCCCGCCGCCGGTCGCGGGCGCGCACTGGGTCCTGCCCCGGCTGGTCGGCGAGGTCCGCTACAGCACCCGCACCCGGGCCGGACTGCTGCGCCAGCCCTCCTGGTTGCGGCTGCGACCCGACCTCGCTCCGGAGGAGTCGGCGGCCGACCTTCCGGACGATCTCGTCTGACATCTCGAACAAGATCCAACTGTTCGGACGGTTGTTACCAGAGAGTCGCTTACGGACTCTTGGCGCGGACATGAAAAATCGGGAAGCTGAACCTCCCGTTCCCCCACAGCCGTTGGGCTGCGCCCGCACCAAGAGGAGGACGCAGTGTCGTCTCCGTCGTTCAAGAAGCACCGTGCGAGATGGTTCACCGGCCTGGCCGGCGCCGCCGCCCTGGTCGTCGCCTTCCCCAGCGCCGCCCTCGCCGCCCCGCCCGCGGCCCTGCCGTCCAACGCCGAGTCGGCCGAGTACACCTACCAGCCGGCCTGGGACTACGACACCGACGGCTGCTACCCCACGCCCGCGATCGGCCCCGACGGCACGGTCAACGGCGGCCTGAACCCGACGGGTTCGCTCAGCGGCGAGTGCCACGACCTCTCGGACCTCAACAACACCAACTCGTACTCGCGCTACAAGTGCAACAACGGCTGGTGTGCCTACATGTACGGCCTGTACTTCGAGAAGGACCAGGCTCTGGCGAACAGCAGCATCGGCGGTCACCGGCACGACTGGGAGCACGTCGTGATCTGGGTGCAGAACGGCACGATCCAGTACGTGTCGACGTCCGCCCACGGCTCGTACTCGACGACCGCGACCTCCGGCGTCCGCTTCGACGGCACCCACGCGAAGATCGTCTACCACAAGGACGGCGCCAGCACCCACGCCTTCCGGCTGGCCAACTCCAATGACGAGCCGCCGGAGAACGCCAAGGGCACCTGGCAGTACCCGCCGCTGGTCGGCTGGAACGGCTACCCCTCGGGCGTCCGCGACAAGCTGGTCGCGTACAACTTCGGCAGCGCCAACTTCGCCCTGAAGGACGCGAACTTCGCCTCCGACCTGACGAAGGCCAAGCCGTCGGGGATCTCGTTCGACCCCAACGCCTGATCCGGCGCGCATCGGGCGCGGGACCTAGGACCCGTGCACCCCGCGGCTTCCGTCCCGCGCCCGATCCCGGCACCGGCGCATGAGGCATACCGTCCGGCTCATGGACGACAGCGACACGAGCGGACAGCTCGAAGAAGCCCTGGAACGCCTCCACGCCTCCGGCCCCGAACGCGACGGCTGGCTGTCCAACCACGCCCCCATGGTCGTCGAGGCGCTCGCCGCCCACGGACGGGCGGGGGCGGTGCACCACTGGGTGGACCTCTACCGCGACAAGCTGGAGGACTTCCCCGACCGCGTGGCCCCCGTCACCGACGCCAACTGGCAGGAGGCGCTGGGCGATCCACGCCGGATCGCGGACTGGACCGACCACTACTCCCGCACCCTCGCCGAACGCCCGTGGCGGGACGTCCTCGCCGAGTGGTGGCCGCGCCTGCTGCCCGGTCTGTACGGCGGCGCCACCCACACCGTCATACGGGTCGGCCACGCCGTACGCGCCCTGGAAACCGGCGAGAACGCGCCCCGCACCACCGAACTCGCCCACGCGCTCGGCTACTGGGCGGCCCGGCACCAGCCGGTGACCGGCGTCGCCGCGCTGCCGGGCGCGCCGACCGCCGGCGAGGCCCTGGACGCCGTGCCCCCGATCGAGCCGGGCCACATGGGGTTCCGCGAGCGCCTCGCGGCCGTACACCGACTGCCCGCATGGGCGGCCGAGGTGACCGACCCGGACACGGCCCGCGCCCGGCTGACCGAACTCGTGCGCGCCGCGACCCATCGGTACGCCACCCACGGCCACGGCGAGCCGACGATGCTCGTGCACGCCGCCACCGCGCCCAACGCCGTGCTGCGCACCCTGGATTCGCTGCCCCGCGAGCTGTGGGCCCCGAGCCTGCACGCGGCGTGGAGCGCGTCCGCGGCGGTCACCGCGATGTACGCGCCCGCGGAGCCGATCACCTACACACCGCCCGCCCGGCTCACCGCCGAGGAGGTCATGGAGCGGGCCCTCGCCCACGGCGACGAGCACGTCATCAAGCTGACCGACACGGCTCTGGACGTCGGCGACGAACTGGCGCTCGCCGCGGCGCTGCGGTCGGTCGAGATGAGTGCTCCGCTCGTCGCATAAACGTGTGGATCACCGCTCCCGGCCGTCGCTAGGGTGCGCCCATGGACGAGGAGGAGGCCTGGGTCAACGCGCGGATGCTGTTCCAGGCGTTGCGCGACCACGACGGTGCGGACGTGTACGCCGCCGTGGTGGAACCCTGGCTCGCCCGGGCCCGGATCGCCTACCGCGGGGCGCTCGCCTCGGGCGTGGAGCTGCTGGTCGAGACGGCGGTGGAGGGACCGGACGAGCGGTGCGGCGACCTGCTGTGGGAGCTGTACGCGCTGAGCCGGGTCAGCGATGTCCTGTTGACGGGCTTCCAGCCGGCCGGTGAGCACGCCGGTGTCTGGCCCGCCGTCTCGCAGGACGAGTATCTCGGGCTCTTCACGGGCCTGGGCCTGACGCCGTTCGAGGAGAGCGGCGTCTTCGACCCGTTCCTGCACGAGATCGTGGAGGTCGAGCAGGCGCAGGACCCGGACGAGCCGGTACGGATCACCGATGTCGTGTGGCCCGGACTGTGGTTCGGGTCCCTGCTGTTCTCCCGGGCCGGGGTGCGGGTGCGCGCGGGTGCAAGGCACGCCGAGCGCGGGGTGGCCGACCGTTCGCCGCTCTACTGGACCTATGTGCGCCGGCACCGCCCGACCGTGGACCTCTCGCAGGGCTGGGGGCACAACTCCCAGTGGCGTACGGACTTCCGGGTGGATCTGAGAACCGCGTCCGGTGACGAGATCAACGCCTGCGGGCGCGAGGACATCGACGCCGAGGACTGGACCGCCCCCGGGCTGTCCCCGCGGGAGCGCCGTGAACTGCTGCGTCACCGCTGCCTGGTGCGCACGCCGGACGCCGAGGACGCGGCGGGTGAGGAGTTCTTCCCCTTCGACTGGCGCGCGTGAAGCGCTGTACGGCACAGCCGCACGGCCGTGAGGGTCTATCGTGTCCCGCATGTCCGTGCCCGAACTGATCCGTATCGTCTCCCGCGACTCGCCCATGGCGCTCGCCCAAGTGGAGCGTGTCCGCGCCGAGTTGACCGTGCTGTACCCCGGGGTGCGCACCGAGGTCGTGCCGGTGAAGACGACCGGCGACAAGTGGATGGGCGACCTGTCGAAGGTCGAGGGCAAGGGCGCCTTCACCAAGGAGGTCGACGCCGCGCTGCTCGCCGGCGAGGCCGATCTCGCGGTGCACTGTGTGAAGGACGTGCCCGCCGACCGGCCGCTCCCGGCGGGGACGACGTTCGCCGCGTTCCTCAAGCGGGACGACATCCGCGACGCCCTGATCCATCCGGGCGGGCTCACCCTGGACGAGCTTCCGGCCGGTACCCGCATCGGGACCTCCTCGGTCCGCCGGGTCGCGCAACTGGCGGCAACTCACCCGGAGTTGGAGTGCGTACCGTTCCGCGGCAACGCCAACCGGCGGCTGGCGAAGCTGGCGGCCGGAGAGGCGGACGCGCTGCTGCTCGCGGTGTCGGGCCTGGAGCGCATCGGCCGTGCGGACGTGATCAGCGAGATCCTCTCTCCCGAGACGATGATGCCGCCGATCGGCGCGGGCATCCTGGCCCTCCAGTGCCGTGAGGGCGACACCGACCTGATCGACGCGGTCAGCGGGCTCGGCGATCCGGACACCCACCGGGAGGCCACCGCGGAGCGCATGCTCCTGCATGTCCTCCAGGGCCACTGCAACAGCCCGATCGCCGGGTACGCGCGCGTGGACCACGGGGGCGAACTGTCCCTGCGGGCCTGTGTGTTCACCCCGGACGGCAAGACCCGGCTCAACGCCCACGAGTGGGCGGGCCGGCTCGACCCGGCCACGCTGGGCACCTCGGTCGCGGTGGCACTGCTGCGTCAGGGCGCCCGCGAGATCATCGACGGCATCCCGCACTGACCGTCAGGCGTCAGGCGGTGCCCTCTTCGGCCTGGTCCCGCAGGAAGTTGCTCACCTGGTGGGCCAGGCCGTCGCGGCCGCAAGCCGCCTGGACGGCGCCCTCCTGGAGACCGATGCCGCCCGCCCACAGCCGGCGGTCGGCCCAGTCGTCGTCGACCCGCAGCTGGATCTGCACGTCGACCAGGCTCAGGGACGCCTCGGGGCCGGCCGCGTAGAGCACGGCGGTGGCCCGGCGCAGCGGGTAGACGTCGAAGCCCTCGATGAACTGCGAGTTGCGCCAGTCGATGAACGCGCTCTCGCCGTCGGGACCGAGCCGGACGTCGATCTGGCCGTCCTCCAGGTGGATGGTGGAGTGCCGGTCGCCGCGGTTCTCGACGGTCACGCGGACCCTGAAGTACGTGAGCCCCTCGGCGGCGTCGTCCCGGCCGCGTGGTGGCTCGGAGGCTTCCAGCCCGTGGACGCGGACACGCAGGCCGGCATGCTCGTCGTACTCCTGCCAGTCCCCGACCACGTTCGGCTCGTACACAATCCACCTCTTGTCCCTCAGAGAGCTGCTTCCTATCTGTGTGCTCAGTGCACTGTCAAATGAGCAGAATGCGCTGTGGCCAGCGGGTTCACCCCCTTTGATCAGTGATCAAGCCGTGCGCAGGAAGAACTCGCCGACAGGGGGCGCACCGCGCCCGGTGGGCGTGCCGCACATCACGTCGACGCGCATGATCAGCGTGCGAGACGGCCGAGCAGCGAGGAGGCCGCGGCGATGCCCAGTGCGGCGGCGACGAACAGCACCGCGAAGTCCAGCGCGAGATGGTCGGGCGTGCCGAGGAGGAGGCCGCGCAGGGCGTCCACTTGATAGCTGAGCGGGTTGACCTTGCTGACCGCCTGGAGCCAGCCGGGCATGACGGACAGCGGGTAGAGGGCGTTGGAGCCGAAGAACAGCGGCATGGTGATGGCCTGCCCGAAGCCCATCAGCCGGTCGCGGCTGAGGACGATGCCCGCGATGGTCATGGACAGACAGGAGAAGAAGGCCGATCCGAGGACGACGACCGCCGCGACGCCGAGCAGCTTGAGCGGGTTCCAGGTCAGGGCGACGCCGAGCACGGCGGCGATGAGGATCACGACGACGGCCTGGACCAGGGACTTCACCCCGGCCGCGAACGCCTTCCCGGTGATCAGCGCCGAGCGCGGGGTCGGGGTGACGAGGAGCTTGTTGAGGATGCCGGCGTCCCGTTCCCAGATGATCTGGATACCGTAGAAGATCGCGATGAACATCGCGGACTGGGCGATGATGCCGGGCGCCAGATAGTCGATGTAGGGGACGCCGCCGGTGGGGATCGCCTTGATCCGGGTGAAGGTCTGGCCGAAGATCAGCAGCCACAGGGCGGGTTGGACGGCCCGGGTGTAGAGCTCGGTGCGGTCGTGGCGCAGCTTCTGGAGTTCGACGGCGCACATCGCGCCGACCCGGGCGGGCAGCAGCCGCCAGCCCGCGCGGGGCTGCGGCGGCTTCAGCAGCAGACCGATGCGGTCAGCCGACACGGCCGGCGGTGCGGCGGGTGCTTCGGACATCGCGGAAGTCTCCTGACTGGTCGTCGAGTCCGCTGCCGGCGATGTCACGGAAGACGTCCTCCAGCGTGGGCAGCGGGTCGGTGGCCCGGGCGCCCCGGCGCTCGCCGAGTCCCCGGCGCAGTTCCTCCGGGGTGCCGTGGGCGCGTATGCGGCCGCGGTGCATGAGGGCGACCCGGTCGCAGTACTGGTCGGCCTCGTCCATGTAGTGGGTGGTGACCAGCACGGTCATGCCGGTGGCCGCGCGGACCGCGTTGATGTGCTCCCACACTCCGGTCCGGGCGATCGGGTCGAGGCCGATGGTCGGCTCGTCGAGGATCAGCAGCCGGGGCGCGCTGACCAGGGCCTGGGCGAGTTCGAGGCGGCGGACCATGCCGCCGGAGTAGGTCTTGGCGAGCCGGTCGGCCGCGTCGGTGAGGTCGACGGCGTCCAGGGCCTGGGCGACGCGGGCGGCGCGCTCGTGGCGGGACACGTCGAAGACCCGGGCGAACAGGGCGACGTTCTCACGGCCGGTCAGTCCCTGGTCGGCGGACAGCTGCTGCGGCACATAGCCGAGCAGCCGCCGCACGGCCATCCGGTCCCCGGCGGTGTCGTGCCCGAAGACGCGGACCATGCCCGCCGGTACCGGCAGGAGGGTGGTCATACAGCGGATCGCCGTGGTCTTCCCGGCGCCGTTGGGGCCGAGCAGTCCGAAGACCTCGCCCTCGGCCACGGTGAGGTCGAGCCCGTCGACGGCGTTGGTGTCACCGAAGGCGTAGACGAGTCCGGTGCAGGTGACGGCGTGCTGTGTCACGGTTCCTCCCCCAGGTTGTCGGCCAGACGGCGCAGGGCCGGGATCGCCGCCGCGAGGGTTTCCAGGTCGGCCTCGTCGAGCCGGGCCACCTGATGTCGTACGAGGTCGGCACGGCGTTCGCGCCACTGGCTGAGCCGCGCCCCGGCCGCGGGAGTGGGCATCAGACGGGCGGCACGCCGGTCGGCCGGGTCGGTCTCGCGGACCAGGTAGCCCTGCCGGGCCAGCTGGTTGACGAGCGTCGACACCGAATTGCTCGCCAGATACAGCTCCTTGGCGGCGTCCGAGATCCCGATCCCGGGCCGGTCCACGACCAGCCGCAGCAGTTCGACCTCGGCGCCGCGCAACTGCGGTGCGGGCATCTCGCGGCGCAGCCTGCGCCGGATCAGCCGCTGGACACCGACAAGCGCGTCGGCGAGCTCCTCGGGGAAGGTCTCCTGTTCCACGCGGTCGAGATTACCTCTGTAGCAGAGGTAATGGACCCAACGAAGGGTCAAGCAATGGCGCACGAAAAGGACCGACAAAACACCCTATTTGTTTTAAACCGCCCTCCCCGGGCATCAGGACATCAGTGCTTCGGACAGGAGGCACGTCCGTGGGAGGTGTCCCCGGTGTCCTCTGCCAGGTCCGAGTGCGCGTCTCCCATGGTGTCTGTCCCGCCGGCACCTGCTGAGGGAGGTGCGCGCGATGCGCGTCACCACCAGAACCAAGCCGCATCCGCACGACGACGCCCCCGACACCGCCGCCGACTTCGAACGCCTCGCCACCCTGCCCGAGGGCCCGGCACGCAAGGCTCTCCGGGACGAGCTGGTCGAGGTGTGGCTGCCGATGGCCGAACGGATCGCGGTCCGCTTCAAGGGCCGTGGCGAGTCCCTGGAGGATCTTTACCAGGTGGCCGCCCTGGGCCTGGTGAAGGCCGTCGACCACTACGACCCCGCGCGCGGCCACGCCTTCGAGGCGTATGCCGTGCCCACCGTGACCGGCGAGATCAAACGCCACTTCCGCGACCACATGTGGACGCTCCACGTACCGCGCCGGGTCCAGGACCTGCGCAACCGGGTGCGCGGCACCCTCAAGGAGCTGTCGCAGACCACCGCGGGGCGGGCCCCCACCGTCGCCGAGATCGCCGAGTGCGCCCAGCTCAGCGAGGACGAGGTACGCACCGGCATGGAGGCCCTGGAGTGCTTCTCGGCGCTGTCCCTGGAGGCGGAGATGCCCGGCACCGACGGGTACGCCCTGGGCGACGCGCTCGGCGCCCCCGACCCCCGCTACGACGTGATCGTGGACCGCGTCGCCGTGGGCCCCTGTCTGCGGGCGCTGCCCGAGCGCGAGCAGACCATTCTCTATCTGCGGTTCTTCCAGGGCATGACGCAGAGCCGCATAGCCGAGGAACTGGGCATCTCCCAGATGCACGTCTCCCGTCTTCTGAGCGGCTGCTTCGACCGGATCCGTGAGGAACTGCTGGCCGACGCCCGGTGACGCCGGGAGATCACTCCGGCGGCGCCTCCGGGATCTGCGTCGGGCCGTGGCGGTCCAGGGCCGCCTCCAGCTCGGCGCGGATCTCCGGGGGCAGATCCCCGTTCCGCCCCCAGATCAGGATCAGCTCGGCGACGTTGCGCAGCTTGATGTTGGTGCGCTGGGAGACGTCCTTCAGGACGACCCAGCCCTCGTCCGGCGGCACCCGTCCGAGCGCCACCATCATGCCGATCGCCTGGTCCACGACGGCATGCGAGGCGATGGCCTCCTTGAGCTGCTCGACCTCTTCCTGGAGCTCGAGAATGCGGCCCGCCTCGTCACCGGGCTCGTCCCGTCCCGCGGTCATCCCCCCATCCTGCTCACTCCACCGGCCCAGTGCCACCGGGCGCGGACCACGCGTTTCGGCCACGTCCGCCGGGTACTCGACAGGCGCCCGGAGCGGTTCCGGTTGGACACTGTTAGAAGACCGGTGGCTGCCGGCCGGCGAGATCAGGACGCGACTGACATGAATCACGACACCAGACGACCCGGTGGCACGACGGACATCGTCTCCACGCACGCCGTGTTCGGCGCGCCCTGCTGGGTCAGCCTGACCACCCGGGACCAGGAGACCGCCGAGGCGTTCTACTCCGCCGTCCTCGGCTGGCAATGGCGCCCGGCCAAGCTCGGCGACCGGTTCCGGATGGCGGTCGTGGACGACACGCCGGTGGCCGGAATCGCCGCGGTCGCCACGATGTGGCAGATGGCGGTGGCGTGGATGCCGTACTTCGCCGTGCGCAGCGCGGACGAGGTCGTGGCGCGCGTGCAGGAACGGGGCGGCACGGCCGCCGTGGGCCCGCTCTCCTTCCCGCCCGGAAGGGCGGCGCTGCTGGCCGACCGGGACGGGGCGACCTTCGGGATCTGGGAGGGAGAGCTCGTCGCCAACTGGGGGAAATGGCGGCGCGCGGCCCCGACCTTCATCAGACTGCACACCCGTGACGCCTTCGACGCCGCCATCTTCTACGGCGAGGTCCTCGACTGGGCGTCGGACCGTCCCGGCTGCTGCGAGGTCCAGTACGAGGGCGGCGAGGTCGTGCTGCGCAGCGAGGGCGACATCGTGGCCCGTATCGAGTCGGGGGCGCTGGACGCGGCACCCGACCCCACCATTCGGCCCCATTGGCAGGTGCATTTCGCCGTCTCGGACGTCGGCGCCTGCGCCCAGGCCGCGGAGGAGCACGGGGGCAGCGTCCTGTCGAAGGGCGGCGACGAGGCCGTGCTGCGCGATCCCGACGGCGCGCGGTTCACGGTGACGGAGCGCCGGACGCGCTGAGCCCGTCCGGCGCGCCCGCCGCCTTCCTAGGTACCTTCCGCGGCCTGCGGCGGATTCGCCGGGGGCCGTGACAGCAGGACCAGGCTGCGGGCCTCGACCGTCAGAGTCGAGTCCGCCTTGTGGTCCGTCCCGTCGGGGGCGCCCTTCGGCTCCGCCGTGTCGATCAGGGTCGTCCAGCGCTCGCCGTAGGCCGGTTCCGGCAGCCGGAAGGAGACCGGCTCCCAGTAGCCGTTGAGCAGCAGCAGGAAAGAGTCGTCCAGCACGGTCCGGCCGCAGGGGTCCGGTTCGGCGATGGCGTCACCGTTGAGGAAGACACCGACGGCGTGCGCGTCGGAACGCAGCCAGTCCCCGTCGGTCATCTCGCGCGCGTCCGGCGCGAACCACACGAGGTCGGGCAGCGGCTGGCCCGCGTGCGTCACGGTCTCACCGCGGAAGAAGCGCCGACGGCGCAGTACGGGGTGGGCGGCGCGCAGTCCGATGACGTACCGCGTGAAGTCGGCGAGGTCGCGCTGCCGGCCGGTCAGCCGCCAGTCGATCCAGGAGACCTCGTTGTCCTGGCAGTAGGCGTTGTTGTTGCCGCGCTGGGTGCGGCCGAGTTCGTCGCCGTGGCAGATCATGGGGATGCCCTGCGAGAGCAGGAGCGTGGCCAGGAAGTTGCGCTGCTGGCGGGCGCGCAGTTCGAGCACGGACGCGTCGTCGGTCTCACCCTCCGCGCCGCAGTTCCAGGACCGGTTGTCGCTCTCGCCGTCCCGGTTGCCCTCGCCGTTGGCCTCGTTGTGCTTGTCGTTGTACGAGACGAGGTCGCGCAGGGTGAAACCGTCGTGCGCGGTCACGAAGTTGACGCTGGCCCGCGGCCTGCGCCGGCTGTGCTGGTAGAGGTCGGAGGAGCCGGTCAGCCGGGAGGCGAAGTCACCGAGCGTGTGCTCGCCGCCGCGCCAGAAGTCCCGGACGGTGTCCCGGTACTTGCCGTTCCACTCCGACCACAGGGGCGGGAAGTTGCCCACCTGGTAGCCGCCCTCGCCCACGTCCCACGGTTCCGCGATCAGCTTGACGCGGCTGATCACCGGGTCCTGCTGGATCAGGTCGAAGAACGCCGAGAGCCGGTCCACCTCGTGGAACTGCCGGGCCAGGGTCGCCGCGAGGTCGAAGCGGAAGCCGTCGACATGCATCTCGGTGACCCAGTAGCGCAGCGAGTCCATGATCAGCTGGAGCACGTAGGGGTGCCGCATCAGCAGGCTGTTCCCGGTGCCGGTGGTGTCGTAGTAGTGGCTCCAGTCACCGTCCACCAGACGGTAGTAGGAGGCGTTGTCGATGCCCCGGAAGGAGAGCGTCGGCCCCTTCTCGTTGCCCTCGGCGGTGTGGTTGTAGACGACGTCCAGGATCACTTCGAGGCCGGCCTCGTGCAGGGTCCGCACCATCGACTTGAACTCGTTGACCTGCTGACCGCGGGTGCCGTCGGCGGCGTAGGCGTTGTGCGGGGCGAAGAAGCCGATCGTGTTGTAGCCCCAGTAGTTGGACAGGCCGCGGCCCCGCAGCACCCCGTCCTGGACGAACTGGTGCACCGGCATCAGCTCGACCGCCGTCACCCCGAGGGACGTCAGATGCCCGACGACCGCGGGGTGCGCCAACCCCGCGTAGGTGCCGCGGAGTTCGGCCGGGACGTCGGGATGGGTGCGGCTCAGGCCGCGGACGTGGGCCTCGTAGATGACGGTGTCGGCGTAGGACCGGCGGGGCGGGCGGTCCTCGCCCCAGTCGAAGAACGGGTCGGTGACCACACCGAGCATGGTGTGTCCGGCGCTGTCGGCGGCCGGGTCGTGGAGCGCGGGGTGATCGTCCACCTGCCCGTCCACCGCCCGGCTGTACGGATCGAGCAGCAGCTTGGCGGGGTTGCAGCGGTGGCCGAGCTCGGGGTGCCAGGGGCCGTGCACCCGGTAGCCGTAGCGCTGCCCCGGGCCGATCCCGGGCAGGTAGCAGTGCCAGACGAAGCCGTCGACCTCCGCCAGCGGGACGCTGCGGTGGCTGCCGTCGTCCTCGACGAGGACGAGTTCGACACACTCGGCGACCTCGCTGAACAGCGCGAAGTTGGTGCCCTGACCGTCGAAGGAGGCGCCCAACGGGTAGGGGTGCCCGCTCCACACGGGCACCCCTGCGTTGCGACGACGCGCTGCGGTCACCGGGCATCCTCCAGAGCGCCCACGACCGGTTCCTCGCGAGGCACCTGAAGCATCTCGCCGACACTCGGCACCGGCACCGTCGGCACGCGCGGGACGCGTTCGCCGGCCCGGGCACGCTGCGAGAACCAGATGACCTTGCTGCCCGTGTCCGTGGCGCAGCATCCCCAGCCGTCGCTCATCGCGGCGATGTGCTCCAGGCAGCCGCGCAGATCCTGGTCCGGGCGCAGATCGCGGTCGTTGTCGCCGACGGCCGTGATGAGGTGCTGGCCGTTCCACCACATCTCGATCGAGGTGAACTTGTCGGTCGCGTGCTCGTCGATGGCCTTCAGCAGCAGCTCGGCACCGCGGCAGACGGGCTGGACCAGGTTGTCGAGGTCCCAGTACCGGAGGTGAGCGGCCAGAATGCGGCTGACCTGGCCGACCCGTTCCGGGGTGACTTCCACATCGAGGTGGTAGTAGCGGGGCACTGCGGTCTTCATCGTCGTTCGCTCCTCACCGGCGAAGCTCCCGCTCCTCCTCGCCCCGGTGGGACGAGCCCCGAACGCGTAGCGTGAGCAGTGATCGCTTCTGAGTCACCTCAACTGTGGGAGTGCTACGCCATTCGTGCAACACGAGCGACCGGCGAGGTGGTTGAAGAACCAACAAGACGTTGCGTCGCCACCCGTGCACCATGAGTGAAACCCTCATGGAAGGTGAACGGCGCCATGCTGCTACCGGCCAAGGCCGAAGTCGCCCGGCAACTGCGGCGTTACCGCGCCTGGGAACGCGTGACGCTGGCCTCCCCCGCCGATCGCGGGGCTCGGGCATCCTTCGAGGACTCGGGCTACACCCTCTGCGTACTCATGGGGAAACGCTGTGCGCGCGAGGCCGCGGACGCCGCCGAGCGCTATCTGCGGACGAACCTCGTCGCCTATCTCCGCGAGCAGGACGAGCAGGTGTGCGCGACCGCCCCGACCAGGCGGGGCCCACCGGTGACGCTCGTGCGCACCCCTGCGGGGAGGTAGCCCCCTTCCGGCGCAGCTTCGACCCCCGGCCGGGCCACAGGCCCGGCCTCGAGCACGGCGGAGGTGAGACCCATGAGCACGAGCCACACCATCGGCCGCATCCCGGTACGGGACGTCCGGCCGGCCGTCGACGGCGGCAGGAGCCCGGCGAAGGCAGTCGTCGGGGAAACGTTCCAGGTGACCGCCACGGTGTTCCGCGAGGGCCATGACGCGGTCGCCGCCAACGTCGTGCTCACCGACCCCGAGGGCCGCCCCGGCCCCTGGACGCCGATGCGCGAACTGGCCCCCGGCAGCGACCGCTGGGGTGCCGACGTCACCCCCGACGCCCTGGGCCACTGGAGTTATCACGTGGAGGCCTGGAGCGACCCGGTCGCCACCTGGCGCCACCACGCCGGCATCAAGATCCCGGTCGGCATCGACGTCGGCCTGGTGCTGGAGGAGGGCGCCGCCCTCTATCTCCGGGCGGCGGCCGGGGTACCGGACGACGAGGGACGCGGACTGGTGCTCGCCGCCGCGGCGGCGTTGCGCGAGGATTCGCTGTCGATCTCGGCGCGGCTGGCGGGGGCGTTGACGCCCGAGGTGGACGCGGTGCTGGCGCGGTATCCGCTGCGGGAGCTGGTGACCGTCTCGGAGACGCTGCCGCTGCTGGTGGAGCGGGAGCGGGCGCTGTACGGGGCCTGGTACGAGTTCTTCCCGCGCTCCGAGGGCACGCCGGAGCGTCCGCACGGCACGTTCCGCACGGCCGCGCGGCGGTTCGAGGCGATCGCGGCGATGGGCTTCGACGTGGTCTATCT
>NZ_JBIAVQ010000011.1:0-340694 GCF_042894505.1 Streptomyces sp. NPDC001536
GTTGATAGGCCGGATCTGGAAGCCCAGTAATGGGTGGAGGTGACCGGTACTAATAGGCCGAGGGCTTGTCCTCAGTTGCTCGCGTCCACTGTGTTAGTTCTGAGGCAACGACCGTTGCCGGCTTAGAGCAGAACGCATAACAGAAAAGTGTGCTTGTTCGCTCGAAACCATTAGGGTTTCGGTGGTCATAGCGTAAGGGAAACGCCCGGTTACATTTCGAACCCGGAAGCTAAGCCTTACAGCGCCGATGGTACTGCAGGGGGGACCCTGTGGGAGAGTAGGACGCCGCCGAACAATCTTTGGAAGGACCCCTGGTCCCAGCGTTCAGCTGGGACCAGGGGTCCTTTTGTTTTTACAATGCTTGCAGTACCGAGACAGGAGTCACCCATGTCCACCAACTCTCCCGACGACCGACCGGAGCGCGACCAGCGGCGACGGGACAGTGGTGACCGCAACGACCGCGGTGACCGTGGCGGATACCGCGGCGGCGACCGCGGTAGTTTCCGCCGTGACGACAACCGCGGTGGCGACAACCGTGGCGGCGGTGGCTACGGCCGGCGCGATGACCGCGGCGACCGCGGTGGTTTCCGCCGCGATGACAACCGCGGTGGCGATAACCGTGGTGGCGATAACCGTGGCAGCGGTGGCTACGGCCGTCGAGACGACCGCGACCGACGCGATGACCGTCGTGACGGCGACCGCGGGCCGCGTCCGGCGTTCCGTCGTGACGATCGCCCCAGCGGGCCGCGTCGTGACGACCGTGACCGCGGCTTCCGCCGCGACGACGACCGCGGACCCCGTCCCGCCTTCCGCCGCGACGACCGTCCCAGTGGGCCGCGTCGGGAGGACGACCGCGGGCCCCGTCCGGCCTTCCGTCGCGATGACAACCGTGGCAGCGACAACCGTGGCGGCGGTGGCTACGGCCGACGAGACGACCGCGACCGGCGCGATGACCGCCGAGGCGACGACCGCGGGCCCCGTCCGGCGTTCCGCCGTGACGACAACCGTGGGGGCGACAACCGCGGCGGATTCGATCGGCGCGACGACCGTCGCGACGGCGACCGCGGCGGCTTCCGCCGGGACGACCGTGACCGCGACCGCGGCTTCCGGCGTGACGACCGAGGTGACCGCGGGGGCGACCGTGGCGGCTTCCGGCGTGATGACAACCGTGGCGGCGACAACCGCGGTGGCGGCTACGAGCGTCGCGACGACCGGCGCGATGACCGCCGTGGCGACGACCGCGGGCCCCGTCCGGCGTTCCGTCGGGACGACAACCGTGGCGACGACCGCGGCCCGCGTCCGGCCTTCCGCCGTGACGACAACCGTGGCGGCGACAACCGCGGCGACCGCGGTGGTTTCCGTGGTCGGGACGACCGAGGCGACCGTGGGCCGCGTCGGGACGACCGGGGCGGCCGGCCTGGAGGGTTCCGTGGAGACGACCGCGGTGGCCGTCCCGGAGGGTTCCGTGGGCGTGACGACCGGCGTGACGACCGTCGCGACGACAGCCGGGGTGGATACGACCGCCGTGACGACCGGCGCGGTGGCGGCCGGTTCCGTGATGAGCGGGACCGGGACCGCGAGCCGATCAAGCGGCTGCCGATCCCCGAGGACGTCACGGGCGACGAGATCGACAAGGACGTCAAGCAGGAGCTGCTGAGCCTGCCGAAGACGCTCGCGGAGGACGTCGCCAAGAACCTGGTGATGGTCGCCCGGCTCATCGACGAGGACCCCGAGGGCGCCTACGCCTACTCCAAGATCGCTCTGCGGCTCGCGTCGCGCGTCGCCGCCGTACGGGAGGCGGCCGGATTCGCGGCGTACGCGAACCAGAAGTACTCCGAGGCGCTCGCCGAGTTCCGGGCCGCGCGGCGGATGACCGGCAGTGCGGAGCTGTGGCCCCTCATGGCCGACTGCGAGCGGGGTCTCGGGCGGCCGGAGAAGGCGCTGGACATGGCCGGGGCGCCCGAGGTGGGCAAGCTGGACAAGGCCGGTCAGGTCGAGATGCGGCTCGTCGCGGCCGGTGCCCGGCGTGACCTGGACCAGCTGGACGCGGCCATCGTGACGCTGCAGAGCCCCGAGCTGGCCTCCAACTCCGTACAGCCGTGGACGGCGCGTCTGCGGTACGCGTACGCCGACGCACTGCTTGCCGCCGGCCGGGAGGACGAGGCACGGGAGTGGTTCGCCAAGGCCGTGGAGTCCGACAAGGACGGCAGCACGGACGCCTCGGACCGGCTCGCCGAGATGGACGGTGTCGATTTCGTCGACGCGCTCGGTGAAGAGGACGGCGACGTCGAGGCCGAGGGCGTTTCCGAGAAGGTGGAAGCGGACGCCGTAGAAGCGGACGTGGACGAGGACGACAAGGACTGACGTCCGTGAGTAAGTGACAAGGGCGGGATCCCTCAACGGGATCCCGCCCTTTGTCGTTCCGTGACGGCTCAGAGTTCCAGCGCGCGCAGCACCAGTCCCGAGGCCGGCTTCGGGCCGAACGACGTCGACTTGCGGGGCATCGTGACGCCCTGGCGGGCCAGGTCGCGGACGACTTCCTCGCGGACGGGGTGCATGAGGACGGCCGTACCGCCGTCGCGCTCCGCTTTGCGGACCGTGGCGGCGGTGTCGTGGATGTAGGCGATGCGGGTGGGGTCGTCCTCGGGGACGTGCCAGACGTGGTCGAGGAGGGTGGCGTGCAGGACCGTCGCGTCCAGGGTGCGCCAGGCCGCGGGGTGGTCGGTGGGGACCGTACGGGCGAGGAGGTCCTGGTCCGGGCGGTCGATGAGGTGGAAGGCGCCGTCTCCGGCGAGGAGGAAGGCGTTGCCCGCGCAGGCCGCGTCGGCGAGGGTGTCGAGGGCCTCGGACAAGGGGACGTCGAGACGGCGTATGCGGAACAGACCCTGTAGCGGGGCCAGCGCGTCCGCTACCGGCAGGCCGTGCAGGAGGCGGTGGATGGCGCGGACGCGCAGGGGGTAGCGGGCCGTGTCGACCAGGAGGACGAGGCCGTAGTCCCAGGGGCTGGGGGAGGGGTGCTCCGCGCGTAGACGCAGGGACGTCGCCCAGCGGTGGTGGCCGTCGGCGATGAGGGCCTGGTGGCGGGCGAGGTCGGTCTGGATCGCGGCCACGTCGGCGGGGTCGGTGATCGCCCAGAGTCGGTGGCGGTAGCCGTCCTCGGTGGTGGTGGCCAGGAGTGGCTCCTGCTCGGCCGTGCGTTCCACGACGGCTGTCGTGTCGGACGCCGAGCCGTTGCCGCGGTAGGTGAGGAGCAGGGGCTCCAGGTTCGCGGAGGTGGCGCGCATGAGGGCCGCGCGGTCGGCGACCACGTGCGGCATGACGTCCTCGTGCGGCAGGACCACGCCCTCCGACGGGTCCGACAGCCGCAGGGTGCCGATGACTCCGCGTTGGAGCATGCCGTCGGTCGCGCGTTGTTCGTAGACGTACAGGCCGGGTTCGCGGTCGGCGGTCAGGATTCCTTCCGCGAGCCAGCGGCGCAGGGTGTCGGCCGCCTGTTCGTTGCGGGCGTTCGGGGTGGTCGCCTGGGGCAGGATCAGCCGGACGATGTTGTACGGGTCCGCGGACTGGAGGTGGACGACACCGTCGGGGCGTACGACGACGTCGTAGGGCGGGGACGTCACGGCCGCGAGGCTGCCGACCCGGTCGGGGTCGTAACGAAGGCCTCGGAACGGGGTGAGTTCCAGGCCCCTGCGCGCCGTTGCTTCCGAGTGACCTGCGGTGTTCATCCCGGCATCGTACGTGTGTCAGTGGCGTGAGGGATGATCGGGGGAAAGCCGTCGAGCGAGGAGCGATGTGGAATGAGCCAGAGCGTCAGGACGAGGCCCGAGGGCAGTGGCCAGGCCCTGAGCGAGGCGTACGACACCGCGCTGCTCGACCTCGACGGGGTGGTGTACGCGGGCGGGAACGCGATCGTGCACGCCGTCGAGTCGCTGGCCACGGCTCGGGCGGGCGGGATGCGTCTCGCGTACGTCACCAACAACGCGCTGCGGACGCCGGACACCGTCGCCGGGCATCTGACCGAGCTGGGGATACCGACGGAGGCCGGTGATGTCATCACCTCGGCGCAGGCGGTCGCGCGGCTCATCAGTGAGCAGGTGCCCGTGGGGGCGCGGGTGCTGGTGATCGGCGGGGAGGGGCTGCGGGTCGCGTTGCGGGAGCGGGGGCTGGAGCCTGTCGAGTCGGCCGATGACGATCCGGCCGCGGTGGTGCAGGGGTTCGGGGGACCGGACCTGCCGTGGGGGCGGTTCGCGGAGGCTTCGTACGCCGTCGCGCGCGGGGTGCCGTGGTTCGCGTCCAACACCGATCTGACGATTCCGAGCGGGCGCGGGATCGCGCCGGGCAACGGGGCGGCGGTGGAGGTGGTGCGGATCGCGACCGGGGCCGAACCGCAGGTCGCGGGCAAGCCGCTGCCTCCCATGCACCGGGAGACGATCCTGCGGACCGGCGCCGAGCGGCCGCTGGTGGTCGGGGACCGGCTGGACACGGACATCGAGGGGGCGTTCAACGGGGAGGTCGACTCGCTGCTCGTCCTGACCGGGGTGACGGACGGGGCGCAGCTGCTGGCCGCGCCGCCGCAGCACCGGCCGACGTATGTCGACGCCGATCTGCGGGGGATGCTCACGGGGCAGCCCGAAGTCACCGAGGCGGAGGGCGGGTTCCGGTGCGGGGGCTGGACGGCGGCGGCCGGTGCGGACCGGCTGGAACTGGACGGTGACGGGGAGGCCCTGGACGGGCTGCGGGCGCTGTGCGCGGCGGCGTGGACGGCGGCCGGTGCGGGAACGTGCGAGTTGGACGGAGGGAAGGCGCTCGCGCGGTTGGGCCTGTGAGGGGTGCGTCCGGTGCCCACCCTGTGAACCCGTGCAGCGGGATCGTGGCCGAATCCGAGGGTAGGCTAACCTAACTGGGTGTTGGTCGACAGTCCTCCCGAACAGCGCGCGGAGACAGCCCCCGCGCCCCCAACCCGCCGGGCGATACGTGCCCTTGGGTTGCTCGTGTCCGTCGCGATCCTGGTGCTCGTCGCCTTGGCGAGTATCGCGATCGGGGCGAAAGAGCTGTCGATGGGACAGGTGTGGCACGGCCTGTTCGAGAACTCGGGGACGTACGGCGACGTCGTCGTCTCCGAACGGGTGTGGCGGACGCTGCTCGGTCTGCTGGCCGGTGCCGCGCTCGGACTGTCCGGCGCGGTCCTCCAGGCGCTCACCCGCAACCCGCTGGCCGATCCCGGGCTGCTCGGCATCAACGCCGGTGCGTCCGCGGCGGTCGTCACCGCCATGACGTACCTCGGTGTCACGAGCCTGACCGGCTACGTCTGGTTCGCGTTCCTCGGCGCGGCCGCGGTCGGGGCGCTCGTGTGGTTCCTCGGCGGCAGCCGGGGGGCGACGCCGGTGCGGCTCGCGCTGGCCGGCACGGCGATCAGCGCCGCGCTCTACGGCTATCTCCAGGCCGTGATGATCACGAACGAGGCCGCGCTCGGCAAGATGCGCTTCTGGACGGTGGGTTCGCTGTCCTCGGCCAGTGAGTCGACCATCCTCCAGGTCCTGCCGTTCCTCGCGATCGGCACCGTCCTCGCCCTGGCGCTCGCCCGGCCGCTCAACGCCATGGAGATGGGCGACGACACCGCCAAGGCCCTCGGCGCCAACCTCAACCGGACCCGGGCGCTGTCGATGCTCGCCGCCACCGTGCTGTGCGGGGCCGCGACCGCCGCCTGCGGGCCGATCGTGTTCGTCGGCCTGATGGTGCCGCACGTCGTGCGCTCCTTCACCGGGCCCGATCTGCGCTGGATCATGCCGTACGCGACCGTCCTGTCGCCCGTGCTGCTGCTCGGCGCCGACGTCATCGGCCGGATCGTCGCGCGGCCCTCCGAACTTCAGGTCGGCATCGTCACCGCGATCCTCGGTGGCCCGGTCTTCATCTTTCTCGTACGACGGCGGAGGACGGCGCAGCTGTGAAGACCAACCGTGCCATCAGGACGCCGGGCGGCCTTTCGGTCCGCCTCGACGTCCGCGCCTTCACCGTCGTACTGCTGCTCCTGGCCGCCGCGCTCACCGCGAGCGTCGTGCTCATCGGCACCGGCGACTTCCCGATCCCGGCCGGCGACGTGCTCAAGACGCTGCTCGGCAACGGGAACGCGGGCCAGGAGTTCATCGTCAACGAGCTGCGGCTGCCCCGGGTCCTGGTCGGGCTCCTGGTCGGCGCCTCGCTCGGGCTGGGCGGCGCGCTGTTCCAGGCCGTGTCCCGCAACCCGCTGGGCAGCCCCGACATCCTCGGCCTCGGACAGGGGGCGACGGCCGGTGCGCTCGTGATGATCGTGCTGTTCTCCGGGAGCGCGGCCGAGGTCACCGTCGGGGCGCTGGTGGGCGGCCTCGTGGCCGGGCTCTCGATCTACGTGCTCGCGTGGAAGCAGGGCGTCCACGGATACCGGCTGGTGCTGGTAGGCATCGGTGTGTCCGCGATCCTCACGGCGGTCAACGGCTATCTGCTGACCGTGTCCGACATCGTGGACGCGGCCCGGGCGATGGTCTGGATGACCGGGTCGCTCAGCGGCCGGGACTGGGAACAGGTGTGGCCGCTGCTCGGCCTGTGCGCCGTCCTCGTACCGCTCGTCCTCGCCAACGCGCGCGGGCTGCGGATGATGGAGATGGGCGACGACGTGTCGAACGCCCTCGGCGTGCGCGTCGAGCGGGTGCGGGCGCTGCTGATGGTCGCCGCCGTCCTGCTCACCGCGTCCGCGACCGCCGCCGCCGGTCCGGTCAGCTTCGTGGCGCTCACCGCGCCGCAGCTCGCCCGGCGCCTGACCCGCTCGCCCGGACCGAACCTGCTGCCCTCGCTGTGCATGGGCGCCGCCCTGCTGGTGAGCGCCGACTGGGTCTCGCAGAAGGTCTTCGGCGCCGACCAGATGCCGGTCGGCGTGGTCACCGGTGTGCTCGGCGGTGTCTATCTGCTGTGGCTGCTGGTCACCGAACGCAAGGCGGGTCGAATATGAGTGCCTTCACCAAGCCGGACCCGCGCGGTTCAGAGAACCAGAACACCCGAAGGAGCACCGTGAACCGCCTCTCCGCCGAGAACGTCACCCTCGCCTACGACCAGCGCGTCATCGCGGAGCAACTGTCGGTGGAGATCCCCGACAACTCCTTCACCGTGATCGTCGGCCCGAACGCGTGCGGCAAGTCCACGCTGCTGAGGGCGCTGTCGCGGATGCTGAAGCCGAACCAGGGCCAGGTGCTGCTCGACGGGCAGGTCATCCAGTCGATGCCCGCGAAGAAGGTCGCGCGGACCCTGGGCCTGCTGCCGCAGACGTCCATCGCACCCGACGGGATCACCGTCGGCGACCTCGTCGGCCGCGGCCGCTACCCGCACCAGGGCATCCTGCGCCAGTGGTCGACCGAGGACGAGCGGGTCGTGCAGGAGTCGATGGCGCAGACCGGTGTCGCCGAGCTCGCGGACCGCTACGTCGACGAGCTGTCCGGCGGTCAGCGGCAGCGGGTGTGGATCGCCATGGCGCTCGCCCAGCAGACCCCGCTGCTGCTCCTGGACGAGCCGACCACCTACCTCGACATCCAGCACCAGATCGACGTGCTCGACCTCTGTGCCGAGCTGCACGAGGAGCAGGGCCGCACGCTGGTGGCCGTTCTGCACGACCTCAACCACGCCGCCCGGTACGCCACGCATCTGATCGCTCTGAAGGACGGCAGCGTCATCGCCGAGGGGGCGCCGAACGACATCGTCACGGCCGAGCTGGTCGAGGAGGTCTTCGGACTGCGCTGCCAGGTCATCGACGACCCGGAGACGGGGACGCCGCTGGTGGTGCCGGCGGCGCGGAAGGCGCGGGTGGAGGACAGGAAGACGGACGTGCGGAAGGTGGCCGCCGCCGAGGCCTCCTGAGCTACAGGAGCTTCCTCAGCTGGAGCAGGTCGCGCAGGCCTGCCTCCAGTTTGACCCGGCCCGAGCCCCAGGCCTTGGCGAAGTTCAGCTCGCCGTCGACCAGGGCCACCAGGTCGTCGCCCTTCATGGTCAGTCTGATCTGGGCCTTCTCGGGAGGAGGGCCCTGGACCGTGTCGTGCACCACGATCCGGCCGCCCGTCATGCGGCCGACGAAGGTGGTGTCGAGGTCGGTGATCCGGCAGCTGACCGAGCGGTCCATGGTCGCCGCCGTGCGGACGTCCCCCTCGGCGTGCTGCATGGTGTCGGAGAGCTTTTCGAGTGCGGCACGGCACTCCTCGATCGTGGCCATCGAGATCGACGGTACCCCAGCCCTTCGGGGTAGCGTCTGGGCATGAGCGACGCAGTCCCGGAGACCGAGGCCCTCGACGAGGCGGTGGAGCCGGAGCACGACCCCGCCGCCCCGGCCCCGCTGAACGTGTCCCGCACCCCCACCGGCAACGCCGAGGTGGACGCCCAGCTGGAGCGGCTCGGCGATGCCGACCACCTCGCCACCGACGGACACGTCGAGGTGTACGAGGATGTACATCGAGGGCTGCGCGACGCGCTCACCGCGCTCGACGCCCGCCCGGGACCCCCGGCGCCCGCACCGTCGTACGACCAGAGGGCGCCTTCACCGTCGTATGGCCATAGGAGCTGAACCGAACGTGGCAGGAGTCGCACGCCGTCGTCTCGACGCGGAGCTGGTACGCCGGAAGCTCGCGCGCTCGCGCGAGCACGCCAGCCAGCTGATCGCCGCCGGGCGGGTCTCCGTCGGCAAGACCGTCGCGACCAAGCCCGCCACGCAGGTGGAGACCGCGGCGGCCATCGTCGTCACGGACGACGACGGCGATCCCGACTACGTGTCCCGGGGCGGGCACAAGCTCGCGGGAGCGCTGGCTGCCTTCGTGCCGCAGGGTCTTGTCGTCGAGGGGCGGCGGGCGCTGGACGCCGGCGCGTCCACCGGCGGGTTCACCGATGTGCTGCTGCGGTCGGGGGCCGCGCATGTCGTCGCCGTCGACGTCGGGTACGGGCAACTCGCGTGGACTCTTCAGAGCGATGAACGCGTCACCGTCAAGGACCGTACGAACGTACGCGAGTTGACGCTTGAAGCGATCGATGGGGAGCCCGTGGATCTTGTAGTGGGGGATCTGTCCTTCATTCCGCTCGGGCTGGTGCTGCCCGCCCTGGCGCGGTGCGTGAAGCCGGACGCCGACCTGGTGATGATGGTCAAGCCGCAGTTCGAGGTGGGGAAGGAACGACTGGGCAGTGGGGGAGTCGTACGGAGTCCGCAGTTGCGGGCGGAGGCCGTGCGGGGAGTGGCCGAGAAGGCCTGGGAACTCGGGCTCGGGGTGAAGGGCGTCACGGCAAGTCCGTTGCCCGGGCCCTCGGGCAATGTCGAATACTTTCTGTGGCTGCGTGCCGGGGCGCCCGCCCTGGACCCGGCCGACGTTGACCGTGCGGTGGCGGAGGGGCCTCGTTGACACAGAACCGAGCTCGTACTGTTTTCCTGCTGGCCCACACCGGTCGGCCTGCGGCCATTCGCAGCGCCGAGCTGGTGGTGAAGGGGCTGCTGCGCGAGGGCATCGGCGTACGGGTGCTGGAGTACGAGGCCGCCGATCTGCCGCTGCCGGACGAGGTGGAGCTGGTCAAGGAGGCGACTCCGCTCTGCCTCGACGGGTGCGAGCTGCTGATCGTGCTGGGCGGGGACGGGACGCTGCTGCGCGGCGCCGAGTTCGCCCGGGCCTCCGGGGTGCCGATGCTGGGCGTCAACCTCGGGCGCGTGGGGTTCCTCGCCGAGGCCGAGCGGGATGATCTCGACAAGGTCGTCGACCGGGTGGTGACGAAGGCGTACGAGGTCGAGGAGCGGATGACCGTCGATGTCGTCGTGCACAGCAACGGGGACATCGTGCATACGGACTGGGCGCTGAACGAAGCGGCGGTGCAGAAGGCCGGCGCGGAGAAGTTGCTGGAAGTCGTGCTGGAGATCGACGGGCGCCCTGTCACGGGCTTCGGGTGTGACGGGATCGTGCTGTCCACGCCGACCGGGTCCACCGCGTACGCCTTCTCCGCCGGTGGGCCGGTGGTGTGGCCCGAGGTCGAGGCGTTGTTGATGGTGCCGATCAGTGCGCATGCGCTGTTCGCGAAGCCGTTGGTGACATCGCCGGATTCTGTGTTGGCTGTGGAGGTTCTGCCACATATTCCGCCGGGCGTGCTGTGGTGTGACGGGCGGCGGACCGTGGAGTTGCCGCCTGGCGCGCGGGTTGAGGTGCGGCGGGGGGCTGTGCCGGTGCGGTTGGCTCGGCTGCACCATGCTTCGTTCACTGACCGGCTGGTGGCCAAGTTCGCGTTGCCCGTTTCCGGGTGGCGGGGGGCGCCTCACTAGGTGGTCCACTCCCCTGGGTGACAGGGTGCCTCGCACTTGGCTGCCCTTACCTCGTAAGGTCTTCACCGTGCTGGAAGAGATGCGGATACGGTCGCTCGGAGTCATCGACGACGCCGTCGTCGAGCTGTCGCCCGGGTTCACCGCTGTCACGGGTGAGACGGGTGCGGGCAAGACCATGGTGGTCACCAGCCTGGGGCTGCTGCTCGGTGGGCGGGCGGACCCGGCGCTGGTGCGGATCGGGGCCGAGAAAGCGGTCGTGGAGGGACGGATCAGCGTCCCCGCGGGTGCGGCGGTCGTGGTGCGTGCCGAGGAGGCCGGGGCCGAGCTCGACGACGGGGCGCTGCTCATCAGCCGTACCGTTTCCGCCGAGGGGCGGTCCCGGGCGCATGTGGGTGGGCGGAGCGTGCCCGTCGGGGTGCTGGCCGAGCTCGCCGACGAACTGGTGGCGGTGCACGGACAGACCGATCAGCAGGGGCTGCTGAAGCTGTCCCGGCAGCGGCAGGCGCTCGACCGGTACGCCGGGGACGCCGTCGCCGTGCCGCTGGCCAAGTACACCGAGGCCTATCGGCGGCTGCGGGCCGTGGCCGTGGAGCTCGACGAGATCACCACACGTGCGCGTGAGCGGGCCCAGGAGGCCGACATGCTGCGCTACGGTCTCGACGAGATCGCCGGCGTCGAGCCGCGGGCCGGCGAGGACGTGGAGTTGGCGGAGGAGGCGGAGCGGCTCGGGCACGCGGAGGCGCTGTCGTCCGCCGCCACGGTCGCGCACGCCGCTCTCGCCGGAAATCCCGAGGACCCCGAGGGCATCGAGGCGGCCACGCTCGTCGCGGGCGCCCAGCGGGCCCTGGAGGCCGTACGGTCGCACGACCCGGCGCTGGCCGCGCTCGCCGACCGGATCGGGGAGATCGGGATCCTGCTGGGCGATGTGGCGGGGGAGCTGGCGGGGTACGCCGACGATCTCGACGCCGATCCGTTGCGGCTGGCGGCCGTCGAGGAGCGGCGGGCGGCCCTCACGGCGCTCACGCGGAAGTACGGCGAGGATGTCGCCGCCGTGCTGGCCTGGGCCGAGCAGGGGGCCGCGCGGCTCACCGAGCTCGACGGCGACGACGAGCGGATCGACGAGCTGACCGCCGAGCGGGACGCGCTGCGGGGCGAACTGGGTGGGCTCGCGCAGGCGTTGACGGATGCGCGGGTGGAGGCGGCCTCGCGGTTCGCCGCCGCCGTGACCGCGGAGCTGGCCTCCCTCGCGATGCCGCACGCGCGCGTGTCCTTCGACATCCGGCAGACCGAGGACGCCGAGGGCGTGGAAGTCGGCGGGCGAGCCGTCGCGTACGGGCCGTCCGGTGCCGACGAGGTCGAGCTGCTGCTCGCTCCGCACCCCGGGGCGCCGCCGCGGCCCATCGCCAAGGGGGCGTCCGGTGGTGAGCTCTCCCGCGTGATGCTGGCCGTCGAGGTCGTGTTCGCGGGGACGGACCCGGTGCCGACCTATCTCTTCGACGAGGTCGACGCCGGCGTCGGCGGCAAGGCTGCGGTCGAGATCGGACGGCGGCTCGCCAAGCTGGCGAAGTCCGCGCAGGTCGTGGTCGTGACGCACCTGCCCCAGGTGGCCGCCTTCGCCGACCGGCAGCTGCTGGTCGAGAAGACCAACGACGGCTCCGTCACGCGCTCCGGTGTGAAGGTCCTCGAAGGCGAGGAGCGGGTACGGGAGTTGTCCCGGATGCTCGCCGGACAGGAGGACTCGGAGACCGCGCGGGCACATGCGGAGGAGCTGCTGGAGGCGGCTCGGGCGGACGCGTAGGGCTTTCACGCGTCAGACGTTTCGAGGGACGTGCGGACCAGGGTGGCTGGGTGATCAGCCGCCCCGCCTCCCAGCGAGGTCGTGCGGGCGCTGTCTTCGGACGCGCCCCGTTTCTCACCCGTGTGAGTGACCCGAGCGCTCTCCTCCCAGAACCCCCACACCCCCGGCGTTCCCGGAACACCCGTACGTGCTGGCATCCTTGGCCTAGAACGCAGTACGCGTAGGAAGCGCGCGGTACACCCCTCCGCTCGACACCTTCTGTACGTTTCCTCGTGACCGCCCGACCCGAACCAGGAGCCCCGGCCACGTGACCCCCGTGAGCAGCCACTCACCGCACGGCCAGTCGCCGCTGCGCACCGTTCAGGTGCTCGGCGGTGGCAACGCCCGCAGCAGCGCGCATGTGCGGTCCCTGGCCTCCGGGCTTGTCGCGAGGGGCGTGCGGGTGACCGTGTGCGCCCCGGTCGACGCCGATCGCACCTACGACTTCAGCGGGGCCGGCGCCGAACATGTGCACGTGCCGCGCAGCAGCGACCCGGGATCCGTCGCCGCGCTGCGGGCGGCCTGCGCGGACGCCGACCTCGTCCACGCGCACGGGCTGCACGCCTCGTTCCGTGCGGTGCTCGCGCTCAGCGGACGGCGGACGCCGCTCGTCGTCACATGGCACGACCGGGCCCACGCCGAGGGTGCGCGGGCCCATCTGGTGCGACTGCTGGAGCGGCGGGTGGTGAAGGCCGCCTCGGTGGTCCTCGGGGCCAGTTCGGCGCTGGTCGACCGGGCGCGGGCCACGGGTGCGCGGGACGCGCGGCTCGCCGCGGTCGCCCTGCCCGGGGCCCGCAAGGCGGTGCGGCTCGACGACCCCGACCGGCTGCGACCCAAGGTGCGGGCCGAACTCGGCGCCACCGGGCGTCCGTTGCTGATGGCCGTCGGCTCCCTCGACAGCCATCGCGGGTACGACACCCTGCTGGACGCCTCGCGCGCGTGGCGGGACCTCGACCCCGTACCGCTCGTCGTGATCGCGGGAGAGGGGCCGCTGCGTACGGAGTTGCAGCGCCGGATCGAGGACGAGGGGCTGCCGGTGCGGCTCATCGGGCGGCGCGACGACGTGACCGAGCTGCTCGCGGCCGCCGATCTCGCGCTGCTGTCCAGCAGTTGGGAGTCCCGTTCCGTCCTCGCCCAGGAGGCCCTCCACGCGCGCGTGCCGCTCGTCGCGACCGACGTCGGCAGCATGGCCGAGCTCGTGGGCGACGCCGCCGAACTCGTGCCGTACGGCGACGCGGAGGCCCTCGCCGAGAGCGTCGTACGGCTTCTCGGCGATCCCGAGCGGTGCGAGGATCTGCGGGACAAGGGCGTACGCCAGGCCGCCACCTGGCCGTCCGAGGACGAGACCGTCGCCCAAGTGCTCAGCGTCTACGACGAGTTGACGCAGCCGCGGCCCCTCATCTAGGGGACGTGCCTGCGGGCCCTGAGGGCCAGGCTCAACGCCAGTACCGTCTGCGGGTCGTCGAGGTCGGTGCCCAGCAACTCGCCGATGCGGGCGAGGCGGTTGTAGAGCGTCTGCCGGTTCAGGTGCAGTTCGCGTGCCGTCTCCGCCTTGCGGCCCGCGTGCGCGAGGTAGGTCTCCAGGGTGGGCAGCAGCGGCGGCTTGGAGCGGTGGTCGTGGTCGCGGACCGGACCGATCGCCCGGTCGACGAAGGCCGCGAGGTCCGGATGGTCGCGCAGCCGCCACAGCAGCAGGTCGATGTCGAGGCGCCGGGCGTCGTACCAGGGCCGGTCCGACAGCCCCTGCGCGGCGGTCGCCGTCTCCGCCGCGTGCCGCAGCCCCGCCGAAGCCGCCGTCCAGCTGCCCGCCACACCGACGACCACCACCGGCGGCTGTGCCCCGGGTCGCTGCATCCCGGCCCGCTCCACCCCCGCCCGCAGCGCCGCCGCGACCCGGTCCGCGACCGCCGCCCGCTCCGACTCCGAGCGCAGGCCCAGCAGCACCAGGACGCGGCCCTCGACCGGTCGTACCCCCAGCAGGACCGGAACGCCCACCGAGGCCAGCTCTTCCGACACCGCCCGCGCCAGCACCGCCCAGCCGCCGCCGGGGGACAGCGCGTCACCGAGCCGCATCACCACCGGGAGCAGCGGACTGGTGCCCGGCTTGAAGCCCAGCACGCGCGCCTGCGCGGGCGCGTCCTCGGCGGCGATACGGCCCTCGGCGAGGTCGGTCAGGAAGTCGCCCCGGCCCCGCGCGGCCAGCTCCTCCTCCTGCCGCGCCTGCATCAGCACCACGGCGATGATGCCCGCGGCCCGCTCGGCCGCCATCCGGTGCACGGGGACGAGGGGAGCGCGCACCGGAAGCAGGACCAGCCGTGCCCGCACCGAACCCGTTCCCGGACCGCCCCCGGGCACGTCCACCAGCACGGAACCGGCCGGCGGGGCGTCCTTGTGCTGGCTCCGCAGCCCCTCCCACACCTGGAGCGGATCCGCGCCCTCGGGACCCGCCCCGGCGGCGTACAGCAGCTGGCCGTCGGTGGTCTCCAGGAAGACCGGGTTGTCGCTGAAGTCGGCCAGGATGCCCAGCACCTGGGGCACCCCGCCGCCGCCCAACAGGGCCTCGGTACAGCGGCGATGCACCTCCTCCGCCCGCTGGAGCAGCGCGTAGTGGCCGTTGACGATCTCGGTGTGGATCTCCTCCGTCACCGTCACGAACGGCACCTCGCGATGCAGTTGGACCAGCGGCAGCCCGGCCGAGCGGGCCGTGTCGACCAGGGCCGCCGGGAGGCGGGTGAAGCGCGGGCCGAGTTCGACGACGAGGGCCGCGATGCCGCGCTCGGCCAGGGTGCGGACGAACGCGCGCTGTTCGGCCGGACGGGTGCCGAGCCCGTAGCCCGTGGTCAGCAGCAGTTCGCCGCCCTTCAGCAGCGAGGCGATGTTGGGCACCTCGCCCGCGTGCACCCAGCGCACCGGCCGCTGCAGCCGGTCGGCGCCCGCGAGGATCTCGGGGAGGCCGCTGCGCAGGCCGGGCAGCTCCAGCGCCCGCTGAACCGTGATGCCTGCGCCCTGGCTGTCGAATCTGCTGTCCATGAGCCGGACGCTACCCGCGCGCGACCGTCCAGGACATCTCCGAGCGGTTGCGGGGACGATCACCGGGTACGCGCGCGTGCATGGACTTCAGCGTGGTCGCCGTGGCACGGGAGGACGACAGTCCGGTCGAGGAGCCGGTGCGGGTGGCGGTGGCCGCCGACCGGCTCGGGTACCGGGAGGTGTGGGCGGGGGAGGGGCCGACATGGGACTCCTTCGTCCTGGCCGCGGCCATCGGGGGCGCCACCGAGCGGGTCGCCCTGACGGCGGGGCCGGTGCCGGTGAACGTGCGTGACCCGTACACCGTCGCGCGCGGGGCCGCCTCGGTCGCGGCGCTCACCGGGCGCCCGGTCGGAGTGGCGCTCGGCACGTCCAGCGTGCGGGTGGTGGAGGGGGTGCACGGGCGGCCGCGGGTGCGGCCCGCGGCGGTGCTGGAGGAGAGCGCCGAGGCCGTACGACGTCATCTGCACGCCGTGCCCGGGGACCAGGTCGGTGCCTTCCGCCGCCGTCTGCCGCCACCGCGGGGACTGCTCACCGTGGCCGCGTTCGGCCCCCGCGCCATCGCCACGGCCGCCGCGCACGCCGACCGGATGCTGCTGGACGTCGTCTCTCCCGAGCAGGTGCGGGAGCTGCGCGGCGCGCTGGACCGGGCGGCCCAGAAGGCGGGCCGTACGCCGCCCACGCTCGCCGCCTGGCTGCCGGCGGCCGTCGACCCGGAGCCGGGGTCGCTCGCGCAGGTGCTGGGCAGCATCGCCGGGTACCTGACGGTGCCGGGCTACAGCGACGTGTTCGCCGATGCCGGGTTCGGCGAGGCCGTCGAACTGGCCGCGTCCGGCGCCGACCGCGACACCCTCGTGCGGGCCCTGCCACCGGAGGCCGCGGCCACGGTCGGTCTGGTCGGTGAGCTGGACGCCGTACGCGCGCGTGTCGACGCCTACGCGGAGGCGGGGCTCGACGAGATCGGCCTGGTGCCGGCGACGGCGGGCGACCCGGGAGGCGAACGGACGCTGACGGCGCTCAGGCCGCTCTAGACCGGCCTGATGTTGTGGTTGAACCGGAACACGTTGTCCGGGTCGTACTCCCGCTTCAGCTCCGCCAGCCTCCGTGTGTTCTCGGCCCCCAGCCCGGCCACCACCCGCTCCGTGCCCTCGTCCCCGATGAAGTTGAGGTAGACGTCACCGGTGCTCCACGGCCGGGCGTCCGCGCGGACCTCGCGCACCCACTCCACGCACCGGTCGTCGTCCGCCGGGTCCTCCCAGGCCGCGAAGGGGTGCACGCCCCACGGCGCGCCCCGGTACGGCACGGGGTACTCGGAGGGACCGTCGGCGACCGCGCCGCCCTCCGGGAACAGCACGTGCAGCGTGCCGCTCGGGACCGGCATGGAGTCGGCGCGGGCGCAGAAGAGGTCCACGTAGTCGTCGGGCAGACCCGTCAGATACTCCGCCGACCAGTAGTTCCGCAGGCCGGGCGGATCGTCGAGCATGCACTGGACGTCGGCGTAGGGCATCTGGCCGACGATCTCCACCTCGTGCGGCAGGGCCAGCAGCGGCTCGGCGAGTTTGCGCATGTCCTCCTCGGTGCCGGCGTACGTCAGCAGCGCACCGCACAGCATCGTGCCCACCAGCTGGGGCGGCATGAACTCCTCGGCCTGGCCGGTGAGATAGATGACCGCGCCGCCCGCCTCCAGGGGGCCGGACTCGATGACGTCGCGGTAGGTGCGCACGACCTCGGGGCCGAACTCGGGCAGGTACAGCAGCAGGGCGATGGAGAAGGCGGGCAGCTCGTGCAGCTTCAGGGTGAGCGCGGTGGCGACGCCGAAGTTGCTGCTGCCGCCGTGCAGTCCCCAGAAGAGCTCCGGGTTCTCGTCGGCGCTCGCGTGGACCTTCGAGCCGTCCGCGGTGACCAGCTCGACGCCCAGGAGGTTGTCGACGGCGAGTCCCCAGCAGCGCTCCAGCCAGCCGCTGCCGCCGCCCAGCACGAAGCCGCCGACCCCGGTGGTCGAGACCCGCCCTCCGGTGGTGGCGAGACCGTGCGGCTGGCAGGCGCGGTCCAGGTCGCTCATCGTGGCGCCACCCGCGACCCGTACCGCCGCGGCGGCCGGATCGACGGTGACCGCGCGCATATGGCGCAGGTCGACGACCAGACCGCCGTCGTTCAGCGCCATCCCCGCCACGCTGTGCCCGCCGCCGCGTACCGCGATCGGCAGATCCAGGTCACGGGCGAAGCGCACGGACCGTACGACGTCGTCCTCGGACACACACTGCGCGATCACCGCGGGACGGCGGTCGATCATCGAGTTGTAGACGGTCCGGTTCTCGTCGTAGCCCGGATCCCCCGGGGCGAACACGTCGCCGACCAGATCCTCACGGAGCGCGGTGAGGGCCGCGCCCGCCTTCGACGGGGATGCCATGGGGCGCCCCCTTTCTCGCAGGGGCTATGGCTTCCCAGCCTAGGCGGGCTCGGCTCGCACAGCGCGCTCAGCCGCCGTAGGCTCCCGACGCCGTCAGCCGCAGCGCGGTGTCGATGAGCGGAACGTGGCTGAAGGCCTGCGGGAAGTTGCCGACCTGGCGCTGGTTGACCGGGTCCCACTCCTCCGCGAGCAGCCCGAGGTCGTTGCGCAGGGCCAGCAGCTTCTCGAAGAGCTTGCGGGCCTCGTCCACCCGGCCGATCATCGCGAGGTCGTCCGCCATCCAGAACGAGCAGGCCAGGAAGGCCCCTTCGTCACCCGGCAGGCCGTCGACGCCCTCGCTCTCGCCCTCGGTGGGGTAGCGCAGGATGAAGCCGTCGGGCGTGGACAGCTCACGCTGGATCGCCTCGATGGTGCCGATCACGCGCTTGTCGTCCGGCGGCAGGAAGCCCATCTGCGGGATCAGCAGCAGGGAGGCGTCCAGTTCCTTCGAGCCGTACGACTGTGTGAAGGTGTTGCGCTCCTTGTCGTAGCCCTTCTCGCACACGTCCCGGTGGATGTCGTCGCGCAGGTCGCGCCAGCGCTCCAGCGGGCCGTCCGCGTCCCCGGACTCGATGAGCTTGATGGTGCGGTCGACCGCGACCCAGGCCATCACCTTGGAGTGCACGAAGTGCCGGCGCGGGCCGCGCACCTCCCAGATGCCCTCGTCCGGCTCGTCCCAGTGGTCCTCCAGGTAGCGGATGAGCTTGAGCTGGAGCAGGGACGCGTAGTCGTTGCGGGCCAGGCCCGTCATGTGCGCCAGGTGCAGGGCCTCGGTGACCTCGCCGTACACGTCCAGCTGGAGCTGGTGGGCGGCGCCGTTGCCGACCCGGACCGGGGCGGAGCTCTCGTAGCCGGGCAGCCAGTCCAGCTCGGCCTCGCCCAACTCCCGCTCGCCCGCGATGCCGTACATGATCTGGAGGTTCTCGGGGTCTCCGGCGACCGCGCGCAGCAGCCACTCGCGCCAGGCCCGGGCCTCCTCGCGGTAGCCGGTGCGCAGCAGCGAGGACAGGGTGATCGCGGCGTCGCGCAGCCAGGTGTAGCGGTAGTCCCAGTTGCGGACACCGCCGATGTCCTCCGGCAGGGAGGTCGTCGGGGCGGCGACGATGCCGCCCGTCGGCGCGTACGTCAGGGCCTTGAGCGTGATCAGGGAGCGGACGACGGCCTCGCGGTAGGGGCCGTGGTACGTACAGTGCTCGACCCAGTCCCGCCAGAACTCCTCGGTCGCCTCCAGCGACTGCTCCGGCTCCGGCAGCGGCGGCGGCTGCCTGTGCGAGGGCTCCCACGAGATGGTGAACGCGATCCGGTCACCCGGGGCGACCGTGAAGTCGGAGTACGTGGTCAGCGACTTGCCGTAGGTCTCGCACTCGGTGTCGTACCAGACCGAGTCCGGGCCCGCGACGGCCACCGTACGGCCGTCGTGCTTGTGCACCCACGGGACGACCCGGCCGTAGGAGAAGCGCATCCTGAGCGCGGACCGCATCGGGACGCGGCCCGAGACGCCCTCCACGATCCGGATCAGCTGCGGGGCGCCGTCACGAGGGGGCATGAAGTCGATGACCCGGACCGTGCCGCGCGGGGTGTCCCACTCGGACTCCAGGATCAGCGAGTCGCCGCGGTAGGTGCGCCGGGCCGCGGTGGGCGGCTCCGCGTCGGCCGCGTGCGCCGGACCCAGTCTCCAGAAGCCGTGTTCCTCGGTGCCCAGCAGACCGGCGAAGATGGCGTGCGAGTCGAAGCGCGGCAGGCAGAGCCAGTCCACCGTGCCGTCCCGGCAGACCAAAGCAGCGGTCTGCATGTCTCCGATGAGTGCGTAGTCTTCGATGCGCCCGGCCACGTGCAACTCCAGTCGAACGGCCACGTCACCCCCTGAGGAAAAAGGGGGTTGTCGCTATTGCGGTCAAGGGGTCGTTGTAATGCGTCGTTGAGCGGTGAAGCAAAGCAGCCGTTGGGCTGCGAGGCAAAACGACAATCTGTACTCAACGAACTGACGAGCTCACGTTGTTCCGGTGCTTACGGGCGGGGGGTGGTGCCGTGTGGCCGGCCGGGCTCGGCAGCGAATGTCCGAGCAGGATACGACGCACGTAGATGATCTGTGTGCCGCTCCGGTCAACGCGGGTGGGCCGATCGGGTGAGCAACGGGTGAGAAACACGAGACGGGTACGCGTCCGTGTCGACGCGTGCGCGGAGCGTGGCCGGAAGCCATCTCGCTGAGGCGCTGATACCCTGGTAGCCCGTGGACCGGTGGTGGATAAAACCCCCGACCGCAGCGACGGCGACGCCGGAGATCTCCGGTTGCAGCGCCGCCCCGCACCCCAGATCGCGACCACGGGAGCCCCGTCTTGGCCATGCCGCCGAAATCTACGACGACCAAGCACATCTTCGTCACCGGGGGTGTCGCCTCCTCTCTCGGCAAGGGCCTGACGGCCTCCAGCCTCGGCATGCTGCTCAAGGCGCGCGGCCTGCGCGTCGTGATGCAGAAGCTCGACCCGTACCTCAACGTCGACCCGGGCACGATGAACCCCTTCCAGCACGGTGAGGTGTTCGTCACCAACGACGGCGCCGAAACCGACCTGGACATCGGACACTACGAGCGTTTCCTGGACCGCGACTTGGACGGCAGCGCCAATGTCACTACAGGCCAGGTGTACTCGACGGTGATCGCCAAGGAGCGGCGTGGCGAGTATCTGGGCGACACCGTGCAGGTCATCCCGCACATCACCAACGAGATCAAGCACCGCATCCGGCGCATGGCGACCGACGAGGTCGATGTCGTCATCACCGAGGTCGGCGGCACCGTCGGCGACATCGAGTCCCTGCCGTTCCTGGAGACCGTCCGCCAGGTCCGCCACGAGGTCGGCCGTGACAACGTCTTCGTCGTCCACATTTCCCTCCTGCCGTACATCGGCCCGTCGGGGGAGCTGAAGACGAAGCCGACCCAGCACTCGGTTGCGGCGCTGCGGAACATCGGTATCCAGCCGGACGCGATCGTGCTGCGCTGCGACCGTGAGGTCCCCACCGCGATCAAGCGCAAGATCTCGCTGATGTGCGACGTCGACGAGTCGGCCGTGGTCGCCTGCCCCGACGCCAAGTCGATCTACGACATCCCCAAGACCGTGCACGGCGAGGGCCTGGACGCCTACGTCGTCCGCAAGCTGGACCTGCCGTTCCGCGACGTGGACTGGACGACCTGGGACGACCTGCTCGACCGCGTCCACAACCCCGACCACGAGATCACCCTCGCCCTGGTCGGCAAGTACATCGACCTGCCCGACGCCTACCTCTCGGTCACCGAGGCGCTGCGCGCGGGCGGCTTCGCCAACAAGGCCCGCGTGAAGATCAAGTGGGTCACCTCCGACGACTGCAAGACCCCGGCCGGCGCCGCGGCGCAGCTCGGTGACGTCGACGGCATCTGCATCCCCGGGGGCTTCGGCGACCGCGGTGTGCTGGGCAAGGTCGGCGCGATCAAGTTCGCCCGCGAGAACAAGATCCCGCTGCTCGGGCTCTGCCTGGGCCTGCAGTGCATCGTGATCGAGGCCGCGCGCAACCTCGCCGACATCCCGGACGCCAACTCCACCGAGTTCGACTCGGCGACCTCGCACCCGGTCATCTCCACCATGGCCGAGCAGCTCGACATCGTCGCCGGTGAGGGCGACATGGGCGGCACCATGCGGCTGGGCATGTACCCGGCCAAGCTGGCCGAGGGCTCGATCGTGCGCGAGGTGTACGAGGGCAAGGAGTACGTCGAGGAGCGGCACCGTCACCGCTACGAGGTGAACAACGCCTACCGGGCGGAGCTCGAGAAGAAGGCGGGCATCCTGTTTTCCGGCACCTCGCCGGACGGCAAGCTCGTCGAGTACGTCGAGTACCCGCGCGACGTCCACCCCTACCTGGTCGCCACGCAGGCACACCCCGAGCTGCGCTCGCGTCCGACGCGACCGCACGCGCTGTTCGCCGGGCTCGTGAAGGCCTCGGTCGAGCGGAAGAATTCCAAGTAACACGTCAGTTGTACGGTTGCCGGGGTGCGTACCTTCAAGGTCGCACCCCGGTTTTTTTCTTGTACGTGTGGAAGGGCAGGTCATGACGATCAAGGACACCCCCGAGGAATGGGAGATCCGGGCGACGGAGACCCCCTTCGTGGGCAACAAGACCTCCGTCCGCACCGACGACGTGGTCATGCCCGACGGCAAGGTCGTCCGCCGTGACTACCAGGTCCACCCTGGCTCGGTCGGTGTCCTCGCCCTGGACGACGAGGGCCGGGTCCTGCTCATCCGGCAGTACCGCCACCCCGTGCGCCAGAAGCTGTGGGAGATCCCGGCCGGTCTGCTCGACGTGCCCGGCGAGAACCCGCTGCACGCCGCGCAGCGCGAGTTGTACGAGGAGGCGCACGTCAAGGCCGAGGACTGGCGGGTGCTGACCGACGTCTACACCACGGCGGGCGGCTGCGACGAGGCCGTACGGATCTTCCTCGCCCGCGACCTGTCGGAGGCCGAGGGCGAGCGCTTCGAGGTCGAGCACGAGGAGATCGACCTGGAGTACGCGCGCGTGCCCGTCGATGAGCTCGTACGGGGTGTGCTCGCCGGTGAGCTGCACAACAACTGCCTGGTCGTGGGCGTGCTTTCACTGATCGCGGCGCAGAACGGGGACGGCCTGGACGCGCTGCGGCCCGCGGACGCCCCGTGGCCGGCGCGCCCGTTCGAAGCCTGAACACACGAAGATCATCTATCGTGTGACCATCGGCTGATCCGATCGGGCGACGTGTCCGCCGCGCTCCTCACGGAACGTTGCAGAGCGTGAACTAGGCTCTGAAACTGCCCGAACCGGAGTCCCGGCGGGCTTGCGCGTGCGGTGGGACGGGAGTGTGGCCCGTGACGGACCAGGCGGTGGACACAGGCGGCGTTCAGCTGTCAGTCGAGGGTCATTTCCTGGGCCGGACACGGGAGTTGAAGGAGCTGCTCGCCGACATCGAGCGAGCGGGCCTCGACACCCTCTCCGGGAAGAAGGCTCCCCGCGCGCGCGTGCTGCTCATCGCGGGCAGACCCGGCTCCGGCCGCACCGCGCTGGCCGAGGAGCTCGTACGGCAGGTCGCGGAGCGTTACGACGACGGAGTGCTGCGCGCCCGCCTCAGCGAGCCCGACGGCACCCCCGTCCCCGTCGAGCACATCGCCCGCGAACTGCTCACCGCCCTGGACCTCCCGACCCCGGCTGGCGCCTCCGAGGACGACCTGACGGCAGCCCTCCGCGATGCCCTCGCCGACCGGCGGGCCCTGCTGCTGCTCGACGACGCGGTGAGCGCGGACCAGGTCGACGCCCTGCTGCCGGATACCCCACAGTGCCTGGTCGTGGCCGTTTCCGGCGGCCCGCTCACCGGCATCTCCGACGTCCGGCCCTGCACGCTCGGCGGTCTGGACACCAAGTCCGCCCTGGAGCTGCTGAGCCGCTCCACGGGCTCGGTCCGCATCACCGTCGACCCGCGGGCGGCCGAGGGACTCGTCGAGGAGTGCCAGGCCCAGCCCGCCGCCCTGATGCTGGCCGGCGGCTGGCTCGCCGCCCGTCCCAAGGCCGCCGTCGCCGATCTCGCCAAGCAGCTGCGCACGGAGGGTGACGAGGGAACCCCGCTCAGCCGCGTCTTCCGGCTCGCCTACTCTTCGCTGCCCAGCCCCGCCGCCCGGATACTGCGCCTGCTCGCCCTCGCCCCGGCCGGCCTGGTCGACCCGCACACCGCCTCCGCCCTCGCCGGCTGCTCGGTGGGCGGTGCCCGCACCACCCTGGACGACTTCGTCGGCCTCGGTCTGCTGCACGCCGTGGAGTCGCCGCTGCCGCAGTACGTGGTGCCGGGCTGTCTGCACCCCCTGCTCAAGGCGCTCACCGAGACCCAGGACCGCCCCGGCGAGCTCCAGCTGGCCCGCGCCCGGATGCTGGAGCGGACCGTACGGCTGCTCCAGTCGTCCCGCGCGATCACCGAGACCGACAACCCCGACGCCCGCGAGAAGCTCCAGGGCATGCCCCGCTCCCTGCGCTTCCCCAGCCCCCGGGCCGCCGAGGACTGGCTGCGCATCCGCAGGCCCGCGCTGCTGGCCTCGGCCCGTCTGGCCGTCGCCGACGGGGAGCTCGACACCCTCGCCCGCCGGCTGATGTCCCAGCTGGTCAGGGCGATGGTCGCGCATTTCGGCACCCAGGCCGCCGCGCCCGACCTGTACGGCCTGCACCGGCTCGTCCTGGATGTGGCCGAGCGCCGGGAACTGCCCCGGGAGAAGGCGGCGGCGCTGCTGAACCTCGGCGACCTGGACGCGCAGACCGGCCGGACCCGGGAGGCGCTGACCCGGTACCGGGCCGCGCTGGACGCCGGGCGGGAGGCGAATGACCCGTATGCGACCGGTCGCGCGATGGAATCCGTAGGCGGCGCGCATCTGGAGCTCGGGGACTACGACCGGGCCGCCGACTGGTTCGGTCGCGCCCTCGCCCAGCGGCTGGCCCGGGACGAGCGCGCGGACGCCGCGCGGCTGTACGGCCGGATCGCCGCGGCGCACACCTACGCGGGCCGCTACGGCGAGGCGCTGCGCGGGTGGCGGGCCGCGGTCGCCGGGCACCGCAAGAACGGCGATGTGGCCGCCCACGCACGGGCGTTGAGCGAACTCGCCCGGGTCCAGGAGTACGCGGGGCGGCCCGAGGAGTCGCTGCACACCTGCCAGGAGGCCGTCGAGTGGGCGCGGCGCGCCGAGGACGTACGGCTCCATGCCGCGCTCCAGCTGAGGCTCGCCGACACCCTGGAACACCTGGGCGATCCGGCCGCGGCTGCGCTGCACCGAGGGGCCGCCGAGCGGCTGCTGGGGGAGGAGCTTTCGCAGGCGGAACCGGAACCGGAACAGCCTGATCCTGCGAAACAAGACCCTGACGCCTGCGAAATCCGTAGTACACCCGCTGAAGATTGATGCAATGAAAGGCTAGACAGCGGGAACACCTTCATTAGACTGGCTCTGCCGCACCTTCTCCTGCGGTGCATCCCGGTGTGCTCATGCGTGCCCGGGTATGTGTTGTATTGCCCCACACCCTCTGAGCCAAGGACCGTGATCGACGTGAAGGTCGGCATCCCCCGCGAGGTCAAGAACAACGAGTTCCGGGTGGCCATCACCCCCGCCGGCGTGCACGAGCTGGTGCGCCACGGCCACCAGGTCTTCATCGAGCAGAACGCCGGTCTCGGCTCGTCGATCCCGGACGCGGAGTACGTCGCCGCGGGCGCGCGGATCCTCGCCACGGCCGACGAGGTGTGGGCCACCGCCGACCTGCTGCTCAAGGTCAAGGAGCCCATCGCCGAGGAGTACCACCGCCTCCGCAAGGACCAGACGCTCTTCACCTACCTGCACCTGGCCGCCTCCAAGGAGTGCACCGACGCGCTCATCGAGTCCGGCACCACGGCGATCGCCTACGAGACGGTCGAGCTGCCCTCGCGCGCGCTGCCGCTCCTCGCCCCGATGTCCGAGGTCGCGGGCCGGCTCGCCCCGCAGGTCGGCGCCTACCACCTGATGCGTTCGGCCGGCGGCCGCGGGGTGCTCCCCGGTGGCGTGCCCGGCACCCAGCCCGCGAAGGCCGTCGTCATCGGCGGCGGTGTCTCCGGCTGGAACGCCACGCAGATCGCCGTCGGCATGGGCTTCCACGTCACGCTGCTCGACCGCGACATCAACAAGCTGCGCGAGGCGGACAAGGTCTTCGGCACCAAGGTCCGGGCGATCATGTCCAACGCCTTCGAACTGGAGAAGGCCGTCCTGGACGCCGACCTCGTCATCGGCGCGGTGCTCATCCCGGGTGCCAAGGCCCCGAAGCTGGTCACCAACGAGCTCGTGTCGCGGATGAAGCCCGGAAGTGTCCTTGTCGACATCGCGATCGACCAGGGCGGCTGCTTCGAGGACTCCCGGCCGACCACCCACGCCGAGCCGACCTTCAAGGTCCACGACTCGGTCTTCTACTGCGTCGCCAACATGCCCGGCGCGGTGCCCAACACCTCCACCTACGCGCTCACCAACGCCACGCTGCCGTACATCGTCGAACTCGCCGACCACGGCTGGGTCGAGGCGCTGCGCCGCGACGCCGCGCTCGCCAAGGGCCTCAACACCCATGACGGCAAGGTCGTTTACAAGGAGGTCGCCGAGGCGCACGGCCTGGAGCACGTGGAGCTCGAGGCCCTGATCGGCTAAGTCACCTTTTCGTAAAGGCGATACGTCAACAAGGCGCGTCAACCACTCACAGGCGGCCGGACCTTGCCCGACAAGGTCCGGCCACATGTGTGTATGGTCACTTTGCGACGCTCGGTCAACTCGCCTCGAACGTAACCCTTTGGTCGATTCGCACACCGGTGAAACCTGCCGTGCGACGGCCGTACGCCCTTGACAGCGCGATGTTTGATTGCCGACACATCCTGCCGGGTCCGGCGGATTGTGTTGCTGTGAACACCCGACACGCCATAGAGTCGCCAACCGTCGGCATGGTGCCACGCTGACCTTGTCTAGAAGTTTCCTGGTCACCAAGGAGGTAAGACGACTTGTGAATGAGTCGACATTTACTCCCGGAGGTGGTCAACCAGGAATGCCTGCACGGGCTGAGGGCCCCGCGGGGTTCGAGGCTGTCGGCTCCGTCGCGGTTCGCACCTTCGCAGCCCACCAGAGCCACCTGAACCGAAGGGTGACTCTGTCAGCACACCAGAGCATGGATGGCCATCACGTGAACGCCATGGCCGGCGACGGAAGTGGCGCGCCCCACAGCCAGTTCGCCGACTACGACGAACTGCCCGAGGGGCACTTCTACGACCCCGACGCCGAATACGAGCCCGACCCCGAGTACGCGGCCACGCTCGCTCCCGACGCTGCCCGTCAGCGCCGTGAGCGCATCGGCCCGACCGGTCGGCCGCTGCCGTACTTCCCGATCCCGGGTCCGCTGACCGATCACGGACCCGCGAAGATCATCGCGATGTGCAACCAGAAGGGCGGCGTCGGCAAGACCACGTCGACCATCAACCTGGGTGCCGCGCTCGCGGAGTACGGACGCCGCGTGCTGCTCGTGGACTTCGACCCGCAGGGCGCGCTGTCGGTGGGCCTCGGTGTCAACCCGATGGAGCTCGACCTCACCGTCTACAACCTGCTCATGGAGCGGGGCATGGCGGCCGACGAGGTCCTGCTGAAGACCGCGGTTCCCAACATGGACCTGCTGCCGAGCAATATCGACTTGTCGGCGGCGGAGGTCCAGCTGGTCTCCGAGGTCGCCCGCGAGTCGACATTGCAGCGGGCCCTGAAGCCGCTCATGGCCGACTACGACTACATCGTGATCGACTGCCAGCCTTCACTGGGTCTGCTCACGGTCAACGCCCTGACGGCCGCGCACAAGGTGATAGTGCCACTGGAGTGTGAGTTCTTCGCGCTGCGTGGTGTCGCCCTGCTGACGGAGACCATCGAGAAGGTCCAGGAGCGGCTCAACCCGGAGCTGGAGCTCGACGGGATCCTCGCCACCATGTACGACTCGCGCACCGTGCACAGCCGTGAGGTGCTCGCGCGTGTCGTCGAGGCGTTCGACGACCACGTCTACCACACGGTCATCGGGCGCACGGTCCGCTTCCCGGAGACCACGGTCGCCGGTGAGCCGATCACCACGTACGCCTCCAACTCCGTCGGCGCCGCCGCCTACCGTCAGCTCGCCAGGGAGGTGCTCGCCCGGTGTCACGCCGAGTGAGTCTGCCGGGGGCCGACGAACTCTTCCGTACGACAGGGGGAATGGCGCTCCAGCCGTCCACTCCGCGGCGGGGGGCCAACGGCGAAGCCCGGGTGCCCGCACCCGCGGGGGAGAGCGACGGGTCCGCGGCCGTGTCGTCCGAGGACGCGCCGCAGTCGGTGCCCGCTCAGGGCGGCGACGGCGACGGGGCGGAACACGTGGCCACGGAACCGGCCGCGGCCGGGGAGTCCCGCAGCCGGGACGCGGCCGCGGACCGCTCCGGGCGACGTCAGGACGCGCAGGAAGGTTCTGCCGCGGCGCCGCGCAAGCAGCGCGGCGGACGGGCGCCCTCGCGCCGCCCCAGCGGGCGGGAGCGGCACGACGAGAAGATCACCGTGTACGTCTCCGCCGAGGAACTCATGGATCTGGAGCACGCCCGTCTGGTGCTCCGTGGCGAGCACGGGCTGGCCGTCGACCGCGGGCGGATCGTCCGCGAGGCGGTCGCCGTGGTGCTGGCCGATCTGGAGTCCCGGGGAGACGCGAGCATCCTCGTACGCCGGCTGCGCGGGCGGTAGCGGTAGCCTGCGGGGCGATGACCTCGAACGACGTTCCCAGCCCCGGCGCGCCTGCCGGTCGTCGGCGTGC
Organism: Streptomyces sp. NPDC001536; assembly: GCF_042894505.1. NCBI lineage: Bacteria > Bacillati > Actinomycetota > Actinomycetes > Kitasatosporales > Streptomycetaceae > Streptomyces > Streptomyces sp. NPDC001536. Next base: position 27,952 of record NZ_JBIAVQ010000011.1, read on the forward strand.
GCTGGGGCGGGGCGCTCTGCGGGTCGAACCGGAGAGCGAGCCGGTCGCTGAGGCCGAGGAGCCCGAGGTCGTCGTACCGGAACCCGATCCGGAGCCCGAGACCCCTCCTCGTGAGGCCCCCGCAGAACCCGAGGAAGTCGGCGACGGCGTCTTCAAGGTCCGGCTCGCCAACTTCGAGGGCCCCTTCGACCTCCTCCTCCAGCTCATCTCCAAGCACAAACTGGACGTCACCGAGGTCGCCCTGTCCAAGGTGACCGACGAGTTCATGGCGCACATCAGGGCGATGGGGCCGGACTGGGACCTGGACCAGACGACCGAGTTCCTCGTGGTCGCCGCCACGCTCCTCGACCTCAAGGCCGCCCGGCTGCTGCCCAGCGCCGAGGTCGAGGACGAGGCCGACCTCGCGCTCCTCGAAGCGCGGGACCTGCTGTTCGCGCGGCTGCTCCAGTACCGCGCGTACAAACAGATCGCCGACATCTTCAACCACCGCCTCGACGAGGAGTCCCGCCGCTACCCCCGTACCGTCGGCCTCGAACCGCACCACGCCGAGCTGCTGCCCGAGGTCGTCATCAGCATCGGCCCGGAGGGGTTCGCGAAGCTCGCCGTGAAGGCGATGCAGCCCAGACCCAAGCCGCAGGTGTATGTCGATCACATCCACGCGCCGCTGGTCAGCGTGCAGGAGCAGGCCGGGATCGTCGTGGCCCGGCTGAAGGAGCTCGGCGAGGCCAGCTTCCGCACGCTGGTCGAGGACACCGACGACACCCTCACCGTCGTAGCGCGATTCCTGGCGCTGCTGGAGCTCTACCGGGAGAAGGCCGTCGCGCTCGACCAGGAGACCGCCCTCGGTGATCTCATCGTGCGGTGGACCGGCGGGGAGGGTGACGCCGAGCCGATGGTGACAGACGAGTTCGACCGACCGCCCGAGCCGCCCAAGGAGGACAAGGCGTGAGCGAGGAGACCACCGAGGCCCCGGCCGGGTCGCGCACCGTCGCCGACCTCGATCTCAAGCCCGCCCTGGAGGCCGTCCTCATGGTCGTGGACGAGCCCGCCACCGAGGAACACCTCGCGAAGATCCTCCAGCGGCCCAAACGGCAGATCGCGGACGCGCTGCGGGAGCTGGCCGACGAGTACAGGGTCCAGGGGCGCGGGTTCGAGCTGCGGCTGATCGCCGGGGGCTGGCGTTTCTACAGCCGGCCCGAGTTCGCGGCGGCCGTCGAGGGCTTCGTGCTGGACGGGCAGCAGGCCCGGCTCACCCAGGCGGCACTGGAGACCCTGGCCGTCGTCGCCTACCGCCAGCCGGTGAGCCGCAGCCGGGTCTCAGCCGTACGCGGAGTCAACTGTGACGGGGTCATGCGGACCCTGCTCCAGCGCGGTCTGGTCCAGGAGGCGGGCGCGGAACCCGAAACAGGTGCGATCCTGTACGTGACGACGAACTACTTTCTGGAGCGGATGGGCCTACGGGGCCTGGACGAGCTCCCGGAGCTCGCGCCCTTCCTCCCCGAGGCGGAGGCGATCGAGGCCGAGACGCTGGAAGGGGTTCCGTCGTTCGATCCGGACGCTCCTGATGCGCCGGATGGACACGACGCAGACGACTAGACGGAAATTTGATGCGAAGCAGCAGCGGCAGGAACAGCAGCGGAAACAACGGCGGGAGCCGTGGTGGCAACAGCGGCGGCCGCGGCGGGAACAGCGGTGGCCGCGGTAATTACCGTGGTGCCGGCAACTCCCGCGACGACAAGCAGGGCGGCCGGCCGAAGAACCCCCGCCCGGAGGAGCGGCGCTACGACGTAGGGCCGGGCGCCTCCCCCGAGGGCCCGAAGTCGGGTCGCGGCGCCTCCGCGCGCGGAGGCGCCAAGGGCGGACCCAAGCAGGGCCAGGGCACCGGACGCGGCCGCTGGGTCCCGGCGACCTCCCGCGAGTACGAGGCGCGGGCCGAGGAGCGCAACCGCGAGCGGTACGCGAACAAGAAGGACGTCAAGCTCCCCAAGACCTTCCCGGGCGCCGAGCAGGAGGGCGAGCGGCTCCAGAAGATCCTCGCGCGCGCGGGCTACGGCTCCCGGCGGGCCTGCGAGGAGCTCATCGAGCAGGCGCGCGTCGAGGTCAACGGCGAGATCGTCCTGGAGCAGGGCAAGCGCGTCGACCCGGAGAAGGACGAGGTCAAGGTCGACGGCCTGACCGTCGCGACGCAGTCGTACCAGTTCTTCTCGCTGAACAAGCCGGCCGGCGTCGTCTCCACGATGGAGGACAACGAGGGCCGGCAGTGCCTCGGCGACTACGTCACCAACCGTGAGACGCGCCTCTTCCACGTCGGCCGGCTCGACACCGAGACCGAGGGCGTCATCCTGCTCACCAACCACGGCGAGCTGGCCCACCGGCTGACCCACCCCAAGTACGGCGTGAAGAAGGTCTACCTCGCGCACATCGTGGGCCCGATCCCGCGCGACCTGGGCAAGCGGCTCAAGGACGGCATCCAGTTGGAGGACGGGTACGCGAAGGCGGACCACTTCCGGGTCGTCGAGCAGACCGGCAAGAACTACCTGGTCGAGGTCACCCTCCACGAGGGCCGCAAGCACATCGTGCGCCGCATGCTGGCGGAGGCCGGCTTCCCGGTCGACAAGCTGGTGCGGGTCGCCTTCGGTCCGATCACCCTGGGCGACCAGAAGTCGGGCTGGCTGCGGCGGCTGTCCAACACCGAGGTCGGCATGCTGATGAAGGAAGTCGACCTCTAGGTCTCGCTGTTTTCTCGGTACGACGGCCGGTTCCGGATTCTTCTCCGGGGCCGGCCGATTCGTTTTCGCGCTCCCGCCGGTCTGTACCCCACACGGACGAGGGGAGCGGGCATGATCGCCACGACGACGGGTCTACGGGCCCGGCGGGCCTACGACAGGTACGAGGGCCGGGCGTCCTTGCGGACCGGGCCGGACCGGATCGCCACCAGCGGGTGTCTGGCGGCCCTGGAGAGCCACGCGCGGCGTCCGCTGCCCTCCGGGCCCGGAGGGCCGTCAGAGACGCCTGGGGAGCCGCTGAGGGCCTTGGCGGGGGTTGTCCCGGGGCCGGCCGGGGTGCTGTCGTGAACCCGGGGGAGCTGCTGGAGCGCTCGCTCGCGTACGCGCTGGGGAGCGTGGCCGCGACGGGCGCTGCCGGGATGGGCCGGGCCACGCCCTGTGCCGCGTGGGATCTGGGGGAACTGCTCGCGCACCTCGACGACTCCCTGGACGCGTTGCACGAGGGGCTGACCGGCGGGCGGATCGGGCTGCTGCCGCAGAGCGACCGCGTGTGCGGCTTCCGTACGCGCGCGTGCGCCGTGCTCGGTGCCTGGGCGGCCGGTCCCCGTGATCTGGTCCGGGTCGCAGAACGGCCGCTGGACGTACGGGTGATGGGCGCGGTCGGCGCGGTCGAGATCGCCGTGCACGGCTGGGACGTGGCGCAGGCCTGCGGGCGGCCCCGGCCCTTCCCGGTCGCCCTCGCGGCCGAGTTGCTGCCCATCGCGCGGTGCGTGGTCACGGAGGAGGACCGCGGGGTGCGGTTCGCGGAGCCGGTCGCCGTACCGCCCTGCGCGCCGCCCGACGTCCGGCTGCTGGCCTTCCTGGGGCGGCGCGATTCCTTGCCGGGGTGAGTCCGGCGGAGGCTTCGGCGGCTATGACTCCCGAGCCGCCCTCCCCGACGGCTGCGGGCCCGCGCTCCGCGCGGCGGCGGTCGGCGTGCTGTCGTCGGGCGTCCAGGGCCGAGCGTCGCGGGCCAGCAGGCGCCGCATCGTCTCCGCGGCGCGGACGGCCGCGGTGCCGCAGCAGTTGTTGAACAGGACGTGGAGCTGCTCGGCCCGCCCGCCGAGCGAGCGCAACCGGGGCAGCCACTCGGCGAGTTCGTCCTCGCCGTACTCGTACCGGAAACGGTCCTCCTTGCTGCCCGATCCCCAGGCGGCACTGCGACCGTGGAAGCGGACGACGGACAGCCGCGGCGAGGTGACCGGAGCCACGGGCGGGATGGAGGAGGGCAGTGTCTGCGCCATGTCGACGGCCACCGTGGTCATGCCGTACCGGGCGAGGAGTGCGACGGTCACGTCCGCCCACTCCTTGCGCCACCAGCCGGGATGCCGGAACTCCACGGCGACCGGCCACCCGGCGGTCCGCTCGGCGCACTCCCGCAGGAACGCCCCGGCCCGCTGTCCGGGCCGGAACCACGGCGGGAACTGGAAGAGCACACTGCCGAGCCGTCCGGCCGCCCGAAGGGGCTCGATCCCCTCGGTGAACCGCGCCCACACCTCGTCCAGCACCGCCGGGTTCCCGGGCTCGGCCGGCAGTCCGTCCGGCATCGCGGAACTCCGGGTCGGATGCCCGGTGAGCAGCGAGAACGCCTTGACGTCGAAGACGAAGCCCGGTGGCGTCCGCTCCACCCACTGCCGACTGGTGCGCTCGCCGGGCACCGCGTAGTACGCCGAGTCGACCTCGACGACCGGGAACCGCTCGGCGTAGTGCCGCAACCGCCCCTCGGCGTCCCGTCGCCCCGGCGGATACCAGCCGCTGCCGGTCAACGCGGGGTCCGTCCATGAACACGTGCCCACCAGGATCTCGCCCATGCGGTGCGGTTACCCGGGTTGTGCGATCCCATCCGGCGACTTTATAGTCTCAATGACTATTAAGGGGGTGGGTGCACGTGGCCGCATACGACAAGTACGCCTACGAGCCCTTCGCCGTCACCGTCGATCTCGCCGTCCTCACCGTCACCGAGGGCGCTCTGCACGTCCTGCTCGTGGAGCGCGGACAGGAGCCCTACGCCGGGCACTGGGCGTTGCCCGGCGGCTTCGTGCAGCCGGACGAGTCCGCCGAGACGGCCGCCCGGCGTGAACTCGCCGAGGAGACCGGGCTGTCGGACGTCTCCGGACTGCACCTGGAACAGCTGCGGACCTACAGCGAGCCCGACCGCGACCCCCGGATGCGGGTCGTGTCCGTCGCCTTCGCCGCACTGCTGCCGGACCCGCCCGAGCCGCACGGCGGCAGCGACGCGGCCGACGCCCGCTGGGTGCCGTACGACAAGGCCCGGCCGCTCGCCTTCGACCACGACCGGATCCTGGCCGACGCCCAGGAACGCGTCGGCGCCAAGCTCGAGTACACCTGCCTCGCCACCGCCTTCTGCCCACCGGAGTTCACGCTCGGCGAGCTCCAGCAGGTCTACGAGACCGTCTGGGGCACCGCCCTCGACCGCCCCAACTTCCGCCGCAAGGTGCTCGCCACGCCCGGCTTCGTCGAACCGGTCCCGGGCGCCGCGCGACTGACCGGCGGCCGCGGCAAACCGGCCGCGCTCTACCGCGCGGGCGCTGCGACGACGCTTCATCCGCCTCTGCTGCGAACACCTCGGGAAGGACGTCCCGCATGACCGCCACGACCGTCAGGAAGCGCGCCGCCACGGGGGCCCTGCTGGGGCTCGCCCTGGGGGACGCGCTGGGCTTCCCGACCGAGTTCAACGACGTGCCGTCGATCCTCGCCAAGTGCGGGCCGTGGCGGGAGATGGAGCTGCCGAGGCCGGCGATCGTCACGGACGACACGCAGATGACGTTGGCGGTGGGGCGGGGGCTGCGGACCGCGACCGACCGTGGAGTGCTCTCGCTCGAGGGGATGGTGGAGCCTCTGCGGCAGGAGTTCATCGCGTGGAACCGCTCCCCGGAGAACAACCGGGCCCCGGGCAACACCTGCCTCAGGGCCTGCGAGTTGCTGGAGCGCACCGCTCTCTGGCAGGACGCCAGCCAGATCCACTCCAAGGGCTGCGGCGCCAACATGCGCGTCGCCCCCGTCGGTCTGGTCCCCGGCCTCAGCGACGAACAGCGCTCCGGCGCCGCCCAGTTGCAGTCCGCGCTCACCCACGGTCACCCCACCGCGCTCGCCGCGTCCGACCTGACCGCGCACGCCGTACGGCTGCTCGCCCAGGGCGCCGAGCCGACCGGACTGGTCGGGCTGCTGCGGTCGTACGCCGTGGAGAACCGCACCCGCTACCACCACCGCTGGCTCGGCGACCTGTGGACCCGCAGCCAGGACCCGACGCCGGAGCACTTCATCGCTCGGGGCTGGGACGAGTGCCTGGAGATCCTCAACAGGCTTCAGGAGGCGGTCCGTTCGGTGTCCCCGGAGACCGATCCGTGTCTGGCGACGGGCGAGGGGTGGATCGCCGAGGAGGCGCTGGCGACCGGGCTGCTGTGCTTCCTGCTGTTCGTCGACGAGCCGGTGACGGCCCTGCGGCGGGCCGCCTGCACGGCAGGGGACTCCGACTCGATCGCCTGTCTGGCGGGGGCCTTCGCGGGGGCGTATCACGGGGTCGACGTATGGCCCGCCGAGTGGGCGGACCGGATCGAGTACCAGAGCGAACTGGCGACGCTCGGCGCCCTGTGGGACTAGGCCAGCTGGATCGAGTCGCCCTTGACCGTGATCTGCTTCTCGGCCAGCGGCTGGGTCGCCGGCGGGTTCTCCACCGAGCCGTCCGTGATGCTGAACTTGCTGCCGTGGCAGGTGCAGTTGATGGTGCCGCCGTCGACATTGGCCACCGGGCACTGCTGGTGGGTGCAGATGTTGCTGAAGGCCTTGAACTCGCCCTCCTTCGGCTGGGTGACGACGACTTTCTCGTCCTTGAAGATCGTGCCGCCGCCGACCGGGATGTCGCTGGTCTTGGCCAGCTCCTGACCGGCGGAGGCCTCGACCGTGTCGGACCCGGAGTCGCTGTCGCCTTCGTCGCCGTACTCGCCGCAGCCGACGGTGAACGCGGCGGCGCCCGTCGCGAGGAGGACCGTGCGTCGCGTCGGGCCGTGAGTCGTCATGTAGTCACTCCGAAGGTGCGGAAGAACCAGAGGGCGGAGGTCAGCCAGACGATCGTGAGCGCGGTGAAGACGAGTCCGCCGACGATCGGCAGCAGCCAGTTGGGGAGTCGCTCCGAGCGGAGCAGCAGCATCTTGGCACTGAATACGCCGAAGAAGAAGCAACCCAGGAGGGAGTGCCAGAAAACGCGCGTTTCGTACGTCTGATAGCCCAGCGCGTACAGACAGTGCACCGCCACCGGCACCGACACCAGGAACGCCACCCGGCCCGACCAGCGGTGCAGCACCCCTGACCAGCTCGGACCCGGCAGCCTGCCGTACATCATCAGCGCCGAGAAGAACTGGACGACGGCGAAGAAGATCGCGACCGTCGCCATCCAGGACTTCACCGCGCCCGTACTGCTGAAACCGGCGAGGTTGAAGGCGGTCCCCGCCGGGTCGTGGACCTTGCCGTACACCCCGAGGGCGACCGCCACCGCGGCGGCGACCAGCGCGGGGACCAGATAGCGGGCCGGGCTCTGCCGTGGCTCGGGGGGCTGGGGAGAGGGGAATCCCTGGGTGGCGGCGTTCGGGTCGACGGTCATGGCGGCTCCCTCGTACGGACTGGAGTTCAGGGGGTGACGGGGCGGGCCGTGAGCTGCTGTCCGTCGACCGTCACCACACCGGTCTCCGGGTCGATCTCGGGTGCGGGGGAGGGCTTGCCGTCCTTCTTGAGGATGCCGACCTGGCTGCCGTCCTTCAGCACGATCCAGCCGCCGTCGAACTTCGCGTCGCGCACGGTGGCCGTCGCCCGGTACAGGCCGGACGGCTTGATCGCCTTGTCGGCGGTGAAGGTGTAGTGCCCGCCACCGATGTCGACGGTGCCGCTGATCCGCTTGCCCTCCTTGAGGGTGCCGTTCAGTCGCGCGCCGTCCTTGGCGGTGAGCTTCATGGTGCCGTCGTCCTCGACGTCGCCCTTGAGCCACGACTCCTTGTCCCGGCCGTCGCAGAAGTACGCGATCGCCCGGCGGTCGCGCACGGTCACGGCGATCGCGGAGGAGTCGTCGTCGGTGCGGCCCGCGTAGTCGGCGTCCGGGACGGGCACCTTCGACGGCGAAGGAGAAGGAGAGGGGCTCGTCCGCGTGGGAGTCGGGCTCGGCGACGCCTTCGTGCTCGGTGACTCCTGCACCGATGACGACGTGGTCTTCTCACCTGTGGTCGCGTTCAGCGACAGCATGAACAGGCCCACCAGCAGACCCGCGAGAAGGGTGAACAGCGGTCCGGAACGCTTCATTACGGGCCTCCCCCGAGGCGAGCTTCCTGCCATGAGAGCGGACCCGGGGCCTTGAGTCCAGAGGCGCACGGGCGCGTTCTCGTCCCAGGTAGCGGAATGGGGCAGTCCGGGTGACATTGGCAAGGATCCGGCGCCTCGTGAAAGGCATGACATGGCGGGCAACGACATAGGGGGACTGCTCGGGGGGCTTCTCGGAGGCGGCAAGGGAGGCGGGGCCGACATGCTCGGCGCGCTGCTCTCCGCGCTCGGCAAACAGGGCGGCCACGGCAACAACCCGCTCGGCGGGCTGCTCGACACGCTCGCCAGGTCGGGCCTCGCCGAACAGAAGGACTCCTGGGTCGGTACCGGCGCCAACCAGTCCGTGACCGGCGCGCAGATCCAGCAGGCACTGCCCGACGACACCCTCCAGCAGGTCGCCGACAAGACGGGCGTCTCCCCGGACAAGGCCGCGGACGAGCTGGCCCAGGTGCTGCCGCAGGCAGTCGACCGACTGACGCCGGGCGGACAGGTGCCGGCCGGCCTCGACGAGCTCGCCAGGCGGCAGAACCTGTAGGTGTCTCAGCGGGCGGGCGGCACACACCGGCCCGACGCGGGCTGACTAGGCTGGATGCACCAAGAGCCGTACATCAGCGAGGAGCAGAGCCGTGGCGGTACGAGCGGTCCGGGGCGCCGTCCAACTCGAACGGGACGAAGCCGGTCACATGGACGAGCAGGTCGGAGCGCTGCTCACCGCCGTCCTGGAGCGGAACGACCTCACCGCGGACGACCTGATCAGCATCTGGTTCACGGCCACGCCGGACCTGCACAGCGACTTCCCGGCGGCCGCCGCCCGCAAGCTCGGCATCGTGGACGTCCCGCTGATCTGCGCCCAGGAACTCGACATCGAGGGCGCCATGCCCCGCGTCGTGCGGATCCTCGCGCACATAGAGTCCGACCGCTCCCGTACCGAGATCAACCACGTCTACCTGGGCACCGCGGCCGCCCTGCGCAAGGACATTGCCCAGTGAGAACCGCACTCGTCATCGGCACCGGCCTCATCGGCACGTCCGCCGCGCTGGCGCTGGTCGGCCGGGGCGTCCAGGTCCACCTGACCGACCACGACCCCGAGCAGGCCCGCACCGCCGCCGCGCTCGGCGCCGGCACCGACGAGGCGCCCGAGGGGCCCGTCGACCTCGCGATCGTCGCCGCCCCGCCCGCCCATGTGGCCGCGGTGCTCGCCGACGCCATGCGCCGGGGCGTGGCCCGCGGCTACATCGACGTGGCCAGCGTCAAGGGCGGACCGCGCCGCGAGCTGGAGGCGCTCGGCCTCGACCTGGCTGCCTACATCGGCACGCACCCCATGTCCGGCCGCGAGAAGTCCGGCCCGCTGGCCGCGACCGGCGACCTCTTCGAGGGCCGCCCCTGGGTGCTGACGCCGACCCGGGACACCGACACCGAGGTGCTGAACCTCGCCCTGGAACTGGTCTCGCACTGCCGTGCCGTACCGGTCGTGATGGACGCCGACGCCCACGACCGCGCCGTCGCCCTCGTCTCGCACATGCCCCACCTGGTGTCGAGCATGGTCGCCGCGCGCCTGGAGAACGCCGAGGAGGCCGCCGTACGACTGTGCGGCCAGGGCATCCGTGATGTGACCCGGATCGCCGCGTCCGACCCCCGGATGTGGATCGACATCCTCTCCGCGAACCCCGGTCCGGTCGCCGACCTGCTCACCGACGTCGCCGCCGACATCGAGGAGACGGTGCGGGCGCTGCGGTCCCTGCAGTCCTCCGACGAGGCCAAGCGCGGCGAGGGCGCCGTGGGCATCGAGGACGTGCTTCGGCGCGGGAACGCGGGCCAGGTGCGTGTGCCCGGCAAGCACGGGTCCGCCCCGCGCACGTACGAGGTCGTCGCCGTCCTCATCGACGACCAGCCCGGCCAGCTGGCCCGTATCTTCGCGGACGCGGGACGGGCCGGGATCAACATCGAGGACGTGCGCATCGAGCACGCGACCGGGCAACAGGCGGGTCTGGTGCAGCTGATGGTGGAACCGCAGACGGCGCCGGTCCTGACGGCGGCCCTGCGGGAGCGCGGCTGGGCCATCCGCCAGTAAAGAGGCCGTCGGCGAGCCAGTACCCTTGTGCGGGGCCCCATCGCGCCCCGCTCTCCCCACCACACCGCACCAGGAAGGTGTCCTCCCGTGGAAAACGGCGCCGCCCAGCCCGTGATCGTCGCCATCGACGGTCCCTCCGGCACCGGCAAGTCGAGCACGTCGAAGGCTGTCGCGGCGCAGCTCGGTCTGAGCTACCTGGACACCGGCGCCCAGTACCGGGCGATCACGTGGTGGATGGTGACCAACGGGATCGACATCGAGGACCCGACCGCGATCGCCGCCGTCGCCGGCAAGGCGGAGATCGTCTCCGGCACCGACCCGGCCGACCCGACGATCACCGTCGACGGCACCGACGTCGCCGGTCCGATCCGCACCCAGGAGGTCACCTCCAAGGTCAGCGCGGTGAGCGCGGTGCCGGAGGTGCGGGCGCGGATCACCGAGTTGCAGCGCTCGATCGCCGCCTCGGCGGAGCGGGGCATCGTCGTCGAGGGCCGTGACATCGGTACGACCGTGCTGCCCGACGCCGACCTCAAGATCTTCCTCACCGCCTCCCCGGAGGCGCGTGCCGCCCGGCGCAGCGGTGAGCTGAAGGGCGCGGACGTCAACGCCACCCGCGAGGCCCTGGTCAAGCGGGACGCGGCCGACTCCAGCCGGAAGACCTCGCCGCTCGCCAAGGCCGGTGACGCGGTCGAGGTGGACACCACCGAGCTCACGCTGACCCAGGTCATCGAGTGTGTCGTCACCCTCGTCGAGGAGAAGCGGGCCGGGAAGTGACCGTGCCTTCGGAGCGGGGAGCCGAGGTCGGGCGGCGTATCGGCGTCGGCCTGATGTACGGGCTGTGGAAGCCGCGGGTGCTGGGCGCCTGGAAGGTGCCCGCGACCGGCCCGGTGATCTTCGCCGTCAACCACTCCCACGCCATCGACGGCCCCATGGTCATGGGTGTCGCACCCCGGCCGGCGCACTTCCTGATCAAGAAGGAAGCGTTCATCGGCCCGCTCGACCCGTTCCTGCTCGGCATCGGACAGGTCAAGGTCGACCGGTCGGGCACCGACCGCACGGCCATCACCCAGGCCCTGGACGTGCTCTCGGCCGGCGGTGTCCTCGGGATCTTCCCGGAGGGCACCCGCGGTGAGGGCGACTTCGCCGCGCTGCGCGCCGGGCTCGCGTACTTCGCCGTCCGCAGCGGCGCCGCGATCGTCCCGGTCGCCGTGCTGGGAAGTTCCGACCGGCCTGGACGGTTGATAAAGGCGCTGCCTCCGTTGCGCAGCCGTGTCGACGTGGTCTTCGGTGACCCGTTCGAAGCGGGCGACGGCAGCGGGCGGCGTACCCGCAAGGCGCTCGACGAGGCGACCGAGCGCATCCAGAAGCAGCTCACCGCGCACCTGGAAAACGCCAGGCGCCTGACCGGGCGCTAGGCGACACTAAGTAGTGGATCAAACCGGAGAAACCGGGAGGTCCACCGATCACCACGATGAACGACGAGGTACGGACTTCATGAACGACCACATCCACTCCGACGGCTCGGGCGAGCAGCACGACCACGGAGCGCTTGGCGATGCCGAGTACGCGGACTTCATGGAGCTCGCCGCGGAGGAGGGTTTCGACGTCGAGGACGTCGAGGGCGCGATCGAGGAGGCCGGTCATGGGCCGCTCCCGGTGCTCGCCGTCGTCGGCCGCCCGAACGTCGGCAAGTCGACTCTGGTGAACCGCATCATCGGCCGTCGCGAGGCCGTCGTCGAGGACAAGCCCGGCGTCACCCGCGACCGCGTCACCTACGAGGCAGAGTGGGCGGGCCGGCGCTTCAAGGTCGTCGACACCGGCGGCTGGGAGCAGGACGTCCTCGGCATCGACGCCTCCGTGGCCGCGCAGGCCGAGTACGCGATCGAGGCCGCCGACGCGGTCGTGTTCGTCGTCGACGCCAAGGTCGGTGCGACCGACACCGACGAGGCGGTCGTACGACTGCTGCGCAAGGCCGGCAAGCCCGTGGTGCTGGCCGCCAACAAGGTCGACGGCCAGAGCGGTGAGTCCGACGCGGCCTACCTGTGGGCCCTCGGCCTCGGTGAGCCGCACCCCATCTCCGCGCTGCACGGCCGTGGCACCGGCGACATGCTGGACGCCGTTCTGGAGGCCCTGCCGGAGGCCCCCGAGCAGACCTTCGGCACCGCGGTGGGCGGCCCGCGCCGTATCGCCCTCATCGGCCGCCCGAACGTCGGCAAGTCCTCGCTGCTGAACAAGGTGGCCAACGAGGAGCGCGTCGTCGTCAACGAGATGGCGGGCACCACCCGTGACCCGGTCGACGAGCTCATCGAACTCGGCGGAGTCACCTGGAAGTTCGTCGACACCGCCGGCATCCGCAAGCGCGTCCACCTCCAGCAGGGCGCCGACTACTACGCCTCGCTGCGCACCGCGGCCGCCGTCGAGAAGGCCGAGGTGGCGGTCATCCTGATCGATGCCTCCGAGTCCATCTCGGTGCAGGACCAGCGCATCGTGACCATGGCGGTGGACGCGGGCCGTGCGATCGTCGTCGCCTACAACAAGTGGGACACCCTCGACGAGGAGCGCCGCTACTACCTGGAGCGGGAGATCGAGACCGAGCTCGCCCAGGTCGCCTGGGCGCCCCGGGTCAACGTCTCGGCGCGCACCGGCCGACACATGGAGAAGCTGGTCCCGGCGATCGAGACCGCGCTCGCCGGCTGGGAGACGCGTGTTCCGACGGGCCGCCTGAACGCCTTCCTCGGCGAGCTGGTCGCCGCCCACCCGCACCCGATCCGCGGCGGCAAGCAGCCCCGCATCCTCTTCGGCACCCAGGCCGGCACCAAGCCCCCGCGGTTCGTGCTCTTCGCCTCCGGCTTCATCGAGGCGGGCTACCGCCGCTTCATCGAGCGCCGGCTGCGCGAGGAGTTCGGCTTCGAGGGCACCCCGATCCATATCTCGGTGCGGGTGCGGGAGAAGCGCGGCGCGAAGAAGAAGTAGGCGCGGAGACACAGGAAGGGCGGCCCCCGTCGGGGGCCGCCCTTCCTGTGTCTCGTCAGAAGCCGCGCCGCGGGCCGGGTGGCAGCGCCGGCACCTGCTGCACCATCGTGCCGTGCTGCCCGATCTGCCCGACGCGCTGCCACTGCGACTGCTGCTGCCCGACGCGGGCACTGTGCGCGCCCGCGCTGTAGGCGCTGTACGAGCTGCTGAACGACCCCGGCCGGTGACCGCCGTACGAGTCCTGCGAAAGGCTCCCGAACGCGGTGAACCCCAGCTCCTCCTCGCCACTGCGGTCACCCGGCAGCGAGCGGAACGACTTGACGTACTCGGCGTAGAGCGCGTCGTAGATCGGCGTGGCCGATGGGCCGCACAGCGGGTCCGGAGTCGGCCGCGAGGACGGGATCGACTGGTAGGACTGGCGGCGGGGAACGTCGTAGGTGTGCACGTATGTCCAAACGACACCAAGCATCATGAGATGCGGTCCCGGGAGCGCCCTTTAGGGGCGCGGGGAACTGCGCGAGCAACCACGTACCACCCGCAGTCGCCGACGAACGAGCGGCCCCCGCCCATCAGTCGATATCACGTCCCCGCAAGCGGCAGCGCCGAGGCAACCAACTTCCCGTTCGCCGCAGCCTTGTCGATCGCGTCCCGCAGCAGATCCTCGCGCGGCTGACGCCCGATCGAGCCCACCGGCGCCGCGAACATCAGCACCTGCTGGTGCTTGTTCGCGGCGGCCCGCCAGCTCTCGGTCACCTGGAGCGGCTGATGCGCCTGCCACCACGCGACCGGCTGCCCGCCGGTGGCCGACGGCTGAAGTACCGCGTGCAGCTGGCCCATCGCCAGCAGCACCGACCACCCGTGCAGCACCGGCGGCACCTCCGTGAGTTCGCTCACCGGCATGAACCCCTGCTCGATGAGGAGCGGCAGGAAGTCGTCGCCGGTGTCGGTCGAGCCGGGGCGCACGATGGGGGCCGTCGGTTCGACCACGAGCGCCGGGTGCAACTCCCCGACGATCAGCACGAGTCCGCTGGTGACGCCGAGCACCGCCTGCTCGGGTACGACCTTCTCGGGGTCGGCGTCGACACGGTCGCCGCTGATGGAGCGCACGGCTCCCTGGAGCTGCTCCTCGGTGACCTGGACGATCTGCGAGGGCAGACAGGTGGCGTGGGCGAAGGCGAGGACGGCGGTCTCGTCGCCGATGAACAGAACGGTGCTGGTGCGCTCCGCTTCGGAGTCGCCCGGGGTGCGGCAGGACGTGCAGTCGTAACTGCCGGGGGCGTTCTCTCCGGCGAGCAGCCGGTCGGCCTCATCGTCGCCGATCTCGGCGCGAACCTCGTCGCTGACGTCGAGCATGCGCGGCACGGGTGACTCCCTCGGGAAGCGGTGCCCGGGTGGGTCCCGGGCTCATGAAGAAGACAACGGGTGATCTGTGGCGGGAGTCACGCTCCAGAGCGAACGGAATCGAACCATCCGGCGCACAGGGTCACGCCGGGTCCGGAATCGGGCACTCAACGTCAATTGCTAGGAAATCCAAGGAAGTTGGTTGCGTGAAGTGGGTCACAGGTCATCAGGCCGACTGGTCGACAAATCAGGAAATCGGCGAATGAAGTGGGTGGCCGAAAAAAGTCGATACCCGCGGTAACGGCGAACTGGCCTGGAGTGACAAGCAGTTGGTTGATACCGGGCGGTCGCCCTCCATAGATTCCTCGGCCGTGTGCAACGAGCACCGCTCGGGTTCGTCCGCCGGCCGCACCACAGCCGGCTCGCAGCACCAGCCTCCGGCGGACGGGGCGGAGCGCGACGACCCTGCCCCTGCGCAGGGAGCGCGCCCCGCCTTGGGGGACCCCGGGTCCTTCGAGAGGGAATCACATGTCCGAATGTGCCGATACCACTCGCGACAACGTTCGTAAGACGCGTACGACGGCGGTTCTCGCCGGGGCGGCCCTGCTCGCCCCTCTCGGACTGCTGGCCGCGACCGGCAACGCCGCGGCGGCGGACGACGGAGTGTGGGACCGCATCGCCCAGTGCGAGAGCGGCGGCAACTGGCACATCAACACCGGCAACGGCTACTACGGCGGCCTTCAGTTCTCCGCCTCCACCTGGCGCGCGTACGGCGGCGGCGCCTACGCGGCGACGGCGGACAGGGCGAGCAAGTCCCAGCAGATCGCCGTGGCCACCAAGGTCCAGCGCGCCCAGGGGTGGAGCGCCTGGCCCACCTGCTCCGCCCGGGCCGGGGCATACGGCAGCGCCCCCTCGGTCTCCTCCGGCTCGGCCACCACCAAGGCCGCCCCCTCCAAGCCGTCGAAGGCGCCGGCGCGTTCCCAGAGCCACACGGACCGCAGCGCGTCCCGCGGCGACTACACCGTCCGCAAGGGAGACACGCTGAGCGGCATCGCCGCCCGGCACGGGACCACCTGGCAGCGGATCCACGCCGCCAACAAGGCCGTCATCGGCGACGATCCCGACATGATCGTGCCCGGGCAGCGACTCGAACTCTGAGAAGCTCCCCCCTCCCGGGCACGGGTCCCCGCCCGGCCGGTCCGCCGACCGGGTGGGGCCCCTGGCACCTTCCGCCGTGCCTCGGCGGCGGTCCGCGACGCCCTGCCTAGCGTGGGCCGATGTACCGCATGCCGATCACACTCCTCCTCGCCGCCGTCTGTCTGCTCGCCGGAGCGGCGCCCGCCCCGGCGTACGCGGTCCCACCGCCCCCGGCCCCCGCTCCCGCGCCCGTTTCCGTGCCGTACGCCTGTGCCCTCGACGGCTGGCCCTGGAGCTGTGTCGCGCTGTGCGAGAGCGGCGGGCGCTGGGACGCCGACACCGGCAACGGCTTCTACGGCGGACTGCAGTTCTGGCAGCCCACCTGGGAGGAGTTCGGCGGCCTGAAGTACGCCCCGCGCGCGGACCTCGCCACCCGCGAGCAGCAGATCGCCGTCGCCCAGGAAGTGCTGGCCGTCCAGGGCTGGGAGGCCTGGCCGGTCTGTTCGAAGCGGTACGGGCTCAAGGGCCGTATGCACACGGTGAAACCTGGCGACACCCTCTCGGCGATCGCCCGCAAGTACGGCATCCAGGGCGGCTGGCGAGCGCTGTACGAGGCCAACAAGGACATGATCGGCGGCGATCCGGACCGGCTGAACGTGGGCACGCTGCTGGTCATCCCGAAGGCGTCGAAGAGCGCTACCCGGGGCTCGGCCGTGTTCGGTCCGCCCCTGTCGGCGGGTCCAGTTCGGCCGCCTCTCCGCTGAACACGACCGTGCCGCGGCGCAGTTCGTACACGACGGCCGTCCCGTCGCGCAGGACGGGCGGCAACCGCTGCTCGGCGACGACCACGCAGGCGTCGAGCCCGCTCAACAGCTCGTACGTACGGGCCGCGACCGTCGGCGACATGCCCTGCGCCGGTTCGTCGACGAGCACCACGCGCGCGCGTGCCAGCAGGGCTCGGGACAGGGCCAGCATGCGCTGCTCGCCGCCGGAGAGGGTGCCGGCGCGGCGCGGGAGCAGGGCGGTGAGCTGGGGGTAGGCGTCGAGGGCCGCGTCGTACGACGGTGAGGCGAGCGCCAGGTTCTCGCGGACCGTGAGCGAGCCGAACACCGCCTGCCGCTCCGGGACCAGGCACAGGCCGCGCCGGGCGCGCTCGTGGGCGGGCACGCGGGTCACGTCGGTGCCGTCCCACACCACGGCGCCGCCGGACAGCGGGACGGTGCCGGCGAGGGCGCGCAGGGCGGTCGTACGGCCGCTGCCGTTGCGGCCCAGCAGGACGGTGAGGCCGGGGCCCGGGGCGGTGAGGGTGACGCCGTGCAGGGCCTCCAGCGGGCCGTAGCGCACGCGCGCGTGGCGCAGGGAGATCGTCACGGGGCGGCCGTCCACGCGGTGTCCAGGACGTGGTCGGGCGGGCCCGAGGCGACGATGCGGCCCGCCGTCATGACGTGCACGACGTCGGCGAGGTCGGCGACCAGGTCGAGGTCGTGCTCGACGACGAGGAGGGCCGTGCCGTCGGCGGCGAGGGCCTTCAGCACGCGGGCCAGGGCGGTCACTTCGGCCGTGTCCAGGCCGGCGGCCGGTTCGTCGAGGAGCAGGACCCGGGGGCTGCCGGCGAGGGCTCTGGCGAGTTCCACGCGACGCAGGGTGCCGGTGGGGAGGGCGGCGGCGGGGAGGTCTCGGAGGGGGCCGTCCAGGGTGAGGAGCCGGAGGGTTCGCTCCACTGCGGTGGGGTCGGGGAGATGGCCCTGTTCGGCTCCCACGCGGACGTTTTCGGACACCGTCAGCGAGGGGAAGACCGCGAGTTGCTGGAACGTGCGGGCGATGCCGAGGCGGGTGCGGGCGTGGGCGGGGAGGCGGGTGATGTTCCGGGTGCCGAGGAGGATCTTGCCGCTGGTGGGGCGGAGCGTGCCGGCCAGGCAGTGGAACAGGGTGCTCTTGCCCGCGCCGTTGGGGCCGATGATCGCGGTGACCGTTCCTGGGGTGATGTCGAGGTCGACTCCGTCCAAGGCGGTGAAACTGCCGTAGCGGGCTTGCAGGTTGCGAGCTTTGAGCGTGGGTGCGGGCGCGTCGTGGCGCGCCTTCGGTTTCCCACCCGCACGACCCGTGACAGTCTCGTCGGCGGGTGCGGGTGGCCCTTGTGGGGGTGCAGCGCCGTCGGCGGCCGCGGCAAGCCTCGTCCCCACCCGTTCCCCGAGCGGTGTCAGTACCGCTCCGCGCCGCAGTCGCAGTCTCGCCGCCACTGTTCGCAACGCCTCGTACGGGCCGCCCGGGAAACGCCCGACCAGGACCGCCAGTACGCCGATCAACGCCGCCGCCATCCCGCCCCTCGCGCCCGCGTCCAGGCCCACCAGAAGTGCCGCTGCCAGCAGGGCGCCCAGGGTGCTGTCGGCGCCCAGGACCACCACGGCGGCGAACCACAGCAGGCCGCGGACGGGGTCGTAGGCGCCGGGGTCGAAGGCGCGCAGGCCCATGCCGAGCATGCCGCCGCCGAGGGCGGCCAGCGCGGCGCCCGCCACGAAGGCGAGGAGCTTGAGGGACGGGACCTGGACGCCGGCCGCCGACGCACCCGCCTCATGGTCGCGCATCGCCGCGAGCGCCCTGCCCGTACGGCCGGTGCGGAGCAGGCGCGTAGCCAGGAGGGCCGCCGCCAGGAGCGCCAACTCCAGGACGTAGTAGGCCCGGTCGCCGTCGAAGCCCGACGGGCGGCCCAGCGACAGCCCCGAGGTGGCGTACGGCTGGGCGAAGACGAAGCGGCTCACCCCCACGCCCACCGCGAAGGTGGCCAGGGCCAGCGCCAGGCCCTGGCGGCTGATCGCGGGCCAGCCCGTCAGCAGGCCCAGGGGCGCCACCAGCACGACGGCCACCGCGAGCGCGGCCAGTTCGGGAAGGCGGGGCAGTCCGGGGAAGCGGCCCGCCGCGAGCAGCGCCGTGAACAGGGCGCCCAGGCCCGCGTACGCCGCCTGGCCCAGCGAGATCTGGCCGCCCCTGCCCGTCACCACCACCAGCGACAGCAGCACCACGCCCAGCGCCGGCACCTGCACCGACGTATGCAGATCCGAGCCCGCGAAGCCGAGCGGCAGCAGGAACAGGACCACCGCCACGATCCACGCACCCGGCGGCGTCGCCACGCGCGCGGTGGCCGTGCGCGGGAGCGCGTCGCGCGTGCCGATGCGGGGCAGCACGAGCGCGGCGACGAGCAGCGCGACCACGAACAGGTTCGCCCCCACCGCCTGGAGCAACGGCTCGCCCCAGCCCGACGGATGCAGCCGCGTCAGCTGGCTCTGCGCCACCCCGATGCCCAGCGCGACCACCACGGCGACCGGCAGACTGCGCATCCGCGCCGCCACCGCGACCGCCACGACCTCCATGACCAGCAGCGGCAGACCGTACGGGTCCAGGCGCACGAACGGCGCCAGCAGCACGCCCGTCAGGCCCGCCGTGAACGAGCCGAACGCCCAGCCCGCCGCGGCCACCCGGTCCGCGTCGATCCCGCCCAGCACGGCCAGTTGCCGGTCGTCCACCACCGCCCGCAGCTCCCGCCCGAAGCGCGTCCAGCGGATCACCGCCCCGACCCCCACGGCCAGCACCAGCACCACGGCGAGCTGTCCCCACGGGTCCCCCGACACCAGCTCCGGCGCGTCGTCCCGCGCCCCCTGCCCCCACACCAGCGCCGCCCCGCCCACCAGCAGCACGAACACCCCGATGGACGCGACCAGGGTCTGCGCCGGGTCGCCGCCCAGGACCGACAGCGGACGGAAGACGAAACGCTCCAGCACCACGCCGAGGCCTGGCGCCAGGACCAGCAGCGTCAGCGTGGCGCCCGCCCACAGGGGCCAGCCCCACTCCACCACGCACTGCCGCAGCACGAACGCGCACACCATCGCGATCGCCCCGTGCGCGAAATTCAGCACACCCGTCGCGCGGTACGTCACGATCAGGCCGATTCCGGTGAGCGCGGCGGCGCTGCCGACCGAGAGACCGGCGAGGGTCAGGTCGTACGTGAGGGACGACATCAGTCGGTCTCTTCGGCGGGCTCACAGATGGGACAGGGGCCCAACTCGCCGCTCGCCACCAGCTTGGCGTCCACCGGCACGGCCTCCACCTTTCCGGAGACCAGCGGGCAGTCCGCGCGGTGCCACAGGGTGCCCCCGGGCACCATCAACAGGTCCCCGCTGACGGCGATCGGCGCCGTGGCCCGGCCGGGCTCCTCGGCGTCCGCGGGCTCCGTGGCGACCAGGAGGCCGTACAGCTCCTCCACGCGCAGCGCGGCGATCGTGTTGCGGCCGTGCGCGAGCAGCACCGCCCCGGCGATGATCAGCGCGGCGCCGGGGACCGTGCAGGAGGCCAGGTAGGGCAGCTGACGTTCGGCATAGCGTTCGCCGGAGACGCCGTACCAGCCGATGACGCACAGCACCGCACCCGCGGCGAGCGCGGCCCAGCCGGCCCACAGAACGGGGTGCACGGTCCGCAGTCGGCCTGTCCGCATCTCGGCTCCCACGTGTCATGTGTCTGTCCATGTCAGCCAATGGCTTGCACTATGCCCTCTGGAAGCTGACCCTGAAAGCACCGGGCGCTCATGGCCCGGACCGACACCCGGTGGTGAGCCAGATGGTTCTCGGGAGCGACCTCAGGCGGGGGAACGTCAGCCGAGGGCTGGTGGCGGTGGTGTTCGTCCTCGCGGCGTCCCTCACGGCCTGCAGCGACGACAGCGGCGGGAACGAGACCCCGTCCATGACCCCGACCCCGGACACGACGACCAGCGCGCCGCAGACGAGCGCACCGGCCAGTGGCCCCGCCGACCAGGCGGCGGCCGAGAAGGAGGTCAAGGAGAACTGGGAGAAGTTCTTCGACCCGAAGACCTCCACGAAGGAGAAGCAGACCGTCCTGGAGAACGGCGAGGCGATGGGCCCGGTCATGGCGGCCTTCAGCGGTGACGAGCGCGGCGGACAGGTCGAGGCGCAGGTCACCAAGGTGGAGTTCACCTCGCCGACCAAGGCGACCGTGACGTACGCACTGCTCATGAACGGCGCCACCGCCCTGCCGAACACCACCGGGACCGCGGTCGAGGACGACGGCACCTGGAAGGTGTCCGTCAGCACGCTGTGCGCCCTGGTCGCGCTGAGCGGCAATGCGTCGGCGTCGGCCCTCCCGGGCTGCTGAGGCCGTCGCCGCGGTGCTGCTGCTCGCCCTGAGCGCGGCCTGCGGCAGCCGGCTGCCGGAGAGCGACTTCGAAGGGGGGCGTGCCAGTCCCGCGCGGAGCAGCGGCACTCCGATCCGCGTCGGCATCATCACCAGCGCCACCAGCCCGGTCGGCGGCGACACCTTCGTCGGCCCCCGCGACGGCGCCAAGGCCTATTTCGACCGGCTCAACGCGCGCGGGGGCATCGACGGGCGCCGCGTGGAGGTCCGTGAGTGCGACGACGGCGGCAGCGGTGTCGGCAACAACACCTGTGTGCACCAACTGATCGACGAGGACAAGGTGGTGGCGCTCGTCGCCACCACCGCCCTCGACTACGCGGGCGCCTCCCGCGTCTCCCGCGCGCGCGTGCCCGACATCGGCGGCCAGCCCATCGGGGCCGCCTACGACACCTATCCGCATCTGTACGGCATCTACGGCAGCCTCGCGCCCCGCGACGGCACCAAGGGGTGGAACGGTAAGCAGTACGGCGGCACCGAGGTCTACCGCTACTTCAAGCGCGAGCACGGGGCCCGCACCGCCGCCGTCGTCTCGTACAACCAGGCCGCCTCGGCCGCCTACGCCCGGCTCGTCGAGCGGGGGCTGGAGGCCGAGGGCTACGAGGTGGTGAGCGAGCAGGTCGACTTCGCGCTGCCCAACTTCCGTGCCGTCGCGGCCGACCTGAAGGAGCAGGGGGCCGACCTGGTCTTCGACGCCATCGACTCGCACGGCAACGCCCAGCTGTGCGAGGCGATGGACGACGTCGGCGTGCGGGTCACCGCCAAGGTCACCAATGTGCAGAACTGGAGCTCCACGGTCCCCGACGACTACAAGGACTCCCCGCGCTGCCGCAACGCCCTGTGGGCCACCGGGTCCAGCCGCAACTACGAGGACACCGGCCAGGAGGCCGTACGGGAGTTCCGGGACGCCACGAAGGGGCTGGAGACGCACTCCCAGTGGCAGTTGGAGGGCTGGGCGGCCGCGATGTGGTTCACGGAGGCCGCCGGGTCCTGTGCGAAGAGCGGCGGTGATGTCACGCGCGCGTGCGTGGACGCGTTCATGAACCGCGGCGAGGACTACACCGCCGACGGGCTGCTGGTCCCCGTCCGGTTCGACCGGTCGGCCGAGCCACCGACGACGCGCAGGACGTGTCTGTCGGTGGCCCGGTGGCAGGACGGCAAGGGATGGGTGTCGCAGGGCGACATGGACGACACCTGCTTCGACGTGCCGCAACTGCCCTACTGACCCACCGCGCTCACCGCAGCGAGCCGAAGAACTCCCTGACGTCTGCGGCCAGCAGCTCCGGGACCTCCAGGGCCGCGAAGTGGCCGCCGCGTTCGAACTCCGTCCAGCGGGCCAGGGTGTTGGCCTGCTCGGCCCAGCGGCGGATCGCCACGTCCTCGCCGAAGTTGGCCACCGCCGTGGGCACACCGGAGTTCGTGACCGGGAACCAGTCGCCCACGTGGCTGTTCTCGTAGTACATGCGGGCCGCCGAACCGGCCGTCCCCGTCAGCCAGTACAGCATCACGTTGGTGAGCAGCGTGTCCCGGTCGATCGCGTCCTCGGGCAGCGCGGCCGAGGAGTGCGTCCACGCCTGGAACTTCTCCATGATCCAGGCGAGCTGGCCGACGGGCGAGTCGGTGAGCGCGTAGGACAGGGTCTGCGGGCGGGTGGACTGGAGCGCGTTGTAGCCGAAGCCGTCGGTGGTGAACTCGGCGATGCTCGCCAGGCTCCGCAGCTCCCGGTCGCTGAGCCCGGTCCGCTCCTCCTCGCTGACCGGGCCGAGCGGGATGAAGCCGACCGACGCGGCGTTCACATGGACGCCGATCACCGACGCGGGGGCGATACGGGCCAGTGCGGGGGAGATCAGGGCGCCGAGGTCGCCGCCCTGCGCGCCGTACCGCTCGTAGCCGAGCCGGCGCATCAGCTCGGCCCAGGCGCGGGCGACCCGGTTGACGTTCCAGCCCTTCTCGCGGGTGGGGCCGGAGAAGCCGAAGCCGGGAATGGCCGGGATGACCAGGTGGAAGTCGTTCAGTCGCTCGATCACGCCGAGGAACTCGATGATCGAGCCCGGCCAGCCGTGCGTCAGGATCAGCGGCAGCGCGTCCGGCGCGGACGAGCGAAGGTGCAGGAAGTGCACCTGGGCGCCGTCGATCTCCGTGACGTACTGCGGGATCTCGTTGAGGGCCGCCTCGTGCTTGCGCCAGTCGTAGCCGCTGCGCCAGTGGGCGGCGAGGTCGCGGAGATACGGCAGTGAGGCGCCGTACTCCCAGCCCGCGTCCGGCAGTTCGTCCGGCCAGCGGGTCAGGTCCAGGCGGGTGTGCAGCTCGTCGAGCTGTGCCTGGGGGATGTCGATCCGGTAGCTGTGCACGCTGTTGTCTGCCATGAGTCCACGGTAGGAACCCTTGCGGACAGCGACTGTCCGCAATGCCTGCCAGACTCGGATCCATGTTGGAGACCTCGGCACGACTGCTGCGCCTGCTCTCGCTCCTCCAGGCCCACCGCGACTGGTCCGGCGCCGACCTCGCCGAACGCCTCGGCGTCACCCCGCGCACCGTGCGCCGGGACGTCGACCGGCTGCGCGAGCTGGGCTATCCGGTCAACGCCAGCCCCGGCACCGGGGGCGGCTACCAGCTGGGCGCGGGCGCCGAGCTGCCGCCGCTGCTCCTGGACGACGACGAGGCGGTCGCCGTCGCGGTGGGGCTGCGCACGGCAGCAGGGCAGGGCATCGAGGGCATCGGCGAGACCTCGGTGCGGGCCCTCGCCAAGCTGGAGCAGGTCCTGCCGAGCCGGCTGCGCCGCCGCGTGGGCGCCCTGAACGCCTTCACCGTGCCGATGCTGCGCGGCCCCCAGCCCTCCGCCGTGGACCCGGCCGTGCTGACCGAGCTCGCCAACCTCTGCCGGGACGCCGAACGCCTGCGCTTCGAGTACCGCAGTCACAACGGCGACCCCACCCGCCGTACCGTCGAGCCGCACCGCCTGGTGTGCACCGAGCGGCGCTGGTACCTGGTCGCCTGGGACCTCGACCGCGACGACTGGCGGACCTTCCGCGTCGACCGCATCACCCCCAGGCCGCCGCACGGCCCCCGCTTCACCCCGCGCACACCCCCGGCCGAGGACCTCGCCGCGTTCGTCTCCCGGGGCGTCTCCACGCGCGCGTACGCCGCGCACGCCGTCGTACGGCTCCTGGTGCCCCTGGAAGAGGCCGTCGAGCGTGTCTCGCCCTCCGCCGGGCAGCTGGAGGCCGACGGGCCGGACGCCTGCATCCTGCGCACCGGCGCCGCGAGCCTCGACGTGATGGTGATCCACGTGATGCTGATGGGCTTCGAGTTCGAGGTGCTGGAGCCCGCCGAGCTGACCGAGGCGATCAGGACGGCTCGGGACCGGCTTGCTCGCTCTTTGGCTCGGGCTGAGACGTCAGCGCCGCGTACTCGGGATGGTGCAGATCGAACGCCGGGGACTCGGAGCGGATCCGCGGCAGCGTCGTGAAGTTGTGCCGCGGGGGCGGGCAGGAGGTCGCCCACTCCAGGGAACGGCCGTAGCCCCAGGGGTCGTCGACCTCGACCTTCTCGCCGTACTTGGCGGTCTTCCAGACGTTGTACAGGAACGGCAGCGTCGAGATGCCGAGCACGAACGCGCCGATCGTCGAGATCGTGTTGAGCGCGGTGAACCCGTCGGCGGCGAGGTAGTCGGAGTAGCGGCGCGGCATGCCCTCCGCGCCCAGCCAGTGCTGCACCAGGAACGTGGTGTGGAAGCCGATGAACAGCGTCCAGAACTGGATCTTGCCGAGCCGCTCGTCGAGCATCTTCCCGGTGAACTTGGGCCACCAGAAGTAGAAGCCGCCGAAGATCGCGAACACGACCGTGCCGAACACGACGTAGTGGAAGTGCGCGACGACGAAGTACGAGTCGGAGACATGGAAGTCCAGCGGCGGCGAGGCCAGGATCACCCCGGTCAGACCGCCGAACAGGAACGTCACCAGGAAGCCGGTGGCCCACAGCATCGGGGTCTCGAAGGACAGCGAGCCCTTGAGCATCGTCCCGGTCCAGTTGAAGAACTTCACACCGGTCGGCACCGCGATCAGGAAGCTCATGAACGAGAAGAAGGGCAGCAGCACCGCCCCCGTCACGAACATGTGGTGCGCCCACACGACCACGGACAGCCCGGTGATCGCCATCGTCGCCCCGACCAGCGTCAGATAGCCGAAGAGCGGCTTGCGGCTGAAGACCGGCAGGATCTCCGTGATGATGCCGAAGAACGGCAACGCGATGATGTACACCTCGGGATGGCCGAAGAACCAGAACAGGTGCTGCCACAGCAGCGCCCCGCCGTTGGCCGAGGCGAACACCTGCGAGCCGAACCGGCGGTCCGCCTCCAGACAGAGCAGCGCGGCCGCGAGGACCGGGAACGCCATCAGGATCAGGATCGACGTGAACAGCGTGTTCCAGGTGAAGATCGGCATCCGGAACATCGTCATGCCGGGCGCGCGCATCCCGATGATGGTCGTGATGAAGTTGACCGCACCGAGGATCGTGCCGAAGCCGGCCAGCGCCAGCCCCATGATCCACAGGTCGGCGCCGATGCCGGGCGAACGCTCCATGCTGTTGAGCGGCGCGTAGGCGAACCAGCCGAAGGCCGCGGGCCCCGACGGCACGAGCAGCGAACCCATCACGATCAGACCGCCGAAGAGGAACAGCCAGTACGACAGCATGTTCAGCCGCGGGAAGGCCACGTCGGGAGCGCCGATCTGCAACGGCATCAGCTCGTTGGCGAAGCCCGCGAAGCTCGGGGTCGCGAACAGCAGCAGCATGATCGTGCCGTGCATCGTGAACATCTGGTTGAACTGCTGGTTGTCGATGATCTGCATCCCGGGCCGGGCGAGTTCGGCGCGCATCAGCAGCGCCATGAGACCGCCGGCCAGGAAGAACACGAACGACGTGATCAGGTAGAGATGGCCGATCTTCTTGTGGTCGGTGGTGGTCAGCCAGTCGACGATCACCCGGCCGTGGCTCTTGCTCCGCACGGGTCGCACCGTCGTCTGCACGGTCTCGGTCCCCATCGCTCGCTCGCCCCTTCGCTCGTCGCGTCCCGGGTCCGCCGTCATGATGCTCGCGTCGTCGCGTACGGCGACAGGGGGCGTACGGGGGTTCTGTGTCGGATCCGTGTTTTTCCTACGCCGTGTCAGCTTGCGCGACCCCACACCGAATCGGAATGGAAAGGCTCCGACGGCACGTCTTCCGGCACTTTCCGTCCGGTTATTCGACAAGCCGATGCGACACGCGGGAATTACGTTCGATTGCGCGCGGAAGGCCTACGGAACCGCCCGTACGTGTGACAGGGATTGCGAGAAACGCCTGTCGGCATCCTGTGACAGAAGCGTGACCGGAGGGGGATCAGTGACCCACAGTGTCCTGATTCCTGGCCCCACCCCGCGAAGAGGGCCTAGCGTGGCCGTATGGCACCGATACCGACACCACCCGCCGAACCCCACGACAGCCCCGACGCGTACGTCGGTCTGGAGTCCGCCAGGGCTGAGCGGCTCGCCCGCGAGAAGGGCTGGTCGAGCGTGCGCTCGCTGCCACCGGGGGCGATCATCACGATGGAGTACCGCGTGGGACGGCTGAACTTCGAGGTGAAGGACGGCCGCGTGGCCCGCGCCTGGAAGGGCTGACACACATCCCCGCAGAACGACGACGGCCCCGGCTCCTGTGAGGGAACCGGGGCCGTCGTTGCGGGGTGGGTGTGTGCGTACCGGCCCCGCTGTCCGCCGGCTAGCCGCCTGTCAGGGGGCGGGCCGCCGAGGTCGTGCCGCGTGCGACGCGGTCCGGCTGGGGCGGCCGGCGAGGGCCGGCCGGGGTGATCGGGGTGCGCTCCGAGCGGGCCGAGTGCGGGCCCGGTGCCAGATGGACGGGCGCGCGGCTCGAACGGGCCGCGGGCTCGCTCTGGGTGGCGGGGGTGCGCGGCTTGAGCGGCATCGGGACCTCGACCGGCTTGACGGCCGCCGGTGCGCTGCGGCGGGCCCGCCAGCGGTCGCGCAGGTCGAAGATGGCGGTCTCGGTGCGGGCGATCAGCGGCTCGCACCACGGCAGCGCCAGCAGCACCAGCAGTCCCGCGACCCAGCCGAGAAGGACGTCGCTCAGCCAGTGCGTACCGAGGTAGACGGTGGCGAGGCCGACGCCGAGCGAGGTCACCGCGGAGAGGGCGGACAGCCATCTGCGGGCTCTCGGGGTGGAGGCCAGATAGGCCAGGATGCCCCAGGTCACCACGGCGTTCGCGGTGTGGCCGCTGGGAAATATATCGCCGCCCAGACCCATCTCGTTGGCGCCGATGGTGGTCGCGTAGTGCGGGCCGAGCCGGCCCATGCCGAGCTTGGCGGCGCCCACGGTGATGTTCAGCAGGAGCAGCACGGCGCCCAGGGTGAGCAGCGGGCGCAGGGTGTGCTGGCGCCAGGAGCGCCAGCCCAGCCAGGCCGCGACCATCACCGCGGTGGGGCCGCGCTGGCCGAGCACCACGTAGTAGTCCACGAACCAGTGGATCTCCGCCCACTGCTGGTACGGCCGGAAGAACATGACCTGCCAGTCCAGGCGGACCAGCCACGATGTGTCGACCACGAGCCACACGATCGCCAGGTAGAAGGCGAGGCCTCCGGCGATCAGCGCCACCCGGTGCCGGGACATCCTGGGCACGTCGATGTGGGCCGGTCGTTCCGGCTCACGGTCCAGCCTCGCGAACACCCGGTCCAGACGGGTGAGGTTTCGTTCGGTACGCACTCAATCGACGTTACAGCGAGTGAGGTCCGATGCCCGTCGAATCCACGGCTTTGTGATGACGATGTGATGTGGGATTCCTCTCAGGGAGAGGTTTATTTCCGAGGAATCCACTATCCGGCCCGGTCACCCCCTTCAATTCCTTTGATCATTCCGGGTTCCGGTTTATTGCCGCTTATGAATTCGTTCACCGAATCATGGGGCGGAATTCTCCCGGTGCTCATCGGGGCCCGCGAGTCGATCATGGCGGTCCTGAGCCGTTCAGCCAGAACGCCCCGTACACGGCCGATGCGACGGCAATACCGCCCACCACCAGCGCGGACCTCGACGTCCGCAGCCTGGCGAGGGCCAGCGCGAGGGGGAACAGAAGGGGGAAGGCGGGCATCAGCAGGCGCGGTTTCGAGCCGAAGTAGCTCGACGCGCACAGGGCGAGCGCGGTGACGAGACCCGCGTACACCAGAAGCGGCAGCGGCTGGCGCTGCCGTACGCCGACGACGTACAGCCACACCACCAGCCCGACACCGACGATCAGCCCCACCCCGGCGAGCGCCGACGGGAACGACATGAACTTCTCACCGACGAACCGCGCGAAGGCGTAGCCCCCGTCGAACCCGTTGCGCCACCCGGCCTGGACGTCGAGATACCCGAGGGGGCCCTTGCCGGTGCGATGGCCGACCCAGAGGACGTAGGCGGCGGCGCCGAGGGGGGCGATGAGCAGGGCGAGGGCGCGGGTGAGGGGGTGGGCGCCGTGGGGAGCGGGATCGCGCCGGTCGGGGGCATGTTCGCCGGCGCTCGCGCCACCCGTCCGCGCCACGCTGCGCTCCCGCTTGGACGAGGGATCACCCGCGGCGGCCCGGTCCCGCCGGAACGCGACGATTCCCGCCACCCACACCGCCGCGACCACCGCGAGTCCCACCGGCCGGGTCAGACCCGCCAGGGACGCCAGGACGCCCGCCGTCACCCAGCGGCCCGTCAGGACCGCGTACAGCGACCACGCGGCGAGGGCCGTGAACAGGGACTCGCTGTACGCCATCGACTGCACGATCCCGACCGGCAGCACCGCCCAGACCAGCACCGCGCAGACCCCGGCCCTGCGGCCGTACACATGGTCGGCCACCGCGAAGACGCCCCAGGCCGCCGCCAGTGAGGCGAGCAGGCTGACGGCGAAGCCCGCGTCGGCGTGGGACAGGGGCGTCACCGCCGCGATGCCCCGCTCCAGCCACGGCAGCAGCGGGAAGAAGGCCAGGTTCGAGTGGACGTCCCCGTTGGGCAGCCGCACCTCGTAGCCGTATCCCAGCTCGGCGACCCGCGTGTACCAGAGCGAGTCCCAGCGGGCCGTCAGCAGCGTGTACGCGCTCTTGTCGCGTGCGGCGCTCCACAGGGCCAGGGTGAGCAGGCCCAGGGCGCGGACGGCCGCGTACCCGAGAAGGGCCGGGGCCGCGCGGCGCAGGGCGCTCGGCACCGGAGTCGCGCGCGTCTCAAGATCGGTCACGGGTCCGATTATCGACCGCGCGCCGAACCGATCCGCCCACCGGGGCGTGGAGGTAAGGGGAGGGGGAGTGGCGTACGCCACACGTGTTCTTCGCGGAGTGTGAGAGGTCCACCACTTGGCCGACGGGTGAACTCGCGTACGCTGACGTGTCACTCGCCTTCGTTGCGCGGGCCGGAGATCACCGCTCCTCTCCGGCCGAGATCACGGGGAGTCCCCACCCCGTGTGCCCGCCGACCGCGAGGGAACATCTGGGAGGTACGTACATGTCCGGGACGACCACGGCCGCCGCTGCGCTGCGCCGTCGGGCGGCCGGGGCCGGTGCCAACCGCTGGGTCGTCCTCGTCGTCCTCTGTGTGAGCCTGCTGCTGGTCGCGGTCGACGCGACCGTGCTGCACGTGGCGGTCCCCGCCGTCACCGAGGACCTCAAGCCCGGCGCGATAGAACTGCTCTGGATCGTCGATGTCTACCCCCTCGTCTGCGCCTCGCTGCTGATCCTGTTCGGCACGCTCGGCGACCGCGTCGGCCGCAGACGGGTCCTTCTCCTCGGCTACGCCCTGTTCGGTGTCGCCTCCGGCATGGCCGCCCTCGCGGACAACGCCCAGGTGCTGATCGTGGCGCGGGCCCTGCTCGGCGTCGGCGGCGCGATGATCATGCCCGCCACGCTCTCGATCCTCCGCCAGGTCTTCCCCGACCGGCGTGAACGCGCCCTCGCCATCGGCATCTGGAGCGCGGTGGCGGCCGTGGGCGCCGCGGTCGGACCGCTGCTCGGCGGCTTCCTCCTCGAACACTTCTGGTGGGGCTCGGTCTTCCTCGTCAACATCCCGCTGATGCTGGTCAGCCTGCCGGTGGGCCGCCTCCTGCTGCCCGAGTCGAAGGGCACCGTCGACGGCCCCTGGGACGTGGTCGGCGCGCTGATGGCCGCGGCCGGACTGTTCGGCCTGGTTCTCGGCGTGAAGAGGCTGGGCAGCGGGGAGTTCGACGGGATCACGGCGCTGCCGCTGGTCGTGGGCGCCGCGCTGCTGGTGTTTTTCGTACGACGGCAGAGGCGCCGTGCCCATCCGCTCGTCGACCTGCGGATGTTCTCGCGCCCCGCCTTCAGCACCTCCGTCGGCTGCATCGTGCTGGCCATGCTCGCGCTGGTGGGCCTGGAGCTGATCGCGGCGCAGTATCTGCAACTGGTGCTGGAGCTCTCCCCGCTGGAGACCGGGCTGCGGCTGCTGCCCCTGACCATCGCGGCGATGGCCTCCGGACTCGCCGGCGCCCGGATGCTGCGGCGCTTCGGACCGCGCCGGATGGTCTGCTTCGGCTTCGTCCTGACGGCGGTCGCCGTACTGACGCTCATGGCGATGGGCGGCGAGGACAATGCGCCGCTGCTGCTCTTCGGCTTCGTCCTGCTGGGCTTCGGCCTGGAGACCACGCTCTTCGGGGCGTACGAGTCGATGCTGAGCGAGGCACCGCCGGAGCAGGCGGGCGGGGCCGCGGCGATCGGTGAGACCTCGTACCAGCTGGGCGCGGGCATCGGTATCGCCCTGCTCGGCAGTGTGATGAACGCGGCGTACGCGCCCGGACTCTCGTCGGTGCGGGGCGTTCCGGCGTCCGACTCGGCCGCGGCGGGGCACTCCCTGGGCGAGGCGTACGAGATCGCCGGGCGGCTCGGCGGGGCGGCCGGGGAGACCCTGCGCCGGACCGCGCGGGACTGCTTCGTCCACGGGCTCCATGTCACGCTGCTGGTCAGCGCGGGCCTGCTGCTGCTCGGCGCGGTGATGGCGCTGCGGCTGCCGCGGACCATGCAGTGCGAGGCGGTGTCGGTCGAGGTGCCCGCGCCCCGCGAAGTCGCCGAGGCCCGCGTCTCCGCCTGAGGTACTGGACGTGCGCGACACTGCACCCGTAACGTCGGCCGGAGAGCCGTAACTAGCGCTGCTAGTTTTCAGTCGCGTTGTCGACTCGCATTGTCGAGTCGCATTGACGAGTCGCGTTATCGAGTCGCCGGAGGGTGCCCCATGTCCGCGTCCGCGAAGCTGCCCCCGTTCGATCCGGCCGACCCGCTCGGCCTCGACGACCTGCTGGACCCGGAGGACCTCGCCATCCGGGACACCGTGCGGTCGTGGGCGGCGGACCGGGTGCTGCCCTACGTCGCCGAGTGGTACGAGAGCGGCGAGCTGCCCGGCATCCGTGAACTCGCCCGTGAGCTCGGCGGGATCGGGGCGCTCGGCATGTCGCTCGACGGATACGGGTGCGCAGGGGCCAGTGCCGTGCAGTACGGACTCGCCTGCCTTGAGCTGGAGGCCGCCGACTCCGGGATCCGCTCCCTCGTCTCCGTGCAGGGCTCGCTCGCCATGTACGCGATCCACCGGTTCGGCAGCGAGGAGCAGAAGCGGACCTGGCTGCCGCGGATGGCCGCCGGCGAGATCATCGGGTGCTTCGGACTGACCGAGCCCGACCACGGGTCAGACCCCGCGGCGATGCGGACCTACGCCAAGAAGGACGGCACGGACTGGGTCCTCAACGGGCGCAAGATGTGGATCACCAACGGGTCCGTCGCCGGGGTCGCCGTCGTGTGGGCGCAGACCGACGAGGGGATCCGCGGGTTCGTCGTACCGACCGAGGCGGCCGGCTTCTCGGCGCCGGAGATCAAGCACAAGTGGTCGCTGCGCGCCTCCGTCACCAGCGAACTCGTCCTCGACGACGTGCGGTTGCCCGCGGACGCGGTACTGCCGGAGGTCGTCGGGCTCAAGGGTCCGCTCAGCTGTCTGTCGCACGCCCGCTACGGCATCGTCTGGGGTGCGATGGGGGCGGCGCGGTCCTGCTTCGAGGCGGCCGTCGACTACGCGAAGTCGCGGGAGCAGTTCGGGCGGCCCATCGGCGGCTTCCAGCTCACCCAGGCCAAGCTCGCCGACATGGCGGTCGAACTGCACAAGGGGATTCTGCTCGCCCACCATCTGGGGCGGCGGATGGACGCCGGGCGCCTGCGTCCCGAGCAGGTCAGCTTCGGCAAGCTGAACAACGTACGGGAGGCGATCGAGATCTGTCGTACGTCGCGCACCATCCTCGGTGCCAACGGGATCTCCCTCGAATACCCCGTCATGCGGCACGCGACCAACCTGGAATCGGTGCTCACCTACGAGGGCACCGTCGAGATGCATCAGCTGGTACTGGGCAAGGCGCTCACCGGGCTCGACGCGTTCCGGTAAGCCTCTCCGTCGAAGCCTTTCGGTGAACCCTGCGCGGGGGCAGGGCCGGTGAGCGGCCCTGCCTCAGCTCTGGTTGAAGAAGCCGTCCGTGCGGTGCGCGGCCGGGTCGCCGTTCACGATCTCCGTGTTGGCGGGGGTCAGCAGGAACACGCGTGTGGACACGCGCTCGATCGAACCGCGCAGCCCGAAGATCAGGCCGGCCGCGAAGTCGACGACCCGCTTGGCGTCGCCCGCCTCCATGGCGGTGAGGTTCATGATGACGGGCACCCCGTCCCGGAAGAGCTCGCCGATGGCGCGCGCGTCCCGGAAGCTGTCCGGAGTGACCGTGCCGATGCGACGGCCCTTCTCCTCGGCGACGTCCGAGGCCACCTTGACCCGCGGGTCGGTGACCCAGGCATCCCCGGGCTCGGTTCCTTCGGAGTAGCCGTCGTCGTCGTAGTAACGCTCGTCATCGTTGTCGTCAACGAGGCCCAGCCAGGCACTCGCCTTGCGCACCGATCCCATGGACGCCTCCTCTCACAGCGGTCTTTCTCGCTTTACGTATCCCTATGGTCATCCATGATGCGGATGACGCGCCATGTGGATAGACGCCGCGCGGGGGGTTTGTGACGGTACTGGTGCACAGCGCATTCGTCGAGAGCCCGGGATTCACAAGGGCCGTTCCCCATACGGCTGCTGACTGTGAGTGAAATATGATTCTTCGCGGCGTATGGGTGATGGGCGGGGCGTACGGGTGAACGACCGGGCCGATACGATGCCGCCGCTCAACATCGCACTGACCACGGGGGATCGTCGTGTTCGGAATCGTCAGGCCCTGCCGCCATCGGCTCGGTGAAAGTCTCAAGACCCAGTGGATGGCGCATTTGTGCGGGCTGTGTCTCGCGCTGCGCAAGGATCACGGGCAGTTCGCACGCATCGTCACCAACTACGACGGCTTGCTGATATCGGTTCTGACGGATGCTCAGACCGATCGGGGGGCTTCGGGGCGTCGTACGGCCGGCCCCTGCCCGTTGCGCGGAATGCGCACCGCCTCCGTCGCCGACGGCGAGGGCGCCCGGCTCTCGGCCGCCGTCTCGCTGGTGCTCGCCGCCGCCAAGGTCCGTGACCATGTCGCCGACGGGGACGGGCTGCTGGCCCGCAGGCCGGTGGCGCTCGCCGCCCGCCGGGTCGCGTCGAGCTGGGGTGCGGCGGGGGCCCGCAGCGGATCCGCGGTCGGGTTCGACACCGCCGTGCTCGTCGACGCGGTGGACCGGCAGCTGGGCATCGAGACGCTGGCCGGGCCCGGGACGCCGATCCTGACCGTCACCGAACCGACCGAGACGGCCACCGCGGCCGCCTTCGCCCACACCGCGGTCCTCGCCGGGCGGCCGGGCAACGCCGAACCGCTCGCCGAGGCGGGGCGGCTCTTCGGGCGGCTCGCACATCTGCTGGACGCCGTGGAGGACCGGGAGGCCGACGCCGCGTCGGGGGCGTGGAACCCGCTCACGGCCACCGGGACGTCCCTGGCGGAGGCGCGGCGGCTCGCGGACGACGCCGTGCACGGGATACGGCTCGCGCTGCGGGAGGCCGCCTGGGGGGCCGGGGTCTCCCCGGAAAAGCACAGCGGTGACCAGAAGCTGGCGCATGTGCTGCTGGTGCATGAGCTGCGGACCTCTGTGGACCGGGCCTTCGGCTCGTCGTCCTGCGGGCATGCGGCCGAGCTCTCCCACCCTTACGCGCCTCCCGGTCCGGGCGGTCCGGGTGTTCCGCCGCCCCCGGAGCCGCCTCGCCGGGACCGGCGTGGGCTGCTCGCGGGGTGTGCGGTGTGGATGGGGCTGGCCTGTACGTGCCAGATGTGCTGCGGGGAGTTCGAGGACCCGTGGAGCCGGCAGCGGCGGGAAGGGCTGTGCAATCAGGCCGATTGCGGTGACTGCTGCGATTGCTGTGAGTGTTGCAGCTGCTGCGGGGACGGGTGTGACTGCGGGTGCGACGGGTGCGACTGCGGGTGCAGCTGCTGAGAGCGAGATGCGCTGAATGAGGGGAGGGCGCGTGTGAAGGCGAAGGAGGAGAACGCGAAAGGACGCCCGGGAATCAGGGCGCGCAGGGGGTCAGCTCAACAGGAACAGGACCACACGCGACCGAGGTCGATGTGGGAGCGCTTGACCAGCCACTGCTGCGGATGCATGGGGTAAGTGGAACAGGCATCCGGTTGTGCGTCAACCGACTTGAGACGTACGGCTCACAGTATGGACAGCCTTGACAGTGAGGGGAAACGCCCCCGTAGTCTCAAGGGGCGGCCCTGCTGAGGGGCTCGGCCGCACCCGCGCCGCGCGGCGCGCTTGTGTGAAGGCACCCGCCCGAGTTCTCACGACTCGCTGTCACGGAGCCTTCGCATGCCCTCCGACACCCACGCCCAAGCCTCCGCCCCCCTGCGCCGACCCTCGCTCGTGATCGTCGGGGCCGGGCCGCGGGGGACCGGTCTCATCGAGCGGATCGCCGCCAACGCGCCCGAGCTGTACGACGGTTCGGGCCTCGACATCCATCTCGTGGACCCGCACGCGCCGGGTGCCGGGCGCATCTGGCGACAGGCGCAGTCGCCGCTGCTGTGGATGAACTCGCACGCCGAGGACGTCACGATGTTCACCGACGAGACGGTGGACATGGCCGGACCGGTGCGCCCGGGACCCACGCTGCACGAATGGGCCGGCATCGACGGCACCACCTTCGCGGACCGGCAGCTCCAGGGCGGCTATCTGCGCTGGGTGCACGAGCAGGCGGTGGCCGCGCTGCCCCCGTCGGTACGGGTGCACCACCATCCGCGGCGCGCCCTGCGGGTCAGCGGACCGCGCGAGGGCCGCCAGCAGGTGTGGCTGGAGGGCCGCCCGCGCCCGCTCCTCGCCGACCTGGTCGTCCTCGCGCTCGGCCATCTCGACGCCGAACTCGACGACGAGCAACGGGCGTTGGCGGCCTACGCGGCGGATCACGACCTCGTCCACCTCCCGCCCGACTTCACCGCCGACAGCGACCTGTCCGCGCTCACACCCGGCTCGGACGTCCTCGTCCGCGGCTTCGGGCTCGCCTTCGTCGACCTGATGGTGCTGCTGACGGAGGGCAGGGGCGGGCGGTACGAGGGCGACACCTATGTGCCGTCCGGACGCGAGCCGGTGCTGTACGTCGGATCGCGGCGCGGAGTGCCGTACCACTCGAAGATCGGCTACGACTGGACCGGTGAACGCCCGCCGCTGCCCCGGTTCTTCGGACCCGCCGAGGTCGACGAACTGCTCGCCCGGCCGACGGGGTTCGACTTCCGGCGGGACGTGTGGCCGCTCGTGGAGAAGGAGCTGGGGTTCGCGCACTACCACCGGCTGTTCACGGTGCACGGGGAGCGGACCACGATGTCCTGGGTCGACTTCGAGGAGAAGTACGCGGTCGGCGACCCCGCGGATGTCCGGGCCCTGGTGGAGGCCGCCGTGCCCGACCCGGCCGACCGGCTGGACCTGGACGCGCTGGACCGGCCGCTGGAGGGGGTGCGGTACGGGTCGTTCGAGGAGCTCCAGGAAGGGCTGCGGGGGTATGTCGAGCGGGATCTGAGCAGACGGCACGACCCCGCGTACAGCCAGGACCTGTCGGTCTTCCTCGGACTGCTGTCCGTCTACGGCCAGTTGATCCGGCTCGGCGGCACCGGACCCTGGTGGCACGGCTTCTTCAGCTATCTGGCCTCGGGGCCGCCCGGACCCCGGCTGCGGCAGCTCCAGGCGCTCTCGCGGGCGGGCGTCGTCAAGTTTCTCGGCGCGGACGTCTCGGTGGCCGCGCGGGACGGTGTCTTCCGGGCCACGAGCGCGACACTGCCCGGGTTCGGTGTCGAGGCGCGCGCGCTGGTCGAGGCGCGGCTGCCCGAGCCCACGGTCGGGCGGGCCCGTGACGCCCTGCTGCGCGAGCTGCACGAGGACGGGGCCGCCGAGACCCCCGACGGACTGCTCCGGGTGGACCCCGGCGACGGCCGGATCCTGGACCGGGCCGGCCGGCCGCATCCCCGGCGCTTCGCGCTCGGCCCCTTCACCGACGGCCGTACCCCAGGCGCCTTCACCCGGCCGCGCACCGGCGGCCCGGCGTTCCGGCAGAACGACGCGACGGCACGGGCGGCGCTGGACTTCCTCGCCTCCCTCGCCGGGCGCGTGAACGCTCCGCTGCGAGTGCCATCGAATCTGCGGGCCGGTGGGGGCTGGTCGCGCAGTTCCTCGCGCCCCTGAAGGGGCGCGTCCCAAGTCCCTACGATTGCAAGGGAACCCATGCTGCATCTTTCTGCGGCTGTCGACCAACAGTCCGTCTACGACGCCGGCTCCTACGTCGAGCTGGCGAGGCTCGCCGAAGTCGGTGTCCTGGACTTCGTGACGCTGGACGACACCTTCGCCCGCCCCGGGCTCGACGCGCTCGCCGTCCTGTCCCGGGTGGCCCCGGCCACCGGCCGGATCGGTCTCGTCCCGACCGTCACGACCACCCACACCGAGCCCTTCCACGTCCAGGCGGCCGTCGCGACCCTCGACTGGGTCAGCCGGGGCCGGGCCGGCTGGCGGCTCGACGTGTCGACCACCGAGGGCGAGGCCCGTCTCTTCGGCCGCCGGCACGCAGCCCCCGCCGACGCGCTGTGGCGGGAGGCCGGTGAAGTGGCCGACGTGGCCGCGAGGTTGTGGGACAGCTGGGAGGACGACGCCGAGATCCGGGACGAGTCGACGGGCCGTTTCATCGACCGGGACAAGCTGCACTACGTCGACTTCGAGGGCACGGGGTTCTCGGTGCGGGGCCCCTCGATCGTGCCGCGCCCTCCGCAGGGCCACCCGGTCCGGGTGGTCGACGCCTCCGAGGGGCAGGCCCGGGAGACCGCCGCGCGGTACGCGGACGTGGCTCTCGTACGGTCCGTGAGCGCCGCGCACGCCCGTGCCGTACGGGATCAACTGCGCGCCACCGCGGTGCGGTTCGGACGCAAGCCCGACGAACTGCGGATCCTCGCGAGCCTCGTCGTCGACCTCGGTGACGGGGAGCACGCGGCCGA
Source organism: Streptomyces sp. NPDC001536 (assembly GCF_042894505.1). Lineage (NCBI taxonomy): Bacteria > Bacillati > Actinomycetota > Actinomycetes > Kitasatosporales > Streptomycetaceae > Streptomyces > Streptomyces sp. NPDC001536. The sequence continues at coordinate 65,219 of NZ_JBIAVQ010000011.1, forward strand.
GCCGGGCCACGGCGGGGGCGGCCCCCGGCAGACCGCGCAGGGCCCGCTGTACCGGGGCGGCCCCGTCGACCTCGCGGACCTGATCACCTCCTGGCACGGGGAGGGCGCCGTCGACGGCTTCCACCTCACGCCCGCCGAGCCACGCCGTGACCTGGAGCGGCTCGTCAACGGCACGGTGGCGCTGCTCCAGCACCGCGGACTGTTCCGCACCTTCTACCCGGGCAGCACGCTGCGGGACCACCTGGGTCTGGCCCGGCCCGCCAACCAGTACGCGGGGGAAGCGTCATGACCGAACGACCGCTCAAACAGATCCGTCTCGCGGCGCACTTCCCGGGCGTCAACAACGCCACCGTCTGGACCGATCCGCGCTCGCGGTCCCAGATCGAGTTCTCCTCCTTCGAGCACCTCGCCCGCACGGCCGAACGCGGTCTTTTCGACTTCTTCTTCCTCGCCGAGGGGCTGCGGCTGCGCGAGCACAAGGGCCGGATCCACGACCTGGACGTCGTCGGGCGCCCGGAGTCGATCACCGTGCTCAACGCGCTCGCCGCCGTCACGGAGCGGCTGGGGCTCGCCGCCACCGTCAACGCGACCTTCAACGAGCCCTACGAACTCGCCCGCAGACTCGCCACGTTGGACCATCTCAGCGGCGGCCGGGCCGCCTGGAACGTGGTGACCTCCTCCGACGCGTTCACCGGGGAGAACTTCCGGCGCGGCGGGTTCCTCGACCGGGCCGACCGGTACACGAGGGCGGCCGAATTCGTCGCCACCGCACGGGAGTTGTGGGACGCGTGGACGCCGGAGGGGCTGTCCCGGCCGTTCGCCCACCGTGGGCGGCACTTCGACATCGCGGGCGAGTTCACCGTGCCGCGCTCGCCGCAGGGGCATCCGGTCGTCATCCAGGCCGGGGACTCCGACGAGGGGCGGGAGTTCGCCGCCGGTACGGCCGATGTGGTCTTCACACGGCAGACCTCGCTGGAGGGCGGTCAGGCCTTCTACGCCGATGTGAAGCGGCGCCTGGCGAAGTACGGCCGTACCGCCGAGGATCTGAAGATCATGCCCGGGGTCAGTGTCGTCCTCGGCGACACCGCCGCGGAGGCGCAGGAGCGGGCCGCCGAGATCCGCCGGCAGCAGACCTCCCCGCAGACCGCGATCCTCACGCTGGAGCAGATCTGGGGCGTCGACCTCTCCGCGTACGACCCGGACGGTCCGCTGCCCGAGATCGACCCGGTGGCCGAGCCGGCGCTCACCCAGGGCCGGACCCGGCGCGGGAACACCCGCGAGATCGCCGAGAAGTGGCGGGCGCTGTCGAAGGAGAAGGGGCTGTCCATCCGGGAGACCGTGATCGAGGCGGGCGGCCGGCAGTCCTTCATCGGGACCCCGCAGACGGTCGCCGCCGAGCTCGACGAGTTCGTGCAGCGCGACGCCGCCGACGGTTTCATCCTCGTACCCCATCTCACCCCGGCCGGACTCGACGAGTTCGTGGACCGGGTGGTGCCGCTGCTCCAGGAGCGCGGGGTGTTCCGCACGGAGTACAAGGGCACCACGCTCCGCTCCCACCTCGGGCTTTCCGAACCGGTGTGGAAGGGCTGATCAGACTGGGCGTGAAGGAGTCTGGGGCGTACGGGACTTCGGCCCGGCGTGGGAGGCGCGGCGTCCGTGTGGCGGCGCGGCCTCGGGCTGGGCGGGGAGCCGGTGTTCAGTCTTGAGGGACAGGAGTTCACGCTCCAGGTGACGGTCGAGGCGGACGGATCGCTGTGGGCGGTTTTCGGCGATGCGGCGAGCGGGTCGAGCAGCCGTCGCTTCCGGCTTCTGCGGCCCGCCGCACCCGGCGCCGAGGGGCGCACGACGGTCGACTTCAGCCGGGCTCTGCTTCCGCCGCGCGCAGTCGCCGACCTCTTCATCTGCCCCTTCCCGCCACCGGGGAACACGCCGGGCGCCGCCATCGAGGCGGGGGAGCGCACCCTGCTCCGAGGAGTGGTCAGCTCACGGTGAGCACATGGGTGGTTCAAAGGTTGACGGCCGAAAGGCGCCCTTGCGGCTACCGGTCGTTCGGCCGAATACTCCCCCACAGCGCTTGTCAGGGGCACGGCGTGTTCGGAATCCGGACATTCATGCCTCTGGCTGCGCCTCACGGGCCCCGACCCCACGCGGGCCCCCAACCTCCCTGGGAGGGAACGAAAAGTGAGGATCAAGCGCACCACCCCCCGCAGCGGCATAACGAGACGGACCCGGCTGATCGCCGTTTCCACCGGCCTCGTGGCCGCCGCCGCGATCGCGATCCCCAACGCGAACGCCGCCCCGGACGCGACCCCCTTCAGCACCAACCAGCTCAAGAGCGCCAGCGGTTCGGTGCTCAAGGCCGACATCCCGGGCACCGCCTGGGCGGTCGACAGCAAGACCAACCGTGTCGTCGTCACCGTCGACAGCACGGTCTCCAAGGCGGAGATCGCCAAGATCAAGCGGCAGGCCGGCGCCAACGCCGGTGCTCTGACGATCAAGAAGACCCCAGGCAAGTTCAACAAGCTGATCCAAGGCGGCGACGCCATCTATGCGAGTAGCTGGCGCTGTTCCCTCGGCTTCAACGTCCAGAACAGCAGCGGCGTCCAGTTCTTCCTGACCGCCGGTCACTGCACCGACGGCGCGGGCACCTGGTACTCCAACTCCGGCCGCACCACGGTCATCGGCACGACCACCGGCTCCAGCTTCCCGGGCAACGACTACGGCATCGTGCGGTACTCGGGGACCGTCAGCCGTCCCGGCACCGCGAACGGTGTGGACATCACCCGCGCCGCCACGCCGGCCGTGGGTACCACCGTCATCCGTGACGGCTCCACCACCGGCACCCACAGCGGCCGGGTCACCGCCCTCAACGCGACCGTCAACTACGGCGGCGGCGACGTCGTCGGCGGTCTGATCCAGACCACCGTCTGTGCCGAGCCCGGCGACTCCGGCGGCTCGCTCTACGGCAGCAACGGCACCGCGTACGGTCTCACCTCCGGCGGCAGCGGCAACTGCACCTCCGGTGGCACGACCTTCTTCCAGCCGGTCACCGAGGCCCTGAGCGCCTACGGCGTCAGCATCTACTAGGTCCCGGAACGGCCCGCGCCGCAGCAGCACCTTTGATGAGCCCCCGCACGCGTCTGCCGTGCGGGGGCTCGCTATCGTCTGCCCCGACACGGGGGAGGGGACGGCGAGTTGGACTTCGACGACCGGCAACGGCGCGTACGCCGAAGCCCGTTGCTGTTCGTGGCGCCGCTGGTGCTGCTGATCCTGCTCACGCTGGTGCTGCTGTGGGAGATCGTGCGGTCGAACATCACCGGCGACCTGGCCCACCAGTGGCCCTGGCGACTGCGGCTCATGGACATGAACCCGCTGGGCGCGCTGCTCGCGGTGGCGCTCGCGGCCGTGTTCGGGCGGGCCCAGTACGCGCGGACGGTACGGCCCGCACTGGGCTGGAGCTCCTCCTGGACGATCGGCGACCTCGGCCCGGACGAGCCCGGCTGGCATGTGGAAGTGGTGAACGGCGGCTCGCAGCACGCGGTGGTGGAGCGGGTGGACTACTGCTTCGTCCCGCGAGGCGGGGAACTCACCGAATGGACCGACCACGCCGGGGTGCTGGAGGAGCTCGCCGACCGTGGGTTCGTACAGGGCAAGGACTACTACCTCCGGCTGACCGGCGCCGGGTTCCCCCTGGGCAACGGGGGGATGCGGGCCGGGGCGTACGGCCGCCGGTTCGTCGGCGAGATCGACCAGCTGCGTGTGCGGCTGCGGGTCACCGACGCCGTGGGGGACAGCCACGAGCGGGTCATGGACCTGATGCGGGGCGCCCGGATGGAGCGCCCCGGATCATGACGCCGGGCACAGCCAGTCCAGTACGGCGGGCAGCGCCTCGATCGCCCCGAAGTGGCCGGCGTCCGGGTCCAGGACGGGACGGGCGCGGGGGACGCGGTTCAGAAGCCACTCGAAGTGGCCCACCGGGGAGAACCGGTCCTGGGCACCGTGCCACAGCAGGACCGGGCGCCTGATGTCCGCCGGGTCGAAGCCCCAGTTGCTCAGCAGGGCGAGGGCGTCGTCGAGCCAGCCGTACGCCGAAGTGCGCAGCGCCTCGCGGTAGTTGCGCAGCAGCATGTCGCCGACGGCCGGCTGGGAGACGATCCGCCGGTCGGCGTCCGTGAGCCCGTCGCGGATGGTCACCAGCAGCTGGGCGGGGTCCTGGCGGATGGCGGCGGCACGGGAGGCGAGCCGCTCCGCGAAGGCGAGCGTGTCGGTCAGCGCCAGGGTGTAGTCCTCGACGTTGGAGGCCGCCATGCCCTCGAACCAGCTCAGCCCCTGCGCGTCCGGCGGCGCGGGTGACACCAGCGCCGCCGCCCGCCGTACCCGCGCGGGCATCAGCGCCGCACAGGCCAGGGCGTGCGGGGCGCCGCCCGAGCGGCCGAGCACGGAGAACTTCTCCAGCCCGAGGGCGTCGGCCAGGTCCGCCACGTCCCGAGCCGCGTCGGCGACCCGGCGTCCGGGGTGGCGGTCCGAGTCCGCGTAGCCGGGACGGTCGTAGGCGATGAACCGCACCCAGGGGTGCGCCTTGACCACGTCCTCGGGCACGACCCCGGACCGGCAGCCCGGGGTGCCGTGCAGCAGCACCACCGGTGTGCCGTCCCCGTCGCCGTACTCCTCGACCGTCAGCCACCTGCCGTCGCGCGTCTGTATGCCGTCGAGCACCTGCGTCCTCCGTCTCCCCATCGTGTACATCGCGGAGTTACCGTCGAAGTACACACCTTGAGCACCTGATTCGGACCCTGGGGGCCGTCATGGTCGAGGAGCTGGTGGCAGCGGGCGTGACACTCGCCTCCGCCGGAGCGGTGTACGTGATGGCGGCGGCACGGGTCGTCAAGCAGTACGAGCGGGGCGTGGTCTTCCGTCTCGGCAAGCTCCGCCCCGAAGTGCGCGGGCCGGGGTTCACGATGATCGTTCCGGGCATCGACAAGCTCCGGAAGGTCAACATGCAGATCGTGACGATGCCGGTGCCGGGGCAGGAGGGCATCACCCGGGACAACGTCACCGTGCGGGTGGACGCGGTCGTCTACTTCAAGGTGACCGCGCCGGCGGAGGCGGTCGTGCGGGTGGAGGACTACCGGTTCGCGGTCGCGCAGATGGCGCAGACCTCGCTCCGGTCCATCATCGGCAAGAGCGAGCTGGACGATCTGCTGTCGGATCGGGAAAAGCTCAACCAGGGGCTGGAGTTGATGATCGACAGTCCCGCCGTGGAGTGGGGCGTCACCATCGACCGGGTCGAGATCAAGGACGTCTCCCTGCCCGAGACGATGAAGCGTTCCATGGCCCGGCAGGCCGAGGCCGACCGGGAGCGGCGGGCCCGGGTCATCAACGCGGACGCCGAACTCCAGGCGTCGAAGAAGCTCGCCGAGGCGGCCAAGGAGATGTCCGAGCAGCCGGCCGCGCTGCAACTGCGGCTGTTGCAGACGGTGGTGGCGGTGGCGGCCGAGAAGAACTCGACGCTGGTGCTGCCCTTCCCCGTCGAGCTGCTGCGGTTCCTGGAGAGGGCACAGCAGGGGCCTGCTCCGGTCCAGCAACCGGTGCCCCCTGTGGAGCAGCAACCGGTGCCTCCGGTGGAGCAGCAACCGGTGCAGGAGCAACTGCCGCCCCCCACGCCTCGCTTGGACGTCGGCCAGGCAGGGTCGAATTCAAGACAGGACTAGACCTCACAGGCTGCTCATTGATTACCCGCACGTAGTGTTTGCACTGCGAACTCGCCTGGCGTGACTGTGCACGGTCAATCTCTGGGGGGCGTGCAACCGCGTTCTACGCGCGTCCGGAACTCAACCTTGTGCGCTCCCCGCCGGGTTCGGAAGAGTAAGGGCTCGTCAACCAGCCTTCCGGCCCGCGAGGTCCCCACAACCGACCGGGCCGACCCCCCACAGGAGGACGCGAGTTGAAGCACCGACGCATACCCAAGCGGCGGGCGGCCCTGGCAGGTGCGGGAATCACCGCACTGGTCGCCGCGGGCATCACCTTCCAGACTGCGAACGCCAGCGAGCCCGCGAAGACCGCCGCGCCCCGGACCCTGTCGGTCGCCGCGGCCGGAAAGCTCGCATCGAGCCTCGGCGAGGACCTCGGGGCCGCGGCGGCGGGAACGTACTACGACGCGAAGGCCAAGAACCTCGTCGTGAACGTCCTCAGCGAGACCGCCGCCGACACCGTCGAGGCGGCCGGCGCCCAGGCGCGGGTCGTGGCGAACTCCCTCGCCGAGCTGAAGAGCGCCCGCTCCACGCTCAAGCAGGACGCGACGATCCCGGGTACGTCCTGGGCGACCGACCCGACCACCAACAAGGTGGTCGTCACTGCCGACCGCACGGTCTCCGACGCGGAGTGGGCCAAGCTCACGAAGGTCGTCGACGGGCTCGGTGGCGCGGCCGAACTCCAGCGCACGAAGGGGGAGTTCAAGCCCTTCGTCGCCGGTGGTGACGCGATCACCGGTGGCAGCGGGCGCTGCTCGCTCGGCTTCAACGTGGTCAAGGGCGGGGAGCCGTACTTCCTCACCGCCGGGCACTGCACCGAGTCCATCTCCACCTGGTCGGACTCGAGCGGGACCGAGATCGGCACGAACGAGGTGTCCAGCTTCCCGGACAACGACTACGGGCTGGTCAAGTACACCGCCGAGGTCGACCACCCGAGCGAGGTGAACCTCTACAACGGGTCCGCGCAGGCGATCACGGGGGCCGCGCAGGCCACGGTCGGGCAGTCGGTCACGCGCAGCGGTTCCACGACGCAGGTGCACTCCGGGAAGGTCACGGGGCTGGACGCGACCGTGAACTACGGGAACGGTGACATCGTCAACGGGCTGATCCAGACGGACGTCTGCGCCGAGCCCGGGGACAGTGGCGGCTCGCTGTTCTCCGGGAGCAGTGCGATCGGACTCACCTCGGGGGGCAGTGGTGACTGCACCTCCGGTGGGGAGACCTTCTTCCAGCCGGTGACCGAGGCGCTGTCGGCCACGGGGACGTCGATCGGCTGACGGTTCGTGGTGGTGTGCGGAGTCCCGCCCCTTCGGGGGCGGGATTTTCGTTTCCCACCCGCACCACCCGCACCGCCCGTGCGGGTTTCGCGGTCGGGTGCGGGTGGCCCTGGTGGGGGTGGAGCGCCGTCGGCGGATGCGGGTTTGATCGTGGCGGTCTCCTGTCGGTGGCCACCCGTACTACGGCGTCCGAGCCGGCGGCGGTTCGCCCTCAGGCTTCCTGTGCGGCCCCGCCGCGAGTCGGCGCCGGTTCGCCCTCACGCCTCTTGCGCAGTGCCGCCGCCCCCAGCGTGACCGCGATCCCGGCCGCCGCCCAGGCCGACAGCACCAGCAGGGAGGCGGTCGTGTCGTTGCCCTTGAAGTAGGCGATCGAGCGGGCCGCCCAGGTGCCCGCGCCCGGTGGCAGTGCCGGGCCGATCGCCCGCCAGAACGGCGGCAGCATCGGCAGCGGGAAGGCGCCGCCCGCGCTCGGGTTGCCCGCGATCACCACGAGCAGGATCGCGATGCCGATGCCGATGATCCCGAAGACCGCCTGGAGGGCGAGGGTCGCCGCCCCGACCGCGAAGGTGACCAGCGCGCCGAGCCCCCAGAAGGCCAGGACGCTGCCCGGCAGGGCGCCCAGGATCGGCCCCACGATCACCGCGCCGCCGAGTCCGCCGACGATCGACACCAGCGCCATCACGACCAGCCGGATCACCGCGCGGCGCGGGTTGGCGGGCCGGGCGCCGGTGCTGATCGCCAGGACCGAGGCGCACAGATAGCCGCCGACGCACCAGCCGACGACCAGGTAGAAGGCCGAAAGGCCGTCGAAGTCCTGGGAGGAGGCCGGAGCCACGTCCACCGTCTTCAGGCTCCGCCGCTGGGGGGTCTCCAGGGCGGTGAGGTACTTCTCCAGAGTCGTGGCGAGGACGGTGCCGCCACCGCTCGCGACGAGGAGCGTGTCGGTGGTCCCGGCCGGGTCGATGACCAGTGCCCCGTCGATGTCCCGGTTCATGATCTGCTTCCGGGCCGTCGCCTCGTCGGCCACCGCGCGCGGGTCCAGGGGAGAGCCGGGCAGCTTCTCCATCCGGGCCACCGCCTGCTCGGCGGCGGCCCGCGGCGCGGCCACCCCGAACGGCACGTCCTTCGGCTTCGGGTTGTGCAGGGCCCCCACATAGGACGCGATGAACAGCAACTGGAGGGCGATCACTCCGATGACCAGCAGCGTGGCCCGCGGGGTGACCGCGTCTTTCACCTCGGCGAGAAAGCTGTTCTGTGTCATGTCCCCACAGTCCGAGGTGAGGGGCGTTTCCGCAGGTGGGAGGCGGCCGAACGGTTGTCGTACAGATGTTCGGGATTGGGGGTATGGTGGGGGTGAGGCAGTTGGGAACTGATGTTCGAAAATGGAGGCGCGGGTGCCCGGGTTCACGCATCTGCACACCGTCTCCGGGTTCTCCCTGCGCTACGGCGCCTCCCACCCGGAGCGGCTGGCCGAGCGCGCCTCCGAGCGGGGCATGGACGCCCTCGCCCTCACCGACCGCGACACCCTCGCGGGCACGGTCCGCTTCGCCAAGGCCTGCGCGAAGGCGGGGGTGCGGCCGGTGTTCGGGGTGGAGCTGGCGGTGGCGGAACCCGCGCCGGAGCCCGCGGGGCAGAGCGCTTCCGTACGACCCGAGAAGCGCCGTGCGCCCGTGCGCGGAGGTGCCTTCATCGACGAGTCGACACCCCGTGTCACCTTCCTCGCCCGGGACGGCGCCCGCGGCTGGGCCGACCTGTGCCGGCTCGTCACGGCGGCACACTCCGAGAAGGGGGCCAAGGGCGCGGAGGGCACGCCCCTGCTGCCCTGGAGCGAGAACAAAGGGGACGGCCTGACCGTCCTGCTCGGCCCCGCCTCCGACGTCGGTCGCGCCCTCGCCGCCGGACGTCCCGACCGGGCGGCCCGGCTCCTGGCCCCCTGGCGTGAGATCTACGGCGACGCCCTCCGCCTGGAGACCGTCTGGCACGGCCGTGAGGGCACAGGGCCCGGCTCCCTGCGGCTGGCCGCCCGTACCGTCGGCTTCGCCGCCGAACAGCGCATCCGCCCCGTGCTCAGCAACGCCGTCCGCTACGCCGACCCCGGCCAGGGCCCGGTCGCCGACGTCCTGGACGCCGCCCGCCGTCTGGTCCCCGTCGACCCGACGAAGGAGCTGGACTCCGGCGAGGCCTGGCTCAAGGACGCGTCCGCCATGCTGACGGCGGCCGAGCGGATCGTGGAGGCCGCGGGCTTCCGGCGTGACACCGCCCACCGTCTGCTGGAGCAGACCCGGGCGACGGCCGCCGAGTGTCTGGTCGACCCCGAGGACGACCTCGGCATCGGCACCGTCCACTTCCCCGAACCGCACCTCGTCGGCGCGAGCCGCCGCACCGCCCAGCGGACGCTCGCCTCACGGGTGGCGGCGGGGATGGTGCTGAAGGGGTACGCCGATCAGCGCGTCTACTGGGAGCGGATGCACCGGGAGCTGGACATCATCGCCCACCACGGCTACGCCTCCTACTTCCTGACGGTCGCTCAAGTGGTGGACGACGTACGGGACATGGGCATCCGGGTGGCGGCGCGCGGCTCCGGTGCCGGCTCCCTGGTCAACCACCTCCTCGGCATCGCCCACGCCGACCCGGTCGAACACGGGCTGCTGATGGAGCGGTTCCTGTCCAAACGCCGGCTCGTGCTGCCCGACATCGACATCGACGTGGAGTCCGCCCGCCGCCTGGAGGTCTACCGCGCGATCATCGGCCGGTTCGGCACCGAGCGGGTGGCGACGGTCGCGATGCCGGAGACATACCGGGTGCGGCACGCGATCCGGGACGTGGGCGCGGCCCTGTCCATGGACCCCGCCGACATCGACCGCATCGCCAAATCCTTCCCGCACATCCGCGCCCGGGACGCCCGCGCGGCCCTGGAGGAGCTGCCCGAACTCAAGGCGCTGGCGGGGGAGAAGGAGCGGTACGGCAGACTCTGGGAACTGACCGAGGCCCTTGACGCCCTCCCGCGCGGAGTCGCCATGCACCCGTGCGGGGTGCTCCTCTCCGACGCCTCCCTCCTCGCCCGTACGCCGGTCATGCCGACCAGCGGCGAGGGCTTCCCCATGTCGCAGTTCGACAAGGACGACGTCGAGGACCTCGGGCTGCTCAAGCTCGACGTACTGGGCGTACGGATGCAGTCGGCGATGGCGCACGCGGTCGCGGAGGTGGAGCGGGCGACGGGGGACCGGGTCGACCTGGACGCCGTACCGCCGGGCGACCCGGCTACGTATCAACTCATCCGTTCCACCGAGACGTTGGGCTGCTTCCAGATCGAGTCCCCGGGCCAGCGCGACCTGGTCGGACGGCTCCAGCCGGCCACCTTCCACGACCTCGTCGTCGACATCTCGCTCTTCCGGCCGGGGCCGGTCGCCGCCGACATGGTGCGGCCGTTCATCGAGGCGCGGCACGGACGGGCGCCCATCAGATATCCGCACCCGGATCTGGAGGAGCCGCTGAAGGGGACGTACGGGGTCGTCGTCTTCCATGAGCAGATCATCGACATCGTCGACATCATGACCGGCTGCGGGCGGGGCGAGGCGGACCGGGTGCGGCGCGGGCTGTCCGACCCGGAGTCGCAGGGGCGGATCCGGTTCTGGTTCGCGCAGCACGCGGCGGTGAAGGGCTATTCCGCGGAAACGATTCAGCGGACCTGGGAGATCATCGAGGCCTTCGGTTCGTACGGCTTCTGCAAGGCGCACGCGGTCGCCTTCGCCGTACCGACCTACCAGTCGGCGTGGCTCAAGGCGCATCACCCGGCCGCCTTCTACGCCGGGTTGCTCACACACGACCCCGGGATGTATCCGAAGCGGCTGCTGCTGGCGGACGCGCGGCGGCGTGGGGTGCCGATCCTGCCGTTGGACGTGAACCGGTCGGCGGTCGCACACCGTATCGAACTGGTGTCTGAATCCCCTGTGGTGTGGGGGCTGCGGCTCGCCCTCTCCGACGTGTACGGCATCAGCGAGGCCGAGGCGGCGCGGATCGCGGACGGGCAGCCGTACGCCTCGCTGCTGGACTTCTGGGAGCGGGCGCGACCGAGCCGGCCGCTCGCCCAGCGGCTGGCACAGGTGGGCGCGTTGGACTCCTTCGGCGCCAACCGACGTGATCTGCAACTGCACTTGACCGAGCTGCACCGAGGGGCCAGGGGCGCTGGGGGAGGGCAACTCCCGCTGGCGGGCGGGCGGAAGACCGCGTCCGCCGGGCTGCCGGACCTGTCCTCCGCCGAGAAACTCAGTGCCGAACTGGGTGTGCTGTCGATGGACGCCTCGCGCAATCTGATGGACGACCACCGGGAGTTCCTGGCGGAGTTGGGCGTGGTCGACGCACGCCGGCTGCGGGACGCGCGGCACGGTGAGACGGTCCTGGTCGCGGGCGCCAAGGCGGCCACCCAGACGCCGCCGATCCGGTCCGGCAAGCGGGTCATCTTCAGCACCCTCGACGACGGCACCGGCCTGGTCGACCTCGCCTTCTTCGACGACTCGCACGACGCCTGCGCCCACACCGTCTTCCACTCCTGGCTGCTGCTGGTGCGCGGGGTGGTGCAGCGGCGCGGCCCGCGCAGCCTCAGCGTGGTGGGCGCCGCCGCCTGGAACCTCGCCGAACTGGTCGAACTGCGCGACGGACACGGCCTCGACGCGGTCTCCGCCCGGCTGGCGGAGCCCGTGCCCGAAGGAGCCGGCGATTCGACCGGCGGCCGGCGCATCCAAATGCCGACGGGATACGAACTGCATCCGTGGGCGGATCTGCGACCCGCGGGTCAAGAGCCTTCACAGGTACGGAAGTTGTGGCACCAGAGTCCGGGGAGTGCGGGATGACCATCCTCTGCGTACGTTTCCAGCTGCCGCCGACGGGTGAGGCGGCCCTGCCGGGTCTGCTCGGCTTGCTGGAGGAGTTCACACCGGTCGTCGAGGCGCTGCCACCGGACGCGGCCCTGGCCGATCTGCGGGGCGCCGAACGGTACTTCGGGCGGGACGCCGTCGAACTGGCCTCGGTGATCCGGGTCCGCGCCCTCGCGCTGTACGGGGTCGACTGTGTGATCGGCGCGGGGCCGGGCCGGATGCTGGCCCGGATGGCGATGAAGGACGCGCGGCCCGGGCTGACCTGCGCGGTGACCGAGGAGGAGGGTGCGGAGTTCCTCGCCGGGAAGCCCGTCGGCGCGCTCCCCGGCGTCGGCACGGCCACCGCCCGCACCCTGTGCGAGTACGGCCTCGACACCCTCGGCCGGGTCGCCGCCGCCCCCCTGTCCACGCTCCAGCGTCTGGTGGGTGCGCGGGTCGGCCGCGAACTGCGGGAGAAGGCGGGCGGAGTCGACCGCGGCCGGGTCGTCCCGAACGCGATCTCCCGCTCCCTGGCCACCGAACGCCCCTTCACCCGCGACGAGTTGGACCCCGACCGGCACCGCCGGGCCCTGCTCTCAGCCGCCGACGAACTGGGCGCCCGGCTGCGCGCCCTGGACAAGGTCTGCGGCGCCCTCGCCCTCACCGTCCGCTACGCCGACCGCTCCTCGACGACCCGCACCCGCACCCTGAAGGAACCCACCGCGCACTCGGCCGCGCTGACCAGGACGGCCTACGAGATGTACGAGGCACTCGGCCTCCAGCGCGCCCGGGTCCGCTCGCTGTCCCTGCGCGCCGAGAGCCTCGGCCCCGCCGAACAGGCCTCCCACCAGCTCACCTTCGACCCCGCCGACGAGAAGCTCCGCCGTATCGAGGAGGTCGCGGACCGTGTGCGCGCCAGGTTCGGGCCGCACGCGGTGATGCCGGGGTCGCTGGCGGCGTGACATAGGGTGCCCGCATGACATGGCGGGGGCCGACGTATCGGACGGTGGACGGGGAGCGGGTCGACGGGGTCTGGTGTCATGTCTGGCGCCGGCACCAGTTCGGCGACGGGTACTACGTGGACGATCTCGTCGTGTACGCGGACGGCGCGATCAAGTGCGAGGGGGCCGACCTCATCGATCTGGCCGGGCTGGAGCGCAGGCTGACCAAGGGGATCGTCGCGGTGCGGGACCCCGAGGCGCCGCCACTTCCCGAGCCGCCGTCCCGGTGGGGCGCCCGGTACCCCGAGCCGCTCACCACGGAGAACTTTCTCCTCGAAGTGGCCGACCGTATCGAGGAGTTGAGCGGCAGGCCGACGGCGGCCCAGCGCTGCCACGAGGCGATCCGGCGCTACCGCCAGGAGCCGACCGAGCCGAGCCGCGAGGCGCTGCGCCAGGCGTACCTGGCGATTCCGGCGCACCTTCGCGTCTACGTCCTGGGTGACATGGAACGCCAGGACCGCCCCCTGAGGATCCTGCTCACCGACGTGGGCGAGGCCGTGGACGGAGACGGCCCGGTGGTGACGCGGGAGATGCACCGGGACGTTCTGGAGTTCTTCGACGAATACGACCACGGAGTCACGGAGCGGCCGAGGCCGGTGTACGCGGACGACCCGGCCGAGCCCGTCCCGCCGCCCGTCGTCCTGCACGACGTCATCTATCCCCGCGGCTGGCCCGAGGAGCTCGACCTCTTCGTGCTGCGCAACAACTACCCCGCCGAGATCCACTTCGCCGGTGCCACCCACCCCTCCGTGCACGACGGCTACGAGACCCTGGCCGAGAGCCACCAGGGCGACGACTGGCCCGACGTACGCCTCGCCGTCATGACCGGCCTGCTGCGCGCGAAGTTCACCCAGCACCCCGACCTCGCCGAGATCCTCCTCGCCACCGGAAACGCGACGATCACCTACACCGGCCACAAGGAGTCCCCCTACTGGCGGGACGCCGGCTCCCGCGGCGGCCGCAACTGGGTCGGCCGGCTGCTGGAGTTGGTGCGCTCCGAGCTCAGTTGGCCCACGGCGGGGTGATGACCGTGCCGTCGGCCAGCGTTGCCTCCAGGCCGATGGACGTGGTGACCCAGGAGATCGCGGTCCGGTCGGTCGGGTTCTCGACGCTCAGGGTCGCGCCGGGGTTGATGATCAGGGTGTCGCCCGCCGCGATGCGGTGGGTCTCGTCGTCGAGGGTGATCAGGAGTTCGCCGTCGAGCAGATGGAAGATCTCCTCGCGGTTGACGGTGTGAGCGGGCGCCTTCGTCCCCGCCGGGATCTCGCCGCGCCACGCGCACAGCTCCTTGCTGCCGCTGAGGGGAGTGGCGTACGAGACGAAACGGGCGCCGTGGATCTCGTGGGTGACGGCTTCGGACGAGCGGACAACTGGCATGGCGGGCCCCCGAATCGATAAGTGGTCAAGCAGGTTGACTATATGCCCCTATAGTCAAGCTGCTTGACCAACCTGTCAAGGGTGTTTCAATGCATCCGTGCAGAACACCGAAGCCCTCGCCCTGTCCGCCGTCCTGCTCGCCGCCGCGGGTGAACTGACGCATCGCATCAACGACGGTGTCGTCGCGCGGGGATTCGAGGCGCGGCCCATGTACGGGTTCGCCTTCACCCGGCTCGCCCCGGACGGGGCCACGGTCACCGACCTCGCCGTCCATCTGGGAGTGACGAAGCAGGCCGCCAGTCAGCTCGTCGAGGACCTCGTGCGGAAGGGGTACGTCGAGCGGCGGCCGCATCCCGATGACGCGCGGGCCAGGCTCGTCGTGCTGACCGAGCGCGGGTGGGCGTGCACCCGGGCCGCGGAGGAGGCGGCCGCGGAGGCCGTCGGGGCGTGGGTCGAGCTGATCGGTGAGGGTGAAGTGCGGGCGTTGCGTGATCAATTGGCGCGCATCGCCCCCTATGGTCCCATCAGGCCCACCTGGTGATGGTTCATCAGTGAACGCACTTGAGCCGTACTCGTCCCCGATTAGCACTGGAAGTTTTTACTGACGCGTAACTTCACAAGTGCACTACTCATTCGTAACTTGACGAATGAACAGCATCCTCGTGATCCGGATCACAGGGCGTAAGGCCGTCGCAACTCCCTTGAGCCGCAAGGAGATCACTCGATGCTGCCCTGGAAACGCCTGCTCAGACCCCTGACCGCGCTGCTGCTGACCGCCACGGTCACCGTCGTCCCCGCCGCCACCGCCCATGCCGCCACCGCTCCCAGCAGCGGCTGGAACGACTTCTCCTGCAAGCCGTCCGCCGCCCATCCCCACCCCGTCGTCCTCGTGCACGGCACCTTCGCCAACTCCGTAGACAACTGGCTGGGCCTCGCGCCGTACCTGAAGAACCGCGGGTACTGCGTCTACTCCTTCGACTACGGCCAACTGCCCGGCGTCCCCGTCTTCCACGGCCTCGGCCCCATCGACAAGTCGGCCGAGCAGCTGTCCGCCTTCGTCGACAAGGTGCTCGGCGCGACCGGCGCCGCCGAGACCGACCTCGTCGGCCACTCGCAGGGCGGCATGATGCCCCGCTACTACCTCAAGTTCCTCGGCGGAGCCGCGAAGGTGGACGCCCTCGTCGGCATCGCGCCCAGCAACCACGGCACCACACTGGGCGGCCTCACCCAGCTGCTGGACTACTTCCCCGGAGCCGGCGACCTGCTCTCGCAGAACACCCCGGCCCTCGCCGACCAGGTCGCCGGATCGCCCTTCCTCACCAAGCTCAACGAGGGCGGCGACACCGTCCCCGGCGTGACGTACACCGTCCTCGCCACCAAGTACGACGAGGTGGTCACGCCGTACCGGAGTCAGTTCCTCAGCGGAGCCGGCGTCAACAACGTGGTGATCCAGGACCTGTGCCCGCTCGATCTCTCCGAGCACGCGGCGATCGGGCTGTTCGACCTGATCGCCTTCCACGAGGTCACCAACGCGCTCGACCCCGCCCACGCCACCCCGACGACCTGCGCGTCGGTCCTGGGCTGACGCACGAACGGGGGCTGCCCGGCCTGAGCCGCCGGACAGCCCCCGCCCCCCGTGGTGGTCTCAGCGGCCGTGCCGGCCACCGCTCACCGCGCGCCGGCGGACCGATCCGAAGAGGATCGCCGCACCCACCGCGAGGACGGCCGCGCCGCCCATGGCGAGGTACGCCGTGCTGCTGTCGCCACCGGTCTCGGCGAGGTCCTCCGTGGCACCGGCCGCCTTCACCTCGTTCGCGGGCGCGGCGGCGGTCGTCTCCGACTCCGTCGCGGTCGGCTCCGCCGAGGTGTCGGCGTCCTGGTCACCGTGGCCGTGGTGCTCGACCGTCGACTCGTCCTCGCCCTCCTCGATCTGCTCCTCGGACGGGGCGGAGGCGCTCGGGGCCGGGGACGCGCCGCTCTCCGGGCCGGACCCGGACGAGCCGCCGCCCGCGAACGTCACGTCCGAGCAGGAGTAGAACGCCTCCGGGCTGTCCGAGCGCTGCCAGATGCCGTACAGCAGCTGCGCGCCGGAGCGCTTCGGGAGGGTGCCGGAGAACGTGTAGTGGCCGCCCGTCGCCGTCGGGTCGGTGGCCGTCGCCACCGGGTTGGCCAGGTCCAGGTCGTCCCAGGCCAGCGGCTGCGTCGGGTCGTAGCCCTCCTTCGTGATGTACACCTTGAAGGTGCCCTTGTGCGGGGCGGTCACGCGGTACTTGAAGGTGTACGAACCACTGCTCACGCTCGTCGTCGGCCAGTCCGCGCGGGCCAGGTCGAGGCCCTTGAACTCGTCGCTGTTCGCGCTGCACAGCCTGCCGTCCGGGATCAGCGACTGGTGCTGTCCGTTCGCGTCACCGATGCGGACGCCGTTCCAGTCGTACAGCGCCTGCGTACCGCCGGCCGCGACCGCCGCCTTGCACGCGGCGGACCTCGGGCTCTCGGGACCCTCCGCATAGCACTGCGCGACCCGGCTGACCGGGTCACCCATCGTGCCGTGCGCCGACGCGGGCGCGGCGCCCAGCGCGGTGAGGGCGAGCGGGGTCAGGCCGAGGGTGGCGACGACGGCGACCTTACGGCGTGCAGGCATGGGGAAACTCCTCGCAGCGGTTCTTGGGAATCCCGTGGGGGCGATCAGCAAGCTAGCCCCAAGAAACCCGGAAATCGCCTGCTGGGAGCGGCTGGCGGTGATCCTTATGGTGCCGTTAAGGGAGTGCTCAGACTGCGATCAGGTAGGTACCTTCGCGGCATGACCGACGACGAGATCCGGCAGGCCGTCGCCGCCGATGTGCCGGCTGTGAAGAGCGTGACCGATGCGGCGTACCGCCACTACATCGAGCGCATCGGGGTGGTGCCGCAGCCCATGGAGGCGGACCACGCGGCGAACGTGGCCGCGGGGCGGGTGTTCGTGACGGGGGAGCCCGTGACGGGGCTGGTGGTGGTCGAGGAGCACCCGGACCATCTGTTTCTCGACAGCATCGCCGTCCACCCCCACGCCCATGGCAAGGGCGTGGGCGGACGGCTGCTGCGCTTCGTGGACGCACACGCGCGTGCGCGAGGTCTGCCCGAGGTCAGGCTCTACACCAACGCGTTGATGTGGGAGAACCAGAAGATCTATCCGAGGTACGGATACGAGGTCGTGGAACGGCGAGTGGACGGGCCCTATGACCGCGTCCACTACCGCAAGCGACTGGACTGAGGCGTCTCATGCGCCGGGTCATGGCGGCGTCAGCCGTCCGGCCACCAGGTGCGCGCGATGTCCTTTCGCACCTCCGGGCGTCCGGCGGAGCTCTCGTCGGCCTCCTCGCGGATCCGACGGCTGTCCGACTTCTTCAGGGGCTTCTGCACGGTTACGCGGCGCATGGCTGCCTCCTTCAGTGCCTACCGTGTTCCGCGTTCTCGCGGAGGTAGACCCTTTTGGGGAGAGTTACTCATCGGAGCGAATCTGTCAGTGGTGACCATCACGATTTCGACTGGCTTTCGAGTGGTGTTCCACCGCCGTCTGATTGTCAGTGCCGGGTGGCACGCTGTGGACCATGGCGAATCACAGGGAATTCGACGCCGACGCGGCCATGGATTGGGACGCGGAAGCCGCCTCTTTCGACGACGAACCGGACCACGGCCTGCGCGACCCCGAGGTGCGCGCAGCCTGGGCCGACCGGCTGCGCTCCTGGCTGCCCGGCCGCGCCTGCGACATCCTCGACCTGGGCTGCGGCACCGGCAGCCTGTCGCTCCTCGCGGCCGAGCAGGGACACCGCGTCACCGGCGTGGACAGCTCCCCGGCGATGGTGGACCTCGCCCGCGCCAAGCTCGCCGGACGTGACGCGGCGTTCCTGGTCGGTGACGCGGCGGCACCGCCGGTGGGGGAGCAGCGCTTCGACGTCGTCCTCGTCCGGCATGTGCTGTGGGCGCTCCCGGACCCCGGCCGCGCCCTGCGCCACTGGCATGAGCTGCTGCGGCCGGGCGGGCGGCTGGTGCTCGTCGAGGGTGTCTGGGGCGAGGTCAGCCCGGTCGGGATACCCGCCGAGCGGCTGACCGCCCTCCTGGAGTCCGTCGCCGCACACGTGCGGGTCGAGCGGTTGTCCGGCGATCCGCTGCTGTGGGGCAGGGCCGTGACGGACGAGCGGTACGCGGTGGTGGCGGCCGTCTGAAGCAGGCCGGTGCCGTCGCGCCGACGGCACCTCGCGGCCCTTCCGGCGGACCACTCAGGCCAGCAGCGACTCCAGACCGCCGTCGGCTGAGGCCAGCACCTCCAGCTCGTCCAGAGCCCTCATCGCGGCGCCCGCCGCCTCGGGATCCGTCTGTGCCAGCCCGCTCTCGGCGAACTCGTCCTCGTCCAGACGCAGCACCTCCGTCCCGTCGGCGGAGCGCCACAGGTCCAGGTCGAGATCCTCCACGACGAGTTCGGCGCCGGACCGCAGAGCGGGGCGGGTGATGTCGCAGTACCAGCCCTTGAGCGTGCCGTCGGCGGCGCGGACCTCCTTGACCGCGTACCAGCGGTCCCGCCAGTAGTGCTCCGTGAAGACGTCCCCGGGCTCGAAGCGGACGAAGCCGAAGTCACGGACGCCCTCGCCCGCCCACGCGGCGCGGACCGTGATGTGGTTGCCGTCGTCGCCGACCAGCTCGGCCGGGTAACGGATCTTCGTTCGGCCCGCCTTGACCAGCACCACATCCAACTGCCGAGTCGTCTCAGCCGAGTTCGCGGACATACCGAACCTCCGTGGCGCAGATCTCGTATCCGAACCATGTGTTGATGGCGATCATGGGTCCGTTCCCGGCGTCGTTGCCGGTGAACGCCTGCGTGAACCCCGCGGCGCGGGCGCGGTGCAGGGAGTCGTTCTTGGCGAGCTTGGCCAGGCCCCTGCCGCGGTGGGCGCGGGCCGTGCCGGTCATGGCGGTGCCGTAGCGGGTGGCGCCGTCGGTGCGGGCCAGGCTGAAGGCGGCGGGGCGGCCGTCGACCACGGCGACCGAGGTCAGCTCGGGGCTCATCAGCGGCTGGTGCCAGGTCTCCCGGAGCCACGCCTCGTAGTCCGTGAACTCGTAGTCGACGTCGCTCGGCTCGTCCGCCAGCGTCTCCGAGTCCAGCTCGAACAGCGGGCGCGGGTCGTCCGCGAAGTCGGCACCGGTGCGCAGCTCGACGCCCGGCGGCGGGTCCTGGAGCGGCGGCAGCGTGCCGTTCGCCAGGTCCAGGCGGAGGAAGTGCGCCGAGCGGCTCGCCCGATAGCCGTGCCGCTCGGCGAAGGCGCGGTTGCCCGGCTCGTCCAGGACCCAGGCGAACAGCTTCGTCGCACCGTGGGCCGCCAGATGCTCCTCGGCGGCGCGGACCAGCAGCGCGCCGGCGCCCCGGCGCTTGCGCTCCGGGTGGACGTACACATTGACGTAGCCCTGACCCGGCTCCGGGCTGTCGTACACCAGACCGACCTGAGCGGTGCCGATCACCTCGCCGTCCGCCTCCGCGAGGAGGGGGCGGTAGTGGGCGTCCGGGTGCATATGGGTGAGGTCGTAGGCGAGTCCGTCGGGGGTCGACAGGAAGAAGGGCATGGCGAGGTCGCGGACCCGGACGAAGTCCTCGAAGTCGGCCCGTACGTCGGGACGCAGGTCGCGCACGATCACAGTCATGTGGTCGGACGCTACGGGGGAGAAGTGTCCCGCTGCCTCTCATTTTCCGGCGGGTGCGGGACAATCGACCCCGTGACCTTGAAGATCCACATCGACGACAGCGCGCCGCCGTACGAGCAGGTGCGGGCGCAGATCTCCGAACAGGCGCGATCGGGGGTGCTGCCGGTCGGGTACCGGCTGCCGACGGTACGCGGACTGGCCGAGTCGCTGGGCCTCGCCCCGAACACGGTCGCCAAGGCCTACCGGGCGCTGGAGACCGACGGCGTGATCGAGACGCGGGGGCGCAACGGGACGCTCGTGGCTGCCGCCGGCTCGGCCGCCGAGCGGGAGTTGGCGTCGGCCGCGCAGGTGTACGTGGAGCGGGCCCGGAGGTTGGGACAGACCGAGGCCGATGCGCTGGCGGCTGTGCGGGATGCCCTGCGGGCGGCTTACGAGGGGTGAGTGTTTGGTTTTCGTCTGCTGCGCCGTTGGGGCTGGTCGCGCCCGCGCGGCGGAGCCGCAAATTGACACAGCCCCGCGCCCCTTTGGGGCGCGTTCAGTGGACCGGCGGCTTATAGGTACAGGCCCGCGTCCGCGCCCTCCCTCGGCTCCGGCAATGTCGTCGGTGACGTGCCCCGCCGCAGCGCGTACAACTCTGCCAAAGTCGCCCCCTCGCGGCCCACGCCCTCCTCCGTGCCCAGCCAGTCGACCGCCTCGCGGCGGGTCAGCGGGCCCACCTCGATGCGGGCCAGGCAGCGGCCGGGGCGGACGACGGCAGGGTGCAGACGCTCCAGGTCCTCGTTGGTGGTGACGCCGACCAGGACGTTGCGGCCCTGGCCCAGCAGGCCGTCGGTCAGGTTCAGCAGCCGGGACAGGGCCTGGCCCGCCGTGTGCTTGGCCTCGCCGCGGATCAGCTCGTCGCAGTCCTCCAGGAGCAGCAGCCGCCAGCGGCCCTTGCCCGTCGAGTCGTCCTCGCCGATCGCGATGTCCATCAGATAGCCGACGTCGGTGAAGAGCCGCTCGGGGTCCAGTACGCAGTCCACCTGGCACCAGTCCCGCCAGGACCGGGCCAGGGTCCGCAGCGCCGACGTCTTGCCGGTCCCCGGCGGACCGTGCAGCAGGAGCAGCCGGCCCGCGATGTCCTCCGGCGTCGTGCTCATCAGGCCGTGCATCGCGTCCGCGACCGGCGCCGTGTAGTTCTTGCGGACCTCGTCCCAGGTGCCGGCCGCGATCTGCCGGGTCGTGCGGTGCGGGCCGCGGCGCGGGGAGTAGTACCAGAAGCCCATGGTCACGTTCTCGGGCTGCGGCTCGGGCTCGTCCGAGGCGCCCTCCGTGGCCTGGTCGAGCACCTTCTGCGCCAGCTCGGCGGAGGTCGCCGTGACGGTGATGTCCGCGCCGCGGTTCCAGCGGGAGACCAGCAGGGTCCAGCCGTCGCCCTCCGCCAGGGTCGCGCTGCGGTCGTCGTCGCGGGCGATGCGTAGCACACGGGCGTTGTCCGGGAGCAGCGTGGCGCTCGACCGTACGCGGTCGATGTTCGCCGCGTGCGAGTACGGCTGCTCGCCCGTCGCGAAGCGGCCGAGGAACAGCGCGTCGACGACATCGGACGGCGAGTCGCTGTCGTCGACGTTGAGCCGGACCGGCAGAGCGTCGTATGGGTTCGCAGACATGCCCGCCATGATCCGGCACGGGGGCGTCGTATGCATCCGGTTTCCGCGTTGCGTCCGGTGTGTCGGATGAGACCGTTTGCGGCGCCTCCGTCCTGTTGCAGAGCTGTACATCTCAAAGCTCTGCCGTAGCTGTGGCCTCCCGATTACTGTTGCCCTTGATGGGACGTCATGGGTGGAATTCGGGGGCACGGCGGTGGCGGCTCACCGCACTGCTCGGAGTGGGCGCCGCGGCTCTGGCCCTGGTCGTGACCCTCCTCAACACGCTTCCTGGGAACGGCGCGAGCACCGACGGAACCACACGCAACGGCAGCAAGGCGCACGGCACCCCCACCAGCACACCGGACGCGGAGACCCCTGAGGTGGGCTGGGGCTTCACCCACACCCAGTTCAGCGCCGACGAGGGCGACCCGACCGCGGTCGAGCGGGTCGAGGGGCGGCTCGTGGACCTCGGCGGGCTGCCGCAGAACCAGCACGTCATGGGCTGGGGCGCCGACAACCCCGAGCCGGTCAAGGGGCGTTACGACTTCGAGGACATGGACCGCCGGATCGACTTCGTCCGCGCCTCCGGCTCGACCCCGGTCGTCACCCTGTGCTGCGCCCCGGACTGGATGAAGGGCGGCGAGTCCGGCGTCGGCAACACCGACTGGAGCCAGGCCGCGCTGGAGACCGCGCCGGAGCCCGCGCACTTCAAGGACTACGCCGCGCTCGCCGCGACGGTCGCCAAGCGCTACCCGGACGTGCGGCACTTCATCGTCTGGAACGAGTTCAAGGGCTTCTGGAACGACGCCGAGGCCCGCTGGGACTACGAGGGCTACACCCAGCTCTACAACCTCGTCCACAAGGCGTTGAAGAAGGTCAACCCCCAGATCATGGTCGGCGGGCCGTATCTCGTGATGGACAGTCTCGACCCGCGCTCCGAGGACGCCTCGAAGACCTTCAAGGGCCCCTGGGGCGCCATGGACCAGCGGATCCTCGACGCCTTCGACTACTGGAACACGCACAAGGCCGGCGCCGACTTCGTGGTCGTGGACGGCTCCAGCTACACCAACGACGACGAACTGCTGCCGAACGAGTTCGCGGCGACCGACAAGTTCACCGCGGTCAGCAAGTGGGTGCGGCAGCAGACCGGCGACCTCCCGCTGTGGTGGGCCGAGTACTACGTCGAACCCGCCGACAGCCGGGACGAGCGCGAGGGCTGGTCCGAGACCCGCCGCGTCGCCGTGCAGGCCGCGGGAATGATCGCGCTGGCCAAGGGCGGCACCACCTCCGCCTTCTACTGGAACCCGGAGAACGAGAAGGGCACCGACTGCGCGGGCTGCCTGTGGACGCCGACCAGCGGCAAGGACGGCGGGCAGAACCTGCCCATGTTCGACCTCCTCAGCCGGTTCAGCAAGGAGTTCCGGCCGGGCACCTCGTACCGGACGGTGTCCGTCGCCGCCGACGACGTGCCCCACGTACGGGTCCTGGCGACCGACAAGACGGTCCTGGTGGTCAACACCCTCGACCGCCAGATCAGCGCGAAGGTGGACGGGAAGACGTTCGACATGGCCGCCTACGAGGTCAAGTGGCTGAGCCGCTGACCCACTTGACCTCGTAAGAGCCTCGCAGGAGCTATTTCATCGTCACGAACCGCTGCACCAGCGAGGCCAGCAGCACCGCCAGCAGCGGCAGCGAGAACCAGAAGCTGCTCTGCAGCCACCGCAGCTGGCGCACACCCGGCCGGACCGCGACCCGGACCACCTCGCGCGCCGTCAGCAGCACGATCAGCGCCAGCGCCGCGAGACCCCCGACCACCGACCAGGGCGTCCAGGTCACCTGCGGCCCGATCGGACCCGGATCCGCCTTCGGAGCCTTGCCCGCGGGCTGCTTGGCCAGCGCGTACATGGTGACGTCCGCGTTGACGTAGACCTTCTTCAGCTCCGCCCGCTTGTCCAGGTTCTGGATCAGCCGCGGCTCCCACATCTTGGAGTAGCCGACGTCCAGTTCCAGATACGTCACCTGACTGCGGTTGATCATCAGGTACGAGTTCGGTCCCGCGTCCCTGAGCGCCTTGACCAGACTCGACACCAGCACGGGGTCGGTCGGCGCCAGCGTCGGCACGTACTCGACCCGCTCCATGTCCCGAGAGCCCCACGGCATCGCCGGCGTCACGTTGCTGACCGTGTCGTTGCTCAGCCACAGCAGCCGTACCGTCGGGTCGTCATGGGCGTACACAAAGTCCATGGCGGCGACCTCGCCGGGCCGGATCCGCTCGAACGGCTCGTTGCCCCAACGGGCGATCAGGAAGCCGCCCATGAGCAGCAGACCCGCCATGAGCGCGGCCAGCGGGGCCAGGCTCACCCGGTCCTTGTCGCGTTCCTTCGCCGTGATCCCGGTGCGCGGGAACAGGGCGAGGCCCATCAGCAGGGCCGCGCCGGGCAGGGCGAACATGAAGACCCGCAGCGCCATCTCACCGCCGTAGGACTGCATACCGAAGCCCAGGAACGGTACGAAGGTCAGGACGAGCAGTGAGCGCTCCCGGTAGTGGTGGTCGCGGCGGCGCCACCAGCCCCAGCAGGCGAACGCCATCACACCGCCGGCCAGCAGCACGCGCGTGTAGAGGACGAGCTTGTGCGTGGAACTGCCGCCCTCGATCCGGCCGCCCACCGACGACTGCACATTGCTGCCGACGCCGCCGACCCCGCCGAACAGTTCGTCGAAGTGCCCGGACCAGTACGGCTCGGCCATGAAGCCCACCCACACGGCCACCATGACGGCGAACAGGATGGGAAGGCCGCGCAGTTCGGACTTGCCGATCAGCACGAGGGCCGCGAGCAGGCCCAGCATCACGAACGGGGTGAGCTGGTGGGCCGGGACGCTCGCCGCGAACAGCCCTATGACGACCATCAGCAGCACGGCCCGCTGGCGCCGGTTCGTCGGCTCGACCTCCGCCTCGCCGGGCCGCATCTTCGTCCAGATCACGCGCGGGGCGCGGAAGTAGACCAGCAGGAGCGCCGCGAACACCAGATAGAGGAGATAGGTGAAGCCCTGCGGGGAGAAGTAGTCCTGGCCGACCCAGCCGCTGAGCACGAACACCCACAGGCCGGTCCACTTGGCCCGCCAGCTCGCCCGCATATGGCGCACGAGCAGGAACATCGGGGCCAGGTAGAGGAGTTGGATGGCCAGCGGCCACCAGCGGATCACCTCGGTGAAGTCCGTGACCCCGCAGGCCTCGGCGACGAACGCGGCCGCCGCGAAGAAGCCCGGCCAGCTCCAGCGCGCGTCCAGGTCGGGGACGGCGGAGCCGGTCCGGTCGATGTAGTCGAGGAAGCCCAGATGCTGCCAGGCGGTCGCGAAGCGGGGTTCGGTCTCGATCACCGCGGGCAGCGCGTGCAGCGACACGACCGTCGCCAGCAGGGTGATCAGCAGCAGCGCCTTGTGCTCACGGGCCAGCCACAGCAGCGAG
This sequence comes from Streptomyces sp. NPDC001536, assembly GCF_042894505.1. Classification (NCBI taxonomy): domain Bacteria; kingdom Bacillati; phylum Actinomycetota; class Actinomycetes; order Kitasatosporales; family Streptomycetaceae; genus Streptomyces; species Streptomyces sp. NPDC001536. The sequence goes on from NZ_JBIAVQ010000011.1 coordinate 90,238, forward strand.
GCGAAGGCCACGGCCAGCAGCGCGGCACCGACCAGCGTGGGCAGCGGCAGCACGGAGATCAGCCCGAGCCCGCCCATCTCGTCGAGGTCCGCTTCGCCGAGGCGCACCGCGGGCACCCAGTACAGCAGCAGCGCGGCGGTCAGCAGACAGCCCAGGACGACCCCGACCCGGCTGGGCTGGAGGCGCTCCTGCCACGACAGCAGCGGCGGCTCCTCGGACACCGGCACCTCTTCCCGTACGGGTGGCTCCTCCCGTACGACCGGACGGGCGGCCTCGAACGGCGCGTCCACCTCCGCCTCGGACGACGCCTCGGAAGACACCCCGGACGACGTCTGGACCGGCCCCAGCGAGGCCTCGGACCCCGGTTCCCGCGCCTCCACCGGCAGCCCCACCTCGGGCAGCTTCGCCCAGGTCGGCCGGTGCGGCTCGGCATGCGGCCGGGGACGCACCACGGGCGTACCCGTGGGCGGGGTGCCCGGACCGGGCCGCACGTCCGGCCGGCGTTCCAGGTGGTCGAAGTCGACGTGGACGCCGAGGCCGAGCGTGTCCTGGTCGAGCGCCCAGGCGGGCCCGCGCCTGCGGACGCCCAGCGGGACGGTGGCCTCGCGCGCCCCCAGGTCGGCGAGATCCCCGTCGGGCGCCGCGTCCTCGGGAACGGACCCCGCGGGCGCCCCCTTGAGGATCTTGTACAGCTTGGGCGCGGCGATCGCCACGATCACCGCGAGCGAGGAGATCTCCGCGACACCGGCGCCGGTCAGCCCCATCCGGGGGAGCAGCACCAGGGTCAGCCCGAGCACCAGCGCGCACAACAGGCCCTGGAGCCACGCCAGTCCGGCGGTACGGCTCTGTGCGCGCAGCACCGCGAAGTACGTCTCCATGACGACCCGCAGCACCGCGCCGACCGCGAACCAGCGCAGCAGCGGGGTCGCCGCGTCGGCGTAGCCCGAGCCGAAGACACCGAGGATCCAGGGCGCGCCGAAGAACAGGACCGCGCACACCGGCAGCATGATCCGCGCCATGCGCTTGAGCGCCGCGCGGGTGTTGGAGGCGAGCCGCGCCGGGTCGTGGGAGCCCTCGACCGTGAGGGAGGCACCCATGTTGATGGCGAGCAGGTTGACCGTGCCGCCGATGGTGGTGGTGATGTAGAAGTACGCGTTGTCCTCGGAGCTGACCTGCGCGGCGACGATCACCGGGACGAGATAGACCACGGCGAGCGAGAACAGGGAGCCGGTGTAGTCGCCCGCGAGGAAGCGCCCGATCTCCCTCACCGACGGCGGCTGCGCGTGGTTCTCGGTGGCCTTCACATGCCGGCTCACCAGCCGCCGGAACACCAGCCAGCCCAGCGGCAGCACCGACACCGCGATCGCCGCGACCCACGACACGAACACGCCCATGGTGGGGATCGCGGTGGCGAAGGCGATCAGCAGCACCAGCTTCACCGCGGAGAACACGGTGTTGCCGACCGGCACCCACAGCGCGCTGCGCAGCCCGGTCAGCACCCCGTCCTGGAGGGTCAGCACCGACCAGGCGACCACCGCCAGCACGAAGAACAGCGCGTGCGAGGGGTCGTTGAGGAATCCGTACGACGGCCCCCACAGGCCCAGCGTGAGCAGGAAGACGCCCGCGGCCAGCGCCACGACCACCGAACTGCCCGCGTAGGTGCGGAAGATGAGCCGTCCGGTGGCCCGGCCCGCGACCGGGATGAAGCGGGCCAGGGCGCCGGTCAGGGTCACCGCGGTCAGCCCCGCCAGGAGCTTCATCGCGGCGATCGCGGCGGAGCCCTGGCCGACCGCGGACTCGGAGTAGTAGCGGGCCGCGGCCAGCCAGAAGCCGAGGCCGAGCACGGCGGAGATCCCCGTGTTCAGCATCAGGGCGTAGGCGTTGCGGAACAGCTGGCTGCCGCCCGGCGACCGGCCGAGCCCGGGCAGCCGGAGGCGGCGCCCCGGCTGCTCGGGCGCCTTGGCCGCGGGCTCGGTGGCCTCAGGGGTGGTCGTCGTGTCAGACACGGGAACGGATGGCCTTCCGGCGGACCTGTCGTGCTCTTCGGACCATGGCGTACCCCTTGGTGAACGCGCGGTCCCGGGCGAAGTTCCGGGCGATGGCCCGGCCTTCGATCAGCCGACGGAACTCCTCGGCGTCCGTGCCGCGGCGCACGGTGACCCGCAGCAGCGCGTACGGCCCCTGGCGGCGGCGGGCGAGCCCGTTGCCGACGGCGAGGGCCTGGGCGTACCCCGTCTCGCGGACCTTCTCGCGCACCCGGCGGCTGGAGTAGCCGTACGGGTAGGCGAACGAGGCCGGGACGGTGCCGAGCTGGTCCGCCACGATCTCCTTGCAGAGGATCAGCTCACGGCGCAGCGCGTCGTCGTCGAGCTGGTCGAGCTGCGGGTGGGTGTGGCTGTGCCCGCCGATCTCGACGCCCTCCGCGGCGAGTTCGCGGACCTGCGGCCAGTCCAGCATGGTGTCCAGGGCGTGGCCGTTGTCGTGCGGGCCGCGCAGCCATCCCGTGGACACGAACAGCGTGGCCGCGAACCCGTGCTTGGCGAGCACGGGCAGGGCGTGCCGGTGCACACCCTCGTAGCCGTCGTCGAAGGTCACCAGGACGGGCCGTTCGGGCAGCGGACGGCCCGAGCACCAACTCGCCGCCAGCTGGGCCGTGGTGATCGGGGTGTGCCCGAGACTCCCGACGATCTCCATCTGCTCTTCGAACGCCTCCGGGGTCACGGACAGCTCGCGGGTCGCCTCGTTCGGCTCGCTCGCGATCGCGTGGTACATGAGAATCGGCACACGTGCGTCACCCATGCGCGTCCCCCTCGATCCGCGCCACCCGGAACGTGGCGCCGCCCCTGCGGGCCCGGACACTGCCCACCACGTACCCACCGGCGGCCGTCAGCACCCCCGCGACGATCGCACCCGCGCGCCCCGCGCCGCCCGGCCTCGCCAGCACGGCGTCGCGCAGCCCGCGCACCACCCCGGCGGGCAGCACCCGGGTGGTGTACCGGCGTTCGGACTCAAGGCCCTTGTCCGCGCCGACACTGCGCGCCACCAGCGCCTTCGACAGGCCCTCGGCGTAGGAACGCGTGCGGAAGTACCCGAAGTGCTCACGCGCCTCGGGCACCCGGTGGTGGATCACCGCCCGGTCGTCGATCAGCAGGACCGCGTCCGGTCTGGCCCGGGAGAGCCGGATGCACAGTTCGGTCTCCTCGCAGCCCAGCGGCCGCTTGTCGCCGTCCCGCCCGATACCGGTGGCGAAACCGCCGGCCGCGTCGAACGCCGTACGGCGGAACGAGGCGTTGCCGCCGAGGACGTTGCGCACCCGGACCAGACCCGGCGGCAGCCCCTTGTACGTGCAGCCCACCACCCAGTCGAACTCCTCGGGGAACCAGGCGGGACGGCGCCCCGACGCCCAGATCGGCACCGTACGACCGCCCACGGCCATCACCCGCGGATCGGCGTACCCCGCGGCGAAGTGGCGCAGCCAGTCGCGTTCGGCGACGGCGTCGTCGTCGAGGAAGGCGATCACCTCGCCGCGCGAGGCGGCGATCCCGGTGTTGCGGCCCGCGGACAGGCCGCGGGGGCCCGCGTTGGCGAGCACCCGCACGGCTTCGACTTCCTTGTACTCCTTGGCCAGCCGGTCCAGGAGCGCCGCGTTGTGGTCGACGACCAGCAGCGTCTCCCGCGCCGGATACGACTGCGCCGCGACCGAGGAGACCGCCGCGAGGATGTCCTCCCAGCGGTCCTCGGTGTAGACGCAGATCACGACGGAGATGTCGGGACCGCTCAAGACACCTCTCCCCGGACCGAGTCGAGCATCGGGGAGTGATGGGCCTGGCGGCGCAGCTCACGCCGGTTGGAGCGCTCGCCGAGGATCACCCTGAGCACCCGGAACCCGTCGCGCACGGCCCGCAGATTGCTCGCGCCGTGGATGCGGAGGTACTCGTGGCTCGGTATCTCCTGCACCTTCAGGCCCGCCTTGACCACCCGGATGTTGATCAGGGTCTCGATCTCGAACCCCGTGCAGTCGAGGTCGATCTTGTCGAGGCAGTGCCGCCAGAACGCGTTGTACCCGTAGCAGAGATCCGTGTAGCGGGCGCCGAACTTGCGGTTGACGATCGTGCACAGCGCCCAGTTGCCGAGCTTGCGGATGAAGGTCATGTCGTCCGTGCCGCCGCCGTTGGCGAACCGGGACCCCTTCGCGAAGTCCGCGCCCGAGAGCAGGGCGGAGACATAGCTGAGGATCTCGTTCCCGTCGGCCGAGCCGTCGGCGTCGACCATCACGATGATGTCGCCGGTGCACGCCTCGAACCCGGTGATCAGCGCGTCACCCTTGCCCTTGCCGCGCTGGCGGACGACCTTCACCTCCGGCCACAGATCACGGGCCACTTCGACGGTGTCGTCGGTGGAGTTCCCGTCCACCAGGACCACTTCGTGGATCCAGTCGGGCAGGGTCTTGAAGACGTACGGAAGATTCTCCGCCTCGTTCATGGCGGGAATCACCACACTCACCGGAGGCGCGATGGCCAGGTGAGTGGAGACAGGCCGGTACTTGGCGGCCGCGGACAGATCCTGGCCCGTGGTCGCCGAGCGCAGAACAGAGCTCATGAGTCTGGTTCCCTCTCGTCCGGCTGGACCGCCCGCCCCTGGGCGGCCCGGCTGTTGTCCGGTTCGAAAGGGGGGTTTGTTTCACCTGCGGCATGCCGAAAGGAATCTCCGAGCAAACCCGGGTGAGCTGGCAAAGCCGGCCGACGCCCGAAACGGCCGCCGGTCGCGCGGTACGACTCGGTCACATGTGCGGTCACCGAGCACGGCACCCCCCTACCGCGCCCCGCCCCGGTCCGTCGCGGTCCTTGAGCCCTCCCCTAGTACCGCTGGGTGACGTTCCGATGCGGGTGAGATGTACGACGGTATTGACGATTGAACCCCTATGGCAAGACCTGGAACCAGGCCTCACGTTTTTTGTTGGTTTGACCGTTACGGAACCTATGGGGTCCGTGAACGGATCCTGCCCATCCTCTTCAGGATCCGGTCGGCCGGCTCGAAGAGCTCCGGCCGCGACTGGACGGTGTTGCGCAGCGCCCGGACGGGGGCGCGGCGCGCCCTGTGCCCGAGTGCGACCGGGTGACGCCGGGTCACCCACCCCTCCGACACGGTGATCTCCCGTGTCTTCAGGGAGTCCTTGTACTCCTTCTGCCCCCGCCCGAGATCCAGATACGCGATCCCGTCCGCGGCGGCCGCCTCCGCCATCCGCAGATGCAGGACCAGACCCGGCGAGTACTTCGAGAACGCCGGGTCGTACGCCGGGAACCAGCAGGCCAGCACCCGTTCGCTGCGCAGCCCGAAGTGCGCCGCGATCGGCTTGCCGCCCGCGTACAGCACCGACAGGATCCCCGCGAACGGATCGGAACGGGTGTGGAACAGCCGCTCCACGAGATGGGTGATCCACTCGTGGGCGAAGCGGTCGCTCCGCCCGGTCCTGCGGTACTGCGCGGACTTCCAGTCCATCAGGGTGCGCAGGGCCGCCGGATCGCGCTCGTCGTGCACATAGCGCACCTCGCCGGCGTCCCGGCCGAGTTTGCGTTCCTTGGCGAGCGTGGTTCTGGTGAACTTCGGCGCGTGGGACCGCAGATGGGCCAGATAGGTCTCGTAGCCCTGGTCGACGTCCATGACCGGCGACGGAAAACCGCCGGTGGCCCCGACCGCGAACGCCTCCTGGCCCTCCACCAGGTGGTCGAACTCCCAGACGGCGAGCCCGCAGGCGCGCAGCAGCTCCCGCGCGTCCCACACGAACCCGGGCCGGTGCACCAGACCCTGGGCGTCCGAGACGCCGAGTCCGACGGCCCGGCCGACCCCGGTGACGCTTCTCTGGTACGGGAAGAACGCGGCGGGCTCCCCGCCCTCGCGCACCACCGCGATCCGCACCCCTCGCCGGTAGCGGCCCACCGAGAGCGCGAACTCGGGGGACAGGAACGGGTTCGCCAGCTCCGGCGATCCCTGGAGATGGGCCTTGGACTGCAACGACGTCCACGCCGCCCGGTCGGCGGCGCTGAGCTCACCGGGGCGGTACACGCTGATGTCCACGTCAGGGAGTCCGTCCCGTCGTCGTGCGGCCGTGTCGTCGCCGCACCCAGACCAGCAGGAGAAGAAGCGAGCTGATCGCGGTCACGGCCACGATCCCGCCCCGCCACGACCAGCGGTGCGTGGCGAGCATGCCCTGCGCCACCAGCATGTTGACGACGACCGAGCCCGCGAGCGCGGTGAGCACCCGGCCGAGCGGTTCGAGGCCGCGCAGCGCGGCGGCGATCGCCACGGCCGGTGCCGTCAGCAGGAAGAACAGGGTGAACGGGCCGCGCAGCGGTGAGTCCGAGCCGGCGAGCGCGAGGATCGCGCCGAACGCGCCGACAGCCGTCGCGGCACCCGCGAGCAGCGGCGACAGGTCCGTTGATGATGTGCTGTTACGTATGGTCTGCATTGGCGACTTTGCCCCCCGAAGCGCCGGATGCGAGGCTTCAATGTCGCGCAGGGGCGCCGGGGTCGTCAAGACCGAAAAGGGCCGTGTATCGCGGTTGGTACGGACAATGAGACACGTGTTCCCCGGAGGCGGAAGTCGCCTCCGGGGAACGGTCGTTCAGGTGGTGCGCTCCCTACGGGTTACGGCACGAGCCGCAGCAGCCGGTTCGGGGAACCGGTGCCCGGGCTGGTGACCACGTTCGTGGTGGCACCGCCGGTCAGGGCCGTGGCGACCTGGGCCGGGGTGGACGAGGTGTGGCTCGCGAGGTAGACCGCGGCCGCGCCCGCGACGTGCGGGGTCGCCATCGACGTACCGGAGATGGTGTTGGTCGCGGTGTCGCTGGTGTACCAGCCCGCCGTGATCGAGGAGCCCGGCGCGAAGATGTCCAGGACCGAGCCGAAGTTCGAGTAGCTGGCCCGGGCGTCGGTGCTGGTGGTGGCGCCGACGGTGATGGCCTGGGTGACCCGGGCCGGGGAGTACGAGGAGGCGTTGGCGCTGCTGTTGCCGGCCGCCACGGCGTAGGTCACGCCGCTGGCGATGGAGTTGCGCACTGCCGTGTCCAGGGCGGTCGAGGCGCCGCCGCCGAGCGACATGTTGGCGACGGAGGGACCCGAGTGGTTGGCGGTCACCCAGTCGATGCCCGCGACCACGCCCGCGGTGGTGCCGGAGCCGGCGTTGTCGAGCACCCGGACCGCCACGATCCTCGCCTGCTTGGCGACACCGTAGGTGGAACCCGCGATCGTGGTGGCCACGTGGGTGCCGTGACCGTTGCCGTCGGAGGCGGTGGTGTCGCCGTCGACCGCGTCGTAGCCGTAGGACGCACGGCCGCTGATCTGCGAGTGGGTGATGCGCACACCGGTGTCGATGACGTAGGCCGTCACGCCGGCGCCCGCGGTGTCCGGGTAGGTGTAGGTGCCCGAAAGCGGAAGCGCGGCCTGGTCGATGCGGTCGAGGCCCCAGGGGGCGCTGGACTGCGTGGCGTCGACGTGGACGCGCTGGTTCTGCTCGACGGAGGCCACCGCCGGGTCGGCCGCCAGTCTCTTGGCCTCGGCCGCGGACAGGGTGGCGGAGTAGCCGTTCAGCGCGCTGCCGAACGTCTTCTTGACCGTGCCGCCGTACTCCTTGACCAGGCTCTTACCGGCGGCCGAGGTCGACTTGAAGCCGGTGGAGCCCTTCTTCAGGGTGACGATGTAGCTGTCCTTGATCGCCGTGGGGGAGTCGGCGGCAAGGACCTTGCCCTCGGCCGGAGCGGCCTCGGCGGGAAGGGCGGTGAGCCCGCCCACGAGGGCGGCGGTCGCCAGGCTGGTTATCGCGGCGATCCGGAACTTACGCAGTTGTGCCATGCGAGGGAGTCCTCCTCTTAGGCGACGCGCGTTCGTGTGGGGTGCGCGTCCGTGGGGGGTGTGCGCGTGATCGCGCACACGACCCGGAACGTCGCGTTCCCGTCCCGGGCTGGAGTAAAGACTGGGTGATCTACGGGTGTAGATCAAGGGAGTTGAGTACCTGTCAACAAATCTGTCATGCACGCGTAATCAAACACGCCATGAACATATGCGGGTGCGATGAGTAAGGACGGAAAAGTCTTGGCATGGACACTTCCCGTCAACACGCGTAGTTGCTACGACGGTTGTGGCAGAGATCCTGCTAAAGGGAGGTTCCATGAGACGTTCCCGATTTGCCGCTTACGTCACCACGCTCCTCCTCGCCGTCGGCGCCGCACTGGCGGGGGCAACCCCCGCGCAGGCCGCCACCGGCCCGTACGTGGCCCTCGGCGACTCCTACTCCTCCGGAGTGGGCGCCGGCAGCTACATCTCCTCCAGCGGCGACTGCAAGCGCAGCACGAAGGCGCACCCCTACCTCTGGGCCGCCGCCAACTCACCCTCGTCGTTCGCCTTCACGGCCTGCTCAGGTGCTCGTACGAGTGATGTTCTGGCGAACCAGCTCGCCCCGCTGAACAGCGCCACCGCCCTCGTCTCCATCAGCATCGGCGGCAACGACGCCGGCTTCTCCGACGTCATGACCACCTGTGTGCTCCAGTCCGACAGCTCCTGCCTGTCCCGCATCAACACCGCCAAGGCCTACGTCGACTCGACGCTGCCCGGCCGACTGGACAGCGTCTACTCGGCGATCAGCACCCGCGCCCCCAACGCCCACGTCGTCGTCCTCGGCTACCCGCGCTTCTACAAGCTCGGCACCAGCTGCGTCGGCCTCTCCGAGACCAAGCGGAAGGCGATCAACGACGCCGCCGACTACCTCGACAACGCCATCGCCAAGCGCGCCGCGAACCACGGCTTCACCTGGGGCGACGTCCGCCCCACCTTCACCGGCCACGAGATCTGCTCCGGCAGCTCCTGGCTGCACAGCCTCAACTGGCTCAACATCGGCGAGTCGTACCACCCCACCGCGGCCGGCCAGTCCGGCGGCTATCTGCCCGTACTGAACAGCGCGGCCTGAACCGTCACTCGGTAGCCGAAGGAGAAGCGGAGGCCCCGCCCGTCGGGGTCTCCGTCTCGCACGTCACCGAGAACGGCACCACGTTGGACGTCACGTGCTGCGGATCCTGGACCTCGACACTGATGTCGCTCTCGAACGTCCCGCTGTCGTCGTTCGTCGTCGCGACCACCTTGTCCTGCTTGGAGGTGGAGCCGCCCGCCGGGAACGACAGCGTCTTCCAGCCGTTGTCCATGACATCGCCGTCCGACGACACCCAGCGGTAGCGCACCTCCGCCGGCACCCGGCTCACCGTGATCGTCGCCGTGAAGGCGGGCGCCTCGGCGTTCGGCGGCGGACAGGGCCCCGTGTACTGCGTGTTCGCGCCCGCCAGCGTGGCCTGGACGGTCACCGGCGGCGGAGCGCTCGTCGTGGTCCGGTCCGGGGTGGAAGCCGGCGGCGGCTCCTCACTGTCCTCGTCCGTCTCGGTCGGCGTGCTCTCACCCGTCGACCGGCTCGTCTCGTTGTTTCCCTGGTTGCCCCCGTTGTCGTCGCGATTCAGCAGCGCGTACGTCAGTCCCGCGATCGCGAACGCCAGAGCGGCGAGGCCCGCGATCAGGACCACGGCGGCACGGCGGTTGCGGTCGGGCGGCTCGGGGGACGTCCTGGTGGTCGGGACGGACGGCGTGGGGGGCGTGGGCGCCGTCGGGAAGGGGGTCGTCGGCGGTTCCGCGGGGAAGGCGGCGATCGTCGGCGGATAGGGCGTCGGCGGCGGCGAGTCCGCGCGGAGCGTGCCCCCGGCACCGATGATCCGCAGTTCCTGCTCGGCACGGTCGGCCGGCAGCCGCTCCGCCGGGTCCTTGCGCAGCAGGCCCTCGATGACCGGGGTGAGCGGACCGGCCCGGTACGGGGTCGGCAGCTCCTCGTCGACGATCGCGCGCAGGGTGCTGAGCGGGGTGTTCTGGCGGAACGGAGAGTTGCCCTCGACCGCCGCGTACAGCAGCACGCCCAGCGACCACAGGTCGGACTCGGGGCCGGGGGTGCGGCCCAACGCCCGTTCCGGGGCGAGGAACTCGGGCGAGCCGATGACCTCGCCGGTCATCGTGAGCGCCGAGCTGCCCTCCACCTGGGCGATACCGAAGTCGGTGAGCACCACGCGGCCGTCGTTCGACAGCAGCACGTTGGCCGGCTTCACGTCCCGGTGCAGCACCCCCGCCTCGTGCGCGGCCCGCAGCGCGGAGAGGATCTCGGCGCCGATGTGCGCGGCCCGCTGCGGGGGCAGGGGGCCCTCCGCGTCCAGGACGTCGGCCAGCGAGACACCGCGGACCAGCTCCATGACGATCCACGGGCGGCCGTCCTGCGTGGCCACGTCGTACACCGTCACCACGTTGCGGTTGGAGACCCGGGCCGCGGCCCACGCCTCACGCTCCAGCCGGGCGTACATCCGCTCGACGTCCGAGCCCGCGAGACCCGAGGGCGCGCGCACCTCCTTCACCGCGACCTCACGGTGCAGCACCTCGTCGCGGGCGCGCCACACGGTCCCCATGCCGCCCTCGCCGAGGGGGGACAGGAGGCGGTAGCGGCCCGCGATCAGACGTTCACTGCCCGGATCTTCGGACACGTGCGTCCCCCATTCGCAACTCCGCGTGACTTAGCGTCATTTCTCCCCAAAAGTAGCTCAGCCAAGTGCGGATGCCGCCCCCTTGAGCACCAATCCGGCCCCGAGTGCCACAACGAGAAGCGCCGACATCAGGGGTGCGGACCTGCGGACGAGCGCCGTCACCGGATGCGCGGTCCAGCGGGGACGCCGGTCCAGCAGCCGGTTCATCCCGGTACCCAGCTTCACGACGGCGAACCCCGCCGCGGTGAGGGTGAGGGCGAGACCGACGCCGTACGCGACGACCAGGAGGAAGCCGAACCAGGCCTGGCCGAGCGCCATGGCGCCGACGAGGACGACGACCGCGGAGGGGCTGGGGACCAGGCCACCGGCGAAGCCGAGGAGGATCGTGCCGCGGAGGGTGGGGGCGGTGGAGTGGGTGTGCGTGAAGCCGCCGTGGGTGTGCTCGACGGTGTGCGAAGGGGGGTGGGGATGGGGGTGCGGGTGGCTGTGGTCGTGGTCGTGGCTGTCGTCGTGCTCGTGCGGGTGATGCGGGTGATCGTGTGTGTGGCCGGGCGTGTCGGCGGTGGCGTGGCTGTGCGCGGCGACCAGGGCCAGCTGACGCTCGGGGGTCGGGGCGGGCTCGTGCGGGTGGTCGTGCCCGTGTCCGCCGTCGTCGGGTCCGTGCGGGTGGTCGTGGTCGTGCCCGTGGTCGTGGGAGTGACCGTGCCCGTGCGTGTGCCCGTGGCCCCGCGCGTGCTTGCGGTGGTGCAACGCCCGTCGTACGAGCGTCAGGCCCGCCCCCGTCACCAGCACCCCGCTCGCGATGCCCAGCCAGGTGATCACCGAGGGCGCCGCCCCCGAACCCGCCGTGACCAGCAGGCCCAGGGCGACCACACCGAGCGTGTGGGTCACCGTGACCGACGCGGCCAGCGGCATGACGTCCTTGAGGCGGGCCTTGCCGCCGCGGGCCGTCGCGACCGCCGCCATGAGGGTCTTGCCGTGGCCGGGGGCGAGCGCGTGCAGCGCGCCCAGGGCTGTGGCGATGAACAGGGCCAGCGCGGCGAAGCCGAAGGTGAGGTCGTGGCGGGCCACCAGGGAGTCCAGCGCCCGGGTCCAGCGGTCGGCGCCACGGGGGAGCACGGAGGCCGCCGGAGCGTCGGTCCGCTCCTCGGCGAGGGCGGGGCCACCGGGTCGTACGCGCAGGTCCGCCGTCGTGGTGTCGGCGGGGGAGGAGAGCAACTCCTGCGGGTAGTCGGTCAGTTCACGGGAGACCGACTTCGTCGGTACGTCCGACGCCGTGAGCGTCATCCGGTCGCCGCGCGCGGTGATCTCCCGCCAGCCGGGCCCCGAGTCCGCGCCCGCGCCCCGGAAGCCGAGAGCGATCGTGGAGGTCTCGGGGAGCGGTGCCGTCAGCTCGCACTCCACGCGCAGGGTGTCGAGCCCCGCCTGACCGGGCCGCACCCGGGCCTCGCTGTCCCGGACCGTCAGGGCGGCCGTACGGCCGTCGACGGTGACCTCGCTGTCCCGGGCGGCCGTCGCGCACCGCTGTGCGGCCCAGTCGGCCAAGCCCAGCTTCTCGATGTCCGGCTTCGCCTGGGTCGCCGGGATCTCGGCGAGGTCCTCGACGTGGTCGACGCGCAGCTGTCCCGGGGCGGCGACCAGGCCGTCGTAGCGGTTGACGGTGAAGTTGCCGAGGGGGTGCGCGCTCGCGGCTCCGGAGGGGAGGAGGACGAGCGCGCACGCGGCCGTGAGCACGGCCGCACCGGAGGCGAACAGACGACGGGACCTCACTTGGCCGCCTCCAGGTCCTTGAGCGCCCTGCGGGCCTCGCCGGCACCCAGGGTCGAGAAGCCGGGGTTCAGCCTCAGGGCCGCCTTGAGATGGGTGCGGGCGTCCTTCTCGTCGCCCGTGGCGCGTTCGATGACGCCCCGGTGATAGAGGAACGAGGCGTTGCGGTAGCCGGTCGCGGTGGCCCGGCGGGCGTACGGCAGGGCCTCCTCGTCCTCGCCGTTGACGTGCAGGGCCCAGGCCAGGGCGTCCGCCGTGTGCACGGTGTGCCGGCGGTCCCACTCGGCGCGGGCCGCGCGCAGCGCCGCCTTCTTGTCGCCGTGGTCGGCGGCGGCGAGCGCGGTGTCCAGATCGGCGTTGACGCCGTTGGCGCGGGCGAGCGCGGTCCAGGCGTCGACCAGGGCGTACTGGTCGTCGGCCCGGTCCGTCTCGCCGCGCTCGTCGTACAGCTCGCCGAGCTCGACGAGCGGGCCGGGCAGCGGGTAGCGGGCGACGACGCTCTCCAGGCCGCGGACCGCTTCCTTCTCGTCGCCGCTCGCGGCCTGCGCACGGGCGCGGCCCTCAAGCGCGGGGAGGTAGTCCTCGTCGGCGGCCAGGGCTCGCGCGTAGTGGTCGAGGGCTTCCTCGTACTCGCCCTGGTTCCACGCGAGTTGGCCGAGCTGCGTGGCGACGTACGCCACGTCGCCGGGGGTGGCCGCCGACCTGAAGGCCTGCTTCAGCACCCGCTTCGCCGTGCTCACGTCGCCGCGCAGCTCGTGGACGTACGCGTACCGCGTGAAGACCGGGATGCCCGGCTTGCGGGAGTCCGCCGTGTCGGCGGCCTTCGCGGCCTCGGCGTAGCGGCCGAGCTCGACGAGGGCGTCGATACGGGAGGACAGGGCGCGTTCGTTGTAGGGGTTCTGCTTCAGCGTCCGGTCCGCGTACGTCAGGGCGTCCTCGAAGTCGTGCCGGGCCGCGGCGAGGGCGGCACGGCCGGCGAGGGCCTGCTCGTTGCCGGCCCTCAGCTCCAGCGACCGCCTCAGGGCCTTGTCGGCCTGCGGGTAGCGGGAGGGGTCGCCCTTGGTGCGGGCCTGCTCGACATAGGCGAGCCCGAGGGTGGCCCAGCCGCCGAAGTCCTTCGGCTGGGAACGGAGATGGGCCTGCAGAGAGGAGATGCTCGCGTCCAGGTCCCCACTGGACAGCAACGCCGGTGACATGGCGCTCGGCGCGGCCGCGACGGTCGTACCGCCGTCGTCGCGCAGGGCGCCGACGGCGATGGAACCGGCGGTGAGGGCAATGGCCAACAGAACGGCGGAACCGCCGAGTTGCACGGCGCGCAGCCGCCCTCCGGAGGCTGCCGTCTCGCCGTCGTTCGTACCCGGGACCATTGCCCTCTCCTATGGATCGTTCCGGCTGGATGTGCAGGCGCGGCCCGCGCCGTGGGGGATGAGTACGTGCGGGCCGCGCCCGTCAGGGGTGGCCTAGTACGGCCGAGTCCGCATCCGGCGCCACCACATGAGACCCGCACCGATCAGGGCGATACCGGCCGCCCCGGCACCGGCGGACGCGGCGACCAGAGTGGTGTCGTCCATCCCGGTCGAGGAGCCGGCGGGCTGGAGCGCGTCGCCCAGCTGGTTACGGACGTCGTTCCCGCCGCTCGTGCCCTTGGCCAGCGCTCCGCGGGACCCCGCGGTCGGGTTGGCCAGGTACGGGAAGGACTTGCCGAACTTCTTGTCGTTCTTGTCGACCGCGTCGCCCAAGTCGTTCTTGGCACCGAGGAGTTCACCCTCGACCACCTGGAGCGCGGCGTCGAGCACGTCGTCGGAGAGCCGACGCCCGTTCGGGAAGCCCGCGTTGTCGCCGTCCAGCACCCCGAGCCGCTTGGGATCGGCGGTCGGCTTGATGGAGGTGTTGAGCCGCAGCTCCTCCGCCGCCCGCACGTGCGGCGGCTGGTTGAGGCCCTCGACGCCCTTGAGGAAGACGTCGACGAGGTCGTTGCGCGGCTCGTCGGGCGCGTCGATCTTGTAGATCGCCTCGATGAGCTTCGGCAGCTCCGGGTTGGTGACGTTCTTCAGGAACTGGCCGTCGTTCCAGGGCGCGGACGCGTTGAACTTGTCCTTGTCCTTGATGGGGTTGACGACCTCGTTGACCAGCGGCATGCCCAGACGCGAGACCTGGGTGAAGTACCCCTGCGCGTTCTTGCGCTGGGTCGTCGACCAGATGCCGACGATCGGCTGGTCCTTGGACTCCGTGATCATGTCCGTCGGCACCTGGAGGGCGACCGAGTTGACGTTGTAGCCCTTGAGGGTGTCCCGGCCGACCTCGGAGAGGTTGCCGCCGTACAGCAGGTCGAAGACGCGCAGGTCCAGGAAGAACGGGTCGTCGGCCTGGCCGGCGAAGGTCGTCGAGCCGCCCGGCAGCTTGTAGATCGCTTCCTTGCGCAGCTTGTTGTAGTCCGGCATCGACGCCTTGCCGACGTTCGACGGTGCCACGGGCACGTCGTCGGCGACCTTGGTCTTCGACACCACGTGCTGGTTCTTCAGCTTGAGGAGCTCGATGTCGTACGTCTGCGTGATGTTGAGGTCGGGGTCGTCCAGGCTCTCGACCGGCCCCGTGTTGTACAGGAACGTCTTGTCGTTCTTCACATGCGTCTTGAACGTGTAGCGGAAGAGCAGCTCGCCCTGCGCGTCACCGTTGTTGTCGATGTGGATGTCGTACTGGGCGTCCTCGGCGAACGTGAAGAAGTTCGGCCCGCCGGCCGGCTCCTCGAACGGGATCCAGTTCGCGATGAGCGTCGTCGTGTCCGGCTTGTCCGGGCTGACGAAGGCGTACACGTCCGTGTTGTCGTACTGCGGGGTCCCCGAGATGAGCGGGGCCTCCCGGTGACTGGAGGCGCTGGCCGCCCCCGGTTCCAGTGTGGCCACACCGGCGGCTGCGAGCCCGCCGGCGGCCAGCGAAGCGCATATGAGGGTCGCGACGCTCCTGCGCCCCGCACCGCTCCTGGAGATAGGTGTCATGCCGTCCGTCCTCAGTCCCAACTTGCCTGACGAACGCTGATTCGGAGCGGTCGGCAGGGTGGATTGGTCGAATCCCAAACGTTCTTACGGCGGATTGGGGATCATGTTTCATCGAACGCGGACCCGCGTTTTCGGCCCGCTGATCCGTAACCCCATCCGGAGGTGTGTTCGTTGCGAATACCTCGTGGGGCCGGCCGGCCCAGATGCGGTTTTGCGGGAGGGGGAGGCGACTTGGAGGCGGACGAGCTTCTGGTGCTTGTCGCGGGCGGGGACCAGAAGGCATTCGAGGAGCTGTACGGGCTGGTGTCCGGGCCGGTGTTCGGGCTGGTGCGCCGGGTGGTGCGGGATCCGGCCCAGTCGGAGGAGGTGGCCCAGGAGGTGCTGCTGGAACTCTGGCGGTCCGCCGCGCGGTTCGACCCCGGCCGGGGCAGCGCCCTGTCCTGGGTCCTCACCCTCGCCCACCGCCGGGCCGTCGACCGGGTGCGCAGCGCCCGCGCGGCCGGCGAGCGCGAGCTGCGGGTGGCCCGGCGGGCGAACGGCCCCGCCTTCGACCACGTCACCGAGGAGGTCGAGGCCGGACTCGAACGCGAGTGGGTGCGCCGCTGTCTGGAACGGCTCACCGAGCTCCAGCGCCAGTCCGTCACCCTCGCCTACTACGACGGCTACACGTACCGTGAAGTGGCCGAGCGGCTCTCGCTGCCGCTGGGCACCGTCAAGACCCGTATGCGCGACGGACTCACCCGGCTGCGCGAGTGCCTGGGAGGTGTGGCGTGAGCCTCCTCGACAAACTGCTCCGCCGCGACGACCCGCACTCGCTGGCCGCGCCCTACGCCCTCGACGCCCTGGAGCCCGCCGAGCGGGCCCGCTTCGAGAAGCACTTGAGGAACTGTCCGGCCTGCGCCGCCGAGGTCCGTGCCCTGACCGAGGACGCCGTGCGGCTCGCCTGGTCGACGGCCGCCCCCGCGCCGGCGGCGATGCGCGACCGGGTCCTGGCCGCCGTACGCACCACCGCGCAGGAGCCGGTGCGCGCGCAATCGATGCGGGTGCACGAGCCGCAGCTGCCGCCGCACGTCTGGGGCACGCAGGCACCGCCGGCACGCTCCCGTGCGCCCCGGGAGCGCCGCCCCCTCTTCGTGCCGTTCGCCACCGCCACGGCCGCCGCGGCTCTCGTGGTCGCCTCCCTGTTCGCCGTACAGGCGAACGACACCCGGGACCAGCTGAACGCGGAGAGGGCCCGGGCGAGTGAGATCGCCCACGTTCTCGCAGCTCCCGACGCCCGGGCGAGCACCGGCAAGGACGCGCAGGGCCGCGGTATCGGAGTCGTCGCGTCCGCGTCGGAGGGGAAAGCGGTCGTCACCCTCAGCGGATACGACGACATTCCGGCGGACCGCGTGAACCAGTTGTGGCTCATGCGCCCCGGCGCGCAACCACGCTCCCTCGGGCTCTTCGACGCCGACACGCCCTTGGTCACGTCCGGTCTCGACAAGTCCGCCACGTCACTGGCTGTAACCGTCGAGCCCGACGGTGGATCACCACAGCCCACTACCCAGCCTGTTGTCCAACTCGCCCTGAAATCGGTTGGATTCGGAGAGTAACCACGGAGGGGTCGTCAACACCCTTACGGGGAAGGTGAATCCTGTGACCGCGATACACGAGTGCCCCATGAGGGCGATAGGGTTACCCTGCCCGGGCCGGGTGGACTCGTACGGGTGGGGAGTGACATGGAACAGATAACAGTGCGCAGCAGGGCGAGGGTCCCTGCGATCACTTGCGGGAGCAGCGCGACCAGTTCGCGCCTCGACCGCCATCTCTCGGTGCTGGGCGGCCCTGTCGTCCCGCAGCGTGAGGCGGCCGAGGCGACGTCGCTGATGCGTGAGCTGACCGCCCGTGAACCCGCGCAGAACCGCAGCGACAGGGGTGCGCGCGTCCGTCGCGTCTCGCTCTTCGCTCCGCTGCGTCGACTGCGCCGGTCGCTGTTCGGCGGGCACTAGCCCGCACGCTCAGGCGTTTCCGACCCGCGCCCGGCCGGCCTTACCGCCCCGGCGCCCTGCCGCGACTCCGTCGTCCGTCATCCCCACGGCATGCGGCAGCGCCAGGTACGTCCACCGGGCGCGGGTGCACCACCCACCCCACCCCGCTCGAATGCAACGGCAGGGCCCCTCAGTTGGGCCGTGAGTGCTCCGAAGTCACATCCGGCGAACAGCAGTTCAGCGCTTCCCTGTCTCAGCTTTCCCCACGCGTGTACCGACGCACGGCGAGCGGCGCGCACACGCCGATCAGCACCGCGCACCACGCGAGCGACCCGGCGACCGGATGTGCCACCGGCCAGGCGGCCCCCTCCGGGACCGGCGCGTTGCCGAAGAGATCCCGTACGGCCGTGGTGACCGCACTGATCGGGTTCCACTCGGCGAGTGTGCGCAGCCAGCCCGGCATACCGTCCACGGGGATGTACGCGTTGGACAGCAGCGGCAGCATGAAGGTCGCGCCGCCCAGCTGCCCGGCCGCCTCCTCGCTGCGTGAGGCGAGCCCCAGCAGGATCCCCACCCAGGTCGCGGCCAGCCGGAAGAGCAGCAGCAGCCCGAACGCGCCCAGCGCCGCGAGCCACCCGCCCTCGATCCGCCAGCCCATCGCGAGCCCCACGAGCAGCAGCGGAACCAGCCCGACCGTCGTCACCAGCAGATCGGCGGCCGCCTGGCCCGCGGGCACCGCCGAACGGCTCATCGGCAGCGTGCGGAAGCGGTCCATCACCCCGCGATGGGAGTCCGCGGCGGCGGTGAACATCCCGGTCATGACGCCGTTCGCGACGGTCGCCACCAGCATCCCCGGCACCAGGAACGCCCGGTACTCCTCGCCGGGCATGGCGAGCGCGCTGCCGAAGACGTAACCGAAGAACAGCAAGAAGACGATCGGCATCGTCTGCGTCATGAGCGTGATCGCGGGCGCGTGCCGGACCCTCTGGAGGTGCCGGCCCAGGACCGCCGTACCGTCGTGGATCACCGCGCTCATGCGGCGACCTCCTCTCGTGCGGTGAGGCGCAGGAACACCTCGTCGAGGGTGGGCGGGCGCAGACTCGCGTCGACGACCGGCACCCGGCCGGCGTCGAGTTCGCGGACGATGCGGGGGAGTGTGAGGCCGGGGTCGAGGACGACCGCTCCCGCGGTGCGCCGCTCGGCGTCGAGCACCGGACGGGCGCCGGTCAGCTGGTCCAGGACCACGGCGGCCGCGTGCAGCGCGGGGGTACCGCCGTCCTCGGCGACCACCACCTCGGCGTACCGCCCTGTCTGTGCCTTGAGTTCGGCGGGCGTGCCCTGGTGCGCGACCCGCCCCTCGTCGATCAGTACGACACGGTCGGCGAGCCGGTCGGCCTCCTCCAGGTACTGCGTGGTCAGCAGCACGGTGGTCCCCTCGCCCACCAACTCCCGTACGGCGTCCCAGATCTCGTTCCTGCTGTGCGGATCGAGCCCGGTCGTCGGCTCGTCCAGGAACAGCACGGTGGGCCGGGTGATCAGGCTCGCGGCGAGGTCGAGGCGGCGGCGCATGCCACCCGAGTAGGTGCGGGCGGGCCGGTCGGCGGCGTCGGCCAGTCCGAACCGCTCCAGCAGCTCGGCGGCGCGGGTCCGCGGGGCGCCCAGCAGACGCGCGAACAGCCGGAGGTTCTCGGCGCCGGTGAGGTCGCCGTCCACCGAGGCGTACTGCCCCGTGACCGCGATCCGGCGGCGGACCCGCGGGGCCTCGCGCACCACGTCGTACCCGGCGATCCGGGCCGTCCCCGCGTCCGGCCTCAGCAGTGTGGTCAGCACCCGGACCGCGGTCGTCTTGCCCGCGCCGTTCGGCCCCAGCAGCCCGCAGACCGTGCCCTCCTCGACCGCGAGATCGAGTCCGCGCAGCGCGTGGACATCCCGGAAACGCCGCTCCAGACCCTCACTAAGTACAGCGTACGTAGAAGTCATGCGGTCACGGTACCGCACTACGTACGCTGTACGTAACTAAGATGATGGGGAGGTGATGATCAATGACGGGCCGAGCGGCCGAACCCGAGGTGATCTGGGCGCGCCCCGAGCGCACGGGCCGAGGCCCGAAACCGGCGTACAGCCGAGCGGACATCGCCGCGGCGGCGGTCCGGATCGCCGACGCGGACGGGCTGGACGCGGTGTCGATGCGGCGGGTGGCGGCGGAGATCGGCTGCGGCACGATGTCGCTCTACAACTACGTGCCGCGCAAGGAGGACCTGTACGAGCTGATGGTCGATCTGATCAGCGGCGAGTACGAGCTGTCCGGTGAGCCGAGCGGTGACTGGCGGGCGGACATGCTGGATCTGGCCCGTCAGGCGCGCGGCATTCTGCGGCGGCATCCGTGGGTGATCCGGGTGATGTCGACGGCGTACGCCATCAGCCCGAATGCTCTGCGCGTCCTCGACCGGGTCCTTGCCCGGCTTCAGGGCCTCGATGTGCCGCCGGGGACGAAGCTGGAACTGTTCGGGATGATCAACGGCTCCGTGATGACGTTCGTCGCCAACGAGCTGGCCATCGCGGAGCGTTCGCGTTCCGCTTCCTGGTCGGCGGAGAAGGAGGAGGCGGTGCGGGGGGCTTACATGATGGGGCAGGTCATGACGGGGGAGTACCCGCACCTGGCGGCGCTGTTCGCACAGGGGGTGGCTCCGCCGGACGACCCGGAGGCGACGTTCGACCGCATGCTGACGAGATTGCTGGACTCCTTCGAGCCCAAGAACTAAATCAGCCCCAACTGGCCTTCTGGGCCTTCCTCGTGGTGATCCAACACCGAGGCCGGTCTGCGTGCCGTCTCCGGGACCGGGAAGACCCCCGCCTTGCGCAGCTCCGTCGCCGTGATGCGTGGCGTCACCGTCAACTCGGCCTGCTCGCGCGTCACTTCCGCGGTCAGTGCCAGGACCGTGATCAGCTCCAGCAGCTCCGACGTCCAGGTCTGGGGCCAGGTCGTCGGGCGGATGGCCGACAGGGTGCCCGGTTCCGGTTCCGTCGTCCTCGTCGTGAACCACTCCTCCAGGACGCGTACGCCGCCCACCTCGAAGTCCCAGGCCTGCGGGGGCACGGGGGAGATGCGGCCCTCGTCGAGGTGGAGGGTCTCCTCGTCGCGGTCGTAGTGGAGACCGAGGGGGCGGGGCGGCAGCGGGGCGCGGACGTAGGGGCGGCGGCCGCCGGGGAGCTTGGGGCGGTCGCCGTCGCGGCGCATCAGCCACAGGAGGCGGTGGCCCAGTTCGGTGCCCAGGGTCCAGAGTTCGGGGTCGTCGGTGAGGGGGACGGCGAGGTCCGGGAGTACGGCTGTGAGGGTCCAGGCGAGGACGTCCGTCGGGTCCACCGGCCGCCTGAGCCGCTCGCCGAGATACTCCGACAGGCCCGGCGCCAGATTGGGTTCCTCGCCGTCGGGACGTCGGTACAGCGGGCGGATGCGACCGGGGCGGAGCAGCGGGAGCAGGGACGTGGCGATCAGCACCGGGCCGGGGCCGCCGGCCGTCTCCGCGACGAAGACCTGGTGCTCGTCCGCCACTCGCCACAACTCAGGGCGGGCCGTGTCGATCAGCCGGTGGTCGGGGATGAGCCAGTGCTCGTCGAAGGGGGCGTGCAGCACGCGAACCGGCTCGGCGCAGGGCCCGGCCGCGCGGGCGAGCTTCTCCGTCCCGGCCGTCTGCCCCGGCAGCTGCCCCACCGCGGAACGCAGGGTGCGCGAGCGCGTCGGCTCGAACAGGGCCTCCCGGTCCGGGCCCTCGGCCTTCAGCAGGGCGTCCCAGCGGGCCTTCAGGGATGCCGAGTCGGGTCCCGTCGGCCACCCCCGGCCGAGCCGCGGCGGTGCGACGGACCACGGCATGAGGTCCGCGAGCAGCGGAGCGTCGTCGTGCGTCACGCTGGGCATCGTACGACTTGGCGATGACATGCGGGTCAGGTGGCGTCGAGCGTCACCGTGAAGGAGAAGCGGTCCCCCCGGTAGTGGATCACCGCCACGTCCAGCACCCGTCCCTCCCCGTCGTACGTCACCCCCGTGTAGTGCAGGATCGGGCTCAGCAGCGGCACTTGGAGCAGCTGGGCCGTCTCCGGGTCCGCGAGACGTGCCTCCACCGTGTCCGTGATGCGGCTGATGTCCGCCCCGACGACATCCCGCAGCACCTTGGTCATCGGCCAGCGGACCAGGTCGTCCAGGTCGATGCGCGCGCCGAGTTCGGGGCGGATCCAGTTGCGGGCGTGGTTGGTCGGCTCGCCCGTCTTCTCGTCGCCCCGGAGGCGGTGGTACGTGGCCACCTCCTCCAGGTCCGGGAAGTACTCGGCGAGTTCGGCCGGAACGGGCCCCCTGCCGTGGTCGAGCAGTTCTGTGGCCATGCCCGACTGCTGCGCCACGATCGCGTCCACCGAACCGAGGAGCCGGACCGGGGCCGCCCGCAGGGCGTTCGGCTCGATGAACGTGCCGCGCCGGCGATGCCGGGTGATCAGCCCCTCGTCCTCCAGCTCCTTCAGCGCCTGCCGCATGGTCAGCACGCTCACCCCGTAATGGCCCGCCAACTGCTCCTCGGTGGGCAGCCGCAGCGGATCCCGGGGCGAGCGGCCGAGTATCGAGGCGCGCAGCGACTGCGAGACCTGGTACCAGAGCGGCAGCTTGCGGTTCAGGACGATCGAGTCCGGGGCGAAGGAGGTCACGGGGCTATCCGTACCGGTCGCCGACGATCAGTGCAACGGGCGGAAGTGGCGTTCCAGCCCCTGCCACACGTCGTCGTAGTGCCGTTGCAGATGGTCCGCCTGGGCCGCGTGCGCGGTCAGCGTCACCGGCCAGCGCGTCTCGAACATGAAGGCAAGCCCGTCGTCCACCTTCTGCGGCTTCAGCTCGGCCGCGCTCGCCCGGTCGAAGGTCTCGCGGTCCGGACCGTGCGCCGACATCATGTTGTGCAGCGAGCCGCCACCGGGCACGAAGCCCTCGGCTTTCGCGTCGTACGCGCCCTCGATGAGGCCCATGTACTCGCTCATCACGTTCCGGTGGAAGTACGGCGGCCGGAACGTGTTCTCGCCGACCAGCCAGCGCGGCGCGAAGACGACGAAGTCCACGCCGGCCAGCCCCGGGGTGTCCGACGGGGACGTCAGCACCGTGAAGATCGACGGGTCGGGATGGTCGTACGAGATCGTCCCGATGACGTTGAAGCGGCGCAGGTCGTAGACGTACGGCACATGGTTGCCGTGCCAGGCGACCACGTCGAGCGGGGAGTGGTCGTAGGTCGCCGTCCAGAGGTTGCCGCAGAACTTGTTGACCACCTCGACCGGGCCGTCGACGTCCTCGTAGGCGGCCACGGGGGCTTTGAAGTCGCGGGCGTTGGCGAGGCCGTTGGCGCCGATCGGGCCGAGGTCGGGGAGCTGGAAGGGGGCGCCGTAGTTCTCGCAGACGTAGCCGCGGGCGGAGGGGTCGAGGAGCTCCACGCGGAAGCGGACCCCGCGCGGGATCAGGGCCACATGGCCGGGCTCGGCGTGCAGCAGGCCGAACTCCGTGCGCAGCAGGAGGCCGCCCTGCTCGGGGACGATCAGCAGCTCGCCGTCGGCGTCGCTGAAGACGCGGTCCATCGAGTCGGTGGCGTGGTAGACGTGCACGGCCATGCCGGTGCGCTGGGTCGTGTCGCCGTTGCCGCCCAGGGTCCACAGGCCGGCCAGGAAGTCGGTGCCCTCCCTCGGCTCCGGCAGGGGGTTCCAGCGCAGCCGGTTCGGGTCGGGCACGGACTCGGTGAAGGGGGCCGAGCGGATCCAGCCGTTGTGGGTGTGCGTGAACGCCGGGTGGGCGGCCGAGGGGCGGATCCGGTACAGCCAGGAGCGGCGGTTGTGGGCCCGGGGCTCGGTGAACGCCGTGCCGCTGAGCTGCTCCGCGTAGAGGCCGAGGGGCGCGCGCTGGGGTGCGTTGCGGCCCTCGGGCAGTGCGCCGGGGACGGCCTCCGAGCTGTGCTCGTTGCCGAAACCGGTGAGGTAGGTCAGCCCTTCCGCGGTCTTGCGCGCGTCCCCGCTCATGCATCGCTCCCTTGCGACTCTGATTCCTATGTATCACCGTAGGATTGCGGTTTCGTGGGCGCAAGAGGGCCGTGGGGGGTGCTTTCCACCGCTGGGACTCCTCATCAGGGAGGAGGAGAACCAGACTCCAGGGGGATTCGGCCTTCGGAACGTTGTTCTAGTCTCCCGGGCATGTCGTGGACGCGGACGCTGCCGGCCGCGCTCGCGGTCTGTGTCCTTCTGTGGGCCGGAACCGCGAGCTGCGGTGCGGATCATGCGCGGGAACAGGAACAGAGCGCGGTGTCGCCCTCGCCGGTGGGCAAGGTGCTCGACGACACCGACGAGGACGGGCGCCACTACCGCGAGGTGGACGACGAGAACGCGCCCGAGGTGGACATCGAGGTGCAGCCGGCCGGCGACGACAGCTGGGACGTGCACCTGACCGTGCGGAACTTCCGTTTCTCCCCGCCCGGCGCGAAGCCGAAGGCGGTCAAGGGCCGCGGCCTGGTCTACCTCTTCGTCGACGGCACCCTCGTCTCCCGGCTGCGCACCCCCGAGTGCCACATCCCCGGCGACCTCGTCCCGCGCGGCACCCACACCGTCACCGCACGGCTCTACGCCGACGACGGCACCGTATGGGCCGTCGACGGCGACCCCGTCGAGAGCGCCGCCGACATCACCGCCTCGGGCGCCGAGGCCACCGCCGGACCGTCCGCACTGAGTGCACCGGCCAACCATCTACGTACAGGGGGGCGAGGTTCACCGGACCGCGGCGGAAAGGCATCATGAAACCCGTGCCCCACGCGACATCGCTACGCCGAGCGCCCGTGCAGCGGCGCAGTGCCGAACGGCTGACCAGGATCCTCGACGCCTGCGCCGACCTCCTCGACGAGGTCGGCTACGACGACCTGAGCACCCGGGCCGTCGCCCAGCGCGCAGGCGTCCCCATCGGCTCCGTCTACCGCTTCTTCGGCAACAAGCGGCAGATGGCCGACGCCCTCGCCCAGCGCAACCTCGAACGGTTCACCGCCCGCGTCACCGACCGCCTCAAAGAGGCCGCCGGCGGCTGGCGGGCCGCGATGGACGCGGTCCTCGACGAGTACCTCGCCATGAAACGCACCGCCCCCGGCTTCTCCCTCGTCGACTTCGGCAACCAGATCCCGGTCGGCGCCCGCCACGCAGAACCCAACCACCGCGTCGCCGACCGCCTCACCGACCTCCTCTCCGGCTACATCGACCGCGAGCCCGACGAGGACCTGCGCCGCACCTTCCTCATCGCCGTGGAAACGGCCGACACCCTCGTACACCTGGCCTTCCGGGTGGCCCCGGAGGGGGACGAGCGGATCATCGAGGAGGCGCGGGAGATGTTGCGGGCGTATTTGGCGCGGGTGCTGGACTGACGCCGATACGCGGTTTTACGACCTCACCTCCCGCAGGGCCTCCCCTCCATGCCTACCGGTCGGTATCCTCGCTGGAACAGGCACCGTCGCCCCGGGAGGACCCGTGTCCCGCACCGCTCTGCGTATCTGCCCCCTGTGCGAGGCCACCTGCGGCCTGACGCTCACCATCGAGGGGACCAGGGTCACCGGCGCCCGCGGTGACCGGGACGATGTGTTCAGCAAGGGGTTCATCTGCCCCAAGGGCGCGTCCTTCGGGGAGGTCGACGGTGACCCCGACCGGCTGCGCACCCCACTCGTGCGCAAGGACGGTGAGCTGCGCGAGGCCACCTGGGAGGAGGCCTTCGACGCGGTGGCTGCCGGGATCCGGCCGGTCGTCGAGCGGTACGGGCCGAACTCCGTGGGGGTGGTCCTCGGCAATCCCAACGTCCACACCATGGCCGGCGCCCTCTACCCGCCGGTCCTGCTCGCCGGCCTCGGCACCCGCAGCATCTGCACCGCCTCCACGATCGACCAGATGCCCAAGCACGTCTCCAGCGGGCTGCTCTTCGGAGACGCCAACGCGATCCCCGTGCCGGACCTGGACCACACCGACCATCTGCTGCTGATCGGCGCCAACCCCCTGGAGTCCAACGGCAGTCTGTGCACCGCCCCCGACTTCCCCGGCAAGCTCAAGGCGCTCAGGGCCCGCGGTGGCACCCTCACCGTCATCGACCCCCGCCGCACCCGCACCGCCAAGCTCGCCGACCGCCACCTCGCGATCCGCCCCGGCACGGACGCACTGCTGCTCGCGGCGATGGCGTACACGCTGTTCGAGGAAGACCTCGTGGACACGGGGGAGTTGGCGCCTCATCTCCTCGGGATCGATGAACTCCCGCAGGAACTCCAGGACTTCACCCCCGAGGCCGTCGCCGCAGCCTGTGACATCGACGCCGGCACCATCCGCACCCTGGCCCGCGAACTCGCCGCCGCCCCCACCGCCGCCGTCTACGCCCGTATCGGCAGCTGTACAGTCCCGCACGGCACCCTCGCCAGCTGGCTGGTCGACGTACTGAACATCCTCACCGGCAACCTCGACCGCCCCGGTGGCGCCCTCTTCCCGCAGGCGGCCACCGACCGGACGCCCCGCCCCGCCGGACCCAGCCACGGGTTCGCCCTCGGCCGCTGGCACTCCCGGGTGAGCCGGTACCCCGAGGCGAAGGGCGAGCTGCCGATCTCCGCGCTCGCCGAGGAGATCGACACCGCGACGCCGGAGGGCGAGCCGATCCGGGCGCTCGTCGCCGTCGCCACCAACCCCGTGCTGTCCGTGCCCGACGGCGACCGGCTCGACAAGGCGCTCGACTCGCTCGACTTCATGGTCAGCGTCGACCCCTATCTGAACGAGACCTCGCGCCACGCCGACGTCGTACTGCCGCCGCCTCCGCCCTCCCAGAGCCCGCACCACGACTTCGCCTTCAACACGCTCGCCGTCCGCAACCAGGTCCGCTACAACCGCCCCGCCGTCCCCCTGGAGCCCGGCCGGATGGCCGAGACCGAGATCCTGGCCCGGCTGACCCTCGCCGCGACCGGTATGCACGGCGCCGACCCGTCGGCCGTCGACGACCTGGTCATCGGGCAGACCCTCGGCAAGGCGGTCAAGGAGTCGTACTCGCCAGTGCACGGGCGGGACCCGAAGGAGCTGGCCGGCCTGCTCACCGGCGTCAGCGGGCCCGAGCGGCGGCTCGACATGATGCTGCGCCTCGGTCCCTACGGCGACGGGTTCGGCGTACGACCGGACGGGCTGACCCTGGAGCGGCTGCTGGCGCATCCGCACGGCATCGACCTCGGACCGCTCGCGTCGCGGCTGCCGCAGCCGCTGAAGACGCGCAGCGGGAAGGTGGAGCTGCTGGCGCAGCCGATTGTCGACGATCTTCCGCGGCTGCGGCAGGCCCTCGCCGAGCGGCCCGACGGGCTCGTCCTCGTCGGCCGCCGCCATCTGCGCTCCAACAACAGCTGGATGCACAACGTCCCCGCCCTCACCGGCGGCACCAACCGCTGCACCCTGCACATCCACCCCGAGGACGCCGAGCGGCTCGGTGTGGCGGACGGGTCGGCGGTACGGGTGAAGGGGGCCGGAGGAGAGGTGATCGCCCCAGTCGAGGTCACGGACGGCGTGCGCCCCGGCGTGGTCAGCCTGCCGCACGGATGGGGTCACGACCGGCCCGGCACGCGGCTCAACCACGCCCTCAAGGACCCCGGCGTCAACGTCAACCAGCTCCTCGACGGCAGCCTGCTCGACCCGCTGTCGGGCAACGCGGTCCTCAACGGAGTCCCCGTAAAACTGGCCACCGTCGCGGCCCTGTGAGCAGCGCAAAGCTGTGACCTGGGGTTTTGCGCTTATTGCTCGCACGTCAACGTCTTGTTAACGCCGCTTGAAGAGACCTAACGTCATCGCACCGCCGGCCCTGGTGGGAGTTCAAGGGCGAACGTTAGGTATCCACTCATGCTGACCATCCTCGGCTTCGCCATGATCGCGACCTTCCTGGTCCTGATCATGATGAAGAAGATGTCGCCGATCGCGGCGCTCGTGCTGATCCCGGCACTGTTCTGCGTCTTCGTAGGGAAGGGCGCCCACCTCGGTGACTACGTCATCGACGGCGTCACCAGCCTCGCCCCCACCGCGGCGATGCTCATGTTCGCGATCGTCTACTTCGGTGTGATGATCGATGTCGGCCTCTTCGACCCGATCGTGCGCGGGATCCTGAAGTTCGCCAAGGCGGACCCGATGCGGATCGTCGTCGGTACGGCGATCCTCGCCGCGATCGTCTCGCTCGACGGCGACGGCTCGACCACCTTCATGATCACCGTCTCGGCGATGTACCCGCTGTACAAGCGCCTGAAGATGAGCCTGGTCGTGATGACCGGTGTGGCCGCCATGGCCAACGGCGTCATGAACACCCTGCCGTGGGGCGGCCCGACCGCCCGCGCCGCCACCGCGCTCAAGCTCGACGCCAGCGACATCTTCGTCCCGATGATCCCGGCCCTGCTCGTCGGCCTGCTGGGTGTCTTCGTCCTCTCGTACTTCCTCGGTCTGCGCGAGCGCAAGCGGCTCGGTGTGCTGACGCTGGGCGAGATCCTGGTGGAGGAGAAGGTCGAGGAGAAGGAGTCCGAGGCGGTTCTCGTGGGTGCCGGTTCGGGCACCTCCGACACGACCAAGGTCACGGGCGGTTCCGGCGCCGGCACCGACGCCGAGGATGACGACGACGAGGAGCGCTTCACGGTCCTCGACCCCAACCGCGCCACCCTGCGCCCCAAGCTCTACTGGTTCAACGCGCTGGTCACCGTCACCCTGCTCACCTCCATGATCATGGAGTGGCTGCCGATCCCGGTGCTGTTCATCCTCGGCGCCGCCCTCGTGCTCACCGTGAACTTCCCGCACATCCCCGACCAGAAGGCCCGGCTCGCCGCCCACGCCGACAACGTCCTGAACGTCTCCGGCATGGTCTTCGCCGCCGCCGTCTTCACCGGCGTCCTCCAGGGCACCGGCATGGTCGACCACATGGCCCGCTGGATGGTCGACGTCATCCCCGAGGGCATGGGCCCGCACATGGCCCTCGTCACCGGTCTGCTGAGCCTCCCGCTCACCTACTTCATGTCGAACGACGGCTTCTACTTCGGCGTCCTCCCGGTCCTCGCCGAGGCCGGCGCCGCGCACGGAGTCTCGCCGCTGGAGATGGCCCGCGCCTCCCTCGTCGGCCAGCCGCTGCACATGTCGAGCCCGCTCGTCCCCGCCGTCTACGTCCTGGTCGGCATGGCCAAGGTCGAGTTCGGCGACCACACCAGGTTCGTGGTGAAGTGGGCGGCGCTGACCTGCCTGATCATCCTGGCGGCGGGCATGCTGTTCGGCATCATCTGACCGAGCCCACGGGGGACTTGGAACGAGAGGCCCCGCAATGGGGGTCCCGAAACGGAGGACTTGAACCATGACGCCCGGTGGGAACCGCGGCTGGCTGCTCCGCCTCGTCATCGCCTTCAGCTTCGCGCAGGGGGCGGTGTCGATGGCCCGGCCCGCCGTCTCCTACCGGGCGCTGGCGTTGGGCGCCGACGAGCGGGCGATCGGTGTGATCGCGGGGGTCTACGCCCTGCTCCCGCTGTTCGCCGCGGTCCCGCTGGGGCGCCGCACCGACCACGGCCGGTGCGCGCCCCTGCTGCCCGTCGGCGTGGTCCTGATATCCGGCGGCTGTGCGATGAGCGGCCTGGCGAACTCCCTGTGGGCGATGGCCGTCTGGAGCGGAGTGATGGGTCTTGGCCACCTCTGCTTCGTGATCGGCGCCCAGTCCCTCGTCGCCCGCCAGTCCGCCCCGCACGAACAGGACCGCAACTTCGGCCACTTCACCATCGGCGCCTCCCTCGGCCAACTGGTCGGCCCCATCGCGGCCGGCGCGCTGATCGGCGGCCCGGACATGGTGGGCACGAGCGCGCTCGCACTGATCGTCGCGGGCGCGGGCGGCGCGGTCGCGCTCACCTCTTTGTGGCGCATAGAACATCGCGATACGGCGGCCAAGTCCCGTGCGGGACACGGCGACCGCGTGCCCGTCCAGCGCATCCTCCGCGCCCGGGGCGTACCCGCCGGCATCTTCGTCAGCCTCGCGGTGCTGTCCGCGACCGACATCCTCACCGCCTACCTCCCCGTGGTCGGCGAACACCGGGGCATCGCCCCCTCCGTCATCGGCCTGCTGCTCAGCCTCCGCGCGGCTGCCACGATCGCCTGCCGGCTGGTGCTGACCCCGCTGCTGCGCCTGCTGGGCCGTTCGCTCCTGCTCACCGTCACCTGTCTGCTGGCGGCCGTGCTGTGCGCGGGGATCGCCCTGCCGGTGCCGGTGTGGGCGCTCGCCCTGATGCTCGCCGTCCTCGGCTTCTGCCTCGGTGTCGGACAGCCGCTGTCCATGACGACGGTCGTCCAGGCGGCCCCCGACGGCGCCCGCTCCACGGCCCTCGCCCTGCGGCTGACCGGCAACCGCCTGGGCCAGGTCGCCGCCCCCGCCACGGCGGGCCTGGTCGCGGGCGTGGCGGGCGTGGCGGCGCCGTTCGTGATGCTGGGCGTGCTGTTGCTGCTCTCCTCGGGTGTCGCGCTGCGCTCACCGGCGAAGTCCGCCGCGGAGCCTGTCGCGCCGCGCCGGCCGGGGGTCGCCTTGGGCCGGAAGAGCGATGACTGACGGGTCGTAGGGCGAGGCTCCGCCCCTCGGCGCAAGGTATGTGAAAGAGAGTCAGGTGAAGTGTGATTTATACGACAATCACCTGACTCGGAGGACTTCGTATGCCCACCACGTCTCTCGCACGCCGAGCCGGAGCGCGCACCGCCGCGCTCGCGGCGCTCACCGTCGCGCTCGGCCCGCTGTCCGGGATGCCCAGTGCGGGTGCCGCGCCACTGGCGCCCGGGGACAACGGCACCGTCAAGATCCACAACGGGCCCCTCGGGCGGATGGATCGCACGCCGTACGGCGACGCGCGGGACGAGCCCAAGGTCTGCACGTTCTACATCGACGCCGCCAACTTCGACCCGGGCCAGGAGATCACCTGGAGCATCGTGACCCAGCCCCCCGTCGCCAACGGGGCCAGGCTCTCCGGTGGGATCGTGCTGCCGGACGGTGACGGCCACACGCGGGACTACACGTTGCCGGACGGACAGTACAAGCTCACCTGGAACATCACCGGTGGGTCGGGCGCGGGCAAGCACAAGGTGTTCAAGGTCGACTGCGTCACCCCGCCCGGTGGCCCCGGTGGTGGCCCGGGCGGTCCGAACGGCGGTCCGCCCGCGGGCGGTGGCGGGATCGCGCGCGACCAGGCGTTCGCCCCGGTCGCCGGTGCCGCGGCCGTGGGCGTGGCCGCGGTCGGCGGGGTGGTGTGGTTCCGGCTCCGCCGCCGCCCGCATGGCGCGTAGTCGTCGTCGCCGGCCCTTGCGCCGGACGCGCGCCTACCGTCTGGCGAGAACGGTCGTGATGACCGTCTCGCTGGTGGCGGGCGGCGTCTGGTGGGCCCAGGGCGAGGAGCCGGGCGGGGCGGTCGAGGCCGCCCGGCCCGGCTCCCCGGCGGCCTCGCCGACCTCGCCGGCCATGGACCGGACCGACGCCCGAGGAGCCGCGCAACAGCCTCCGCGGGGCACGGGGGTGTCGGTCCCGCGGCGTCCGGACGTATGGCCACACACCGATACGTCCGCCGCCCGACCGCACACCGGGGAGTCGGCTCCGCGCCGTCCGGGCGCACCGCCGCGCACCGGGGAGTCGGCTCCGCGCCGTCCGGGCGCACCGCCGCGCACCGGGGAGTCGGCTCCGCGCCGTCCCGGCGTACCGCCACGCACCGGAGAGCCGGCGCCCCGCCGCCCGGCCGTGTCGCGGCGTCCCCCGAAGGCCGTCCCGCCCTCGTCGTCCGCGCCGCGCCAACGGACCCTGCCGCGCTCCCGCGCGACGCGCCTCGTCATCGACTACCTCGATGTCGACGCCCCGGTCATGAGCCTGCGGCTCGACCGCGAACGGCGGTTGCCCGCACCTCCCGACGACGACGCGAACCGGGTCGGCTGGTACGAGGGCGGTCCGTCCCCCGGGCAGCAGGGCACCGCCGTCGCCGTGGGCCACCTCGACACCGGCAACGGACCGGCCGTCTTCGCCGGCCTCAGCGAATTGCGGCGCGGTCGCCTGGTCGAGGTGACGCGCGCCGACGGACGGATCGCCGTCTACTCCGTCGACACCATCAAGTCGTACGAGAAGGACCGCTTCCCCAACCGAGAGGTGTACGGCAACCGTGGCCGCCCCGAACTGAGGCTGATCACCTGCGGCGGCGACTACAACCGCAGGACCGGCTACTCGGGCAACCTGGTCGTCTTCGCCCACCTCGTCGAGACCCGTGAACCACCCGCGAGGACCGTCCGGCGCTGAATGCGACGGTCCGTTTTCTCACCAGCTGGACGGCGCCGTCCGATCCTGCCCATTCCCTTCCCCCGGCCGGGCACATTCCGTTAACTTCCGTGACTCACAAGCCCCGTTCGGCACGCGCGGGGCATCCGACACGGAGCATCACTGTCAGCCCTCGGGGGCACCTGCCATGACACGCGCCATCTCGTTGCACGACGTGAGCAAGAGCTATACCCGGGGCACCCGAGTGGTGGACCGGATGTCGCTGGACATCGCGCCCGGCGAGTTCCTCGTCCTGCTCGGGCCCTCCGGCTGCGGCAAGTCCACCGTGCTCAGGATGATCGCCGGGCTCGAGGAGATCGACGAGGGCGAGCTGCTGCTCGACGGCGAGTACGCCAACGACCTGTCGCCGTCCGGCCGGGACATGGCGATGGTCTTCCAGAACTTCGCCCTGTACCCGAGCATGACCAGCCGCGACAACATCGGCTTTCCGCTGCGCATCGAGGCCCCCGGCGCCGACCCGCGCCCGCGCGTGGACGCCACTGCCCGCATGCTGGGCATCGAGGAGCTCCTCGACCGTTTCCCCGGCCAGCTCTCCGGCGGCGAACGGCAGCGCGTCGCCATGGGCCGGGCCATCGCCCGCCACCCCTCCGCGTTCCTGATGGACGAGCCGCTGTCCAACCTCGACGCGAAACTCCGCAACCATCTGCGCGCCGAGATATCCGCGCTCACCCGCGAGCTGGGCGTCACCACGGTCTACGTCACCCATGACCAGTCCGAGGCGATGTCGCTGGGCGACCGGGTCGCCGTCCTGCGCGGCGGCGTCCTGCAACAGGTCGGCACCCCGCGCTCGGTGTACGCGCTGCCCCGCAACGTCTTCGTCGCCGCCTTCATCGGAACCCCGCGCATCAACCTCCTGCGCGGCCTGGTCCGGGCCCCGCTCGACGGCGCGATGACCATCAGCCTCGGCAAGCAGTATCTGCGCCTGCCCGAACCCCTCTCCCTGGACCACCAGTTGCTCCGGGTCCAGCAGGGCCGGGAGGTCATCGTGGGTCTGCGCTCGGAGGCGGTCCGGATCGCCAAGCCGTCCGCCGCGCGACCGGGCGAGATGGCGCTGCACGGGCTGGTCGAGCACGTGGAGTTCCAGGGACACGAGGTCCTCGTCCACTTCAACACCGGCTCCAGCCCCGCTGTCGTACCGGACCTGGAGGCCCCGCGCCCCGCCGCCCGCCCCACCCGGCGCCGCCGCCGCGAGGGCGGCCCCGGCGTCCTGGACCGCCTCAGGGAACGCGCGGGCGCCCTGCGGGCGGGCCCGGTGGTCGTCCTCGACGAGCCGAGGGACACCGCCCCCGTGACACCCCCGGACGGCCGCCTCCCCGGTGACCTCATCGTCCGCACCACCCCCGACATCGACTTCCGCCACGGCATGCAGGTCCCCCTCCTCGTCGACCTCGCCCACCTCTTCGTCTTCGATCAACACGGCGAACGCATCTGCCCGGCCCCGGCGAGACTGCCGGACCTGGAGGAGTGAGCCCGGACGCGGCGCCCGGCGCGGCTCCCTGATCCCGAGGAGCGGGTCCCGCTAGGGATGGGTGCATGAACATCCACCTCACCCGCACCCGGGCCGTCCTCGCCTCCGCCGCGCTCCTGCTCGCCGTCGGCGCCCCCACGGCGTACGCCACCCTCGATGACGGGACACCCCAGCGCGGAGAGCCGTACATCGAGACCTCGCTCCTCTTCGGCACCGAACGGCCCGACGGTGGCCCGGCGGTCACCGACAAGCAGTTCACGGGCTTCGTGGACAAGGAGGTCACGCCCGATTTCCCGGACGGGCTCACCGTGCGGACCGGGCGCGGGCAGTGGCGGGACGCGAGCGGGGCGATCGAGAAGGAGCGGTCGTACGAGCTGATCCTGCTCTACCCCGTCGCGCGGGCGGGGGCGAGCGACCGGAAGATCGAGGAGATCCGGCGGGCGTACGAGAAGGCATTCGGCCAGGAGTCCGTGGGGAGGGTGGACGACAGGGCCCGGGTCGACTTCTGATGGCATGAGTCACGTACCGGGGCGTCTGGCGCGCGAAAACTATCGCCGCTAGTTTATGACCCGGACCGCGCCGGACGACCACACGGCCCCGCCGGGAGGAAAGCACGATGAAGGCACACGACGGCATGTACATCGACGGCGAGTGGCGACCCGCCGCCGGCCGGGACACGATCGAGGTCGTGAACCCGGTCGACGAGCAGGTGATCGGCCGGGTCCCGGCCGGCACCGCCGAGGACGTCGACACCGCCGTACGGGCCGCCCGCGCCGCCCTCCCGGCCTGGGCCGCGACCGCGCCGGCCGAACGGGCCGCCCGCCTGGCCGCCCTGAGGGACGTCCTGGTGGCCCGCAAGGACGAGATCGCCGAGACGGTCACCGCCGAACTCGGCTCGCCCCTGAAGTTCTCCGAGAACGTCCACGCCGCCGTCCCTCTCGCCGTCGCGGGCTCGTACGCCGAACTGGCGGCGACGTACGCCTTCGAGGAGCAGGTCGGCAACTCGATCGTCCGCCAGGAACCGATCGGCGTGGTCGGCGCGATCACGCCCTGGAACTACCCGCTCCACCAGATCGTCGCCAAGGTCGCCCCCGCCCTAGCGGCAGGCTGCACGGTCGTCCTGAAGCCCGCCGAGGACACCCCGCTGGTCGCCCAGCTCTTCGCCGAGGCCGTCCACGAGGCCGGCGTCCCGGCCGGTGTCTTCAACCTCGTCACCGGTCACGGCCCGGTCGCCGGACAGGCCCTCGTCGAGCACGAGGACGTCGACCTCGTCTCCTTCACCGGCTCCACCGCCGTCGGTCGCCAGATCGGCGCCACGGCCGGTGCCGCCATCAAGAAGGTCGCCCTCGAACTCGGCGGCAAGTCCGCCAACGTGATCCTCCCGAGCGCCGACCTCGCCAAGGCCGTCAATGTCGGCGTCGCCAACGTGATGTCCAACTCCGGCCAGACGTGCAGCGCCTGGACGCGGATGCTCGTCCACCGGGAGCAGTACGAGGAGGCGGTCGAACTCGCCGCGACCGCCGCCGCCAAGTACGGCGACCGCATCGGCCCGGTCGTCAACGCCAAGCAGCAGGTGCGGGTGCGGGGTTACATCGAGAAGGGCGTGGCCGAGGGCGCCCGCTTGGTCGCGGGCGGACCCGAATCCCCGCGCGAACAGGGCTACTTCGTGTCCCCGACGGTCTTCGCCGACGTCACGCCCGACATGACCATCGCCCAGGAGGAGATCTTCGGCCCGGTCCTGTCCATCCTCCGCTACGAGGACGAGGAGGACGCCCTGCGTATCGCCAACGGCACGGTCTACGGCCTCGCGGGCGCCGTCTGGGCCGGAGAGGAGGCGGAGGCGGTGGCCTTCGCCCGCCGCATGGACACCGGGCAGGTCGACATCAACGGCGGCCGCTTCAACCCGCTTGCCCCGTTCGGCGGTTACAAGCAGTCCGGCGTCGGGCGCGAGCTCGGCTCGCACGGTCTCGCCGAGTACCTCCAGACCAAGTCCCTCCAGTTCTAGGAGCGTATCCGTGGTTCGCGCAGCAGTCCTTCCCGCCGTGGGCGCTCCCCTGGAGGTCACCGACATCGAACTCCCGGACCCCGGCCCCGGCCAGGTCCGCGTCCGCCTCGCCGCCGCCGGCGTCTGCCACTCCGACCTGTCCCTGTCCAACGGCACGATGCGCGTGCCGGTCCCGGCCGTGCTCGGCCACGAGGGCGCGGGCACGGTGGTCGCCGTGGGCGAGGGAGTCACGGGTGTGGCGCCCGGCGACGAGGTCGTCCTCAACTGGGCCCCGTCCTGTGGCAGTTGCCACGCCTGCACACTCGGCGAGGTCTGGCTCTGCGCCAACGCCCTCAACGGCGCCGCCGACGTCTACGCCCGTACCGCCGACGGCACCGACCTCCACCCCGGCCTGAACGTCGCCGCGTTCGCCGAGGAGACGGTCGTCCCGGCGTCCTGCGTCCTCCCGCTCCCCGAGGGCATCCCCCTCACGGACGCGGCCCTCCTCGGCTGCGCGGTCCTCACCGGCTACGGCGCCGTCCACCACTCCGCGCGGGTCCGCGAGGGCGAGACGGTCGCCGTGTACGGCGTCGGGGGAGTGGGCCTCGCCGCGCTCCAGGCGGCCCGGATCGCGGGCGCCGCGAAGATCGTCGCGGTCGATGTCTCCCCGGCGAAGGAGGAGTTGGCCCGCGAGGCCGGCGCCACGGAGTATGTGGTGGCCTCCGAGAACACGGCCCGCGAGATCCGCGGCCTCACCGGCAAGCAGGGCGTCGACGTCGCCGTCGAGTGCGTCGGCCGTGCGACGACGATCCGCACCGCCTGGGACTCCACCCGCCGCGGCGGCCGTACGACGGTCGTCGGCATCGGCGGCAAGGACCAGCAGGTCACCTTCAACGCCCTGGAGATCTTCCACTGGGGCCGCACCCTCGCCGGCTGCGTCTACGGCAACTCGAACCCGGCGGAGGACCTTCCGGTGCTCGCCGAGCACGTCCGGGCGGGCCGCCTGGACCTGGGTGCGCTGGTGACGGAGCGGATCGCCCTGGACGGCATCCCGGCGGCCTTCGAGAACATGCTGGCGGGCAAGGGCGGCAGGGCGCTGGTCGTCTTCTAGAGCACGTGCGCCGGCCCCGACCTCCCCTGGAGGCCGGGGCCACAGCCGTGCCCTCCGGCCTTTTCCGCAGGTCCACCGGCCCCTTGAGTGCTCCGGGCAACCTTCCCGCACGACCATTGCCTCCATACCGTCCGGTTAGTATGTTCGCCGCCAACGTCCCCACCGCACCCATCGGAGTGTGCACCGCATGGACATGGCCCCCTCCGCTCAGCCCATCACCCCGACCGCTCTCCCCACGGTCAACCGCCGCCGCGTAGCCACGGCGGCCGCGCTCGCCTCAGCCGTCGAGTGGTACGACTACTTCGTCTTCGGCATCGCCGCGGCCCTCGTCCTCGGCGACCTGTACTTCCCGGCGGGCAGTTCCACCGCCGGAGTCCTCGCCTCCTTCGCGACCTTCGCCGTCGGCTTCCTGGCCCGCCCGATCGGCGGCATCGTCGCCGGCCAGCTCGGCGACAAGCGCGGCCGCAAGCCGATGCTGGTCCTCGCGCTCACGCTCATGGGCCTGGCGACCACGGGCATCGGCCTGCTGCCGACGTACGAGACGATCGGCGTCGCCGCGCCCATCCTCCTCGTGACCCTCCGCGTCCTCCAGGGCGTCGCCGTCGGCGCGCAGTGGGGCGGCGCGATGCTGCTGGCCACCGAGTACGCCCCCGAGGGCAAGCGCGGCCTCTACGGCAGTGTCGTCCAACTCGGCGTCCCCATCGGCGTGGTGACCGCCAACACGGTCTTCCTGCTGGCCGGCGCCTTCACCACGGACACCCAGTTCGCGGCCTGGGGCTGGCGAGTGCCCTTCCTCATCGGCCTGGTCGTGCTCGGCCTCGCCTGGTACATCCACACCAAGGTCGAGGAGACCCCTGAATTCCGCGACGCGGAGAAGGCGTTGGCCGAGAAGGAGAAGTCGGAACAGAGCTCCCCGCTGCGCACGATCCTGCGCGACCACCTCGGCACGGTCCTGCTGGCCGGCGGCTCCTTCGCCGTGAACACCGCGACCTTCTACATCCTCATCACCGGCGTCCTCGACTACACGACCCGCGAACTGGACATGAAGAAGAGCGCGGTCCTCACCGTCTCCCTCTGCGTCAGCCTCACCCAGCTCGTGCTGATCCCGGCGGCCGCGGCGCTCTCCGACCGCTACGGCCGTATCCGGATCTACACGCTCGGCGCCGTCGGCATCGCCCTGTGGGCGATACCGCTCTTCCTCCTGATCGACACCGGCTCGCTGCTGTGGCTGGCGGTCGGCACCTTCGTCGCCAGCTGTTTCCTCAGCGTCATGTACGGCCCCCAGGCCGCCCTGTTCGCCGAGCTGTTCACACCGGAGATGCGCTACACCGGCGCCTCCCTCGGCTACCAGATAGCGGCGGTCTGCGGCGGCGGCCTCGCGCCCTTCCTGATGGTGCTGCTGCTGGAGACGACGGGCACGTCGATGTCGGTGGCCGGCTACATCATCGCGCTCTCGGTGATCGCCCTGATCTCCATCAAGGTCCTTGCGGACAGGGCGCGTTCACGCTGATTCGGTGACCTTCGCGGGCCGTGGCGCAGCGGCCGCGGCCCGCGAACGGGACACCGCGACCCCGGCGAGACACAGCACCCCACCCGCCAGGGTGAGCAGCCCCGGCACCTCGCCGAGCGCCAGCCAGGACATCAGCACCACGAGCGCGGGCACCGCGTAGGTGGTGGCGCCCATGCGCCCGGCCGTGGTGCGGGCCAGGGCGTAGGCCCACGTCGTGAAGGCGAGCGCGGTCGGGAAGACGCCCAGATAGACCATGTTGAGGGTCGCCGTCACGGGCGCGTCAGCCGCCTCGTGGACCAGCTGCCCCGCGAACGGCAGACAGAGCACGGCGCCGACGAGACAGCCGTACGTGGTCACCTGAAGTGCGCTCGCCGAACCGAGAGCGGGCTTCTGCGCCACGACGCCGCCCGCGTACGCGACCGCGGCGAGCAGACACAGCGCCACGCCGAGCACGGACGACTTTCCCTCGCCCGACATCGACAGCCCCACGGCGACCGCTCCCGCGAACGACACGGCCATCCCCGCGAGCAGCCTCGGCGGCAGGGTGTCGCCGAGTATCCGCGCGCCGAGCAGGGCGATGAGGATGGGGCCGATGTTCACGACGAGGGCGGCGGTTCCGGCGTCCACCTGCTGCTCGCCCCAGTTGAGGACGACCATGTAGACGCCGAACCAGAGGATTCCGGAGATCAGGATGCCGGGCCAGGCGGCGCGGGGTGGTCGGCCTTCTCGTCGTACGAGGCAGATGATCCCCAGCGTCAGGACTCCGGCCAGCAGCCGTCCTAGTGCCAGTGCGCCTGGAGAGTAGTGGGCTCCCGCGCTGCGGATGGAGACGAAGGCGGAGGCCCAGAGGACGACGGTCACGAGGGCGGCGCCGGCTGCGAGGAGATCGGTGCGGCGGGGGTTCATCATGCTCCTGAGGTTAGGAATCGGAAGGGACAAGAGCTCGCGGCTTTCGGACGGTGTGCCTCTGCGGGTGCGTTGTTGCCGGTCGCGCAGTTCCCCGCGCCCCTGGGGCGGGTCAGCGCAACGCCGATGACGAAATGCCCAGCAACTCGGCCAGGGCGCTCTCGCCCACCCCCGTCACCTTCACCGCCCTCTCGGAGCCGATCCGGACACACCAACCCGCGTCCAACGCGTGCCGGCAGAGCGCGGCGCCCGCGACCCCCGCGAGGTGCGGCCGCCGTTCCGTCCAGTCGAGGCAGGCGCGAGCCAACGGCCGACGGCCCTTCCGGTCGAGGGCGATGCCGACCTCGCCGAACCACCTCAGCCCGGCATCCGTCAGCGCGAACCCCGTGTCCTGGCGCAGCAGTTCACGGGAGGTCATC
The DNA here is from genome assembly GCF_042894505.1 of Streptomyces sp. NPDC001536. Taxonomy (NCBI): domain Bacteria; kingdom Bacillati; phylum Actinomycetota; class Actinomycetes; order Kitasatosporales; family Streptomycetaceae; genus Streptomyces; species Streptomyces sp. NPDC001536. The sequence goes on from NZ_JBIAVQ010000011.1 coordinate 129,287, forward strand.
GCATCCGTCACCGCGATCCCGAGCCGCCCCGCCAGGTGGTCGTAGCAGGTCCGCCCCCGAGCCATCGCCGACCCCGCACTCGACTCCCGCAGACTCCGCGGCCGTACGACGGCCCCCGGCGCCACATGCGAGGCAAGCTCCTCCACCAGTTGAGCCGCCCGGGCATCCGCCACCCGGACGTACCGATGCCGCCCCTGCCGTTCCTCGGTGAGCAGTCCACCGGCGACGAGCTTGCCCAGATGCTCGCTCAAGGTCGATGCCGCGACCCCCGCATGCCGGGCCAGCTCACTCGCGGTCCAGGCCCGCCCGTCGAGCAGGGCCAGCAGACAGGAGGCGCGGGTCTCGTCGGCGAGGAGAGAGGCCAGCCGGGCCAGTTCCGCCGCCTGAGGATCTCTGGAGGTCATGCCCTCCAGCATGGGCCCCGGACAGTTCGGCGCCCACCGAAGCGTGCTACGCCGTCCGCCGGACCTGCTCGTACTGCTGGACCAGCCCGTCAAGGAGCGCGGTGAGCCCGGTCTCGAAGGCCCGCTCGTCGATCTTCTCCTGCTGCTCGGCCAGGAGGTGGGCCTGCCCGAGGTGCGGATAGTCGGCGGGGTCGTACGCGCTCTGGTCGTCGACGAAACCCCCGGCGAACGACCCGAGAGCGGACCCCATGATGAAGTACCGCATCAGCGCGCCGATCGAGGTGGCCTGCGCGGGCGGCCAGCCGGCGTCGACCATCGCGCCGTACACCGCGTCCGCGAGCCGTAGGCCGGCGGGCCGCCGCCCGGGCCCCTGGGCCAGCACCGGGACGATGTTCGGGTGGTCCCGCAGGGCGGCCCGATACGACACGGCCCAGTCGTGCAGCGCGGTCCGCCACTCCCGTCCGTCCTCGAACATCGACAGGTCGACCTGTGAGCTGACCGAGTCGGCGACCGCTTCGAGGATCTCGTCCTTGGTGCGGAAGTGGTTGTAGAGCGAGGGCCCGCTGACGCCCAGCTCCGCGGCGAGCCGGCGCGTGGAGACGGCCGCGAGGCCCTCCGCGTCCACGAGCGCGCGTGCCGCCTCGACGATCCGGTCGGTGCTGAGGAGGGGCTTGCGCGGTCGGGCCATGGCGCACATAGTAGGGCTGCGTACCGAAACTAGCAGTGCTAATTTAAATGTACGACGTTCAAGATCTGCTATCCGTGGGGTGATCTCGTGGTGAACCTGGGGCTCAGCGAGGAGCAGGAGGCCGTAAGGCAGCTCGCCCGGGACTTCGTGGACCGCGAGATCGCCCCGCACGTGATCACCTGGGACCGCGCGGAAGAGGTGGACCGCTCGATCGTGAAGAAGCTCGGCGAGGTCGGCTTCCTGGGTCTGACGATCGACGAGGAGTACGGCGGCTCGGGCGGCGACCACCTCGCGTACTGCCTGGTCACGGAGGAGCTGGGCCGGGGCGACTCATCGGTTCGCGGGATCGTCTCCGTCTCCCTCGGCCTGGTGGCGAAGACGATCGCGGCATGGGGGACCGAGGACCAGAAGCGCCGGTGGCTCCCCGGCCTCACCTCCGGCGAGCAGGTCGGCTGCTTCGGCCTGACCGAACCGGGCACGGGCTCCGACGCGGGCAACCTCGCCACCCGCGCCGTACGTGAGGGCGACGACTACGTCATCAACGGCACGAAGACGTTCATCACCAACGGCACCTGGGCGGACGTCGTCCTCCTCTTCGCCCGCTCCACGGACGCCCCCGGCCACAAGGGCGTCTCCGCCTTCCTGGTCCCGACCGACACCCCCGGACTGAGCCGCCGCACCATCCACGGCAAGCTCGGCCTGCGCGGCCAGGCGACGGCCGAACTGGTCCTGGAGGACGTACGCGTCCCCGCGTCCGCGATGCTCGCCCCCGAGGGCAAGGGCTTCTCGGTCGCCATGTCGGCGCTCGCCAAGGGGCGGATGTCGGTCGCGGCGGGCTGCGTGGGCCTGGCGCAGGCGGCCCTGGACGCGGCGGTGAAGTACGCCGGTGAACGCGAACAGTTCGGCAGGACGATCGCCCACCACCAACTGGTCCAGGAACTGATCAGCGACATAGCCGTGGACGTCGACGCGGCCCGCCTCCTCACCTGGCGGGTCGCCGACCTGATCGACCGCGGCGAGCCCTTCACCACCGAGTCCTCCAAGGCCAAGCTCTTCGCCTCCGAAGCGGCGGTCAGGGCCGCCAACAACGCCCTCCAGGTCTTCGGCGGCTACGGCTACATCGACGAGTACCCGGCGGGCAAACTGCTCCGCGACGCCCGCGTGATGACCCTCTACGAGGGCACCAGCCAGATCCAGAAGCTGGTCATCGGCCGCGCGCTCACCGGAGTATCGGCCTTCTGAGTACGGGACCTGAGTACCTGGACGGATGTGGCCCGCCCCGCACCCGCCCACACTCGACCCATGAGTGACACATCGGGCAAGCCCCAGAACACCGCCGCCTTCTACGGCCAGGCGGTCGCGTCCTTCGCCGTCGCCATGGCCGCCACGGCGATCGGCATCTTCAAGCTCGACGCCGACGCCTGGGTGCGGGCCTTCCTCGCGATCGCCGTGCTGTACCTGGTCACCTCCGCCTTCACCCTGGCCAAGGTCATCCGGGACCGGCAGGACGCCCAGACCCGTGCGTACAGCCCGTTCGAAAAGCTCTGAGCGGCCAGGCTAAGCGCTCGCTCACCTTCGGCGGTATGGTGGTGCCTCTGTCAGTGGAGAGGGGCAAGCGATGGGTACGGCGAAGGAGACGACCGACGGCGAGACGTCGGCGTGGGGCGAGGTCACGCCCGACGCGGCACGGAGGCTGCTGGTCGCCGCGGTGGAGGCCTTCGCCGAGCGCGGGTACCACGCCACGACGACCCGGGACATCGCTGGCCGCGCGGGCATGAGCCCGGCAGCCCTCTACATCCACTACAAGACCAAAGAAGAACTCCTGCACCGCATCAGCAGGATCGGCCACGCGAAGGCCCTGGAGATCCTGCGGACGGCATCCCACCGCGAAGGCACGGCCACGGAACGCCTCGCGGACGCGGTCAGCTCCTTCGTCCGCTGGCACGCGGGCGGCCGCACCACGGCCCGGGTCGTCCAGTACGAACTGGACTCCCTCGGCCCGGACGCCCGCGCCGAGATCCTCGCCCTGCGCCGCCAGTGCGACGCCGAGGTGCGCGGCATCATCGAGGACGGCGTGACCTCCGGCGAGTTCGACGTCCTGGACGTCAAGGGCACGACCCTGGCCGTCCTCTCCCTCTGCATCGACGTGGCCCGCTGGTTCACCGTCGACGGTCCCATGACGCCCGACGAGGTCGGCGCGCTCTACGCCGACCTCGTGCTGCGGATGGTGGGAGTGGCCAAGTAGCCGCTCAGAGGTAGTAGCGCGACACCGACTCGGCGACACACACCGGCTTGTCGCCGCCCTCACGCTCGACACTGAAGGCGACGGTCACCTGGACGCCGCCGGCCACGTCGTCGACCCCGGTGATCACCGCGGTGGCCCGCAGCCGCGAGCCGACCGGTACGGGCGAGGGGAAGCGCACCTTGTTGGTGCCGTAGTTGACCCCCATCTTCACGTTCTCGACCTTGATCAGCTGCGGCCCGAACAACGGCAGCAGCGACAGGGTCAGATACCCGTGCGCGATGGTGGTCCCGAACGGCCCGGCGGCGGCCTTCTCGGGGTCGACGTGAATCCACTGATGATCACCGGTGGCCTCGGCGAAAAGGTCGATCCGCTTCTGGTCGACTTCCAGCCAGTCGGTGTACCCCAGTTGCTCACCGACCGCGGCCTTCAGCTCATCGGCCCCTGCAAACACCCTCGGCTCTGCCATGTCCCGGCCTCCCGCATTACGACGTCACGTCTAAGCAACTGCTTAGCATGGTCGCCCGTGGTCCCCCTGTCAACGGACCACGGCCTCCCTCGCTTGGGTAGGGTCCGAGGGGTGCCCCAGATTCCCGAGAAGATCCACGAACTCACGGTCGGCCAGCTCGCCGCCCGCAGCGGCGCGGCCGTCTCCGCCCTGCACTTCTACGAGTCCAAGGGCTTGATCACCAGCCGCCGCACCACCGGCAACCAGCGCCGCTACACCCGTGACACGCTCCGCCGCGTCGCCTTCATCCGGGCCGCCCAACGCGTCGGCATCCCCCTCGCCACGATCCGCGACGCCCTGGCCGAACTCCCCGAGGAACGCACCCCCACCCGCGAGGACTGGGCCCACCTCTCCGAGACCTGGCGCGCGGAACTGGACGAACGCATCAAACAACTCAACCGCCTGCGAGACCACCTCACCGACTGCATCGGCTGCGGCTGCCTCTCCCTGGACACCTGCGTCCTGTCCAACCCGGACGACGCGTTCGGCCAACGCCAGGCAGGCTCCCGCCTGATGGTCGAACGCAAGCCGGACCACCACGACGCAACCCGCTGCGGCTGACGCACACCAGGCGGGACGAGACCCGCACCGGCGCAACGGCGAGCAGGGGACGTACCGGGGGGTGTCCGCCCGCAGCGTCGGGCGCCCGACCAAGTTCACCACCTGGAAGAACAGCCCCGCCCGACCGAGGACGGACACCCCCCGGTGCGGCCCCGACCCCCAACGAACCGTAGGGCGCAACGCGAACCCCCACCGAGGCCGAGCAGGCCGCCGCAGGCATGCACTCGAACTCGGTGCCACTCGCCTCCACACCCCGGGCGAACACGACCTCGCGACCCGCACCGAACCCCTCGCCCCGCCCTACGACGACCGCTGGGCCCACCCGTACTGGACCAGCCCGGCGGCCACCAACTCAGCGTTGGAGGAGGCGGGTTCCCCGTCCGGCAGGACCAGCGTGTCCTCCAGCCCGATCCGCGTCGCGAGCCGCAGACGCCCGGCCAGCCGCAGCACCGGCCACGCACCGCCGTCCTCACCGTGCAGCAGCACCGGCCGGCCGTGCGCGGCCCCCACCTCGGCCAACAGCGCACGCGCCGTGCCCTCGGCGGTGTCCGGCGAGGTATCGGTCACCTCGACGAGCACCCGCAACACCCGAGGCCCGAGCGGAGAAACGGCGAACCGCGCCGCCGCGTCCGTCCCGGACCAGATGCCGGCCTCCACACCCACCCCCCGCTCGATGAGCACGGCCGCCAGCTCCTCCGCCCCCGGCTCATGCCAGTTGACGGAGGCGTGATCGGGCAGCACGGTCCAGTCCCGCACCCGCTCCAGCCGTCGCGCGGGATCGGGTTCCGCCCAGGCACCCGTGGTCACCCCGACCGGTACCGACACCCGCGCCCGTATGGCGTCGAGGGTCGCCGCGAGCACCCGGGGCGACAAGGTGTCGTCACCACAGGGCGACTTGGGATGAACGTGAAGGTCCGTGGCCCCGGCCGCGACAGCCGCGGCCGCCGACTCAGCCATGGCCTCCGGCGACAGCGGCACGACCGCACCGTCAACGGCCCCGCGGGACCCATTGAGACACACCTGAACCATGCCCCGATGGTGCGGCAGAAGCCCTATGGAGCACAAAGCCGCACGGGGTCGGCACGCGAAGCCCGCTCAAAGAGGGGGTGCGGCATCCCCGGCGCACCCCCGGTCGCTCCACTCGCTCAGGCGGACATCAACAGTCGTTGCCGTCGGGACGCCGCAAGGGCCTCGGGCGTCAGCACCGGACGCGGCACCACGATCCCGCAGTCCGTGCACACCGGGCCCGAGGAGGGTTCGTGGGCCAGGTCGTACATCCAGGTCAACCGCTCTCCGCTGCACACCGGGCACACCGAGCCCGGTTCGCGCTCCAACGCGGAGATCAGCCTGCGCAGCACCTCGGCCAGCGGTTCACGGGGGTGGAGCCGCGGGTCGTCGCACCACGCGACGCCGAAACCGCCCCAGGTCAGCCGGTGCCAGTCGTCGACACTGCCCGGCCTGCGCAGCCCGTCGTGCTTCTCCTTCTTGCGCCGCTCGGCGAACTCGACCTCATAGGCCAGCCAGACCGAACGCGCCTCTTCCAACTCGTCCAACGCGGCCACGAGCCGCGCTGGATCGGGGGACCGGTCCTCAGGACCGAACCCGGCCCGGGAGCACAAGTGGTCCCAGGTCGCCCTGTGCCCGTAGGGGGCAAAACGCTCCAGGCACTTACGCAACGAGTAGCGTCGCAGCGCCAGATCGCATCGCGGATCTCGCACCTGTCTCGCCAGACTCCGGAAACCGGCCATCGCCCTGCACCTCCGTCACACCTGCACCTGTACTTCGGTCACTTCGGCGTCGTCGTTCGGACGTCGCCGAATAGACGTATCGACACGCGATTCGGCTCCATCCGATTTCCGATGCCTCCCATCAGCCTCCGGACCGGCTACCAAAACTTGACGCATGTTCATCTTCGAACCCGGGGATACCGGCGGTAACGTCCGACTCAACTCCCGTCGGTAGGAGCTGCCATGCCTCGGCGCACCTCACGCACCGCACTCGACAGACTGAGAACTCCCGGCAGAGTCACCGGGTTCCTGAAGGCCGCTTCCGTATGCGTCCTGATTGCCGGTCTTTTGTCCCCCCTTGGTCAAGCGGCCGCGGCCGCCGAAGCGACGGCCGCCAACGACTACTGCGGCAGCCAGTGCTCCGACATCCTGCCGCCCGGTCAGAACGGCAATGCCACGCTTGCCCAGATCCTCCTCAACCAGGCCTTCGGCACCCAACCCGAGCACGCCGAGGACCAGCTCGGCCCGTACGCCAACCTGGCCAAGGGCTATCCGTCGCTCACCAACGCCACGATCAACAACTTCTTCAACGACGCCTCCTTCGGCGTCCCGTCCGATCAAGTCGCCTCCACGCTCAATCCCGGTGGCCGCACCGATGTGACGATCGTCCGCGACAAGAAGACGGGCGTGCCGCACATCACCGGTACCACCAGATACGGCACTGAGTACGGAGCGGGCTATGCGGCGGCTCAGGACCGGCTGTGGCTCATGGATGTCTTCCGTCACGTCGGCCGCGGCCAGCTGACCACCTTCGCGGGCGGCGACCCCTCCAACCAGGGCCTCGAGCAGCAGTTCTGGCGCAACGCCCCCTACACCGAGGCCGACCTCCAGGCCCAGATCGACAACGCGGTCGCCAATGCCGGGGCCCGCGGCCAGCAGGCCCTCGCCGACGTCAACGCCTACGTCGCCGGCATCAACGCCTACATCGACGCCTCCGACAGCGGCCGCTACTTCCCCGGCGAGTACGTCCTGACCGGCCACAAGGACTCCGTCACCAACGCCGGCACCATCGAGCACTTCAAGCCCACCGACCTGGTCGCCCTCGCCTCGGTGATCGGCGCGCTGTTCGGCTCCGGAGGCGGCGGCGAGGTCAACAACGCGCTCTCGCTGCTCGCCGCGCAGGAGCAGTACGGCGTCACGGAGGGCACGAAGGTCTGGGAGTCCTTCCGCGAGCGCAACGACCCCGAGGCCGTCGTCACCGTCCACGACAAGAGCTTCCCGTACGCCACCAAGCCCGCCGACCCGCAGGGCGCGGCACTGCCGGACGCCGGTTCGGTGACCACCGAGCCGCTGGTCTACGACCCCACGGGCACCGGAGCGGGGCAGAGCGCCACCGCGGCCGCCACGGCGGCGACCACGACCGCCCTCAGCTCGGCCAGGCGCGGCATGTCCAACGCCCTGGTCGTCAGCGGCGATCACACCGCCAGCGGTCACCCGGTCGCCGTCTTCGGCCCGCAGACCGGCTACTTCGCACCCCAGCTGCTCATGCTCCAGGAGATCCAGGGCCCCGGCCTCAGCGCGCGCGGCGCCTCCTTCGCGGGCCTGAGCATGTACGTCGAACTCGGCCGCGGCCAGGACTACGCGTGGAGCGCCACGACCTCCGGCCAGGACATCATCGACACCTACGCCGTCGAGCTGTGCCAGGACGACTACCACTACCTGTACCGCGGCACCTGCACGGCGATGGAGAAGATAGAGCAGAAGAACTCCTGGGCCCCGACCACCGCCGACGACACCGCCGCCGGCTCGTACACGATGCGGGTCTGGCGCACGAAATACGGCCCCGTCGAGTACCGGGCGACCGTCGGCGGCAAGAAGGTCGCCTACACCACCCTGCGCTCGTCGTTCATGCGCGAGGCCGACTCGATCATCGGCTTCCAGATGCTCAACGACCCGGACTACGTGAAGAGCCCGGAGACCTTCCAGAGCGCGGTGCAGCACATCAACTACACCTTCAACTGGTTCTACGCCGACTCCGAGCACACCGCGTACTACAACAGCGGCGACAACCCGGTGCGCGCGACCGGCGTCGACGCAGACTTCCCGGTGTGGGCGCGGTCGGCGTACGAGTGGCAGGGCTGGAACCCGACGACGAACGCGGCGACCTACACGCCCGCCTCGGCCCACCCCAACTCCATCGACCAGGACTACTACATCTCCTGGAACAACAAACAGGCCGCCGACTACTCGACCGCACCCTGGGGCGACGGCTCCGTGCACCGCGGCAACCTGCTGGAGGACCGGGTGAAGAAACTGGTCGCCGCGGGCGGCGTGACCCGCGCCTCGCTGGTCAAGGCGATGGCCGACGCGGCCCTGGCCGACCTGCGCGCCGAGGACGTCCTGTCGGACCTGCTGAAGGTGATCAACAGCAGTACGGTCACCGACTCCACGGCCGCGGCCGCGGTGAGCAAGCTCCAGACCTGGCTCACGGCGGGCGGCAAGCGCACGGAGACGTCGGCGGGTTCGAAGACGTACGCCGACGCGGACGCGATCCGCATCCTCGACGCGTGGTGGCCGCTGCTGGTGAAGGCCGAGTTCGAACCCGGCCTCGGCACCGACCTGTACACCGCCATCACCGCCAACCTGCCCGTCGACGAGGCCCCGTCCGCCGCGCACGGCCCGACCGGCGCGCACGCGGGCAGCTCCTTCCAGTACGGCTGGTGGTCCTACGTCGACAAGGACATCCGCGCGGTGCTCGGCGAGACGGTGCAGGGCCCGCTGGCGCGGAAGTACTGCGGCGGCGGCACCCTCGGCGCCTGCCGGGACATCCTCATCAGCACCCTGAAGACGGCGGCCGGCAAGACCGCGGCCCAGGTCTACCCCGGCGACGACCTGTGCGCGGCGGGCAACCAGTGGTGCGCCGACTCGATCGTCCAGCGCACCCTGGGCGGCATCAAGCACTACAACATCAGCTGGCAGAACCGGCCGACCTTCCAGCAGGTCGTGGAGTTCACCTCACACAGGTGACCTGACAGCGGCGGCGGGTCAGCGGACGCGGCCCGCCGCCAGCACCACCCGCGCCAGGTCCCGGTGCACGATGTCGCTGTGCGCCCCGGCCGGCGCCCCGCCACGCCTGACCACCTCGGCCGCGTCGATGTTGACGCACCCCGAGGTGGGCAGCGTCTCCCGCAGCGCGTCGGCGAGCTTCCACGCGCGTGTGCCCGGCACCGCCTGCACCCCGTCGAAGCCCATCGCGCCCCACTTGGCGCCCAGCATCCGCCCGACGTCCGCCCCGGCGACCCCCTGCGCGTCCCCGGCCATCCGCGAGGCCAGCGGATACATCGTGCTCAGCGCGGAGTCGTGACGGGAGAAGCAGCACACCAGGGGACCGTCGATCCGGTTCTGCTGGCCCTGGAGCACGCCTCCCGCGCGCGTGTCGTGCGGCAGCCGGGACGCGAACGCGTAGTGGGAGAAAGCCCCTTGGAGCAGCGTCACGGACTTCACCGTGCGCACCCCCTCGGGCAGTCCGCGCAGCGCGAACGACACCAGACGCCCGCCGAAGCTGTGCCCGACCAGATGCACCCGCACCTCGGGCGCCTTCGCGGCGAGCTGCCCGATCACCCGCCCGAGCCCGCGCTCGCCGACCGTTCCCGCGCGCCGCTTCATGGCGTAGTAGGTCGCCTGCCGCAGCAGTTCGTGGGCGCCGTCCCAGGGATTGGGGATCGTGAACCCCGCCGTGCCGTCTGCCGCTTCGAGGTGCGCCAGCGCCTGCGCGAAGTCCTCGCAGACCGCCGTCACGGGCCCGGAGAACATGTCCGGCTCGCTCTGCGGCACCCCCTCCGCCAGGGTGTCCGCCCCGAACAGCGCCTGCGGCCCCGGCGGCACCAGCTCGACCAGCATCCGCACGAGCCGGCCGAACTCCTCCAACTCGGCCTCCTCGCGCGGCTGCTGGTCCAGCAGGCGGGTGATCTGCTCGACGATGGTCGCCCGGCCGGGGAACGTCTCCAGGAGGGCGTGCCGGGTGTCCTTGTCGAGCACCGGACGCCGGGCGGACTCGGCGGCCACGGAGCGCGGGAAGTCCGGGATCGGCTCGTCGGAGAACCGCATCGACGGCCACACCACCCCCACGAACCCGAGGCGGGCCTTCGGGGCGAGCGCCGGGATCGGCTCGAAGAAGCGGCTGTAGAGCCGGGTCGCGCCGGAGCGGTCGCTGTTCCAGCCGTGCGCGAAGACGATCAGATCCCGGACCTTGCGCTCCGCCACCCCGGCGATGAGCCGGTCCCGCCGCCTGTCGTCCGGATCGCCGTCCGCGTCGAAGGTCAGCTCCCAGTACGGACTCACGCTCATCGCAGGATCCGCCATGACAGGCCCCCTTGTCCCCCGTAGTGGTGCGATGCGGTCGCATCGTCCTGCTACGGGGCGAAGTTGGCCATACTCGACGGCTCAACTGCCGGGGGCTCATCTGTACAGGAGGTACTCCCTGCGGGTCGCCCTGAACGCCGCCAGCTCCTCCCGCCAGCCCGCCACGACCTCGTCGGGGCCGGCCCCCGCGTCGATCGCGGTACGCACCTGGGTGGAGCCGGTCAGCTTGTCGATCCAGTTGTCGGACCGCCAGGCGAAGCCGCTCCACACCCGCTTCGCGGTCACCAGCAGGGCGATCCCGGTGCGCACGGGGTCGTACGCCGCCCGGTCGTGCACATGGATCTGCACGCCTCCGATGGTCTTGCCCTGGAACTTGGAGAAGGTGGGTGCGAAGTAGGCCTCCCTGAAGTGCGCGCCCGGAAGCCCGAGTTCGCCCACGGCGGCGGCCCAGCGTCCGTCGACGCCCTCCGCGCCGAGCAGTTCGAAGGGCCGGGTGGTGCCACGCCCCTCCGACAGGTTCGTGCCCTCGAAGAGACACGTCCCCGAGTACACCAACGCGGTGTCCGGAGTGGGCATGTTGGGGCTCGGCGGCACCCAGGGCAGCCCCGACGTGTCGTAGAACTCCGACCGCTTCCACCCCGACATGAGTACGGTCTCCAGCGCCACCGGCGCGCTGAGGAACTCCCCGTTGAACAGCCGCGCCAGCTCCGCGACGGTCATGCCGTGCGCCTGCGAGATGGGCTGGCGCCCCACGAAGGTGGCGAACTCCTTGTGCAGGACGGGCCCTTGGGCCGCGCGTCCGGTCACCGGGTTCGGCCGGTCCAGCACCACGAACCGCTTGCCCGCCAGCCGGGCCGCCTCCATGCAGTCGTACAGCGTCCAGATGTACGTGTAGAAGCGCGCGCCCACGTCCTGGATGTCGAAGACGACGGTGTCGACGCCGGAGGCGGTGAAGATGTCGGCGAGTGGCTGCCCGCTCTTGAGGTACGTGTCGTAGACGGGCAGCCCGGTCGCCGGGTCGTCGTAGCGGCCCTCGGAGCCACCGGCCTGGGCGGTGCCGCGGAAGCCGTGCTCGGGGCCGAAGACGGCGATCAGGTTCACCCGGTCGTCGGCGTGCATGACGTCGACGATGTGGCGGACGTCCCGGGTGATGCCGGTGGGGTTGGTGACGACGCCGACGCGTTGGCCGTCGAGGAGCGCGTAGCCGTCCGCGGCGAGGCGTTCGAACCCGGTGCGCGGGCGGCGTGGGGCCGCAGCTGCGGGGGATGCGCTGGAGAGTGCGGTTGCTGCCGTGGTCGCTGCGAGTAGTGCTCGTCTGGATAGGCGCATGAGGGGCACGGTATTGCTCCCGCAGGCCGCGGGGAACGACCTCGCCCCTTCCTTGATACATACCGACTGGTTAGTCTGGTCATCTCCGCAGAGCCGCAGTCGAAGGAGACCGATGGTGGAAGCCGTGCAGGGTGCTGGTGTGGTCGTCACAGGGGCCGGAGGGGGCATCGGTGCCGCCCTTGCCCGGCGGTTCGCCGCCGAGGGGGCCCGCGTTGTCGTCAATGACCTGGACGGCGAGCGCGCCGAGGCCGTCGCCGAGGAGATCGGCGGCATCGCGGTGCCGGGGGACGCCTCCATGATCGTGCCCGCCGCGCGGGACGCGCTCGGCGGCACCGTCGACGTCTACTGCGCCAACGCCGGCGTCGCCTTCGGCGGGCCCGAGGTGGACGATCTCGGTGACACCAAGGCCTGGGAACTCTCCTGGGACGTCAACGTCATGGCACACGTGCGTGCCGCTCACGAACTGCTCCCCGCCTGGCTGGAGCGGGGCAGCGGGCGGTTCGTGTCCACCGTGTCCGCCGCCGGACTGCTCACCATGATCGGGGCCGCGCCCTACAGCGTCACCAAGCACGGTGCGTACGCCTTCGCCGAGTACCTGTCACTGACGTACCGCCACCGGGGGATCAAGGTCCACGCCATCTGCCCGCAGGGCGTGCGCACGGACATGCTGGACGCCACCGGCAGCGCGGGCGATCTGGTCCTGAAGCCGACGGCCGTGGAACCGGACGACGTCGCCGAGGCCCTCTTCAAGGGCATCGCCGAGGACCGCTTCCTGATCCTGCCGCACCCCGAGGTCGCCGAGTACTACCAGGCCCGGGCCGCCGACCCGGACCGCTGGCTGGGCAACATGAACCACCTCCAGCAGAAGTGGGAGGAGACCAGGTGACCGAGTCCCTGTACGCCGCCAAGCCCTGGGTCGCCCTGCTCAACGAGGCCCAGCGCGCTCCCATAGCGCCCGACGACTCCCTCGTGCACGCCCTGCGCAGGGTCGTCGCCGAGACCCCGGACCGCGCGTTCCTCGCCTACTTCGACGGCCGCCTCACCTACCGCGAGATCGACGAGCTGAGCGACTCCGTCGCCGGGCATCTCGCCGCGCGCGGCCTGGAGCGCGGCGACCGGGTGGCGATCCTGCTCCAGAACTCCCCGCACTTCGTGCTCGCCCTGCTGGGCGCCTGGAAGGCGGGCGCGATCGTCGTGCCCGTCAACCCCATGTACAAGGCGGGGGAGGTCACCCACGTCCTGCGCGACGGCGAGGTGGCCGCGCTGATCTGCTCCGACCGGGCCTGGGAGTCGTATCTGCGCGAGACGGCGGCGGACTCGCCGGTGCGGATCGTGCTGACGGGCTGCGAGTTGGACTTCCAGACCCGCGACGACGCGCGCGTGCTGGCCTTCGAGCGGCTGTCGCAGGCCGCCGACGCCGACGACCTGGCCGCCGTGGCCCGCGCCGGCCACCCGGCGCCCGAGGGCCGTGACCCGGACCCGTCCGACATCGCGCTCATCAGCTACACCTCGGGCACCAGCGGCACCCCCAAAGGCGCCACCAACACGCACGGCAACATCATGTGCAACGCCGAGCGGCAGCGCACGGGCCTGGGCCTGCCGGACGCGCCGGTCTACTACGCCCTCGCGCCGCTGTTCCACATCACCGGGATGGTGTGCGAGCTCGGGGCCTGTCTCAACAGCGCGGGCACGCTGGTGCTGACGTACCGCTTCGAGACGGGTGTCGTGCTGGAGGCTTTCGCCGAGCACCGGCCGCACTACACCGTCGGCCCGTCCACCGCCTTCATGGCGCTGGCCGCCCACCCGGACGTCACCCCGGACCACTTCTCGTCCTTCGTGAACATCTCCTCGGGCGGCGCGCCCGTGCCGCCCGCCCTGGTGGAGAAGTTCCGGGCGGGCTTCGGTCCCTACATCCGCAACGGCTACGGGCTGACCGAGTGCACTGCCCCCTGCGCCTCCGTGCCGCCCCAGTTGGAGGCGCCCGTCGACCCGGTGTCCGGGACGCTGGCCGTGGGCCTGCCGGGCCCCCAGACGGTCGTACGGATCGTCGACGACCAGGGCGAGGAGGTGCCCTTCGGTGAGCAGGGCGAGATCCTCGTGCGCGGCCCGCAGGTCGTGCCCGGCTACTGGCGGCGCCCCGAGGCCACCGCCGAGACCTTCCCGGACGGCGAACTGCGCACCGGCGACATCGGCTTCATGGACGAGCGAGGCTGGCTCTACGTCGTCGACCGCAAGAAGGACATGATCAACGCGTCCGGCTTCAAGGTGTGGCCGCGCGAGGTCGAGGACGTCCTGTACACCCACCCGGCGGTGCGTGAGGCGGCCGTCGTCGGAGTGCCCGACGGGTACCGCGGGGAGACCGTGAAGGCGTACATCAGCCTGCGTCCGGGCGCCGACACGGACCCGGATGAACTCGCGGTGTACTGCAAGGAGAGACTGGCCGCCTACAAATACCCCAGGCAGGTGGAGATCCTGCCCGACCTGCCGAAGACGGCGAGTGGGAAGATCCTCCGGCGGGAACTGCGTTCCCGCAGGCAGAACGAGCAGTAGCGAACGGAAAGCAGGAGGCGGCACAGTGCCCAGGACGACCGACGGAGACGGTACGCCCGTCCCGCAGCGGCTGCTGGCCGCCGCCACCCGGCTCTTCGCCGAGCGGGGCTACGACCGCACCTCGGTGCAGGAGATCGTCGAAGCGGCCGGCGTCACCAAGGGGGCGCTGTACCACTACTTCGGCTCGAAGGACGACCTCCTGCACGAGGTGTACGCGCGCGTGCTGCGCGTCCAGCAGGAGCGCCTCGACGCCTTCGCGAGCTCCGACGAGCCGATCGAGAAGCGGCTGCGCGGCGCGGCGGCGGACGTCGTCGTCACGACGATCGAGAACCTCGACGACGCGATGATCTTCTTCCGCTCCATGCACCACCTGAGCCCGGAGAAGAACAAGCAGGTGCGCGCCGAACGCCGGCGCTACCACGAGCAGTTCCGCGCGCTCGTCGAGGAAGGCCAGGAGGCGGGCGTCTTCTCGAAGGCGACCCCGGCCGACCTGGTGGTGGACTACCACTTCGGTTCGGTCCACCACCTGTCGACCTGGTACCGCCCCGACGGTCCGATGACCTCGCAGGAGGTCGCCGACCATCTGGCCGACCTTCTGCTGAGAGCCCTGCGCCCCTGAGCACCTGAGGACATGTGTAAGGGGCGGTCGCCATTGGTGACCGCCCCTTACAGCTCACCTCACAGGTACTTCTTCAGCTCCCGCCGCGCCAGCGACCGCTGGTGCACCTCGTCCGGCCCGTCGGCGATCATCAGCGTCCGGGCGCCGGCGTACAGCTCGGCCAGCGGGAAGTCCTGGCTGACGCCACCCGCACCGTGCAACTGGATCGCCCGGTCGATGATGTCGACCACCGCACGCGGCGTGGCGATCTTGATGGACTGGATCTCCGTGTGGGCGCCCCGGTTGCCGACGGTGTCCATCAGCCAGGCCGTCTTCAGGACCAGGAGCCGCAGCTGCTCCACGGTCACGCGCGCGTCGGCGATCCAGTTGTGCACCACGCCCTGCTGGGCCAGCGCCTTGCCGAAGGCCGTACGGGACACCGCCCGCCGGCACATCAGCTCGATCGCCCGCTCCGCCATGCCGATCAGCCGCATGCAGTGGTGGATCCGGCCCGGACCGAGTCGGGCCTGGGCGATGGCGAAGCCGCCGCCCTCCTCGCCGATCAGGTTCGACACCGGCACACGCGCGTGGTCGAAGACCACCTCGGCGTGACCGCCGTGGGAGTGGTCCTCGTAACCGAAGACCTGCATCGCGCGCTTGACCGTCACACCAGGGGTGTCGCGCGGGACCAGCACCATGGACTGCTGACGGCGGATGTCCTCGCCGTCCGGGTCCGTCTTGCCCATCACGATGAAGATCTTGCAGTCCGGGTTCATCGCCCCGGAGATGTACCACTTGCGGCCGGTGATGACGTACTCGTCCGTGCCGTCCGAGGAGCGCTCGATGTAGGTGGTGATGTTGGTGGCGTCCGAGGAGGCCACCTCCGGCTCGGTCATCGCGAACGCCGAGCGGATCTCCCCGGCCAGGAGCGGCTCCAGCCACTGCTTCTTCTGCTGCTCGTCACCGAACTGGCTCAGCACCTCCATGTTGCCGGTGTCCGGTGCCGCGCAGTTCAGCGCGGTCGGCGCGAGCTGCGGGGAACGGCCGGTGATCTCGGCGAGCGGGGCGTACTGGAGGTTGGTCAGCCCGGCGCCGTACTCGGAGTCCGGCAGGAAGAGGTTCCACAGACCCTGCCTGCGCGCCTCGGCCTTCAGCTCCTCCACCACGGCCGGGGTGTCCCACGGCGAGGCCAGCCGCGCGCGCTGCTCCTCGGCGACGGCCTCGGCCGGGTAGACGTGCTCGTCCATGAAGGCGAGCAGCTTGGCACGCAGTTCCTCGGTGCGGGCGTCGAACGCGAAGTCCATGGCGGATCAGCCTTCCTGAAGGGTGGTCAGGCCGTGCGAGATGAAGACGGGGACGAGGTCGCCGATGCGGTCGAAGCCGGCGCCGACCGTCTGGCCCTGGGTGTAGCGGTAGTGGATGCCCTCGAGGATCACGGCGAGCTTGAACCAGGCGAACGCCGTGTACCAGGAGACCGTGGAGACATCGCGTCCGGAGCGCGCCGCGTACCGCTCGATGAGTTCGGCCGGATCCGGGTGCCCCGGCGCCTCGGCCGTCGTGGACACGGGGGAGTCGGGCATGCCCAGCGGCAGGCTGTACATGACCAGCAGGCCCAGGTCGGTGAGCGGGTCGCCGAGGGTCGACATCTCCCAGTCGAGGATCGCCTTGATGCTGTCGTCGTCACCGATCAGCACGTTGTCGAGCCGGTAGTCGCCGTGGATGACGGTCGCCTCGGGGGACGTCGGCAGCTGCCGGCCGAGCGCCGCGTGCAGCTCGTCGATGCCGGCCAGCTCACGGTTGCGGGAGGCGTCCAGCTGCTTGCCCCAGCGGCGCAGCTGCCGGTCCAGGAAGCCCTCGGGGCGGCCGAAGTCCGCGAGACCCACCTCGGCGGGGTCCACCGCGTGCAGCTCGACGAGGGTGTCCACGAGGGACAGCACCGCGCCCCGGGTGCGCTCGGGGCCGAGCGGGAGCAGCTGGTCGGCGGTGCGGTACGGCGTGCCCTCGACGAACTCCATGACGTAGAACGGCGCTCCCAGCACCTCCTCGTCCTCGCACAGCAGCACGGGCCGCGGCACCGGCACCTTCGTCGGGTGCAGGGCGCTGATCACCCGGTGCTCGCGCTTCATGTCGTGCGCGGTGGCCAGGACATGGCCGAGCGGAGGACGCCGTACGACCCACTTCGACGTGCCGTCGGAGAGCGCGTAGGTGAGGTTCGACCGTCCGCCCTCGATCAGCCGGCCGGTCAGGGGGCCGTGGACCAGTCCGGGCCGCTCGCGGTCGAGCAGGCCGCGCAGCCGGTCGAGGTCGAGTCCGGGCGGATGGTCGGGGCTCATGCATCGCTCCTACGGGCAGGTGAACGGTTCCCGAGTCATGATGCCGACCGGTCGGTATGCCGTCCAGTGCGTAGCGCGAACGTGATCTGAGCCACCCTCGGCATCACCCCGGTTCGCCACCCTAGGCCGACAGCTCCCCGCGCGGTGCGACGGGGAGCTGTCGGGGGTTGCTTCTCGGCCTGGCGGCGTGGATGAGCGGCCTGGATCCGTGGCCTGGATCAGTGGTCGTCCCAGTGGCCGTCGTGCTTGGCGTGCCGGTGACCGTCGTGCAGATAGTCGACGTGGTCGCCGTGCAGCACGCTCTCGTGGCCGCAGTCGTCCCCGTGCGCGTGCTCGTGACCGTCATGGGTGACGTGCCCGCCCGGCTCGCACTCGTCCCAGTGGCCGCTGTGCTCGCGGTGCAGATGCCCGCCGTGCGCGTAGTCGACGTGGTCCCCGTGCGGCACCTCGGTGTGCCCGCAGTCGGGGCCGTGCACGTGCGCGTGGGAGGCGTGTTCCTGGTGGAGGGTGGTCATGCTGCTCACCTTCGGAGATGTTGCCGATGCCGTCGGACAGGCTGCCACGCGAACGCCGCATATCCGGGCATCCCGCTTGCGTGGCGTCCGAGTACCCCGGAGTGTCGGAGCCATGAAGGGCATCAGCTACTCACGCTACGGCGGACCCGAGGTCCTCGCATACGGGGAGGTGCGCGACCCCAAGGTCGGCGTCGACGCGGTGCTGGTCAAGGTCCGGGCGGCGGCGGTCAACCCGGTCGACTGGCACGCGCGCGAGGGCCATCTCGACCGCATCCTCGACCCCGTCTTCCCGGTGGTCCCCGGCTGGGACGTCGCCGGGGTCGTGGTCGGACTCGGGGTCTCCGTCACCGAGTTCGCGGTCGGCGACGAGGTCATCGGATACGTCCGTGAGGACTTCCTCTCCCGGGGCACCTTCGCCGAGTACGTGGCCGCCCCGGTCCGCACCCTCGCCCCCAAACCCCGCAACCTCTCCTACGAGGAGGCGGCCGGCCTGCCGCTGGTGGGGCTCACCGCCTACCAGGTCCTCGTGAAGGCGCTCCAGGTCAAACGCGGCGAGACGGTCCTGGTGCACGCGGCGGCGGGCGGCGTGGGCTCCATCGCCGTGCAGCTGGCCCGCCACTTCGGGGCCCGGGTCATCGGTACGGCGAGCAAGGGCAACCACGACTTCGTCCGGGGCCTGGGCGGCGAGCCCGTCGAGTACGGCGAGGGGCTCGCCGAACGGGTGCGCGGGCTGGCCCCCGAGGGTGTGGACGCGGTGTTCGACACCGTCGGCGGCGAGACCCTCACGGTCTCGGCGAACCTGCTGGCACCCGAGGGCCGCCTGGTGTCCATCGCCGACGGGGAGGTCGTCGGCTACGGCGGCCGCTACTACTGGGTGCGCCCGGACGCCGAGGACCTCCGGCGCCTGTCCGCACTGGCGGAACAGGGCGTGGTGTCGGTGCATGTGTCGCGGACGTTCCCGCTGGAGCGGACGGCGGAGGCGCAGCGGCTGAACCAGGAGGGACGGACCCGGGGGAAGATCGTGGTGACGGTGGACCGGGAGTCCGAGGGGGAGGGGGCCGAGGGGCCGGACGAGGTGGGCTAGCGGGGGCTAGAACACCAGGGCGGCCCCGCACACGGCCAGCGCCACGGTGCACAGGACCGCCGTCGTGGCATGGCGCGGGGCGATCGCGGCGGGGATGCCGGCGGTGGCCAGGGCGCGGATACGGCGGTGCGCGAGCAGCAGGAAGCCCAGCCAGAGGACACAGGCCAGCGCGCAGGCGACGATCCCGGAGGCGGACGGACCGCCGTGCAGCGCGGTCTTCACGGCGAGTACGGCGGAGACGGTGCCGGAGAGGGTCGTACGGCGCCAGGCGAGGCGGGTGCGCTCGGGCTGGAGTCCGGGATCCCGTTCCTCGGTGGCCGGCGCGCTCACCCCTCCCACCCGACGAGCACGACGAAGACCATCGCGACGGCGACGACCGCCACGACGACGCTCAGCAGGGCCGGGAACCGTGACACGGGCAGATCCTCACCCCGTCGCATCGCCCGCTCGCACCGCATCCAGTGATTGACCGCGCGCAACGAGCACAGCACGCCGGCCCCGAGCAGCGCGAGCGCCAGCCCGACCCGCCATCCCCACCGCAGATCCGGCAGGAACTGGTCCACCGCGAACCCGCCGCCGATGAGCGCGAGCGCGGTCCGCAGCCAGGCCAGAAAGGTGCGCTCGTTGGCGAGCGAGAACCGGTAGTCGGGCGTCTTGCCGTCCTGCCGAACCTCCTGGGGGGCGAACCAGAGACGGACGTTCTGTACAAAATCGATCACGCCCTGGACCCTACCCGGCCTTCTGCGAAGGGGCGTTGTCAGTGCCGCCCGCTACGGTTCGGGACATGGATCTTCCCTCGTCACTGGCCGGGTACACGGAGCCCGAGTTCGGCATCGCCCCCGCCGAGCACCTGCTCGACCTGCCCGGGTTCTGGCCCGTCTACTACGGCCCGGTCTGGGACGAGATAGCCGAGGAGCCCGAGGCCTTCGGCGCGGACACGGCGGATGTCGACGAGGCCGTCGAGCAGCTGTACGGCACGGCATCGACGGTGTGGCCGGCCTACCGCCTCCCCATGGCGGGCGGGCACCTGCTGTGGATCGTCCACCGCAACCACCCGGAGGACTCGGGCACGGACTACCTGGTCACCCACCCCGACTGGGCGCGCCACCTCCACCTGGCCTCGATCGAGGGCCACTACAGCGGGCCGGGGCTGTCCTGGCCGGAGCTGCTCGCCGTGGCCGAGTCGGCCCCGGCGGACGCCGAGGGGGTGCGGGACGCCGATCTGCGGCTGCTTCTGCTGCTGCCCGCGTTCGGCGACGCGGAGGTGCCGGTCGACGAGATGGCGGAGCGGATATCCCGGGCGCTCACCGCGGTCGGGGTCGCCGCGGAGGTGGCGCCGGACCTGGCGGAGCAGTTCGTGGAGCATCCGTTCTGGGAGGCGCCCACCTGGAGTGTCCAGGGCCGGAGCCCGCTCAGCGGCGGCACCGCCGAGCCCGGGCCGCTCGCGGTGTGCGGGGACCGGCACAGCCCGCGGACCGCGGCGCTGGGCCACGGCATCACCCGGGAGCAGGCGCACGCCCTCGCCGACGCGCTCGCGGGCCGTCCGGCCATGGATCAGCCGGCCGCCCGGTAGGCCCGCAGCCGCTCGTAGGCGTCCAAGCCGTCCGGCACCCACTCCCACTCCGACAGCCGCCGCTCCACCTCCTCCTCCGGCAGGAAGTCGTGCCAGGCGACCTCCTCGACCTGAGGGTTCACCGGCAGCTCGCAGCGGACCTCGTACACCGCCGACCACCAGGTCTGCCCGGCGCCGTCGTCGTACAGGAACTTGAACAGGAACGCGGGGGACGGAAGCCCGGAGACCCCCAGCTCCTCCTCGGCCTCCCGCAGCGCCGCCTCGTCGTAGCTCTCACCCGCGCCGACCACTCCGCCGACCCACATGTCGTACAGGGAAGGGAAGACCAGCTTGGTCGGAGTGCGGCGATGAACGAAGAGACGGCCGCCGGCGTCCCGCACCTGGATAAAAGCGCAACGGTGACGCAGCCCCTGGGCGTAAGCCGCACCGCGCGGGGACTGCCCGACGACCTGGTCGTTCTCGTCGACGATGTCGAGGATCTCGTCAGCAGAACTCATGGGGCCCATCCAAGCAGGCCTGATCACACCGCCCTAGGGGCGCGGGGCTGTGTGCGACTTGCGGCTCCGCCGCGTGGGCGCGACCAGCCCCCACTCGCCCGCAGCCGACACCCCACCGCTGATCGGTCGACCCCCGCACCCTCAGTTGGGCTGAAGATCCCGCGCCCGCGCCGGCCGCTCCACCGCCCCGCACGGCATCGCCGGATGCAGTCCCAGCAGCACGATGCCCACCACGACCGCGGCCAGTCCCGCCGCCTCCCACGCGAGCGCCCCCGCGTCGGTGCGCAGCCGGTCGCCCAGGAAACCCACACCGCAGATGATCCCGGCGAGCGGCTGGGCGGCGGTGAGGGCGGGCAGCGACATCCGCAGGGAGGCCGTCTCGAAGGCGCTCTGGACGAGCACGAGGCCGGTCACGCCGAGCACCAGCACCGCGTACGGCTGCCAGCCGGTGAGGACGTGCACGAGGCCGCCCTCGGAGAAGCGCTCGCCACTCACCCGCGTCAGCGCGTCCTGCACGCCGTACAGCAGTCCGGCCGCCACCGCGAGCAGCGCCGGACCCGCGACCAGCCGGGACCGCTTCGCGTACGCCGTCAGCAGCAGTGCGAGACCGATCATCGCGCCGATGATCAGCCAGTGCCGGAAGGGGTCCGTGACCGCCGTACCGCCGCGGGGTTCGCCCGCGACGATGAACGTCGTCACGCCGCCCGCGAGGAGCAGCAGGCCCGCCCAGCCCTGGCGGCCCAGTGACTGCTTGGTCTGGTGACGGGAGAGAGCCATCGCGAACAGCAGGTTCGTCGCCAGCAGCGGTTCCACCAGGGAGATCTCGCCCTGCCCCAGCGCGATCGCGCCGAGGACCATGCCGGCCACCATGAGGGCGATACCGCCGAGCCAGCGAGGCACCTTGACCAGGTCCAGGAGGAGCCGCGGCGAGAGGAAGTCGTTCAGGGGTGCCCGCTGGGCCGCGTTCTGCTGGAGGACGAAACCGAAGCCCAGGCAGCAGGCGGCGCTCACGGCGAGAACCAGAACAAGAACCGACACGCTGCGTACCTCGATCACTGGGCCGGGCTGCGGGGCGGGTAGGGGCCGACTGTAGCGTCCTTGGGCCTGGCTTGCTCCCCGGAGTACCCGGAACCGGGCGGTTGACGCGGTCACCCGTACGACCGTCCCGCCATCGTGCGGGGGCGCGGCCGATGGCGCCATGGCGTACGCCACACAAAGCGCCCGGCGGCCCTCCCCTCTTGATCACAACTGCCCCTCCAGTCACGTCAGTTGAACCGTGTAACACCCGCCCCAGCCTTGACGGGAACCATTGGCTGCGGGTTTGCTGTCCGTGACCATCTGCCCACGCAACCGAACTACGACGTCGAGCAACGTCGCGTGAGGAAGTCTCCGCGGTGTCTCCACCCCCGCCACCACTGGGCCGCAGCCGAAGACGCGCGGCCCAGGCCTTCGACGCCGCCCTCGACGACGCCGAACTCGTCTCCGCCCGCGCCGCCCTGGCCCAGGGCCGCTGGCAGGCCGCCCGCTCGCTGATCGCCCAGTCCGGCGACGACTGGGACCTGCGCGGCCACCGCGTGACCGTCCTCGCCCTGGAGCCCTACAGCGCCGCCTGGACCCGCGACTGGCTGCTCGCCGAACCCGAGTCCGCCGACGCCGCCGTCCTGCTCGCCCTCGCCCAGGTCCAGCGCGCCCTGCGCGGCAAGGAGAAGCCGGACCGCGCCGTCGAGGCCTGCCGGACCGCCGCCGAGCGCGCCCCCGCCGACCCCACCCCCTGGCTCGGCCTGCTCCTGCTGGAGCATGGCACGGCCGGGGCCGGGAACGCCGTGCGGATCTTCGAGGAGGTCCGCCGCCGCTACGCCGACCACCACCACGCCCACCATCTGATGGTCGCCCGGCTCGCCGAGCACCGCGCCGACGCCGGCCCGGACCCGCTGCACGAGGTCTACGACTTCGCCAACTGGGCCGCCGAGCAGGCCCCCGCCGACTCCCCGCTCGCGATCCTCCCGGTCATCGCGCACGCCGAGCGCTACCGCGTCCTCGCCGCCGCCGGCCACGAGCCCCCCGACCCGGCCGCCTCGGGGCACTGGGTCGGCCGCCGGGCCCGCCAGGTGATGAAGGCCGCCTTCGACTGGTGGCTGGAGTGGGAGCAC
This sequence comes from Streptomyces sp. NPDC001536, assembly GCF_042894505.1. Classification (NCBI taxonomy): domain Bacteria; kingdom Bacillati; phylum Actinomycetota; class Actinomycetes; order Kitasatosporales; family Streptomycetaceae; genus Streptomyces; species Streptomyces sp. NPDC001536. The sequence continues at coordinate 152,408 of NZ_JBIAVQ010000011.1, forward strand.
GAGGGCCACCCCCGCCGCCTCGTCGACCTCAACTTCCTCGCCCACGCCAAGGTCTGCGAGGGCCGGGGCGCCGAGGCCGCCGCCCTGTTCCACCGCATCGGCGAGCACCCCACCCCCGCCCCCTGGGCCTACCCCGACCGCGACCCCACCACAGCCTTCCGTGCCGCACGCGACAGCGCGCTCGGCACGGTGTGACGCCCTCCCCTCCCCGAAAAGGACGGTCTCCCCGTGACAACGGACAGTTCGAGTACGAAGAGAACCGACGGCATCAGCACCTTCAAGGGCCAGGAGCGGGCCCTGCGCGCCGACCGCCTGGGCACCGGTGGCCTGCTGCTGTCCGTGCTCGCCGCGACCGCCCCCCTCATGGTGGTCGCGGGTGTCATGCCCACCACATTCGCGGTGATGGGCATCGTCGGACAGCCCCTGCTCTTCGTCCTCCTCGGCGTGATCCTCGTCCTGTTCGGCATCGGCTACGCCGAGATGAGCCGGCACGTCCACAACGCCGGCGCCTTCTACGCGTACATCTCCCGCGGCCTCGGCGGCACGGCCGGCGCGAGCGCGGCGCTGGTCGCGCTGGTCGCCTACAACGCCCTCCAGGTCGGCATCTACGGCATCTTCGGCTTCGAGGTCTCCGGCCTCTTCGCCACCTACGCCGAGGTGGAGGTCGCCTGGTGGATACCGGCCCTGGTCGCCGCGCTCGCCGTCGGCGCCCTGGGCTGGCTGAAGATCGACGTCAACGCGAAGGTGCTCGGCGTCCTGCTGGTCATCGAGGTGGCCCTGGTCGTCATCTTCGACATCGCCGCCGTCGCCGACCCCGGCAAGGAGGGCCTGTCCCTGCACGCCTTCAACCCGGACACCCTCACCGGCGCGGGCGTCGGCACCGCCCTGTGCTTCTGCATCGCGGCCTTCCTCGGCTTCGAGCAGGCACCCGTCTACGCCGAGGAGACCAGCCGCCCGCACGTCCTGGTGCCCCGCGTGATGTTCCTGGCCGTCGGCGGGGTCGCCGTCTTCTTCGCGGTCAGCAGCTGGGCGCTCACCGTCGCCACCGGGCCCTCCGCGATCGTCGGCGAGTCCCAGAAGCAGAGCGCCGGACTGCTGTTCAACCTCACCGAGTCCCGCCTCGGCGGCACCTTCACCGACGTCCTGCACATCCTCTTCGTGACCGGCATGTTCGCCGCCATGCTCAGCTTCCACAACGTCGTCGCCCGCTACGCCTTCGCCATGGGCCGCGAGGGCCTGCTCCCCGCCGCCTTCGGCCGCACCACCGGCACCAGCGGCGCCCCCGGCACCGGGTCCCTGCTCCAGACGATCGTCTCGGTGGTGATCGTCGCCGCCTTCGCGTTCGCCGACGACAAGCCGGCCGGCGACCCCACCGAACCCGTCCTGCACCTGTTCACCTGGGGCGGCAACATCGGCGCCCTCGGTGTGATCCTGCTGATGGCGGCGGCCTCCTTCTCGGTGGTCGTCTTCTTCGTCCGGCGCGGCGCGGCCGGCACCCAGGCCTGGCGCCTGGTCACCTCCGCGCTCGCCGGCATCGCCCTGCTCGTCATCGCCGGCTACACCGTCAAGGACTTCGACGTCCTGGTCGGCGCCGGACCGGACTCGTCCCTGAGCTGGCTCCTGCCCGGCATCATCGGCCTGGCCCTGGTCGTCGGCCTGGTCCAGGGCCTGTTCCTGCGTGCCCGCTCGCCCGAGGCCCACGCCCGCATCGGTCAGGGCAACGAGGCGTTCCAGCTGGACAAGGCGGCCTCTTCGTAAGAAGTGGTTACGGAAGTCTGACGGGTACCCGCGAACCCTGGCCCCCCGGGGCTCGCGGGTGTTCGAATGAATGCGTGAACTCCGGACAACCCGAGGAACAGGGCAGGCCCATCGGCCGCCGTGTCCTCCTCGGCACCCTCGGCCTGGGTGCCCTCGGCGTGGTCGCGGCCCCCACCCTGCAACGCGGCCTGGAGTCCTTCCTGGGCAGCGCGGCCGACAAGGATCCCACCGGCCTCACCGGTCTGCTCCCCAACGGGGGCGGCTTCCGCTACTACTCGGTCGCCTCCTCCGTCCCCCACAAGAACGCCTCGAACTACCGCCTGAAGATCGACGGTCTCGTCGACCGCCCGGCCACCTACACCCTGAACGACCTGCGGGCGATGCCCCAGACCCGGATGGTCAAGGACGTCCAGTGCGTCACCGGCTGGCGGGTCCCCGACACCCCGTTCGAGGGCGTACGCCTCTCCCGGCTGCTCGACACCGCCGGAGTACAGCCCAAGGGCACGGCCATCCGCTTCACCTGTTTCGACGGCACCTACACCGAGAGCCTCACCCTCGACCAGGCCCGCCGCGCGGACGTCCTGGTCGCCCTGCGCATGCAGGACAAGGAGCTCGGCCACAGCCACGGCGGCCCGGTCCGCCTCTACGTGGCGCCCATGTACTTCTACAAGTCCGCCAAGTGGCTCTCCGGCATCACCGTCACCGAGGACGTGGACCCCGGCTACTGGGAGGAGCGCGGCTACGACATCGACGCCTGGGTCGGCAGGTCGAACGGACGGGACGATGAGCCTACGAGCTGAAGCCCCGCCGCAGACGCGCGTACGCCGCTTCGGCCGCGCCCCGCGCTGGGTGCACCGCACGACCGCCGCCCTGATGGGCGTCTGCGTGCTCACCGCCGCCTGTCTCTACGTCCCTCAGCTCGCCGAGCTCGTCGGCCGCCGAGAGCTGGTGGTCCGCGTCCACGAGTGGTCCGGCCTGGCCCTGCCGGTCCCCGTCCTGGCCGGCCTCGCCTCCCGCCGCTTCCGCGCCGACCTGCGCCTCCTGAACCGCTTCGGCCCGCACGACCGGATCTGGCTGCGGGCCGCCCTGCGCCGCGACAAGCGGCCCTCGGCGCGCCCGGCGGGCAAGTTCAACGCCGGGCAGAAGATCTACGCCTCCTGGATCGCCGGCGCCACGCTGGTGATGCTCGGCACCGGACTGCTGATGTGGTTCACCCACCTCACCCCGATCCAGTGGCGCACCAGCGCGACCTTCGTCCACGACTGGCTGGCCCTGACCATCGGCATCGTCCTCGCCGGCCACATCGGCATGGCGCTAGGGGACCCGGAGGCCCGGCGCGGCCTGCGGACGGGCACGGTGAGCAGGGAATGGGCGAAGCGGGAACACTCCCTGTGGCGCCACTGACGCGGTGGGCGTCGCCGACTCGGACACCGTGGGAGCGGGCGCCACGACGGTGAACGCGTCCTCCGCCCGCACCTCGGCACCTCCGAACCGGACGGCCACGTCGACGGCCCTCGGCAGCCCCTCCACCACCGGCACCACCACGTCCAGCACCAGACGGTCACCCGCCTCGGAGGCCAGGACCGGCGGCCCGTCCAGCTGCCGGCCGTCGACGAACACCCGCCCGTCCCGCAGCAGTTCACCATGGTCGAAGTACGTTCCGGACAGTTCGACGCCGACCGTCTCCCCGGGCCGCGCCTGACCGTCGTCGCCCGCATCGACGCCGGCGATCGCGTACGCGCACGCGGGCGTGCCACCGGAGGCCGCCTGGAGCCGCACGGTGGCGGTGGGGTACCGCCGGTGGAAGTCGAGCAGCCCGCCCAGCACCGTGTACCCGGCCCGCCCCTTGCAGGTGCCGGACTTCCCCGCGAGCGCCGCGAAGTCCCGGGCCGCCGTCTCCCAGCTGCCGCCCTTGCCCTGCACGGCGAGACAGGCGGAAGCGAGCCCGCGCAGCAGCCGCCACTCGTCGTCCGCCGGTGCCCCGGGGATGACGTCGAGGGCGGTCCGGCACTCGGTGGGCGCGCGGAGTCCGTCGTAGACGCTGGACGGGTCCGGTACGCCGTCGGCGTTCGGTGAACCCGGGCCCGGCGGGAGCCAGACGGGGATGTCGAGGGGGCTCTTGCTCGGGGCGGGAGTGGGGGAGGGGGAGGGGCTGGGGGTGGGCGAGGCGTCCGGGCTCCGCAGCGGTCCGGGAGTCGCGGAGGGGCTGATCACATGACCGTCGGGCCTGGGCTGTCCCGGAACGGCGGAGGGGGAGGGCGAGCCGGTACGCCCCGCCGGTCCACGGCCCGAGGGACCGACCGTGACGATCGTGCCTCCGCCGTCGCCTCTGTCCGACGTATCACTCCCGTCACCGGTGAAGGCCGCGGCGGCCACCGCCACCGCTCCGACGACGAGCAGCCCCGAGATGCGCATCCCGAGGGAAACCGCCATGACGCCCCCCGACACGGTCGCCCCTGGGATGCCGTTCCCAGGGGCCTCCCATCATCGGGCCGACCGCGTCGGGACGGAAGCCGATTCCGTCCCGAAGTCGAGCAGGATCTTGCAAGCAGGCGGGCTCCCGGATTCCGCTTTTCCGAAGCGGAAGCCGTAGTCAACCCCCTGAGCCCAGCAGGATCTTGCAGGGCGACGCCGCGGATACCGGCTCAGCCCGCGAAGTCCAGCAGCACCTTGCAGGACACGTTCCGGTCCGCGGCCAGCACGAACGCCGACTCCGCCGCCCGGACCGGTACCACCGCGCTGACCAGCCCGTCGAACGACGGCTCGGCCGCGAGCAGTTCCAGCGCCGCGTCGAACTCCCCGTCGAAACGGAACGCCCCCCGCAGCTCGATCTCCCGGCTCACCACCAGATTCCCGGCGAACGGCGACTGCCCCGGCGGCAACATCCCGAGCTGCACCACCACACCCCCGCGCCGCACCAGCCGCAGACAGGTGTCCAGCCCGGCGGCGACCCCGGAGGCCTCGACGGCCACGTCCACCTCGGAAGGCCACCCGGCATCATCCGGATCGTCGGCCCGTACGACGATGTCGGCGCCGGCGATCTCCGCGTACCGCAGCGCCGCGGGCAGCAGGTCCGTCACCGTCACCCGGGCCGCACCGGCCGCCTTCGCCGCCGCGACCACCAGACAGCCGATGGGCCCGGCACCGGTGACGAGCACATGCCGGCCCGCGACCTCCCCGGCCCGCCGCACCGCGTGCAACGCGACGGACAGGGGCTCGGCGAGCGCCGCCCGGCGCAGCTCCAGTCCCTCCGGGAGAGCCCTCAACTGCTCCGCGGGCACGACCACTTCGGCGGCGAACCCGCCCTGGACGTGCGGAAAGCGTGCCGCGCTGCCGAGGTAGCGGGTGTCCCGGCAGACATTGCGCCGACCGTCGGCGCACTCCGGACACACCCCGCAGGGCGTGGCGGGGTGCACCGCGACCGCCGTACCGGGAACCGGACCTGACGCTCCGGCACCGTACGAGACGACCGTGCCGACCACCTCGTGCCCGAGGAGCATCGGCTCCCTCAGCCGGAAGTCGCCGACCCCGCCGTGCCGCCAGTAGTGCAGATCGGAGCCGCAGACCCCGCCGTAGCGGACCGCGACCAGTGCCTGCCCCGGACCCGGCGACGGCGCCGCCACCTCCTCGACCCGCAGGTCGCCCTGACCGTGGATCACACAACCGAGAGTCATCACAGCACGCTCGTCATTCCGCCGTCGACGTACAGGATCTGCCCGCTGACGAAGTCCGCGGCGGGCGAGGCGAGGAAGAGCACCCCGCCCACCAGGTCCTCGGTGCGGCCCCAGCGGCCGGCCGGGGTGCGCCGACGCACCCAGGAGCTGAACTCCTCGTCCTCGACGAGGGCTTGGGTCAGCTCGGTCTCGATGTAGCCGGGACCGAGGCCGTTGACCTGGACGCCGTGCGGGCCCCAGTCGGCGCACATGCCCTTGGTGAGCATCTTCAGCGCGCCCTTGGTGGCCGCGTAGGGCGCGATGCCCGGGCGGGCCACCTCGCTCTGGAGCGAGCAGATGTTGACGATCTTGCCGTGGCCGCGTTCCGTCATCCGCCGGGCCGCTTCCCGGCCGACCAGGAACGCGCTGGTCAGATTGGTGTCCAGGATGCGGTGCCAGTCGGAGTCGGTGAACTCCAGGAGCGGGGCGCGCAGTTGCATGCCGGCGTTGTTGACCAGGATGTCGAGCGGGCCGACGCGTTCCTCGACGTCCGCGATCCCGGCGGCCACCGAGGCACCGTCGGTCACGTCGAACACGGCCGTGTGCACGTCCCCCGGAAGTCCGGCGGCGGCCTTGGTGAGCCGCTCGCCGTCCCGTCCGTTGAGGACCACCGTGCAGCCGGCCTCCGCGAGACCCCGGGCCAGGGCGAGTCCGATGCCCCGGCTGGAGCCCGTGACCAGGGCGGTCCGGCCGCTGATGTCGAACAGAGGGTGACTCATCGTCGTACCCCTAGATGATGAGGGAGAGAAGCAGGACGATGCCGCCCGCGACCACCGAGATGATCGTCTCCATCACGGACCAGGTCTTCAGGGTCTGGCCCACGCTCAGGCCGAAGTACTCCTTGACCAGCCAGAACCCGGCGTCGTTGACATGGCTGAAGAAGAGCGAGCCGGCGCCGATGGCGAGGACCAGCAGGGCCGCGTGGGTCGTCGACATGTCGGCGGCCAGCGGGGCCACCAGACCGGCCGCGGAGACCGTGGCCACCGTCGCGGAACCGGTCGCGAGGCGGATGGCCACCGCGATCAGCCAGGCGAGCAGCAGGGCCGGGATCGACCAGTCCTTGGAGATGTCCAGGATCATCGCGCCCACGCCGGTGTCGATCAGCGTCTGCTTGAAGCCGCCGCCCGCGCCGACGATGAGGAGGATGCCCGCTATCGGCGCGAGCCCCTTCTCCACCAGGCCGGAGACCCGGTCCTTGCCGAAGCCGGCGGGCCGCAGCAGCGTGAAGATGCCGAGGAGCACGGAGGCGAGCAGGGCGATCAGCGGCGAACCGATGACGTCGAAGACGCGCTGCGTGGTGTTCTCGGGGTCGTCGATGACGATGTCGACGAGCGCCTTGGAGAGCATCAGGATGACCGGCAGCATGATCGTGATCAGCGTGGCGCCGAAGCCGGGACGCTTGTCCAGGTCCTCGGAGGCGCGCTGCGGGATCATCCTGTCGGGGGCCGGGACGTCCACCCAGCGGGCCGCGTAACGGGAGAACAGCGGTCCGGCGATGATCACCGTCGGGATCGCGACGAGCACACCGAGCGCCAGCGTGACACCCAGGTCGGCCTTGACCGCGTCGATCGCGACCAGCGGGCCGGGATGCGGCGGGACCAGGCCGTGCATCACGGACAGACCGGCCAGCGCCGGGATGCCGATGCGCATCAGCGAGTAGTTGCCGCGCTTGGCGACCATCAGCACGACCGGGATCAGCAGCACGACGCCGACCTCGAAGAACAGCGGCAGACCGATCACCGAGGCGATCAGCACCATCGCCCACGGCATCGAGCGGCCGCCCGCCTTGGCGAGGATGGTGTCGACGATCTGGTCGGCGCCGCCGGAGTCGGCGAGCATCTTGCCGAGGATCGCGCCCAGCGCGATCAGCACGCCCACGCCGGCGACGGTGGTGCCGAGGCCGGTCGTGAAGCTGGCGATGGCCTTGTCGAGCGGGGCTCCGGCGAACGCGCCCAGTGCCAGCGACCCGATGGTCAGCGACAGGAACGCGTGGAGCTTGAACTTGGTGATGAGCAGGACGATGACGGCGATGCCCGCCAGGACTGCGATGCCCAGCTGAGCGTGACCGGCCGAGGTGATGGGCTCGACCGGATCCGCTGCCAGCAACTCGACGCTGAGTCTGGTCACGGGGGTTCCCTTGCAGGTACGGGGGTGGGAGAGAGGTGGTGCGCGGGGGTGTTACGGGAGCTCGGTCAGGGCCTTCGCGGCCCGGCCGGTGATCTCCTCGGGGCTGCCGGTGACATCCACGACGACTCCCGCCTCGTCCTCCTGGAGCGGCTGGAGGGTCGCGAACTGGGAGTCGAGCAGCGCGGTCGGCATGAAGTGCCCCTGCCGATGGGACATACGGTCCTCGATGAGGGCGCGATCACCCGCGAGGTGCACGAAGACGAGCCCGGGAGCGGCGGCGCGCAGCCGGTCGCGGTACGAGCGCTTCAGCGCCGAGCAGCTGACCACCCCGCCGAGTCCCGCCCGTCCGTCCGCCCAGTGGCCGATGGCGTCCAGCCACGGCCACCGGTCCTCGTCGGTGAGCGGGGTGCCGGCCGACATCTTGGCGATGTTGGCGGGCGGGTGGAAGTCGTCGCCCTCGGCGTAGGGGACGCCGAGACGGGCGGCGAGCAACGGACCGATGGTGGTCTTGCCGGTGCCCGCGACGCCCATCACCACGACGACATGGGGGGTGTTCATCGCTGCCTCACTGTCTGCTGTCTTCATCGACACGTCGGCGCCCTCGGGCGTCGACGCAACTGAAACCTATTAGGTACGACAAATTCAAGAGCCTGTGATGAATAAGTCTGACTTTTTGAGTCCGTGACCTGACGCGTACGCTGAGTGCATGAGCACATCGGGCCGGGGGCTGCACGGCCAAGTACTGGAATCCCTCGGCCCCGCGATCACCGCGGGCGAGTACCCGCCGGGCAGCGTCCTGCGCACGGACGAACTCGCCCAGCAGTTCGATGTGTCCCGCTCGGTGATGCGGGAGGCGGTCCGCGTCCTGGAGTCCATGCACCTGGTCGAGTCCCGCCGCCGCGTCGGCGTCACGGTCCGTCCGAAGGCGCAGTGGAACGTCTACGACCCGCAGGTCATCCGCTGGCGTCTGGCCGGCGCCGACCGCCCCGGACAGCTGCGCTCCCTGACGGTCCTGCGCTCGGCGATCGAGCCGGTCGCGGCGGGCCTCGCGGCGAAGTACGCCACGGCGGACCAGTGCGCCGAACTCACCGAGTGCGCGCTCGGCATGGTCGCCCACTCACGGGGCCACCAGTTGGAGGGCTATCTGATTCACGACATGGCCTTCCACCGCGTGATCCTCACCGCCTCCGGCAACGAGATGTTCGCCCGCCTGGGAGACGTCGTCGCCGAGGTTCTCGCGGGCCGCACCCATCACGAGGTCATGTTCGAGGACCCCGACCCGGAGGCCGTCACACTGCACGTCCAGGTCGCCGAGGCGGTCCGCGCGGGCGACGCGGTCCGCGCGGAGACGCTGACCCGGGAGATCACGGTGGGGGCGCTCCAGGAGCTGGACATCCTGGCGCCGTGACCGAGGCAGACAGACGCGCGGACATGGAGCGGCTCGTCGATCCGCCGGAGCAGAACATGGACCGGGCCTGAGAATTCGGCTTCGAAGCGATCCGGCGCCTGGTCAACCCGGGTGACGGTCCACGAACCCGGCTGTGTCACCGTCCGGGCGACTTCCTGGTTCGCCACGGTCACCCACCCCGACGGCACCGAGTTCCGCCCGGCCCCCGCCGTGCCGGTCACTCCAGGAAGTCCCCGTCCACATAGACCCACGCCCCGTCCACCCGCTCGAACCGGCTCCGCTCATGCAGCGACCCGCCCCGGAACGAGGCCCGGAAGGTCACCGTCCCGACCGAGTGGAACGCCGACCCGTCGCCCGTGGCGAGGATCTCCAGACCGGTCCAGCGCATGCCGGGGTCGAGGTCGAGGCTCGCCGGGCGGGTCCGGGGGTGCCAGGTCCGCAGCAGGTAGGCGGCGTCCTGCCGCACGAAGGCGCAGTACCGCGACCGCATCAGCGCCTCGGCGGTGGGGGCGGCCGCGGTGCCGGAGTGGTAGCGGCCGCAGCACGCTTCGTACGGCTCGGGAAGCCCGCAGGGGCAGGTGCCGGCGGGGTGCGTGGGACGGGTGCTGCGTCGGGGCATGTGCCCATTGTGCCGCCGCACGAGGGCGCTCATGGCGACGACCTCGGCGCGGGCGGCGGACGGCGCCGCCCCCATGCGTCAACCCTGGCGTACGAGCGGCGCCACCAGGAGGCCCGCGTCCGCCTCGGAGTCCGGCCGGTCGCCTCCCGAGGCCAGCCGGTTGACCATCGCGGCCCGTGACGACACGTCCAACTTCACGAAGATGCGACGCAGATGGGAGGCGACCGTCCAGGTGCTGATCTCCAGCACCGAGGCGATGGTCTTGTTGGGATGACCGCAGGCGACCATACGCGCGATCTCCCGCTCGCGAGGACTCAGCAGGGTCATGGGCCCGGCCTGGTCGCACCGGATGACCAGGCAGCGGATGTCGCCCACCGCCAGGTCCAGCAGTACCCGCTCGCCGGACGCGGCCAGTCTTCCTATCAACGCCTGGACCAGCGCCTCGACTTCGGCGGCGGTCCCGCCCATGTCCAGGAGTGCGGTTCGTGCCCCGTCCTTCATGGCGGCCCCCTTGCCTCAGCGGACCGGCGGCTCGGCCGGTGCGACGCACACAGGCATGGAGCGCACTTTAACAGCGGGGCCGACCGCTCCGTGCCCGATTCGGGCGTAGCACGTCCGAGCGACGCTCATCCGAGCGCGACCGGACCGACTGACCGCCGAACATGTCACTGGCCCGCCAACCTCCCGGAACCGAGGGTGAGTTGTCCGACCGCGCAGAGGGAGGCGGCCATGCAGATGCGTCACGCCCAGCTGGAGTACGAGAACGAAGCCGCCCTGGAGAGCGAGTTCGAGGGCGCCGGCGAAGAGGAGGACGAGTACCTCTACGAAGAGGAGGGCGAGGGCGAGGAGTTCCTCGGCCGGATCGCGGCCGGCCTCGGCGGTCTGCTGGGGCAGGGCGAGGGAGAGGACGAGTTCGAGAACGAGTACCTCTACGAGGACGAAGGCGAGGAGGAGTACGAGGACGAGGCCTTCTTCCGCCGTATCGGCGCCTTCGTCCGCCGTGCCGCCCCGGCCCTGCGCCGGGTGGCCCGCATCGCCGCACCGCTCGTGGGCAGTGCCGTCGGCGGCCCGCTCGGCGGGGCCCTCGGCAACATGGCCGCCCGCGCCCTGGGGGAGGACGAGTACCTCTACGAGGACGAGGCGGAGGGCGAGTTCGAGGCGGAGGACGAGTTCGAGGCGGAGGCCGAGGAGGAGGCGTCCCGTCCGCTCACCCAGCAGGAGGCCATGGCCGAGATGATGGCCGCGGTCGCCGCGCAGGCCCGCACCGAGGCGGAGGCCGAGGCGATGATCGGCGCCGCCACCGTCGCCGCGCTGTCCGCCCAGGACCGTGCCGCCCTGCGCCGGCTCCAGCCACACCTGGTCCGCGCCACCTGCGTACTGACCAGGCTGCTCCGCCGTCAGCGCGCCACTCGCCCCGCCGTCCGCGCCGTACCGGTGATCGTCCGGCGCACCGCACGCGTCCTCGGCGCCCGCGCCGCCGCCGGACGGCCCGTGACCCGCCGTACCGCGGCCCGGGTCATGGCCGGGCAGACCCGCCGCGTGCTCAGCAGCCCGCAGCAGACCACCCGCGCACTGCAGCGCAATGTGCGCGCCGCCACCGCGGTGCGCCGCGCCACCGGACCGGCCGCCCGCGCGGGACGCCCCCGCCGTCCGGCCACCCCGGCGCGCCGCCGCCCCGGATACGCCGGGCTGCGCTGACCGAGACGCCCTGGACCAGGAAGGACCGCGGCCATGAGCGTGAGCACCAACGGAGCCGGCCCCAGGACGTCGGGAGCGTCTCCGCTCCCCGAGCTGGAGGGCGAGTGGGAGGGCCTCTACGAGGGCGAGGACGAGGGCGAGGACTTTCTGTCCGGCCTTGCCGGACTCGCCGGACGGGCGGCCCGCTCGGCCCTCGGGGCCCTCACCGACGGTGACCGGGAGGAGGAGTTCGAGTTCCTCCTCGAAGGGGAGGACGAAGCCCTCCACGAGGACGAGTTCCTCTACGAGGACGAGGCCCTGTACGAGGGGGAATCGCTCCTTGAGGACGAGTTCCTGTACGAGGACGAGGCTCTGTACGAGGACGAGTCCCTGTACGAGGACGAAGCCCTCTTCGAGGACGAGGACGAGGGTGAGAGCGAGTTCGAGGCGACCGACCCGCTGCGCCGGATCTCCACGGACGCCCTGATGGAGCACCTCGGCCACGCCGCCGCCACGGCCCGGTCCGAGGCGGAGGCCGAGGCGTTCGCCGGAGCCCTGGTGCCCCTCGCCGTCGGAGCGGTTCGCAGCGCCGCGCCCGCGGTCGTCCGGCGAGCACCGCAACTCGTGCGCGGCCTCGCCAACGTCACCCGCACCCTGCGGCGCAACCCCGCGACGCGCTCACTGGTCCGGGCCGTGCCCACCATCGCCCTGCGCACGACGCGCAGTCTGGCCCGTCAGGTCGCGCGCGGCCGACCGGTCACCGCACGCTCGGCCGTGCGGACCCTGGCCGGCCAGACCGCCGCCGTCCTGTCCGATCCACGCCGGCGCAGGGCGGCCGTCCGCCGCTCCCGTGTCCTCGACCGCCGCTACCACCGAGCGGTGCGGACCGGAGCCCCCGGCGTGGCACCGGTCTCCGCGGCTGCCGTCCGCAGGGTGGCCGCGGCCCCCGCGCGGGGCGCCCTGCGGGTACCGGTGGCCGGGCCGCCCCGCTCCTTCCCGCGACGCCGCGGCGCACCCGCCCGTCACCCCGGTGTGTGGCAGACCCCCGGACCGCGCCCGCCCGCCGGGCTGCCGCCGCTGTCCGTGGCATGGGTGCCGGTGCCCGCCTACCGTCCGGTCCGCCCACGCGGGCCCTACGGCGTCTGACCGGCGGCCCCCGATGAGCGCACCCACCGCTCCCGCCGCACCGGCCCGCACGCCGGACCCGGGTACCGCCACCGCCCGGGCCGGCCGCCCGCTGCCGCGCCGGCCGGCCACGACGCCCGTCCGCCAACCCTGGCTGCGGGCACAGGGGCTGAACGTCACCCGGCACGCGGCGGCGCTGCGCCCGTTCCGTCCGGGCGAGTTCGGCACCGGCGCCGCCGCGCCGACCGCCGGTCACCTCCAGGCCGTCAACGCCCTGCTCGGCCGACTGCGCGTCGAACTGCTGCGGTACAGCGACCGGGTGGGCCGGCAGGCGCGGCAGGCCGCCGCCCGGCCGGACACCCGGCACCTTCAGGAACTGCTCACCACCAAGGAGCGGGCACACACCTGGGTGCGTGAGGTGGAACGCATCTGGGACTTCTACTTCGAGCTGTTCGGCCAGCGCCAGTCCGTCTTCGCCGACGCCCTGCTGTCCTGCGACCGCATCGCCCTGTCCTGCTACCAGGCCGCCTACCTGGGCGTGGGCGAGGCCAAGCCGCTGCCGGCACCGCCCCCGTTCTCGTTCATGCGGACCGGGTTCTCCCCGGCGACCTTCCGCCGCGGCATCCCGCTGCGCCGCCTCGGCCGCCGGCTCAACCCCTTCCCGCTGGTCCAACTCCCGTACCACCGCCTGGTCAACCCGTGGACCCTGGGCGCCGTCCTGCACGAGGTCTCCCACAACCTCCAGAGCGACCTGGGGCTCAACCAGGCGGTGCCCCGCGCGGTCGCGGCCAGGCTCCGTGCCGAGGGCCTCCCGCCCTCAGTGGTGCGCACCTGGGTGCGCTGGAACCGGGAGATCTACGCCGACCTGTCGGCGCTGCTGCTCGGCGGGCCGGCGGTGGTCGGTTCCCTGCTCGACGTGGTGGGCCGCTCCCCGGCGAGCGTCCTGACGTACAACCCGCGCGGTCCGCACCCCACTCCGTGGTTCCGGGTCTGGATCTCCGTCGAACTCCTGCGCCGCATGGGCTTCGCCGAACAGGCCGACCGCTACGGCCGCCTGTGGTCCGCGATCTACCCCGATCCGAGGGCGGGCACCCTGCCGCGTGAGCTGGTCGCGACCTTCGCCACCGCTCATCCCGCCGTGGTGGACGCCCTGTGCTACCGGCCGTTCCCCGAACTCGGCCGGCGCAGTCTCGCCCAGGTGATCCCGTTCGGGGCCAAGGAGGACGCGATGCAGCGGGAAGCCGCCGAGCGCCTCGCGGCCGGCACCGATCCCGGCATCATCCCGGCCCGCTTCCTGGTCGGCGCCACCCGCTCCGCCCTGGACCGGCGCCTGGCCCGCCCGGGCGTGATCAGCCGCAACTTCTACACCGAACTGGCGAGGCGATGACGGTGACCGTCCAGTCCGCGCACGCCGATCTGACGGCGGCGGTGCGCCGGCTCCGCGACACGGCACGCGAACTGGAGCTGATCGGCGTGTCCGACCAACCGCACGGCGGAGATGTGCTGTTGGTGGACGAGGTGGCCGGCGCCGTCCTGGAAACGACGGGTGCGGCGGAACAGGCCGCGGCCGCCCTGCGCGAGGACGCCGCGTCGGTGGCCCGGTGCCAGGCGCACGTCCACACCCTGGGCCGGATCCTGGTCGCCCAGCTGGCGGCCCCGGAACGCCTCGCCGAACTGGGCGCCCTCGGCGGGGAGCACGGCCGGGAAGCCGGCACCTGGGCGGACGAGGTGGTCCGCTGCGTCCACGCATGCCAGCAGTCGCTCTGGAGCGATGTGCTGCCGGCGGCCCTCGCCTACTGGCAGGAGTTCGCCGAGCTGAAGAACCACTGCTCCACGTCCGGCACCGGCCGCTGACCTGGAGGGGAAGGAGAGCACGATGGCGAAGCTCACGATCCGGGTCTTCCTCAGCCCTCATCCGCTGGACCGGCACGCCGAGGCTTGGCGGGAGGGCTGGCCGACGCCCTCCGGTGTGGTGCTGGTGGTGGACGGGCGAGGAGGCCACAACGGCACACGCCTGGAAGCGACGGACGCGGACGGCAGGACCGAATGGGAGGACTTCAAGCCCGGTGACCACGCGATCGCGGTCGAGGGACAGCCGGTCCCCGGATTCAGCCGTCCTTTGGTCGTCTGCGGTCTCACCTACGAGCGGACGTTGCACATCGCGTCCGTCGAGGACCGTTCGGTCGACATCCTCCTGGCCCCCGAGGACGGCCGTCGACTGTTCGAGCTCCGGACCCTGCACGGAGACGGCACACCGGTCTCCGGTGTCACCGTCGAGGTGGCCGGCGAGGAGTTCACCAGCCGGGCCGACGGCGCCGTCTACGCCGCTTGCCCGGACGAACTGGTGCTGGTGCGGCCCCGGCCCGACTCCCGCAGCGGAGCCGTCCCGAGCGACGGCCACTTCGTCGTCGACCGGCGCACGCTGCGCACGGACATGAGCACGGTGTACTACGAGGCGGGCCCCGCACGGATCCGTGTCACACCCACCGTCGGCGTGGACAGTGTGACCGGCATCGTCTTCGAACTCGCCCGCGCCGACGGCCTCGCCCGGCCCGCCGTGCGACTGGCCACCGACGCCCACACCACCGAGTGCGTCTTCGAGGACGTGCCGGTCGGCAGGGTCACCCTCGCCGTCGTCGACACCACCCGGGCGACCTTCGGTGCCGGATCACGGGTCACCGTCGTCCCCGGCCAGGAGCGCATCGACGCGGAGGTCCGGGCCGGCGACGACATCGACCTCTCGGCCTTCTTCGTGTTCCGTGAACTCGCCGCGCCGGCCGGCACGGTGAGCGGCCGTGTCCTGGACCGTCTCGGAACCCCCCTGCCGGGCGTCGAGATCGCCGCCGGTGACGGCGCCGTCGAGGCCACGGACGTCACCGACACCTTCGGCAGGTACGTCATCGACCAACTCCCCTTCCGCAAGTGGACCGTGGGCCTGTTGCGCTCACCGGTGGACGTGGGCGGCCGCCGGCTGACCGCCGACCCGCCCGCCGAGCACACCGTCGACGTGGTCGACGCGTCCCTCACCGAAGTCCCCGACCTGGTCCTCGCCGAGGAGGAGCACGGTATCCGTGGCATCGTCCGCGACCAGGACGGGCAGCCACTCGCCTTCACGACGGTGGAGATCCGGGACAGCGACGGCGAGGTCCTCGCGACCCGCCAGACCGACGCGCGCGGCTTCTACGAGTGGCCCGCACCCGCCCCCGGCAGGTTCCTCGTCAATGTGCTGAGCGAGGACGGCGAACCCGTGCGGCGCTTCCCGGTCGACGTGAACTCCATCGGTGACGGAAGCATCGTCTTCGCACGCAAACCCCAGGGCGCCGGTCCGCCGCCCGCCGGCACCCCCGCCGACCAGAACCTCGTCGACCTCGCCACCTTCCCCGTGCTCACCGAGAGCATCGGCGGCGCGGGCCGGACCGCCGTACAGCAGGGCGGGGACCGGTCCTCCGGATACGCCCAGAGCGTGGAAGGCGCGTTGCGGGACGTTCTCGGCTGGCGTCCGGGCTCCAACACCTCCGGATTCCAGGCCGCGTTGACCGGTGCCTTCGAACTGCGCGAGGTGCAGGGCCACACCGAGTTCACCTGGCACCCGCGCGGCTACGCCGTCCAGGCCGACCTCGGGGCCCTCACCGGCGCCCAGGCCAGCATCCACCAGCGGGCCAGGAACGCGCTGGAGCAGATCACTCCGCTGCTCGACGGCCTCACCCCGCTCGACCCCGCCGCCGACGTCCAGGACGCCGAGGCGATCCGCGTCATCATCAGGACCGAACTCGGCGAACTGGTCGACGAGTTGGCGGTCGAGGGCGGACCGCGGATCCAGCGCGTCGACGAGTTGTTCAACCTGCTGCTCGGCGACCGCCGCTCCGGTACCCGACCCGACCCGGACGCCGTCGGCGGCCAGTTCGCCCAGCTGCGCGACCGGTTCGGCCTGAGCGGCGCCCGGATCGGCACGCTGGACGAGGAACGGATCGTCACCAACTTCCGCATCGTCGTCGACCACGTCCTCGCCCTCGCCGCGGGCTGGGACACCGACCGCGACCTCTTCTCCGGCACCACCGACCGCACCGCGCTCGGCACCGTCCTGATCCGGCTCTCCCGCAGCCTGGACGTCGTCGCCCAGTCGGTGGAGGAACTGGTCTTCGCCCTGGAGTCGGTCTTCGTCGACGCGGCACAACGCCAGACGATCCGGCTCGACTTCGGTGGCGCGGCGCCGTCCATCCTCCTGTCCGACCTGCTGGACTGGGTGGTCCGCGTCTCCACGGCCGAGGGGCCGCGGCTGATCCAGGACGCGGGCAAGGACGGAGTGATCGCGCTCAGGCCGGTCCTGGTCAACCTGACCAACCTGGTGCGCGGCACCCAGCGGCTCGCCGATCCGAACCAGCGGGGCAACGACCCCAACCTGCCCGGGGGCCTGCGCACCCCTCGCGTACTGCGGGCCCTGCGCGAACTGAGCGGCCAGCTGGACGACACGGCCCGGCTCGCCGGCGCTGTACGCCGCACCGAGACGCCGGTGATCGTCTTCGTCGACCGCGTCATCGACGACCCGGTGATCGTCACCCTGGCCGGCCGCGGATTCGCCGCCGACGCCGAGGCGGTGCTCGTCGCGGACGGCAGGCCCGAGTTCGGCGAGGTCGAGTCCACGAGGGTGACCTTGCAGGGCGGCCGGGCGCACTTCGAGTTCCCGGACCTGCCCGCCGGTTCGCCCACGGGCTCCGTCGACTGGCTGATCACGGTGGTCAATCCGGGCGGCATCCGCAGCAACACGGTCGAGGCCCTACGGACCTGACGGAGGAGACCCATGGCGAACCAACAGGACTATCAGGCCTTCCTCGACCGCATCGCGGCCCTCCGGGAGACCGTCACCGACCGGCTGTCGGCGCAGCTCGTCGCCGACCCGCAGCTCGCGGACGTCCTCACCAAGCAGATCGACGACCTGCTCCAGGACGCCATCAAGGCCGACCTGGCCGAGAAACCACCGCCCGACAAGGGGCTCGCCCAGCTCGTCGGCCTCGGCGAACAGGCCGCCGACGCGCTCGGCAGGACCCGCCTGCCACAGGCCATCGAGCCCTACGACGAGACGGTCTCGTCGGAGCGGCTGGTGGCGATGGGGGACCTCTACTACATCTACCAGCACGAGATGATCGGGGTCTTCCGCGCGGTGCAGAAGCTCCAGGAGCTGTTCCGCGCGGGCGCCGTCTACCTGTCCAGCGGAGCGGGCGCGTACGCGCTCTACCAGTTCGACCGGCGTCAGGTGCTGCGCTACACCCGGCGGGACCGGCTCGCCGCCTACCGCAGGGCCTTCGGGTACGGCCGCGCCCAGGTGCCGGCCGGCTCCCGGTCCAACAGCGACTTCCACGGGCTGTTCGAGCACTTCGTCAACCAGGTCGCCCTCTTCCACCGCGACAAGCGGATCGCGGACGTGGTCCGCGAGCGGGCCTACGACCCGAGCTTCGGCAGCATCGCGGTGGTCCGCCGGGCGGGCCTGGACCTGCGCAACAACCTGAAGTTCACCTCGTACGGCCATGTCAACGTGTTGCGCGTCGAAGTGATGCAGCTCCTCGACGAGGCCTACCGCATCCTCGGCTCGGACGACATCAAGCGGCTGTACGGCGCCGACACCGCGTGGGACGTCGTCGAGATCGTGCTCGCCCAGTACTTCGGCGAGCGCCTGGTCACCTCGCCCCGGCAGCGCATGGCCATCGCGGGCCGCGAGGTGCTGCGCTGGCTGGCCCAGCCGCATCTGCTGCAGAACCAGCGCGTCACGTTCGAGACGCTGCTGCTGGAGATCGCGGAGAGCTCCGAGGAGTGGCTCACCAGCGCCCGGTCGCTGGGCGGCGGCCCCCCTCAGGAGGCCCGCCGCGGCCTGCCGTGGGACCGCCCTGCGGCGCCGCTCACGGGTGGCCGCCAGGGCGCCCGCAGGCCACCCGTGCCACCCACGGCACGCGGCACCGGCACGCGCGGCCGGGCGGCCGCCCCGCTCAACGGGGTCCGTGTGTGACCGGACCCGCCCCTGCGGCACGAGCGACCGAGACCTACCCGTGGTCCCCGGCCGCACGGCTCGCGGGGGGCGTCCGGGTGTCCCCCGCGCAGCGGGCGACGGCGCTCGCGGTACGGCCGTCGTCGGCACCACGCGCGGCTTGGGCAACCCCCGTGCCCCGGGCCCGGACGGAGGCCGCTCTCCGCTTCGCCCGGGCCGGACGTCCGGCCGCGCTCGCCCTGCTGTGCGCGCTCCTGCGCCACCCCACGGTCAGCGCCGCGCCCGCGCACCGGCCGGACCTGCGCAGCTGCGCGGGGCGTCTCGCCGCGCACCTGCGGCGCATCGGCCTGGACGCGGTCACGGTACGGCCCGGCCGCGTCGCCCCCGTCGTCACCGCCCGGTGGCTGCACCGACCCGGCGCCCCCGTGGTCCTGGTCTACGGTCACTACGACGTCCAGCCCGCCGGGCCGCGCGACGCCTGGGCCACGGACCCCTTCCGGCCGGTAGTCGACGGCACCCATGTGTACGCGCGCGGCGCCACCGACGACAAGGGTCAGCTCACCGCCCACCTGGCCGCGATCGAGGCGTGGCTGGCCACCGGCGGTCCACCCGTGAATCTACGGGTCGTCCTGGACGGCGAGGAGGAGATCGGCAGCCCCACCCTCCGTCAGGCCCTGGAGCGTGATCCCGCGTATCTGCGGGCCGGTCTGGCCGTGGTGTCCGACACCAGGATGCGAGACGCGTCCACACCCGTGCTCGTCAGCGGTCTGAGGGGCTCGCTCGCCGCCCGCGTCGAGGTGACCGGCCCCGGGACCGACCTGCATGCCGGCGCCTTCGGCGGTGCGGTGGCCGAACCCGCACAGGTGCTGTGCGCCCTGGTGGCGAGCCTCCACGACCCCGACGGCCGCATCGCCGTCCCCGGCTTCTACGACGACGTACGGCCTCCGCACCCGGCTGAACGGGCCCGGCTCGCCCGCGACGGTCCGTCCGCCGGTGCGCTCCTGGCTCCGACCGGAGTCTCGCTCGGACACGGAGAGCCCGGCTACTCCGCCTTCGAGCGGACCACCATCCGCCCCGCGATCGTCGTCACGGCACTCTCCGGCGCGGCGAGGTCGGCGATTCCCGCCCGGGCCGCGGCCGACCTGAGCGTCCGCGTGGTCCCGGGCCAGCAGCCGGGCGTCGTGGCCCGGGCGCTGCGCGCCCATCTCGCCGAGCGGACCCCGAGAGGCGTCCGCGCCCGGTTGTCCGTCCTCGCCGATTGCCCGCCCTACGCCCTGACGCCCGACGGTCCGGGCCTGCCTGCGGTGGACCACGCGTGCCGGCGGGTGTTCGGACGCCCGCCCCTGCTGCTGCCGTCGGGCGGCTCGATCCCCTTCGTCAGCGAACTCGCCGCCACCACGGGCACCCAGACCCTGCTCCTCGGCTTCGGCCTCCCGGACGACGGCATGCACGCCCCGAACGAACGCTTCCCGCTGCGCAACCTGCATCGCGGCACGGAGGCCTGTATCGAGCTCTACGCGGCCCTCGCCGGAGCCCCGCTCCGAGGCGAGGGCCGGTAGGACGTCACGAACTGCCGCAGGCTGTCCGGCGGATCACGCCGGCGGCTGGGCGGGCCGCGCCGGAATGGGTGTGCCTGCCACGGGCAGGGGCGGCAGTGCCGCCTTGTACACCCAGGCCTGGAACACCTCGTCCAGCGGCTCGGGCGAGAAGCGGGAGGCGTGCGCGGTGAACGTCGTCGTGGTCACGGCGCCGCCGCGGTGCAGGCCCGCCCAGCCGCGCAGCATGCGGAAGAAGGCCACGTCGCCCATCGCGCAGCGCACCGCGTGCACGGTCAGCCCGCCCCGCTCGTAGAGCCGGTCGTCGAACATCGACTTGCGGCCCGGATCGGCCAGCTTCAGATCCTGCGGGAGGCCCGAGAGCAACCGGTGCGCGGCGGCGGCGAGTTGCTGGGCCGTCCGCCCGCCGGAGCGCTCCGACCACAGCCACTCGGCGTACTTCGCGAACCCCTCGTTCAGCCAGATGTGCCGCCAGTCCGCGATGGACACGCTGTTGCCGAACCACTGGTGGGCCAGCTCGTGCGCGACCAGCCGCTCCGAACCCCGCGCCCCGTCCACGTGGTTGGCGCCGAACAGCGACAACCCCTGTGCCTCGACGGGGACATCGAGCTCCTCCTCCGTCACCACGACCGCGTACTCCTCGAAGGGGTACGGGCCGAACAGCTCCTGGAAGAGGTCCATCATCTGCGGCTGACGCGCGAAGTCCCTTGAGAACTGGGGGAGCAGCTGCGACGGAATGTGCCCGTGCTGCGGCACCCCGCCCAGGCCGGGGTCGCCCAGCAGCACCGTCTGGTACTTGCCGATCGACAGCCCCACCAGATAGCTGGACGTCGGCGCCGACTGCTCGTACACCCAGGTCGTCGTGGACGCCTTCGTGGTGCGGGTCAGCAGCCGCCCGCCCGCCACCACCGAGTACGCCGACGGCGTGGTGATCGAGATCTGGTACGACGCCTTGTCCGCGGGCCGGTCGTTGCACGGGTACCAGGACGGCGCCCCGATCGGCTGGCTCGCCACCAGCGCCCCGTCCTCCAGCTCCTCCCAGCCGAGACCGCCCCACGGGCTGTTCACCGGCTTGGGGTTGCCCGCCCAGTGCACCTCGACCGTGAACGCGGCCCCGGGCCGGACCGGCTTCGCGGGCCGGATGCGCAGCTTGCCGCCGCGATGCGTGTAGTGCGGCTGCCGGCCGTCCACCCGCACCCGGCCGACCTTGAAGTCGGCCAGGTTCAGGAAGAACTCGCCCAGCGGCGACCGGCCCGCTATCGCGTTGATCCGGGCCGTGCCGGACAGCCGGTTCGGGCCCGGGCGGTAGTCCAGCGCGAGCTCGTACCGGTGCACCCGGTACCGCGCGTCACCGTTCTCCGGGAAGTACGGGTCCGAACCCGCCGCCTGCTGAACCGCCACCGCTGTGTCTACTCCCTGTGCCATGCCACCACTCCGCTCGGGTGCACCGCTCTCCCGTGCCGAGTGGCCGGCGTTCAGGGACGCCATGCCTCGATCGGGTTGCCGAGCCAGCGGGTGTCGTCGGGGACGGACTCCGCTGCCATGACGAGCGACGCGGGACCCAGGGTCGTCCGGGCCCCGATCGTGCTGCCGGGCAGCACGATCCCGCCAGGACCCAGCGTCGCGCCCTCACGGAGGACCACAGTATCCGTCCGCAAGATCCGGTCGTGGAAGAGGTGCGTCTGGAGCACACAGCCCCGGTTCACCGTCGCCGCGTCCTCCAGGGTCACCAGATCCGTCTCCGGCAGCCAGTAGCTCTCCACCCACACGCCCTTGCCGACGCGCGCACCGAGCCCCCGCAGCCACGCCGTCATCAGCGGCGTACCGGGCACCGAACCGGCCAGCCACGGCACCGCCACGACCTCGACGAACGTGTCCGCGAGCTCGTTGCGCCACACGAAGGAGCTCCACAGCGGATGCTCCCCACTGCGGTGCCGCCCCACGAGCAGCCACTTGGCCACGATGGACACCAGCGCGGCCAAGGCACCCGCCGCGAGCAGCACCCCGCCCGCCAGCGCCCACGCCCACACCCCCAGCGCGCACAGCGCCGCCACCGTCAGCACGCCGATCGCCGCCGAGCAGAACACCGGCACGATCCGGCACAGCTCCACCAGACCGCGCGCCCACAGCAGCCGCGCCGGCGGGTCGTACGTCCGGCTCTGGTCGCCGTCGGCGGCGGCCCGGGGCAGTTTCACCGGCGGCAGTCCCAGGTACGAGCTGCCCTTCTTCGCCTTCTTCGGCGTCGCCGACAGCACCCCGACCAGCCCGCCGTCCGGCACGGACCGCCCCGGCGCGGTCATCCCCGAGTTCCCGAGGAAGGCCCGGCGCCCGATCTCCGCCCGTCCGATCCGCATCCAGCCGCCACCGAGCTCGTACGGCGCGGTCAGCGTGTCGTCGGCCAGGAACGCGCCCTCGCCGACCGTCGTCAGGCTCGGCAGCGCGAGCACGGTCGACACCTCGGCGCCCCGCCCGATCCGCATCCCGAGCAGCCGCAGCCACACCGGCGTGACCAGCCCCGCGTACAGCGGGAAGAGCGTCTCGCGCGAGCGGTCCATCAGCTGGGTGACGGTCCAGGCCTGCCATCCGACCCGGCTGTGGGTCGGATGCGTGCCCTCGCGCAGCCCCAGGCTCAGCAGCCGTACGGCGACCAGGATCAGCAGCGCGTACGCCAGCCCGAAGGCGAGCGTCGCCGGCACGAGGGCGGCCATGGCGCCCTGGAGAGGCCGGTCCGGCGTGAAGAACTCCCGTCCCACGAGGAAGGCGGCCACCCCGGCCAGCACCGGAAGCGCGGTGAGCGCGAAGCCCGTCAGGCCGTACATCACCCGCCAGTAAGTGCCCTTGCGCGGCCGCTCCTTGGGCCAGTTCCGCTTCGCCTTGCCCAGCTTGACCGCGGGAGCGCCCGCCCAGCGCTGACCGGTGGGAATCTGCCCGGTGACCGCCGAACCCGGCGCCACCTCGGCCCGCTTGCCGACCCGTGCGCCAGGGAAGAGGATGCTGCGCGTCCCGACGACCGCGTGCGCGCCCACCTTGACCGTGCCGATCTCCAGCCGGTCGCCGTCCAGCCACCACCCCGACAGATCCACCTCGGACTCGACCGCCGCACCCCGGCCCAGCTTGAGCATGCCGGTCACCGGCGGCAGCGAGTGCAGGTCGACATCGGGGCCGACCTTGGCGCCCAGCGCCCGTGCGTACCGCTCCAGCCACGACCCGGTCAGCGAGGTCGCCCCGCTGAACTCGGCCAGCCGCTCGGCCGCCCACAGCCGCAGATGCACACCGTCACCGCGCGCGTACCGTCCCGGCTGCACACCCCGCAGCAGCAGCCGCGCACCGCCCGCCGCGATCGCGAGCCGGCCGGGCGGGCTGAACAGCACCAGCGCTCCCGCCCCGACCAGCCACCAGGACGCGGTCGGCAGCCAGGCGTACGGCAGTACGTTGCCCAGCGCGGCCAGCACCACGGTCCAGCGCAGTCCGAGCAGGGTGAACAGGGGGATCATGGCGAGGAGTTGGATCGCCTGGGCGCGCACCGGGACCGGGGCGACGATCCGCGCGGCGCCGTCGTCCTGCGCGGACTCCTCCAGGTGCCGCGCCAACTTCCGCAGCACGGGCTGCTGGTAGATGTCGAGGACGGCCGCGCTCGGGTAGCGGGTGCGCAGCCGTGTGGTGAGCTGGGCGGCGGCGAGGCTGCTGCCGCCGATCGCGAAGAAGTCGTCGCGCGCACTGGACACCGGGATGCCGAGCACCTCGCTCCACTGCTCGGCGAGCCATGCCTCGGTGCCGTACAACTGCTCGGCGGGACCACCGGTCTCCAGGCCCTTCAGGGGCCAGGGCAGGGCGTTGCGGTCGACCTTGCCGCTCGTGCGCGTCGGCAGCTCGTCGACCGGCGCCAGCAACGGCACCAGGGCCGCGGGCAGTTCGGCGCGCAGCTTCTCGACGGCGGTCGCGTGGTCCCAGCCGTCCTGTGTGACGACGTACCCGACGAGGAGCTGGTTGCCACTGCGGGCGGTGCGCACGGCGGCGGCCGCTCCCGCGACCCCCGGCAACGCCTGGAGAGCCGCGTCGACCTCACCGAGCTCGATCCGCCGCCCGCCGAGCTTGATCTGCTCGTCGGCCCGCCCGAGGAAGACCAGCCCCTCCGGCTCCGCCTTGACGAGGTCACCGCTGCGGTACGCCCGCTCCCAGCCCAGCGACTCCAGCGGCGCGTACTTCTCCGCGTCCTTCTCGGCGTCCAGGTACCGGGCGAGCCCGACGCCCCCGATCACCAACTGCCCGCTGGCGCCCATGGGTACGGGCTCCCCGGCCTCGTCGACGACGGCCAGCTCCCAGCCGTCCAGCGGCAGCCCGATCCGGATCGGCTCCTCGCCGCTCATCAGCGAGGCACAGGCCACGACGGTCGCCTCGGTCGGCCCGTACGTGTTCCAGACCTCGCGGCCCTCGGTCACCAGCCGCTGCGCCAGCTCGGGCGGACAGGCCTCACCGCCGAAGATCAGCAGCCGTACGTCGTTGAGGGTCTCCGGCTCCCAGAGCGCGGCGAGCGTCGGCACCGTCGACACGACGGTGATCTCCTGCTCCACCAGCCAGGGCCCCAGATCGGCACCGCTCCTGACCTGCGCACGCGGCACCGGCACCAGACAGGCCCCGTACCGCCACGCCAGCCACATCTCCTCGCAGGACGCGTCGAAGGCGACCGACAGCCCCGCCATGACCCTGTCAGCCGGACCGATGGGGTCGTCCGTGAGGAACAGCGCGGCCTCGGCGTCCACGAACGCGGCGGCGCTGCGGTGACTGACGGCGACGCCCTTGGGCTTTCCGGTGGACCCGGAGGTGAAGATGATCCACGCGTCGTGCTCGATGCCGGGCCGCGCGGCGGGGATCTCGCTGCGTCCGGTGACGGTCAGCTCGTGACCGGCCCCGACGACGGCGCGTACGTCCGCCTCCCCGAACACCAACTCGGCCCGCTCGTCCGGGTCCTCGGCGTCCACCGGGACGTAGGCGGCACCGGCGGCGAGCACGGCGAGAATCGCGATGTAGAGGTCGTTGGTCCCGGACGGGACACGGACACCCACCCGGTCGCCGAGCCCGACCCCGGCGTCCGCGAGAGCGCGGCGTAGCCGCTCGACCTCCACGGCCAGCGCACGGTAGGTCAGACAGGTCGTACCGTCGTCCAGCGCGGGCTCGTCCGGGTACGACCGCACGGAGGCGTCGAAGACGTCGACGAGGGTGCGCGCGGAGGCCGCCGGGCCCCCGGAGAAACGTGCCGTATCACCGAACCGCTCGCGGATCTCTTCCTCGAGCAGGCCGAGAGCGCTGCTCTCGTGTATGGCTGCCATCGGTCCTCGCGTCTCGATCCCGGAAGCCTCCGGGGCGCTGGCGGGCCCGCAGGTCTGCCTGGGGTTGTCCGGGTCCAGCTCCGTAACAAGCCGGAAATTTTAGTACGACGCTAGGTCCGGGCCCTGCGAACGGCCACCGGAGAGGCCCGTCCGGGTGGCTACCCGAACGGGCCGCACACGGTCTGACCTGCGGATCCCGGCGCCGGACGAGACATGCCCCACATCGTCCAAGAGCTCCGCGAACAGGCCGAGTTGGTGCTTTTGTTTACGGGGCGTAGGTCTCGAACTCGGCTATCTGTGGTGTGCCGTTCGCGCCGGTGATCGCGAAGGTGACCTTCTTCAGCGAGGTCGGAGTGAAGGCGATGGCCCCCGCACCGCTGCCGGAGGTCAGGACGGCGCCGGTGTCGCCGTCGAGGACCTGCCAGGAGCCGATGCGGCCCGCGGCGGACGAGGTCTCCTTGATGACGATCTTCGAGACGGTCGTGGCGGAGCCCCACTTGATCGAGACATGGCCGGTGGAGCCGCTCGGCGACCAGTAGGTGCTCGTGTCACCGTCCCGGACACTGCCGTAACTCGTGCCGTCGGCCTTGCTGGAGCCGTCGGAACCCGCCCCGACGCTCAGGTTGGTACCGACGGGCGCGGTGGCGGTGGGGGTGGGCGTGGCCGTGGGCGTCGTGGTGGTGGTCGGTGTGGCGGTCGCGGTCGGCGTCGTCGCCGTGCAGGTGCCGTCCGACACCGCCAGCCCCTTGCCGGCGCCCGCCGTCCTGCTCACGACGCCGGGCACACAGGAGGCCTGGTCGAGGGCGTAGCCGTACGGGATGCTCACCGAGGTGTTGGACACCGGGGCGGGACCGGCGGGCTTGTAGTCGTCGCCCGGGGCCGACCAGGTCACGTTGTCGTAGATGTTGCCGCTGACCTGCCAATACCCGGCCGCGTCGGTGTAGAAGGTGCCAAGGACGTCCCTGGAGTCCTCGAAGTAGTTGTTGTCGACCCTGGCCCTGGCGCCGGCCCGGGAGTTGATCCCGGACTCGTTCAGGCTCACGTAGTGGTTGTTGTAGATGTGGGCGGTGCCGCCGCGCAGCAGCGGCGTACGGGAGTCGATGTTCTCGTACCGGTTGTGGTGGTACGTGATGAAGCCGTTCGTCAGGTCGCTCTCGCTGGACCCGACGAGACCGCCCCGCCCGGAGTTGCGCAGGACGCTGTACGACAGGGTCACGTACTGCGTGTTGTCCTTCATGTCGAACAGGCCGTCGTAGCCCTCCGACTCCCCTCCCGAGGCGACCAGGGTGGTGTGGTCGACCCAGACGTTGCGGACGTCGCTCTCCATGCCGATGGCGTCGCCGCCGTTGGAGGTGGGCGAGCCCGACTTCTTGACGTTCTGGACGGTCACGTTCCGGATGACGATGTTGCTCGACTCACGGATGTGGATGCCGAGTTGGTCGAAGACGGCGCCGCTGCCGACACCGATCAGGGTGACGTTGCTGATCTGCTTCAGCTCGATCACACCGTCGGCGGTGTTGCAGCTGCCGCCCGAGACCTTCGTCGTGTTGCCGTGGTTGATCGTCCCCTCGACCTCGATGGTGATCGGGGTGCTGCTGCTGGCCCGGCCGCACAGGGCCGCGTGGATCTGGGTCCCGGTGGTGGCCCGCACGGTCGTCCCGCCCGCTCCGCCGGTGGTTCCGCCGTTCTGGGTCGCGTAGCCGGTGGCGGCCGCGCCGGCCGCCGAGGCCTCCGGCGTCACCAGTAGCGCGCCGGTCGCGACCGCCAGGCCCAGCCCGGCCAGCGCCGCGTACAACTGTGGTGCACGTGCTCGTCTCATCCGCTTCATCCCTGTTCGTCCCTGAATAAGGGGTGCTGGATGGTGCACTGTCAGGGCGTAGTGACCGCGGAGGGACGCGAGGTTGCCGACTCGGCGGGGGAGATTTCGCGGATGTGCGGGAAAAGCAAAAAACCCCTGATCAACAGGGGTTTCAGCTGGTGTCCGAGGGGGGACTTGAACCCCCACGCCCGATAAAGGGCACTAGCACCTCAAGCTAGCGCGTCTGCCATTCCGCCACCCGGACAAGGTGTCTGTCGCGCGGGGTTCCCCTCGCGGCGACAGAGGAAACATTACCAGGCTTTCGAGGTGCCCCGATCACCCCCTCGTCCCGGCGTGAACGGCGTGTGACGGGCCGGGTCCGCTCTTGGGCGCGGCCGGTCGGAGAGGGAGGATGAGGGGAACCACCAGCAGTGACAGCGGGAGGAACCAGCGTGAGCGGGACGGACACGACCAGGCACGTCACCGGCGAGGACGAGGTCGTGGACCTCTGCCGTGAGCTGATCCAGATCGACACCAGCAACTACGGCGACCACTCGGGCCCGGGCGAGCGCAGGGCGGCCGAGTACGTCGCCGAGAAGCTCGCCGAGGTCGGCCTGGAACCGCAGATCTTCGAATCCCACCCGGGGCGCGCCTCCACGGTCGCCCGCATCGAGGGCGAGGACCCCTCCAAGCCGGCCCTGCTCATCCACGGGCACACCGATGTCGTACCGGCCAACGCGGCGGACTGGACCCACCACCCCTTCTCCGGCGAGGTCGCCGACGGATGTGTGTGGGGGCGTGGCGCCGTCGACATGAAGGACATGGACGCGATGACCCTCGCGGTCGTCCGTGACCGGCTGCGCAGCGGCCGCAAGCCCCCGCGCGACATCGTCCTCGCCTTCCTCGCCGACGAGGAGGCGGGCGGCACGTACGGCGCCCGGTACCTCGTCGACAAGCACCCCGATCTCTTCGAGGGCGTCACCGAGGCGATCGGCGAGGTCGGCGGATTCTCCTTCACCGTCAACGAGAACCTGCGGCTCTACCTGGTCGAGACCGCCCAGAAGGGCATGCACTGGATGCGGCTCACCGTGGACGGCACCGCGGGCCACGGTTCGATGACCAACGACGACAACGCGATCACCGAGCTGTGCGAGGCCGTGGGCCGGCTCGGGCGGCACAAGTGGCCGGTGCGGGTCACCAAGACCGTACGGTCCTTCCTCGACGAGCTCTCCGACGCGCTCGGCACCGAGCTCGACCCCGAGAACATGGACGAGACCCTCGCCAAGCTCGGCGGCATCGCCAAGATGGTCGGGGCCACGCTGCGGAACTCGGCGGCGCCCACCATGCTCGGCGCCGGCTACAAGGTCAACGTCATCCCCGGCCAGGCCACCGCCCACGTCGACGGCCGCTTCCTGCCCGGCTACGAGCAGGAGTTCCTCGCCGACCTCGACCGCATCCTCGGCCCGCGCGTGCGGCGCGAGGACGTGCACGGGGACAAGGCGCTGGAGACCGACTTCGACGGCAAGCTCGTCGACGCCATGCAGAGTGCGCTCGGCGCCGAGGACCCGATCGCCCGTGCGGTGCCCTACATGCTCTCCGGCGGCACCGACGCCAAGTCCTTCGACGACCTCGGCATCCGCTGCTTCGGCTTCGCGCCGCTCCAGCTGCCGCCGGAGCTCGACTTCGCCGGCATGTTCCACGGTGTGGACGAGCGGGTGCCCGTGGAGGGGCTCAAGTTCGGCGTGCGGGTGCTCGACCGGTTCATCGACGCTTCCTGACGGCCGTAAGCCGAGCCTTGACGTCGATATTCGACAGCCCGTGCGGAAATGAATGAGAAGGGTGAATGCGCTCATAGGCTCGTAGCTTCAATACCCCCTCCTCGTTACAGGTGATGCGATCGGCAACACGAGATCGCTTTTGCCAACAAGGAGGAATAATGATCAAGAAGGTCGTCGCCGCTGCGGCTGCCACTGGTGGCCTGGTTCTCGCGGGTGCGGGCCTGGCTGTCGCCGACGCGGGTGCCCAGGGTGCCGCTGTGCACTCCCCGGGTGTCCTGTCCGGCAACGTCGTTCAGGTGCCCGTCCACGTCCCGGTGAACGTGTGCGGCAACACGATCTCCGTGATCGGGCTGCTGAACCCCGCCTTCGGCAACACCTGCATCAACAAGTGACATCGATCCGCTGAGGGTCGTTTGACACCCGTCGGCCCCGGAGCGCGCGCCATGCGCTCCGGGGCCGACCGGTCTTTTCACGAGGATTGCAGGTCGGAATCGAAAAGGCAGGGGGAATTCAGGAATGCGACAGGTCACCCGCAAAGGCCTGATGACCGTGGCGGCCGCGACCGGCGTGATCGCCGGCGCGGGCGGTGCCGCCCACGCCGACTCGGCCGCGAACGGATCGAGCTCGAACTCGCCCGGCGTGCTGTCGGGCAACACCGTGCAGGCGCCCGTGCACGCGCCGGTCAACGTCTGCGGCAACACCGTCGACGTGGTCGGGGTGCTCAACCCGGCCATGGGCAACAAGTGCGCCAACAAGAGCGGATCGTCCGGCGGGTACGGCGACGACGGTGGGTACGGGGGCGACTCCGGCGGCAGCGGCTCGTCGTCCGACGGCCACGCGAGCGGCTCGCCGGGCGTCGGCTCCGGCAACCATGTCGAGGCCCCGGTGCACGTCCCGGTGAACGTCTGCGGCAACAGCGTCGACGTCATCGGGATCGGCAACCCCGCCACCGGCAACGACTGCGCGAACGGCGGCGGGCAGCCCGGTACCCCGGGCGGCGGCGGCCAGACGCCTCCCGGCGGCCCTGACCAGCCGGGCAACCCCGGGCAGCCGAACAGTCCGGGCAACCCCGGCAACCCCGTGGAGCCGGGCACCCCAGGCTCCCCGGGCACCCCCGGAACCCCGGGCACGCCACCGTCGTCGGCGCACGGGACGCCGGGCGCACCGGGCGGCAACCACCCCGGTGCGCAGACGGTCACCCAGCCGCACGGCGAGGCCCAGCTCGCCCACACGGGCAGCGACCTGCCGCTGGGGCTGGCCCTGCCGGCCGGGGCGGGCGTGCTGCTGGCGGGCGCGGTGCTCTACCGCAAGGCGCGGGCATCCGCGTAGCGGCACGGCGCATGACGGAGCGGGCCCCGCATCGGCGGGGCCCGCTCCGTTTTCGTCGCGTCATCTCACCAGGTGGCGCGAACCTGGCGGATGATCCTGCGGCGCAGCCGCACCCTGCGGCTTCCGTCACGCAGCAGGCTCAGGCGGTCCAACTCCCAGTGTCCGTACTCTGCATGGTCCGTCAGCAGTCGGGTGGCGTCCTTGCGGGAGACCCCGCGCGGCACGTACACGTCGACAAATTCGTATTCCGGCATCGCATCTATTGTGCGGGCTGGGGCCCGGTACGGATAGCGTCTGCACTATGTCTGATGCTGTGCAGCCCACCGCTGCCGAGGTACGTGCCGCCGCCGAGGCGGTCAAGACCGCGCTCGACCGCCACCTGGCCGCGGTCGAACGCCGGTCGGGGGAGGACGACCCGGCCGTCTACGAGGCGTTCAACGAGCTCGCCGCGGCCGCCGAGGCGTACGACGAGCTGCTCTACGACCGCTACGAGGAGGTCACCCCCTTCGAGATCCCCGGCACGGACGACGTGCCGCCGTACACCGGTCCCGAGGAACCGCACGCGGTGAGCGTGCTGATCCGCCGTGACTACGCCGTGGCCGAGCCGCAGCGGCTGCTGGCGCAGGCCCAGCGGATCGAGGCGGCGGACTACGCGGACGGTGCGGAGGCCTCCGGCACGGTGCACGGAGCGTTGGACATCCTGTTCGGAGAGTTCGAACCGGACGAGATCGCCTCGCGGCACAAGGAGTTCGGCCTGGAGGAGGGCGACTCCACGCTGTGGGTGACCGCGGCGGACGAGCAGGCGGCTCCCGGTGAGTGGCTGGAGGGGCCGTTCGAGCAGATCGACCCGCAGCGGGTGGTGTGCCGGTTCGACGTCAGCGCGGTGTTCGACGACGAGATCGATGACGGCGAGATCGATGACGGCGAGGACGAGCTGGACGAGCTCGATACGGAGCTGGACGAGGACGAGGATCTGGAACGCCACGCGTAGCGCTGCGCTGGGCTTGGGCGGCGGCGGTCGCGGACGGGTTCCGTGGCCGCCGCCGTCTTGCGTGTGCGGCTGCGTCGTGGCTGGTCGCGCAGTTCCCCGCGCCCCTGGGGTGGGTCAGCCGGCCGTTGGTACCTGGGTTCCGAGCAGGACGGGGAGGCGGGTCGTGCGGGGCTTCGCCGGGATCTCGGCCACCGCCCTGGGGAGGGCCTGGTCCGCGCCCTGGACCACGGAGAGGTGGCGCTCGGCTCGGCTGAACGCCGTGTAGACCCACGGTCGGGTCAGGGCCTGGGTCGCGTCTCCCGGCAGGACCACGACCACCGCCGGCCAGCGGCCGGCCGCCGCCTGGTGGGCGGTGAGGGCCCAGCCGTGGCGCACGGACTCCTCGACACGCTCCTTCGGTACGACGACGGGCTCGCCGGCGCAGGACAGATGGAGGCCCTCCGCGTCCGCCTTGACCACGTGGCCCGGCAGGGTGCGGCCGGGGGTGGGGGAGTAGGCGACGCGGTCGCCCGGGTCGAAGCCGCCGAAGCGGCCCGGGCCCGGGTTGAGACGCTCCTTGAGCGCCGCGTTCAGGGCCCGGGTGCCCGCCGCGCCGCCATGGCCCGGCGTGATCACCTGGGTCTCCTCGGGCGGAACGCCGATCGCGCGCGGCACCGAGTCGGCCACCAGCTGCACGGTCCGGTGCACGGCCTCGCCCGCGTCCCGCGCCGGCACGATCACGACCTCCTTGCCGGGGGCCTCGACCTGGTTCAGCTCGCCGATGCCGATACCGGAGACCAGCTCGCCGAGGGGGCCCGGGTCCGGCCGCCGGGAGGCGATCTGGGGGCAGACGCGCGCGGCCAGCAGATCACCGAACACCCGCCCCGGCCCCGCCGACCACAGCACCGCCGGATCCCCGGCCAGCACCAGCCGCGCCCCGTCCGGCAACGACTCGGTCAGCAGCGCCGCACTCTCCACGTCCAACTGCGGAGCGTCGACGACCACCAGGAGGTCGAGGTCGAGTGCGCCGTCGGCATCGCGGCCGGGGCCCTCGGCGCCGGAGAGGAGACCGGTGACGGTGGTGGCGGTGTCGCGGGAGGCCAGGGCCGCGAAGCGGTCCCGTCCCAGGGGGCCGTGGGCCGCAGCCCAGGCGCGCAGGCCGAGTCCGCGGGCCGTCCGGAGCAGGGCCGCCGGTTCCGCCAGGGACGCCTCGCCGCCGGTGTGGAGGACCAGTCCGCTGCTCGCGACCGCGCGGATCAGTTCGCCGGCGGAGCCCTTGGCCGAGTCGGCGGCGCGCTCCCAGTCCTCGGCCGAACCGTCCTGTTTCGGTACGGAGTTGATCAGCCGGGCCAGTCCGTCGGCGAGGCTCTCCTCCGCCATGGCGTACCGCTCCAGGCCGACCAGGACGCGGACCGGGCGCTCCTCGCCCTCCTCCGGTTCCGGGGCCCGCGGGTCGAGGGCGTCCTGGAAGGCCAGTGCCTCGGCCTCCGCGAGGGTGCTTTGGACGGCCGCGTCGGCGTCCGGCACCCCCTGCTTGCCCAATGCCGCCGTGAGCATGGGGAGTTCGAGAGCCGTGTGCCCGGCCACGGCCGCCTGTTCCAGCAGCCAGACGGTCACCGCCCGGCCCCGCCGCTCGTCGTCCGGACCGCACTCCGCGCCGAGCAGCGCCCGCGCGAACCCGTCGGCCTGCTCGGGCCGCACCCCGGCGACCCGCAGCAACTGCCAGGGGTCCTCGCGCAGTTGCTCGGCGGCACCCTCGCCGAGCGCGGCGGCGACCTGCGCGACGAGGGACTCCGGCGCACCGCCGTCGGCCAGCACCCGCCGTACGGACTCCACGGTCTGCGCCGCGGGAGCCGCGGGCACGTCGGCCGCCACCGGCTGAGGGCGCTGGACGGGCTCCGGCGCGGGCCGGCGCGGTGGCTCGGGCTCGGCGAACACGGTCGCCGCCGGCTTGGCCCCGCTCTCGACGGCCCGTACGGCGGCCAGCAGATCGGCGGCCGTCCCGCTGAGCTTGGCCCCGGCCTCGACGGGACCCTGCTTCTCGGCCTTGCGCCGGGCGATCCGCTCGCGTTCGAGTTTCTGCGCCGCGAGCTCGGCCGCGGCCTCGGACAGCTTCGCCGCGGCCTCGCCCTGCTCGCCGTCGGAAGCCTCGGCGGATGCCTCGTCCGCGCCGCCTTCGGCCTCCTCGCCTCCGGCCGCCGCCCCCGCCTCGGTGCCGTCGGCCTCGGGGCCCGCGTCCTGTGCGGTGCCCGGCGACTCAGGCTCGGTCTCCTCCGTGGGCTCCGGCTCCGTGCTCACAGCGTGCTCCAGTCGTGATCGGGATAGCGGTGCACGGGCGCCGACACATCGTCGAGCGCCCGGCAGATCTCGTCAGGAAGACTAAGGGCCTCCACTGACAATGCCGCCGTGAGCTGCTGCGCGTTGCGCGCGCCGACGATCGGCGCGGTCACGCCGGGCCGGTCGCGGACCCAGGCGAGGGCCACCTGGAGAGGGGTCACCGCGAGCCCGTCGGCGGCGGTCTGCACGGCGTCCACGATGTGACCGGCCGTCTCGTCGAGATACGGCGCGACGAAGGGGGCGAGATGCTCCGAGGCGCCCCGCGAGTCGGCCGGCGTGGCGTTGCGGTACTTGCCCGTCAGCACCCCGCGGCCCAGCGGGGACGACGGGAGCAGACCGATGCCCAGGTCCAGCGCGGCGGGCAGCACCTCGCGCTCGATGCCCCGCTGGAGCAGGGAGTACTCCAGCTGGGTCGCGGCCAGCCGGGTCCGGGTGCCCGGGGCCGCCAGCTGCCAGGTCGCGGCCTTGGCGAGCTGCCAGCCGCAGAAGTTGGAGACCCCGGCGTACCGCGCTCGGCCGCTGCTGACCGCGAGGTCGAGGGCCTGGAGGGTCTCCTCCAGCGGGGTGTCCGGGTCGTAGGCGTGGACCTGCCACACATCGACGTAGTCCGTGCCGAGCCGGGCCAGCGAGGCGTCCAGCGCGGAGAGCAGATGGCCGCGCGAGCCGTCGAACCGCCGGTCCGGGTCGGGCACGCTGCCCGCCTTGGTGGAGATGACCAGATCCCGGCGCGGGATCAGCCCTTCTATGAGGCGTCCGAGCAGATACTCGGACTCCCCGTCGCCGTACACGTCCGCGGTGTCGACGAGGCTGCCGCCCGCTTCCCAGAACGTCTTCAAGAGGTCCGCGGCGTCGTGCTCGTCGGTGTCCCTGCCCCACGTGAGGGTTCCGAGTCCGATGCGGGACACACGCAGGCCGGTGCGGCCGAGATGCCTCTGCTCCATGAACGCCGACATTACTGGCCGGAACCAGTGGTGTGGGGGCCTGTGGACAACCAGTTTCCGTCAGCGACACACGCGTTCATGTGGGCGGAAGAACACGACCGCCGGCTGCCCCGATCCGTACGCCCCGCGCTAAGGTCGGGAAACCAGGGACGTTACTGATGGGTAAGGGGAATCGGCCATGCAGCTCGGCATCAACCTCGGTTACTGGGGCGCCGGAATGGACGCGGACAATCTCGCCGTCGCCCAGGAGGCCGACCGACTCGGGTACGCCGTGTGCTGGGCGGCCGAGGCCTACGGCTCCGACGCGGCCACCGTGCTCAGCTGGGTCGCGGCGCAGACCGAGCGCATCGACATCGGCTCGGCCATCTTCCAGATCCCGGCCCGCCAGCCGGCGATGACCGCGATGACCGCCGCCACCCTCGACTCGCTCTCCGGCGGCCGCTTCCGCCTCGGCCTCGGCGTCTCCGGACCGCAGGTCTCCGAGGGCTGGTACGGCGTCAAGTTCGACAAGCCGCTGGCACGCACGCGTGAGTACGTCGAGATCGTCCGCAAGGCGATGACGCGCGAGCGTCTGTCGTTCGAGGGCGAGCACTGGACGCTGCCGCTGCCCGGCGGCCCCGGTAAGCCGCTCAAGCTCACCGTGCACCCCGAGCGCGAGCACATCCCGCTGTACATCGCCGCGATCGGGCCGAAGAATCTGGAGCAGACCGGCGAGATCGCCGACGGCGCGCTCCTCATCTTCCCGTCCGCCGAGCACCTCGAGGAGACGACGCTCAAGCACCTGCGCGCGGGACGCGCGAAGGCGGGCAAGACCCTCGACGGGTTCGACATCCACCCGACGCTCCCGCTCGCCCTCGGCGAGGACAAGGACGTGGCCGCCCTCGCCGACTTCTTCCGCCCCTATACCGCGCTGTACGTCGGCGGCATGGGCAGCGCCAAGCAGAACTTCTACAACCAGCTCGCCCAGCGCATGGGCTACGAGGCGGCGGCCGCCGAGGTCCAGGAGAAGTACCTGTCCGGTGACAAGCAGGGCGCCGCGGCGGCCATCCCGCACGACCTGATCGACAAGACGGCGCTGCTCGGTTCCGTGGACCGCATCGCGGACCGGATGAAGGAGTACGCGGCGGCCGGCGTCACCACGCTGAGCCTGTCTCCCGCGGGCTTCACGCTCGACGAGCGGATCGCCGCGCTGCGGGCCGGGTCCGAGGCCCTGGAGCGGGCCGGACTGGCGTAACGCGCGCCGGAGCCGCCGGAGGTTTCCGCGGCCGTGGTGGGGGCTCGGGGGTCTTCCCCGCCACGGCCGTCACGCGGAACAACGCGCTCGCGCCCGTGTGGTTACGCCCCCGTCGTGACCGCCGGGGTCCTCCTTTTGGCGGAGTTGTCCGACACAGCTGTTGCAGCACCCCTCGCGCCGCATTTGACTCGTTCTTTGCGGAATGCCGCGGAGTCCCGCAGAGAGGTGCCCACGATGCTTTCGGCCAAGAGTCTGTTCCAGGAGATCATCGACAACGACGAGTCCTTCCGCCTGTTCTGCTCCATCGCGGCCAGCGGGGAGTCACAGGGCGGCTGGGAGAACGCCCGCATCGCCGCGCTCGTCCCGGACGGCGAGCGCGCCCTCGCCCCCAAGATCACCCGGCA
Organism: Streptomyces sp. NPDC001536; assembly: GCF_042894505.1. Lineage (NCBI taxonomy): Bacteria > Bacillati > Actinomycetota > Actinomycetes > Kitasatosporales > Streptomycetaceae > Streptomyces > Streptomyces sp. NPDC001536. The sequence continues at coordinate 188,486 of NZ_JBIAVQ010000011.1, forward strand.
CGGCGCCGACGAGGACAAGCACGGGCGGATCTTCAACGCCCTGATGAAGAAGCGCGGCCTCGAACCCGTCCCTGTACCGCCCGACACCGACTACACGATGCTCCTGGAGCGCAACGGCATCGGTCTCGCCCACGACAAGCTCAAGGCCGACCAGGCACTGACCGTGCAGGACATCGTGACCTACCTCGCCCACAGCCGCGTCACCGAGCAGCGCGCCTCCGAGCAGATGGAACTGCTGCGCAAGCACTTCGCCGACCATCCCGACCTCGGCCGCGCGGTGAAGATGATCTCCAACGACGAGGACAACCACCTCGCCTACTGCCACGAGGAGTTGCTGCGCTTCGCCCACGCGGGGCACGGCCGGGACATCCAGCGCACGCTCCGGGAGTGCGCTCTCGCCGAGATCCGCGTCTACCGGGACGTCAGCCTCGCGGTCATGGCCCACATGGGCCGCATCCTGGGCTGGCCGACGGCCAAGTCCGCCGTCCTCGCGGCGGGCATCCACGCGGTCTACGCGTACGAGCGCGCCGCGGGCTGGCGCCGGATGGTCTCCCTGCGGATGCCCGAGCGGCGCGACGCCCTCGGCGGACCGGCCACCTCGGCCCCCGAGTTCGCCTGAGCCGCGGCCCTACAGCCAGCCCCTGCTCTTGAACAGCCGGTACAGCACGACCTCCAGGGCGGCCATGAGCGCGATCACCGCCGGATACGACCACACCCAGTGGAGTTCCGGCATGTGCTCGAAGTTCATCCCGTAGATCCCCGCGATCATCGTGGGGACCGCGGCCATGGCCGCCCACGCGGAGATCTTCCGCATGTCGTCGTTCTGACGGACGCTCATCTGCGCGAGATGCGCGGAGAGGATGTCCGACACCAGCCGGTCCAGGCCCTCCACGGACTCGTTCACGCGCGTGAGGTGGTCGTTGACGTCCCGGAAGAAGGGCCGCGCCCTCTCGTTGACGAACGGCACCCCCGAGCCGAACTGGCCGACGGCCGCCAGCCGGGTCAGCGGCAGCGCCAGCGGGCCGGTCGCCCGGCGGAACTCCAGGATCTGCCGCTTGAAGGTGTAGATCCGCGACGCCGTGTGACGCGAACCGCCGCCGTCCGGCGAGAAGACCTCCGCCTCCAGCTCCTCCAGATCGGTCTGGAGCTCCGTCGCCACGTCCAGATAGTGGTCGACGACGGCGTCCGAGACCGCGTACAGCACCGCCGTGGGGCCCTTGCCGAGCAGCTCCGGCTCCTGCTCCAGGCGTTCCCGCACGGCCCCCAGCGGAGAGCCCTCGCCGTGCCGGACGGTCACCACGAAGGCGTCGCCGATGAAGAGCATGACCTCCCCGGAGGAGACCTGGTCGCTGTCCGGTTCGTACACGACGGGCTTGAGGACGATGAAGAGCGAGTCGTCGTAGACCTCCAGCTTGGGCCGCTGGTGGGCCTTCAAGGCGTCCTCGACCGCCAGCGGATGCAGCCCGAACTCCTCGGTGACGAGGTCGAACTCCTTCTCCGAGGGCTCGTGCAGCCCGATCCAGACGAACCCGCCCGCGGCCCGCGCCTCGCCCAGGGCGTCGGACAGGTCATCGGGGCCCTCGGCGCGGTACCCGTCCCTGTAGATGGCACAGTCGACGATCACGCTGCGTATTCTCCCGTCGCTCGCGATCCGACGCACGGTGACATTTTCGCCTCCGGGGCGCTCCAGCCGGTGTCGAGAGCCCGACCGTGCTCGACCTCTCGACACCGGCGCGCCCCTTCGGCTGGGCGCGTACGCCTACGCTGGGCCGCATGCCCACGTTGATCCTCGTACGCCACGGACGATCCACCGCCAACACCGAGGGACTGCTCGCCGGGTGGACGCCCGGGGTCGCCCTGGACGAACGCGGGGCCGCGCAGGCCGCCGCGCTGCCCGGGAGGCTCGCCGGGCTGCCGATCTCCGAGGTCGTCAGCAGCCCGCTCCAGCGCTGCCAGGAAACGATTCAGCCGCTTCTCGACGCCCGTCCCGAGCTGACCCCGCACACCGACGAGCGGATCGGCGAGTGCCACTACGGCGACTGGTCCGGCCGCAAGCTCGCCGAGCTCATGGACGAGCCGCTGATGGAGGTCGTCCAGGCCCACCCGTCGGCGGCCGCGTTCCCCGGCGGCGAGTCGATGCGGGCGATGCAGACCCGCGCCGCCGAGGCCGTACGCGAGTGGAACGCGCGCGTGGAGCGCGACCACGGCGCCGACGCCGTCTACCTCATGTGCTCGCACGGCGACATCATCAAGTCGCTCGTCGCGGACGCGCTCGGACTCCATCTCGACCTCTTCCAGCGGATCTCCGTAGAACCGTGTTCCATCACCGCGATCCGTTACACCCGTCTGCGGCCGTTTCTCGTGCGCCTCGGCGACACCGGTGATTTCGCCTCGCTCGCACCGCGCGAGGAGCCTTCCGCCGGTGATGCCACCGTCGGTGGTGGTGCGGGCGCACCGTGATCGTCGGGCGCAGTAGGGTGAAGCGGTCGAAGCAGCGCCGTACCCCGATTCCAATGGAGACAGGACGTGTCCCGTCAGGTGTTCCTCTATGACCCACCGGAGCGTTTCGTGGCCGGCACGGTCGGACTGCCCGGGCGCCGTACGTTCTTCCTCCAGGCCTCAGCCGGCTCCCGGGTGACCAGCGTGGCCCTGGAGAAGACCCAGGTCGCCGCCCTCGCCGAGCGGATGGACGAGTTGCTGGACGAGGTCGTGCGCCGCAGCGGCGGCAGCGCCTCCGTCCCGGCCATGGCACCCACCGAGGTGTCCGACGCCGCCCCGCTGGACACCCCCGTCGAGGAGGAGTTCCGCGTCGGCACCATGGCGCTCGCCTGGGACGGCGAGGAGCAGCGCATGATCGTCGAGGCGCAGGCCCTCGTGGAGCTCGACGCCGACTCCGAGGAGGACCTCGCCGAGGCCGAGGAGCGGCTCCTCCAGGACGAGGAGAACGGCCCCCCGATGCTGCGGGTCCGGCTCACCGGCGCGCAGGCCAGAGCCTTCGCCAAGCGCGCCCTGGACGTCGTCAACGCCGGGCGGCCGCCGTGTCCGCTGTGCAGTCTCCCGCTCGACCCGGAAGGACACGTATGTCCGCGCCAGAACGGATACCGCCGCGGAGCGTGACCACGGCGGAACTGCTCACCCGGGGTGAGCTGACGGTGCGCGGCCAGATCCGCGAGGCCTCCAACGCGGTGCTGTACTGCGCCGTCTCGTACGAGGGGCAGGAGGCCGTGTGCGTCTACAAGCCCGTACGCGGTGAGCGGCCCCTGTGGGACTTCCCCGACGGCACCCTCGCCCAGCGCGAGGTCGCCGCGTACGAGGTCTCCGAGGCGACCGGCTGGGGGCTCGTCCCGCCCACCGTGCTGCGCGACGGGCCCTACGGCGAGGGGATGGTCCAGCTGTGGATCGAGGCCGAGCCGGGCCCCGAGCTGCTGGCGCTCGTCGACACCGAGGAACCGGAGCCGGGCTGGAAGGCGATCGGGTTCGCCGAGGTCGGCGACGGGAAGACGGCGCTGCTGGTCCACGCCGACGACGAGCGGCTGCGCCGGCTGGCCGTGCTCGACGCCGTGATCAACAACGCCGACCGCAAGGGCGGCCATCTGCTGCCGGCCGGGGACCGCCTGTACGGCATCGACCACGGCGTCACCTTCAACACCGAGAACAAACTGCGCACCCTGCTGTGGGGCTGGGCGGGCGAGCCGCTGCCGGGCGAAGCCGTCGACGTCCTCAAGGGCCTCAAGGAGGCTCTCGCAGGGGAGCTGGCCACCCGCCTGGCCGAACTGATCACGCCCGCCGAACTGGACGCCACACGCGCGCGTGTCGAGGCCCTGCTGACCTCGGGAAAGCATCCGGAGCCGAGCGGCGAGTGGCCGGCCATTCCCTGGCCGCCGGTGTAGGAGCACACTGGCCGTGTCCCTGCACAGCGGCCGGTTTTGCGCAAGAACGCCTTAATGGCCATCCAGCCCGGTCCGGTTCGTATACGGAACATCCGTCCGGTTAGGCTCATGACATGCATGCCTGGCCCGCTTCCGAGGTCCCCGCCCTGCCTGGTCAGGGCCGCGACCTGAGGATCCACGACACCGCGACCGGTGGCTTGGTCTCCCTTGACCCCGGTCCCGTCGCCCGTCTCTACGTCTGCGGCATCACGCCGTACGACGCGACCCATATGGGACACGCGGCGACCTACAACGCGTTCGACCTCGTGCAGCGCGTGTGGCTCGACACCAAGCGCCAGGTTCACTACGTCCAGAACGTCACCGACATCGACGACCCGCTCCTGGAGCGCGCCCAGCGGGACAGCGTCGACTGGGTCGCCCTCGCCGAGAAGGAGACGACCCTCTTCCGCGAGGACATGACCGCCCTGCGGATGCTGCCCCCGAAGCACTACATCGGAGCGGTCGAGGCGATACCCGGGATCGTCCCGCTCGTCGAACGGCTGCGGGACGCGGGCGCCGCGTACGAACTCGAAGGGGATGTCTACTTCTCCGTCGAGTCCGACCCGAACTTCGGCAAGGTCTCGAACCTCGACGCCGCCGCCATGCGGCTGCTGTCCGCCGAGCGCGGCGGCGACCCGGACCGTCCGGGCAAGAAGAACCCGCTCGACCCGATGCTGTGGATGGCCGCCCGTGAGGGCGAGCCGAGCTGGGACGGCGGTTCGCTGGGCCGCGGGCGGCCCGGCTGGCACATCGAGTGCGTCGCCATCGCCCTGGACCACCTCGGCATGGGCTTCGACGTTCAGGGCGGCGGCTCCGACCTCGCCTTCCCGCACCACGAGATGGGCGCCTCCCACGCCCAGGTGCTGACCGGCGAGTTCCCCATGGCCAAGGCGTACGTCCACGCCGGCATGGTCGCGCTGCACGGCGAGAAGATGTCCAAGTCCAAGGGCAACCTGGTCTTCGTCTCGAAGCTGCGCTACGACGGCGTCGACCCGGCCGCGATCCGGCTCGCCCTGCTGGCCCACCACTACCGGGCCGACTGGGAGTGGACCGACCAGGTGCTCGAAGACGCCGTCGCCCGGCTCGGCCGGTGGCGTGCCGCCGTCTCCCGGCCCGACGGTCCGTCCGCCGACGCCCTCGTCGAGGAGATCCGCGAGGCCCTCGCGAACGACCTCGACACCCCCACCGCGCTGGCCGCCGTGGACCGTTGGGCGGCGACGCAGCGGGAACAGGGCGGCACGGACGAGGGCGCACCCGGCCTCGTATCGAGGGCTGTGGACGCGCTGCTCGGCGTGGCCCTCTAGACACGGCACGTGAAGGGGCGCTTCCTCCGCGCGGAGGAAGCGCCCTTCGTGTCACCTGGTGCCGGTCAGAGCCTGCGGATCTGGATGCTGCGCAGGATCTGCGGGCTCTGGGAGTCCCAGATGCCGATGACCTGGTGGCCGAAGGCGAAGGCCTCCTGGACCTGGTCGTGGGTCTGGGCGTTCGGGTTGAACAGGACCCTCACCTGGCTGTCGATGACCAGCGCGATCAGGCTGGGCTGGCCCGGCAGCGGCTGGACGACGTCGATGTAGCCGCTCGCGATGCCGGCCTGCAGCGCCTGCTGCTGGACCTGCTGCTGGATGTGCTGAACGGCGATCTGGGCGATCTGCTGGAGATGCTGTTGCACCTGCTGCTCGACCTGCTGTTGCTGCTGCTGGCCCTGGGGCTGGCCCTGCTGCTGTTGCCGGCCGTAGCCCTGCTGCTGCTCGAAGGGCTGCCGGCCGAGCTGCTGGAGCAGTTGCTGGAACGGCTGCTGCTGGCCGAGCTGCTGGAGCTGCTCCAGTGAGCCGCCGCCCATGCCGAACGGCTGCTGGCCCTGCTGCCCCTGCTGCCCCTGCTGACCTTGCTGTCCTTGCTGGCCGAAGCCCTGCTGGCCGAACGGCTGTTGCTGCTGGCCGAAGGCCTGCTGCTCGAACGGCTGTTGCTGCTGGTACGGCGAAGTGCTCGGGAACTGCTGTCCCTGCTGTTGTCCCAGTTGGCTCATCTGCGGGGTGGTGCTCATGCGGGTGTCACCTTCCCTTGATGGTGGGGATGTGCCGGCCGTCAGCCCGTGACGACCAGGCCGACGATCTCGTCGTCCGCGAACCACACGCGGACGTCGGGGCGTCCCCCCGCGAAGGCGGAGTGCACCGCCTGGCGGATCTCGGGGGACGGACGGTTCAGGTTCCGCCAGCCGCCGGCCACGAACAGCCGGAGCCTGGGCGGGAGTTCGCGCGGATACGGCAGGAGTTCGTCCCAGTACCGCTCGGCGTGGCCGGAGCCGACCGCGTGCGGCAGCAGATGGGTCACCGCCGCCTTGATGTCGGGCCGGTTGCCGATCCGCTGGGAGGCGGGCCGGCCCGGCGCGTCCTGCTGCGGGGCCCCGGTGGCCCGCAGGACCGCGCGGGCCCGCTCCGGGGCCATCGGTGCCTGGGCGGCCGCCCGGAGCATGCCCTGGAGCGCGGCCAGCGCGCCGACCACCATCGGGGCGGCCGAGGAGGTCCCGGAGAACGTGTCCGTGTACCAGGCGATCTCCTCGGGCCCGCCCTGGAGGTCGCCGGGCTTGTCCCAGAAGCCGCCGGTGGTCGTGACCTCGCGTCCCCAGCCCTGGGCGTCCACGCGGGCGCCGTAGTTGGAGAACGCGAGCCGTGACCGGTCCGGTCCGTGGTCGCGGCCGTGGGTGCCGGGCGGCGGGGCGCCCGCGCCGACCAGGACGGCACCGGAGGACTGGTTGGACGGGTTGAACGGGTTGCGCCACCACTCCGGGAATTCGTCGGGGCGGCGCTCGTAGACCGCGTCGTCGAGGGACTCGCCGCCGTTGCCGGCGGCGGCCACGACGAGGACGCCCTTGGCGGTGGCGTGGCGGACGGCCGCGAAGTCGTCCGGCCACCACTCCAGCGCGACATAGCCGCGTTGGTCGTCGCGCTCGGCGAACTCCGAACCCGGTCCGGGCCGGTGGAGTTCGATGAGGACGATGTCACCGGGGCCGAGCCGGTCCGCCGCCGCGTGGATCGCGGCCGCGGTGCCGATGCCCTGGAAGGACGCGGCCGCGGTCGTCGCCTCCGGCACGATGCCGGTGACGCCGTGCTCGCCCTGGTCGCCGCCGATCACACCGATCACGGCGGTGCCGTGGTTGCGCCAGGCGATGTCGGTCAGCGGGGTGCCGACCACGACACCGGCCAGCTTGGCGGCCAGGTCCTCATGGCCCAGCTGCCAGGAGCCCTCGACGTCGATCACGGTCACGCCCTGACCGGTCCCGCCGGGCCGCTGCCAGGCCCAGTGCGCGTCGATCCCCTCGGGCGCCGGCCGCAGATAGCCCTGCCGGCTGCTGAAGTCCGGGGTGACCGGGGCGCCTTCCTTCAGCCGCCGGCTCTCCTCGCCGACCTGCCCGAGGGCGGCCGGCACGGCGGGCGGCTTCACGTACGCCGTGTCGATGCCGGGCAACGCGGCGATCCGTGACCGCAGTTCCTGGGCGCGGCTGAGGTCGCCGCGCACCCGGTAGAACAGCGCGAGGTCGGGCACGTCCTCGGAGCCGGCCGTGGCCGACTGCTGCACCCTTTCCTCGTTTCCGAACAGCGGCTCCAGAGCGAGCTGTTCGTCGCTGAGGAACATGTTGAGGGCCGACACGTCGGCGCCCGCCGCCGACCGGACGTCCTCGGCCCGGGCGCGCAGCCGGGCCTCGGGACGGGCGACCACGATCAGTTCCTGCTCGGCTCCTCGATAGGTGAATCCCGCTCCTTCGGGCCCCGGCCCGGAGGCTCCCGGGCCCTGCGCCGGCTGTACCTGGTCCGTCATCGGGTACCGCTCCCTTCGCTCCTTGCGGGTGCCTGGTTGCGGGTTGGTGCGTCTCCCGGGGACAACCAAGCACTCCCGCAGCCCGCCGTCCACCCCCTAATCCGTGAACTCGGTTTGGAAACAGTTGAATTGGGTAACGTGTGCAATCCGTCCTGAAACAGATGTCACGTCACAATCCGGCCAAAGACTGCGGAGGCGGCTGTCGTGTGATGGGGTGGCAGGCGTCTGTTGACCGTCCGGCCGGCCATCCGCCGGCCCCTGGCAGAAGGACGCACAGTGGCACCCACAGACCGTTCCTTCGCACGTCGAAGACTCCTCACCGCGACCGCGGCGCTGACCGGAGCAGCGCTGCTCGGCGGCACGGCCCAGGCGGCCGAAACGCCCAAGGGCGCCTGGCCCGACCAGTTCCCGCTGCCCGACGGCTTCCAGCCCGAGGGCATCGCCATCGGTACGAAACCCGTCGCGTACTTCGGGTCCCTCGCCAACGGCGACGTATACCGGGCGAGCCTCGCCACCGGCCGCGGCTCCGTGATCAGCAAAGGCCTCGGCGCGGGCCACCAGACCGTCGGCCTGAAGATCGACCGGCACGGCCGTCGGCTCTTCCTCGCCGGTGGCGGCAGCGGTGAGATCCGCACGGTGGACGTCCGCTCCGGCGAGATCGAGAAGGTGTACGCCACCGGCGGCACCTTCGTGAACGATGTGATCCTCACCCCGGGCGCCGCCTGGTTCACCGACTCGTTCCAGCCGCGGCTCTACAAGCTGACCGGCGCCGGCGTGGAGACGGTGCCGCTGACCGGCGACTGGGTCCAGGGCGACGACTTCACCGCCAACGGCATCGAGCGCACCCCCGACGGCCGCGCCCTGCTCGTGGTGAACGCCTTCGCCGACGGCGGCACCCTCGAACGGGTCGACCCGCGCACCGGAGTCGCCCGCGCCGTCGACCTCGGCGGGGCCAAGATCCCCAACGGGGACGGCCTGTTGCTGCTCGGCAGGATCCTCTACGTCGTCCAGCAGCAGCAGAACGCGATCGATGTGTTCCGGCTGAACGCCGCCGGCACGAAGGGCACGGCGATCGTCAGGATCACCGACCCGCGCTTCCGTATCCCGACGACCGTCGCGGCCTGGGGCAGCCAGCTGTATCTGCCCAACGCCCGCTTCGACGTGGAACCGACGCCCGACACCGAGTACGACGTCGTGGCCGTACCGCAGGTGTGACCGTGAGGAGGGCGGTGCGAACCGCCCTCCTCCGGCTCACTCCTCCGACGACTCCTCGTCGTCCGTACCGCCGCCGCCCGACTTCGGCGGCTTCGGCGGCCGCGAACGACCGGTGGGGTTGTCCCGCAGATACGTACCGTCGCCCTCGGTCGCGTGCCCGCCCGGCGGGGTCGGACCGCCGCCGTCCCGTCTGCGCAGATACCGCTCGAACTCGCGGGCGATCGCCTCACCCGACGCCTCCGGCAGCTCGGCGGTGTCCCGGGCCTCCTCCAGCGTCTGCACGTACTCGGCGACCTCGGTGTCCTCGGCGGCCAGCTGGTCCACCCCCACCTGCCAGGCGCGCGCGTCCTCGGGCAGCTCGCCCAGCGGGATGCGTACGTCGATCAGGTCCTCGAGCCGGTTCAGCAGCGCCAGCGTGGCCTTCGGGTTCGGCGGCTGCGACACGTAGTGCGGTACGGCCGCCCAGAGGCTGACCGCCGGCACGCCCGCGTGCGTGCACGCCTCCTGGAGGACGCCGACGATGCCCGTGGGGCCCTCGTACTTGGTCTCCTCCAGGTCCATGCGCTGGGCCAGGTCCGGGTCGGACGTGGTCCCGCTGATCGGAACCGGACGCGTGTGCGGGGTGTCGCCGAGCAGGGCGCCCAGGATCACGACCAGCTCCACGCCCAGCTCGTGGGCGAAGCCGAGGAGCTCGTTGCAGAACGAGCGCCAGCGCATGGACGGTTCGATACCTCGGACCAGTACGAGATCACGCGGCTTGTCGCCGCCGACGCGCACGACCGACAGCCGGGTCGTGGGCCATGTGATCTTCCGCACTCCGGCATCCATCCACACCGTGGGGCGGTTCACCTGGAAGTCGTAGTAGTCCTCGGCGTCCAGCGCCGCGAACACCTCGCCCTTCCATTCCCTGTCCAGATGCGCGACCGCGGTGGAGGCGGCGTCGCCGGCATCGTTCCAGCCCTCGAACGCGGCCACCATGACCGGGTCGATCAGCTCGGGTACCCCCTCGAGCTCGATCACCCAGTGCCTCCTTCCGACGTGCCCTCACGTACGCCCCAACCTTACGGCGTCCAACGGGGGCGTCCGCAGCCCCCTTGCACGGGGGAGTGAACGCATCACTGCCCCATTAGCCACCCAGGAACACCCCCCATTCCTCGGATCTGTGCCGGATCACCGTGCACGCCTGCCCCTGCGGTGGCCATGTGACCCGGGTAGACGTCGGATGACCTGGATTGCTCCGATGACCTGCGGGATTGTTCGCTCACTCGTGCGACGGTACGTCGATCAGGGCACCCGACGTGGGGCGCGTGCGCACCTCTTCGTCGGGTGAGCGCAGGTGTCCCGGGGACGCGAGTACGGCGTGTCGGGGCTCAGAGAGACGCCCGCAGCCACTGCTCCACGCTCGCGATGTGCACCGTCGCCCACGACCGGGCCGCCTCCGCGTCGCGATCCCGTAGCGCGGCGAGGATCATGCGGTGTTCGTGCAGGGTGCGGCTGACCGCGTCCTCCTGGGTCAGGCCGCGCCAGATGCGAGCCCGCGTCGTGGGGCCGGACAGGCCGTCGAGGAGGGAGCAGAGGACGGAGTTGCCGGAGCTCTGCACGATGCCCCGGTGGAAGTCGAGGTCGCAGGCGACCAGTTCCTCCACCGAGGGGTCGGAACCCAGCTTGTCCAACTGGGCCGACAGCGCGTCCAGTTGCTGCTCGCTGATCCGCAGGGCCGCCATCGAGGTCGCGGCCGGCTCCAGGATGCGGCGCACGGCCAGGAACTCCAGGACCGTGTCGTCGCGGTGGAAGTCGACGACGAAACTCAGCGCCTCCAGCAGGAGTTGAGGGTCCAGGCTCGTCACATAGGTGCCGTCGCCCTGCCGCACATCCAGGATCCGGATCAGCGACAGGGCCCGCACCGCCTCCCGCAGGGAGTTGCGGGACAGCCCGAGCTCGGAGGCGAGCTCGCTCTCCTTGGGGAGCCGGTCGCCGGGGCGCAGGGCGCCCGAGACGATCATGCCCTTGATCTTCTCGATCGCCTCGTCGGTGACTGCCATGGCCGGCCTCCCTGTGGTTCCCGCATGCCCGTCAAGACATCCGATGTCTTACGTCATTATGGGGGCCGACCTGCCGATCGGGGGGCTGAATGCCCCGCTCAGACAAGGTCTTCCAGGCCGGCGATCACCGCGCGCTCGTCGAGCGTCGTCAGCACCCGCTCCCGCAGGAGAACCCGGCCCTCGACGACGGTGTCCCGCACATCCGCCGAGTGCGCCGCGTACGCGAGCGTCGACCACGGATCGTGCAGCGGCCGCAGATGCGGTGCGTCCAGGTCGAGCACGAGGAGGTCGGCCCGCTTTCCGGCCTCCAGCGACCCCAGCCGCTCCCCGAGCCCCAGCGCCCGCGCGCCCTCGATCGTCGCCATGCGGACGGCCTGCTCGGCACCGACCGCCGTGGGGTCGCCGCCCGCCTTGTGCACCAGCGCCGCCTGCCGCACCGCCCCCAGCACATCCAGCGTGTTGGAGCTGACGGCCCCGTCCGTGCCGAGCCCGACGGTCACCCCGGCGCTCAGCAGCCGCGGCACCGGCGCGATCCCGCAGCCCAGCTTCAGGTTGGACACCGGGCAGTGGGCCACCGACGTGCCGGTGCGGGACAGCGCCGCGATCTCCGGGCCCGTCAGGTCCACGGCGTGCGCCAGCAGCACGTCCGGGCCGAGCAGACCGAGCGAGTCGAGCAACTCCACCGGACGCTTGCCGTACTTGACCTCGACGGTGGCGACCTCGGTCGCGTTCTCCGAGGCGTGGATGTGGATCAGCGCCCCGAACTCCCGGGCCAGCGCGAAGATCTCGGTGAGCTGGTCCGGGCTCAGCGTGTACGTGGAGTGCGCGAAGAGGATCGGGCGGGTGCCGGGGCGGGCCGTGCCGCGGGCCTCCAGATCCCTGCGCGCCCACTCCAGGCGGTCCTCGTAGGCGATGCCGTCGGGCGGGCCGGGCACGTCCATGAAGGTGGGCCCGGTGTGCAGCCGCCAGCCCGCCTCACGGGCCGCCTGCTCGGCCGCCTCGTGGAACCAGTACATGTCGAGCGCCGAGGTCACCCCCGCCCGTACGCTCTCGGCGACCGCCAGCCGCACCGCCGCCGCCACGTTCTGCGGCGTCAGCAGCTCGGCCTCCCACTTCAGCACCCGCTCCAGGAAGCCCTGGAGGGTGACGTCGTCGGCGCGCCCGCGCAGCAGGGTCATCGCGAGGTGAGTGTGCGTGTTGACCAGGCCGGGCAGGACGAGACAGCCCGCGGCGTCGATGGACTCGGTGGCGGTGAAGCGCGCACGCAGCTCCTCGGCGGGGCCGACAGCGACGATCTCGCCCTCGTGGACGGCGACCGCCCCGTCCCGTACGACAGTTCCCTCGTCGTCCACGGTCAGGACGTCACCGCCGTGGACCAGCAGATCGATGCTCATGCCTGGTACTCCTCCGCCAGCAGTCGCAGCGCCTCGAGGGACACGACCGCGCCCCGCTCCACGCCGGCCGCGACGACGTCGCGGTGCGGGTCGTAGGCGCTGGCGCCCTCCTCGTCCACCAGCTCGTCCGCGTTCGCCCCGTCGATGACGAGGACACCGCCGGCGACGAGCCCGCGCAGGGACGCCGTGACCAGCAGCGCGGAGAGCTCCATCTCGATGGCGACGAGGCCGGCACCGCCGTAGGAGAAGAGCGGGAGGAGGCCGGGCTGGAAGGCGGCCCGGGTCCAGACGATGCCGCGGTGGTGCGGGGCGTTCGCCTCGCGGGCCGCGCGCTGGAGCGCGATGACCGCCTCGGGGGAGGAGACCGCCGGGTACTCCGGCGGCAGCAGCTGCTGGGTGACGCCGTCGTCGCGGACCGCCGCCTCGGCGATGACCAGGTCGCCGTCGCCGATGCCCGGCTTCATCGCGCCCGCCGTGCCGAACCGCAGGATGGTGCGCACCCCCGCGTCCGCGAGCTCCTGGAACAGCAGGATCGCGCCCGGACCGCCCACCCCGTGCGAGGCGACGACGACCGGCAGGCCCTTCCAACTGCCGCTGAACACACGGTATTCGCGGTGGTACGAGACCTCCTCCGCGCCGTCGAGCAGCGCGGCGACGGCCGCGGCGCGCGCCGGGTCGCCGACGACGACCGCGTGCGCCGGCAGGCCGGTGCGGGGTATGCGGGTGATGGGCAGCAGGTCCTGCGTCATGTGGCGGCTCCGGTGGACGGACGGGTACGGCGACGGCGCGCCGTGGTGAGGAAGAGGGCGCCGAGCGTCACGACGTACGGCGCGGCGTCGGTCGCCTGCTGCGGCAGACCGAGGCCCTGGAGACGGAAGCCGGCCGCCTCGGCGAGGCCGAAGAGCAGCGCGGCGAGCAGTACGCCGAGCGGGAGGGCCCGGCCCAGCATGACGGCCACGACGGCGATCCAGCCGCGGCCCGCGGTCATGTTCTCGGTGAACAACGTGACGTTGCCGAGGGCGAGTTGGGCCCCGGCGAGACCACACAGGACACCACTCACCAGCACGGCCGCGTACTTGTACTTCGCCGGGCTCACCCCGAGCGTGGCCGCCGCGTCCGGTGCCTCGCCCACGCCGCGCAGACGCAGTCCCCACACGTGCCGGGACAGCATCACCGCGGCCACCGCGACCGCCGCCCACGACAGATAGGCGAGCGGACTGAGACCGCCGATCAGCGGGAGGCCGAGGAGGGACGGGTCGTCGAAGGTGCCCTGCACGCCGAAGACCGTACGGAGCAGGAAGCTCGTCAGGCCGACGGCCAGCAGGTTCATCGCGATGCCCAGAACCACCGCGTCCCCGCGCAGAGTCACGGTGCCGACCGCGAGGATCAGCGAGTACGCCGCCGCGGCCAGCGCCGCCGCGAGGACTCCCAGCCAGGGGCTGCCGGTGAACCAGCTCGTCGCCACGGCCGTGAAGCAGCCCATCAGCATCATGCCTTCGAGGCCGATGTTGAAGACGCCCGCGCGCTCGCAGATGGCTCCGCCGAGTGCGGCCAGCAGGATCGGGGTCAGCGCGCGGAGCGCCGACATGAGGAGGTCGGAGTCGAAGAACATCACACGGCCTCCTTGGCCTTGACCTCGACCTTGCGGCGCGTGAAGCGCGGGAAGGTCAGCCGGGCCGCCAGGAACACGATCACGATCGCCTGGAGCACCTGGGTCAGCTCGCGCGGCACCTCGGTCGTCCGCTCCATCGCGAGACCGCCGACCGCGAGGACGGCGAAGAAGAACGACGCGATCACCGTGCCGAGCGGGGCCGCGGCCGCCAGCAGCGCGGCCGTGAGTCCCGTCCAGGTGTAGCCGGGTGCGGTGAGCGAACCGTCGACGAAGCGGTACGGGAAGCTCAACACCCCGATGGCGCCCACGAGTCCGGCGATCGCCCCCGACACGGACATCAACTTCAGGGTCAGGCCCCGGCGTTCGACACCCGCGTACGCGGAGAAGCGGGCGTTGAGACCGGTCATGCGTATCTCGTACCCGACCGCGGTCCGCTTGTCCGTGAACCAGTAGGCGGCCGCCACGAGAACGACCAGAACCAGTCCGAAGGTGACCGTGGAGTCGCCGAAGGCGGGCAGCGCCACCCCGTCGGGCAGCGCACGCGTCTGCGGCAGGCTGGAGCCGGGCTCCTTGAGCGGGTAGCGCGCCAGATAGGAGGCGAGCGAGACCGCCGGGTAGCTCAGCAGGAGGCTGCTGACCAGCAGCGGGACACCGAGGTGGTTCTCGCACAGGGCGGCAAGGGTGGCGTACGCGGCGCCCGCCGCCATGCCCGCGAGCAGCGCGAGTACGACGGTGAGGGGCGCCGGCAGCGGGGAGTACAGGCCGGTCACGGCCGCGGTGATGCCGCCGAGGACCATCTGGCCGTCGCCGCCCAGGTTGATGAGCCCGGCGCGCAGCGGGATCGCCAGCGCGAGGGCCATGCCGAGCACGCTGGTGCCGGTGGTGAGCGTGGAGCCGATGCCGTCCGCGCCGAGCGAGCCGGTGAGGACCGCCTCGTACGCCGCGATCGGGTCCGCGCCGGTGCCGACCAGGAAGAGCGCGCCGATGAGGACGCCGGCGAGCACGGAGAAGGTGATGGGGGAGCGCAGGGCTCCGGATATCCGGTTGTTCATGTCAGTCGACGGCCTCCACAGCGGCGGAAGCGCCCGCCATGGCAAGACCCAGCGTCCGTTCGTCCGCCTCGTTCTTGTCGTACGACGCCGTGATGCGGCCCTCGTACATGACCAGAACCCGGTCCGCGAGGCCCCGGATCTCGCTCAGCTCGGCCGAGACGAGGAGGACGGCGTGCCCGGCGTCGCGGTAGGCGATCAGCTGGTCGTGGATGTTCTGGATGGCGCCGATGTCGACACCGCGCGTGGGCTGCTCGACGAGCAACAGCGGTGCGTCGTGGGCGAGTTCACGGCCGATCAGCAGCTTCTGGAGGTTGCCGCCGGACAGTGCGGTGGCGGGGACGTCGGGGCTCGACGCCTTGATGCCGAACCGCTCGATCAGCCGCTTCGCGTGTTCCCGGACCGCCGTCGGCGGCAGCAGTCCGCGGGAGGACAGGGACGTACGGTGGTGGCCCATCGCGAGGTTGTCGGCGACGGACGCCGCGGGCGCCGTACCGACCGCGTGCCGGTCCTCCGGGACGTACGCCAGGCCCTTGAGGCGACGCTCGGTGGCGGAGGCGTGGGTGATGTCCTCGTTCTTCAGGGTCACCCGCCCGGCGGTGGTCGGCCGCAGTCCGGCCAGCGCCTCGATCAGCTCGCTCTGGCCGTTGCCCGCGACGCCCGCGATACCGACGATCTCGCCGGCGCGGACGGTGAGCGCGGCGTCGCGCACCCCGTCGGTGGCGAGCCCGGTCACGTCCAGTACGGCGTCACCGGGTGTGCCCTCGGCGTGGATGCGGTCGAGTTCGACCGCGCGGCCGGTCATCGCGGCCGCGATCTCGTCGGCGGAGGTCTCCGCGGTGACCAGACGGGCGACCACCCGGCCGTCCCGCAGGACGGTCACATGGTCGCTGCCCTCCAGCACCTCGCGCAGCTTGTGCGTGACGAGGATCACCGTACGGCCCTGTGCGGCCAGCGACTTGAGCACCGCGAACAGGGCGTCCGCCTCGGCCGGTGTGAGCACCGCCGTCGGCTCGTCGAGGATCAGCGTGCGGGCACCGCGGTGCACCAGCTTGAGGATCTCCACCCGCTGGCGCAGGCCGACCGGCAGATCGCCGACGCGCGCGTCCGGGTCCACGGCCAGGCCGTGCTCCTCGGCGAGTTCGCGCACCCGGCGGCGGGCCGCGGCCCGGTCCACCAGGCCGAAGCGGCGCGGCTCGGCGGCGTAGACGACGTTCTCGGCGACCGTCAGCGAGTCGAACAGCTTGAAGCTCTGGTGGACCATGCCCAGCCCGGCGGCCATCGCGTCGCTCGGGCTGGCGAAGTCGACCTCCCGCCCGTCGATGCGGATCGACCCGGCGTCGGCGCGCTCCATGCCGTACAGGATCGACATGAGCGTGGACTTGCCCGCGCCGTTCTCGCCCATCAGGGCGTGGATCTCGCCGTGCCGGACGGTCAGGTCGACGGAGTCGTTGGCGAGCGTGCCGGGGAACCGCTTGGTGATTCCCCGGAGTTCGACAGCGAGCCCTTCGGCGTCAGCTCGCGGCGGGGTCATCGACCTTCAGCTCTCCGGAGACGATCTGGTCGCGCAGCTCCTTGACCTTCGCCAGGACGTCCTTGTGTTCGGCGATCACGCACTTCGAGGAGTCGACGCCGTCCTCCAGGCCGGTCAGGCTGATGCCGCCCTCCTTGAGGCCGTAGGAGACGGTGCCCGTCTTGCCGGCCAGGACCGACTCGACGCCCTTCTCCACGGCGACGTCCGTGCGCTTGATCACGTTGTCGACGACCGTGCCCGGCGCCGAGACGCACTGGTTGACGTCGACCCCGTACGCGTAGGCGCCCTTGGCCTTCGCGGCCTCGAAGACGCCGTAGTTGCCTGCCGCCGCGGCCGCCATGATCTGGTCGTAGCCCTTGGAGAGCAGGGTGTTCGCCTGCTCCTTGGCGCGCGCCGAGTCGTCGAAGGGGGACTGGCCGCCGACGAACCGGGTCGAGGTCTCCGTCTTGGCGGCGACCTTCTTGGCGCCGGCCGCGAACGGGTCGCTGTAGCGGCGGAACTGGGGCGTGTCGAGGACGTCGACCGCGCCGACCTTGCCCGACTCGCTGAGCAGACCGGCCTCGGCGCCCGCGAGGTAGACGCCCTCGTGCTCACGGAAGACCGCGCAACTGACGTTCTTGAAGGTCTTCGTGGTGCAGGCGTCGATGATCAGGAACTGCTGCTTCGGGTTCTTCTCCGCCTGCTGGGCGACGATGTCGGCGAACTCGAAGCCGACCAGCACGATGACGTCCGGCTTGGCGTCGACCGCGGCCTGGACGTTCTGCTGCTGGGAGGCGGTGTCCGTGGACTCGTAGACCTTCTGCGAGCCGTCGTGCTGCTTCGCCGCGTCCTTGACGCCGCTGACGGCGAGCTTCAGGAACTCGTTCTGACCGACGGCGTCGGGCGTGACGAGGGTGAAGGTCCTGCCGCTGCCGCCGCTCGCGCTGTCGGAGGCTTCGTCCTTGGCGGCGGCGTTGCAGGCGGTGGCCGCGGTGACCATGAGGGCCGTGGTGGCGGCGATTCGCAGGGAACGGCGGTGTCTACGAGACATCGGGGGACCTTCCGGGTACGGCGAGGCTCGCTCGGGCGGGAGCGGCGGGAGGGTGAGAGAGGGAGGGACGCTGGAACGGGGACGGGTCAGCGTCGACAGCCGTCACCGGCACACCGGCCGAAGTCGAGGAAACGGCGCTTGGTCAGCAGCACGGGCTTCCTCCTTCGTCTCGGTCTGCGGACTGATTGCCGGACAGTAGCATCCGTTTCCGGACACCCGCCCGATTGTCTCGAACTATGGTTCTCCCAGGTCATGTACCGTGGCCGGACACCACCGGAACATCAGGAGTGTCCCGATATGTCCCAGGAATTGCGTGCCGTCGACTGGACCGGAGACGGTCTCGCGCTCATCGACCAGACGCTGCTCCCGCATCGCAACGAGACGATGGCTGTCCGCGATGTGGACACTCTGGTCGACGCGATCCAGCGGCTCGTGGTGCGCGGCGCTCCCGCGATCGGCGCGGCCGGCGCGTACGGCGTCGCGCTCGCGCTGGTGCAGGGCGAGCGGGAGGGTTGGTCGCAGGACGAGGTGCGGGCCGCCGTCGCGCGCATCCGGGAGGCCCGGCCGACCGCCGTCAACCTGATGGTGTGCGTGGACCGCGTGATGACCCGCTTCGACGAGGGCCTCGACGCGGTCCTCGAGGAGGCCGTCGCCGTCCAGCGCGAGGACGTCGAGGCGAACCGGGCGATGGGCGCCCACGGCGCCGACTGGCTGCTCGAAAAGGTGGGCGCGGAGCGGCCGTTGCGCATCCTGACCCACTGCAACACGGGCGCCCTGGCGACGGCCGGGTGGGGCACGGCACTCGGCGTCATCCGCGAACTCCACGCGCGCGGCCGCCTGGAGGTCGTCTACGCCGACGAGACGCGCCCCCTGCTCCAGGGATCCCGCCTCACCGCCTGGGAGTTGGTCCAGGAAGGCATCCCGCACTACGTCCAGGCGGACGGCGCCGCCGCCGGGACCATCCTGCGCGGTGAGGTCGACGCGGCGATCGTCGGCGCGGACCGTATCGCCGCCAACGGCGACACCGCGAACAAGGTCGGCACGGTGGGGGTCGCGTTGGCCTGCGCCGACGCGGGCATCCCGTTCCTGGTGGCCGCGCCCACGACCACGGTGGACCTGTCCACCAAGACCGGCGACGACATCCACATCGAACTCCGCGGCGAGGCCGAGGTGTTGGAGTGGGGCGGCGTGCGGACGGCGCCCGCCGAGTCGCGCGGCCACAACCCCGCGTTCGACGTGACGCCGGGGCGGTTGGTGACGGGGCTGGTGACGGAGCGGGGCGTGCTGGAGGTGTCGGCGGGGGAGCTCCCGGAGGAGCACCTGCGCTAGACCGTCGTACGACAAAGGCGGCCCGGTCGGTGTGACCGGGCCGCCTTTTGACGTGCTGTCAGCGCTGGCTGAGCTCCAACTCCAGGAGCCACTCCACGACTTCGGTGTGGTGCCGGGCCTGACGGGGATCAGCGCCCCACACGTACAGCCCGTGCCCCGCGACCACCACCGCCGGCATCCGCGGATTGCGCGCCGCCTCCAGGCGGTCCCCGAGCACCTTCATGTCCTGGCTGTTGGCGATGACCGGCAGCGTCACCTCGACGTCGTGCGCGGGCTGGCCGACGCCCTTGAGCATCTCGACGTCCTTGAAGACGATCCCGCCCGGCTCACGACGTCCCATGGCGACCGACGCGACCGTGTGCACGTGCACCACGGCGCCGGCGCCGGTCAGCGCGGCCACGCGCGCGTGCAGCTCGGCCTCCGCGGACGGCTTGCCGCCCTGGACTGCGGCCCCCTGTCCGTCGACCAGCACCACGTCCGCGGGGGTCAGTTCGCCCTTGTCGTGGCCGCTGGCGGTCACGGCCAGCCGCAGCGGGTCGCGGGTGAGCACCACGGACAGATTGCCGGAGGTGCCCCGCATCCAGCCGAAGCCGGCGAAGCGCGCGGACTCGGCGGCGAGGACCGCCCCCGCCTCCTCCAGGTCCAGTTCGGTGATCTCGGCGGTCATACGGTGCTCCCGGTGGTGCTGATGGTGATCTCGTCGAACGCCCCCGCCTCGGCGTGGTCGCCGACGCCCTGCTCGTAGTACGGCTCCCCGGTCCGCCGGATGCCCACCGTGTGCCAGCCGGCCGCGCGGGCCGCGTCCAGCTCGCCGGGGCGGTCGGAGAGGAAGAGGAGCCGCGCGGGCTCGACGCCGGTCGACTCCGCGATACGGCGGTACGACTCCGGCTCCTGCTTGGGTCCCGCGTTCTCGGTGTCGTAGAGACCGGAGACGAGCGAGGTGAGGTCGCCCTCCGGGCTGTTCGTGAACCACGCCCGCTGGGCGGCCACCGAGCCGGACGAGTAGACGTACAGCCTGGTGCCCGCGGCGTGCCAGGCGCGCAGCTCCGGTACGACGTCGGCGTAGAAGTGCGAGACGAGGTCGCCGCGCGCGAAGCCCTCGGACCAGATGATGCCCTGGAGGGTCTTGAGCGGCGTGGCCTTGACGTCGTCGTCGAGCCAGGCGTTGAGGGCCTTCTCGACCGCGGCCGCGTCGGCCCGCGGATCGCCGAGCTCCTCGCGCACCTGGGCGACGGCCCGCGCCACGTCCGGATCGTCGGCCCGCCCGTTCAGCAGCGCGCCGAAACGGGAGCGCGAGTACGGGTACAGCACGTCGACGACGAAGCCCGTGGCGCTCGTGGTGCCCTCGATGTCGAGCACCACGGCGTCCACGTCGTACACCGAGCTCATGCGGAGGCCTTGTCCGCCTCGTAGCCCGCCGCGATCGTGTCGTAGTCCGGGAAGCGGGAGGCGATCGTCGAGCCGGTGAAGTTGCCGATCCAGCCGTCCTCCTCGTGGAAGAAGCGGATCGCGGTGAACGACGGGCTGGTGCCCATGTCGAACCAGTGGGTGGTGCCGCGCGGCACGCCCAGCAGGTCGCCCTTCTCGCAGAAGACCGCGTGGACCTCGCCGTTCACGTGCAGATAGAAGATGCCGGACCCGGAGACGAAGAAGCGGACCTCGTCATCGTCGTCGTGCGTGTGCTCCTGGAGGAACTTCGCGCGCGCGGCCGCGGCCTTCGCCGGGAACTCCGGGTCGTCGCTGGGGTGCAGACCGAGGACGTCGACGGTGGTGAAGCCCTCCTCGGCGTTCAGCTTGTCGATCTCCGGGCCGTACGCGGCGAACACGGTGTCGCTGTCGGCGTCGAACGGGACGTCCTCGCGGATGGGCCACTGTTCGTAGCGCACACCGAGCGGCTTGAGGGCCTCGGCGATCTCGGCGGGGTCCGAGGTGCGGCGGACCAGCGTCTCGGGGCCGGACTCGGACCAGGTCGTCAGCAGGGTCATGGGAGCAACTCCAGGCGTCTGGAAGGGATGTCCGGATACCGAGACAAGCACCGGACGGGCGGGGGAGGAAGAGGGACGGCGACGGACAGCGGTCAGCCGCGACACGCGGCGCCGGGACAGCAGCGGGGCATGCGGGGCATGCGCAGCGCTGTCGCGCGTGGTGTCGTCATCAGGGCCTCACTGGTCCGGGGTGGGGTGCCGGTTCCGTGATGGTAACTCGACACGGCACGTCAACCCGGTGTGACGAAGTTGTTGTCTCAAGCAGTGAGAAAGCGTGTTCAGTGCTTTGACGAATGGCCGGAATCGTTCCCATGATCGGTGCATGAAGACGCTGCTGCTCGTGCGGCGGCTGCACGTGGATCTGCTCCGGACGGCCACGGCCAGCTGTCGCTGACCCCACCCGGAGCCCCCGCACGCCATGTTCGCCGCGGGCGCGGCCACCCTCCTGCCCGAGGTGGCGCATTCCTTTCCCTCGCTCCGGGTCGCGCGTTCCCCTCCGCTTCACCCCTCTCCGCACCACCCCGCACCTGGAGCCCCTCATGTCCCGTGTCCGCCTCCCCCTTGCCGCGCTCTCGCTGGCCTCCGTCTCCGCGCTCCTGCTCGCCGGCTGCTCGCAGTCCACGGACGCCTCCAAGGACACCGGCGACACCGCCGCCTCCGCCTCGGCCGCCACCGGCAAGAAGCCCGCCCCCTTCAGCGACGGCGCGGTCAAGGTCGCCCTGGTCCGCCAGAGCGGCGCCGGCGACTACTTCGAGCAGTGGGGCAACGGCGCCAAGGCGCAGGCCAAGGCCCTCGGCATCGACCTGACGGTGTACGACGCCCAGGCCGACAACGCCAAGCAGGCCACCGACCTCTCCTCGGCGATCAACTCCGGCGCCAAGGCGATCATCATCGACCACGGCTTCCCGGCGACCATCCAGCCGGAGATCGACAAGGCCGTGAAGAAGGGCATCAAGGTCGTCGTCTACGACGTCGAGACCGCGACCAAGGGTGTCGTCTCCACCAAGCAGGACGACGCCAGCATGGCCCAGGCCGTCCTCGACGTGATGGCCAAGGAGGTCGGCAAGGACGCCAAGGTCGGCTACGTCAACGTCGCCGGCTACGCGGCCCTCGACAAGCGGAACACCGTCTGGTCGAAGGAACTCGCCGCGCAGGGCTGGAAGCAGGAGTTCAAGGTCGGCAAGGTGACCGACTCCACGGCCACCGACAACGTCCCCCTGGTCTCCGCCGCGCTCACCCAGCACTCGGACGTGGCGGGCATCTTCGCCCCCTACGACGAGCTGGCCAAGGGCACCGTCCTCGCCGTCCAGAACAAGAAGCTCCAGGACAAGGTGAAGGTCTTCGGCGCGGACGTCTCCAACGCCGACATCCAGCAGATGACCGCCGCCGACAGCCCGTGGGTCGCCACGGCCGGCACCGACCCGTCCGCGGTTGGTGCCGCCGTCGTCCGTACGACCGCCCTGGAACTGGCCGGCCAGCTCAACAAGACCTCCGTCGAGTTCCCGGCCGTCGCCATCACCCAGGACTTCCTGAACAAGAACAAGATCGAGAACATGGACCAGCTGCGTGAGGCGCTGCCCGCGCTGAACCTGTCCCAGGTCTCGACCGCGGACTGGATCTCGAATGTCGCCCACTGAGACGACCGAGACGCCCGCGGTCAGTCTCACCGACGTCAGCATGGCCTTCGGAGGCAAGACCGTCCTTGCCTCCGTCTCCCTGGACATCGCACCGGGCAGCGTCGTCGCGCTGCTCGGTGCGAACGGCGCCGGCAAGTCCACGCTGATCAAGATCCTGTCCGGCGTGCACACCGACCACGGCGGCGAGGTGCGGGTCGCGGGGGAACCCGCGGCTCTCCAGTCGCCGCTGGCCGCACGCCAGTTGGGCATCCAGACGGTGCACCAGCGCATCAGCGAGGGCATCGTCCCCGGTCTCACGGTCGCCGAGAACCTGGTCTTCGAGGAGCTGGCACAGAGCCGCGGCAACCCGTTCCTGAACGGGGGCAGGCTGCTCGCCCGCGCCCGCGAGATCCAGGCCGGCCTCGGCCTGGACTGGAGCGACAGCCTGCTCAAGCGGGACGTCACCGAACTCGGCATCTCCGACCGCCAGTTGCTCATCCTCGCCCGCGCCCTGGCCACCCGCCCGCGCCTGCTCATCCTCGACGAGCCGACCTCCGCGCTGTCCGCCACCGAGGCGGAGCGCCTGTTCGCGCTGGTCGAGCGGATGCGCGACGACGGCATCGCGGTGCTCTACGTCTCCCACCGCCTCGGCGAGATCGACGCGCTCGCCGACCGTCTGGTCGTTCTGCGGGACGGCCGTCTCACCGACGACCAGGCCAAGCCCTTCGACTGGGACGCGGCCCTGCGGGCGATGCTCGCGCAGGCCCAGGAGGCGACCACGGCCCGCCCGGTGCGGGAGGGTTCTGAAGGCGACGTCGTGCTGTCCCTGCGAGGCGTACGACTCTTCGAAGGCCGCGCACCGCTCGACCTCGACCTCCGCACCGGCGAGGTCACGGGCGTCGTCGGGCTGTTGGGCGCCGGCAAGACCGAGCTGGCCCGCGGCCTGTTCGGCGCCGAGCCCTTCGCGGCCGGCTCCGTCGAGCTCGACGGCGAGGGCTACGCGCCCCGCCGGCCCGCCGACGCGATCCGGGCCGGCATCCATCTGGTCCCCGAGGACCGGCACGCCGACGCCCTCGTGCCCGGCTGGTCGCTGGCGCAGAACATCTCGCTGCCGTTCCTGAAGTCCCTGTCCAGAGCGGGGCTCGTGCAGCGCGGGAAGGAGGACGCCCTCGGCCGCGCCACCATCGAGGCCCTCGGCGTCGTCGCCCGCGACGAGCACAGCACCGTCGAGGAGCTGTCCGGCGGCAACCAGCAGAAGGTCGTCGTCGGCCGCTGGCTGGCGGAAACCCCTCGTGTCCTCATCCTGGACGAGCCGTTCCGGGGCGTGGACATCGGCGCCCGGCGCGACATCGGCCGCCGGGCCCGCTCCCTCGCCGCCGAGGGCGCCGCCGTGCTCGTCCTGTCCGCCGACGTCGACGAGATCCTCGAGATCGCCGACCGGGTCGTCGTCCTCGCGTCCGGCGAGATCCACCTCGACGCCTACGGCGAAGACGCGGAACGCGACCGCGTGATCCAGACCATCGCCGTGTCCGTCTAGCCGCGCCGACACCGGCCGCCGAAGGAAGCAGTCCCCCCATGACCACCCAGCAGAGCACCGAGGTCCCGGTGAAGGCGGCGATCCCGCCCGCCACCACCACCGCCGTGCGCGTCCAGAACGCCGTCATCAAGTACGGCTTCATCTTCGTGACGGTCGCGCTCTTCCTGTACTTCGCGCTGAGCGAGGGCTCCTTCCGCGAGTCGGCGACCCTCCTCGACACCCTGCGCTATGTCTCCGTCGCCGCCATCCTCGGCCTCGGCGTCACCCTCACCATGGCCGTCGGCGGAATGGACATGTCCGTCGGCGCGGTCGCCGGACTCGGTGTCTCCGTCGCGGCCCAGACGATGGTCGTCCACAACCAGATCGGCACGGTCGCGATCATCGCGGTGATCGCGGCGGGCGCCCTGGCGGGCCTGCTCAACGCCCTGCTGATCGTGGTGCTGAAGATCCCCGACATGCTGGCCACGCTCGGCACGATGTTCGTCATCCAGGGCACCAAGCTCATCCTGGTCGACGGCCAGTCGATCACCCCCGGCATGACCCTGGAGGACGGCACCACGGCCCCCGGCAAGTTCACCGAGGGCTTCCTGAAGATCGACCGCGGCACGGTCCTCGGCATCCCCATCTCGGTCCTCGTCTTCGGCGGACTGACGATCGCCGCGTGGGTCTTCCTCGCCCGCACCCGCTGGGGCCGCGTCCTGTACGCCATCGGCGCCAACCCCGAGGCCTCCCGTCTGGCGGGCATCCGCGTCGGCGCGTACCGCTCCCTGGCCTACGTCATCTCCGGCGTCCTCGCCTCGATCGGCGGCCTGATCCTGGCGTCCCGCATCGGCCAGGGTGATGTGAGCGCCGGAACCTCCCAGTTGCTGGAGGCGGTGGCGGTCGCGCTGGTCGGCACCTCGGTCCTCGGCCGGGGCCGCCCCAACGTCTGGGGCACGGCCCTCGGCGCGGTGCTGATCGGCATCATCACGACCGGCCTGACCATCAAGGGCCTGCCGTACTACACGCAGGACGTCGTCGAGGGCGCGGTCCTCATCCTCGCCCTCGTCTTCAGCTTCACCCTGTCCAAGCGCCGCACCGCATAGGGGAGTTCACCGACCATGGGCTACCGCATCCTGGAGACCGACGACATCCCCGCGTACCTGCGTGAGCGGGGCCACTGGGAGGACGTCGGCGACATCCACGTCCGCGAGGTCTCGGACGGCAACGTCAACCGGGTCTTCCTCGCCTCGAACGCCGCCGGCACCCGCAGCCTCGCCCTCAAGCAGGCGCTGCCCTGGGTCCGGGTCGCCGGTCCCTCCTGGCCGCTGAGCCCGGACCGCGCCCACGCCGAGGCCCGCGCCTACGAGCAGCTCGCCAAGGTCGCCCCGGAGGAGATCCCCGGGATCCACGGCTACGACCCCGAGAACTACGCCCTGGTCATGGAGGACCTCTCCGACCTGGAGGTCCTGCGCACGCTCCTCAACGAGGGGGCGGCGTACGGCCCGCAGACCTCACCGCAGATCGGCCGTCTCGTCGCCCGGCTCTCCTTCGCCACCAGCGACTTCGGCATGTCCTCGGCCGAACGCAAGGCCCTGATCGCGGTCTCGGTCAACCCCGAGCTCTGCAAGATCACCGAGGACGTGGTCCTGTCCGAGCCGTACATCGAGCACGAACACAACCACTGGCACGAGGGCGTGGCCGACCTCGCGGCGGAGTTCCGCGCGGACGCCCGCCTGCGCACGGAGGTCGCCGACCTCAGGCATGTCTTCATGACCAGCGCCCAGGCCCTCCTCCACGGCGACCTCCACACCGGCAGCATCATGGTCGGCGAACGCGAAGGCGCCCCCGTCGTACGGGTCTTCGACCCCGAGTTCTCCTTCGTCGGCCCGATCGGCTTCGACCTCGGCCTGTACTGGGCCAACGCGCTGGTGTCGGAGGAACGAGCACGGGCGCTCGGCCGGCTGACGGACCACGCGGACCAACTCCTCCTGTCCTGGGAGGCCTTCGAGACGGAGTTCCGCAGTCTGTGGCCGACACGGGCGGACACGTTCTTCGACGACGCCTACCTGGACCGCTTCCTGGCGAGGGTGTGGACCGAGTCCCTCGGCTTCGCCGGCACCGAGATCATCCGCAGGATCATCGGCTTCGCCCACCTGACCGACCTGACCACTCTCCCCGACCCGGTCCCGGCGTCCCGCCGGTCGCTGCTGCTGGGACGCGAACTCATCGTGAGGCGCGAGGAGCTGACGTCACCGCAGGCCGTGCGCGACGCCGTGGCCTCACTCGGCTGACCCGACGTAGAACCACTTCTTGCCGGCGGCCCAGTGCGCCACCCAGCCGACGAAGCCGGGCGCGGAGGTCGTGAAACCGAACTCCGCGCCGAACATCTCCGCCACGAACGTCCGGTACGGCTCCGGCGGCACGATCCCGTGCTCCGCCTCGAAGGCACGCACCGCCTGATCGATGTTCACAGGCCCATGAGAACACCCGCCACTGACAACGCGGACGCACGAAAGGGGCGGCTCCGTCGGCGCGGAGTCGCCCCTTTCGCGTGCCGGCCCCCATAGGGGAGAGGGGCCGTTTCTCGGTGGTGCCGGCCAGGTCAGGGAGGGGCCGGCCCGAGGTCTACTTCTTGTCGAGCAGGTCCTGGACCTTGCCGCGGACCTCGTCCGTGGCCAGACCGCGGATCGTCAGCGTCGTACGGCGGCGCAGCACGTCGTCCGTCGTCTCGGCCCACTCGTTGTCCCGGGCGTAGACGACCTGCGCCCAGATCTCCGGGGCGTCCGGGTGGACACGCTGGGCCAGCTCCGGGTTGTCGTTCGCCAGCCGGGCGATGTCGAAGGCCAGCGAACCGTAGTGCGTGGCCAGGTGCTTGGCCGTGTCCGCCGCCATGCGCGGACCCGGCGCCGGGTTGTCGACCAGCAGACGGTGGGCCACCGCGCGTGGGTTGGCGACACCCGGCAGCGGCAGCTTCTTCGGCAGGGACGAGACCGGCTCGTAGTCGTCACCCAGCGGAGCGCCCGGCAAGGCCTCCAGCTTCTGCATGACCGTACGGCCGATGTGCCGGAAGGTCGTCCACTTGCCGCCCGCGACGGACAGCATGCCGCCCCTGCCCTCGGTCACCACGGTCTCCCGCTTGGCCTTCGCGGTGTCGCCGGGGCCACCCGGCAGCACCCGCAGACCCGCGAAGGCGTACGTGATGAGGTCACGGTCGAGCTGCTGGTCCCGAATGGAGAACGCGGCCTCGTCGAGTATCTGGGCCGTGTCCTTCTCGGTGACCGAGACGTCCGCCGGGTCGCCCTCGAACTCCTCGTCCGTGGTGCCCAGCAGGAGCATGTCCTCCCAGGGGAGGGCGAAGGTGATGCGGTACTTGTCGATGGGGGTGGCCAGCGCGGCCTTCCACGGCGCGGTCCGCTTCAGGACCAGGTGCGCGCCCTTGGAGAGGCGGATGGACGGGGCCGCGTTCGGGTCCTCCATCTTGCGCAGGTGGTCGACCCACGGGCCGGTCGCGTTGAGGACGAGCCGGGCGCTGACGCCGAACTCGTCGCCGGACTGGCGGTCGCGCAGTTCGGCGCCCGTGACCCGGCCCTTGGTGAACCGCAGGCCGGTCACCTCGGCGTGGTTCAGGACCACCGCGCCCGCCTCGACGGCCGCGCGGACCGTCATCAGCGCCATGCGCGCGTCGTTCATCTGGTCGTCGCCGTACACGGCCACGGCCTTGAGGTTGTCGGTGCGCAGCTCGGGCACGTCCTGCGCCGCCTTGGCGGGGGACAGGAGGTGACCGACGCCGTCGCCGAACGCGGAGAGCGCGGAGTAGGCGAAGACGCCCGCCCCGAGCTTCGCGGCGCCGTGCGGCCCGCCCTTGTACACGGGGAGGTAGAAGGTGAGCGGGTTCGCCAGGTGGGGGGCCACCTGGCGGGAGACCGCACGGCGCTCGAAGTGGTTCTCCGCCACCAGCTTCACCGCGCCGGTCTGCAGATAGCGCAGACCGCCGTGGAGCAGCTTGGAGGAGGCGGAAGAGGTGGCGCCGGCGAAGTCGCCGGCGTCGACCAGGGCCACCCGCAGGCCGGACTGCGCGGCGTGCCAGGCGGTGGAGATGCCCAGGATGCCGCCGCCGATCACGAGAAGGTCGTACGACGCCTTGGAGAGCTGCTCCCGGGTCTCGGCGCGGCTCGGGTTGGAGCCGGAGGCCGGGCGCGTACCGAGGGCAGGCACGGACTGCAGGGTGGTCTGACTGGTCATTTCGGGTTCTTACTCCTCATCAGAGCGTGCTGAGCCTGCGAGTGGCTCTGGTCAGCTCTCTTCGTCCTCGAGCCAGCCCATCGTCCGCTCGACGGCCTTGAGCCAGCTCTTGTACTCACGGTCGCGGGCGTCCGCGTCCATGCGGGGGGTCCACTCGGCGGCCCGGCGCCAGTTGGCACGCAGGTCGTCGGTGCTGGTCCAGAAGCCGACGGCGAGACCGGCGGCGTAGGCGGCACCGAGGCAGGTCGTCTCGGCGACCATCGGACGGACCACGGGGGCGTCCAGGAAGTCCGAGAGGGTCTGCATCAGCAGGTTGTTGGAGGTCATGCCGCCGTCGACCTTGAGGGCCGCGAGCTCGACGCCCGAGTCCTTGGTCATGGCGTCCGTGATCTCACGGGTCTGCCAGGCGGTGGCCTCCAGGACGGCACGCGCGAGGTGCGCCTTGGTGACGTACCGGGTCAGACCGGCGATCACACCGCGGGCGTCGGAGCGCCAGTACGGGGCGAACAGACCGGAGAAGGCCGGCACGAAGTAGGCGCCGCCGTTGTCCTCGACGGAGAGCGCGAGCGTCTCGATCTCGGCGGCGGTGGAGATCAGGCCCATCTGGTCGCGCATCCACTGCACCAGCGAACCGGTGACGGCGATCGAGCCCTCCAGGGCGTAGACCGGCTTGTCGTCGCCGATCCGGTAGCCGACCGTGGTCAGCAGGCCCGAGTAGGAGTTGATGATCTTCTCGCCGGTGTTCATGAGCATGAACGTGCCGGTGCCGTACGTCGACTTGGCCTCGCCCTCGGCGAAACAGGTCTGGCCGAACAGGGCCGCCTGCTGGTCACCGAGCGCCGAGGCGACCGGGATGCCGCCGAGCAGCTCGCCCAGCTTGCCGCCGGTGACCTCGCCGTACACCTCGGCGGAGGAGCGGATCTCCGGGAGCATCGACAGCGGCACGCCGATGGACTCGGCGATCTTCTCGTCCCACTCCAGCGTGTGGAGGTTCATCAGCATGGTGCGGGAGGCGTTGGTGACGTCGGTGTAGTGCTTGCCGCCGTTGACGCCACCGGTCAGGTTCCAGATGACCCAGGTGTCCATGGTGCCGAAGAGGATGTCGCCGGCCTCGGCGCGCTCGCGCAGGCCCTCGACGTTGTCGAGCAGCCAGCGGGCCTTGGGGCCCGCGAAGTAGCTCGCCAGCGGCAGGCCGGTCTCGCGGCGGAAGCGGTCCTGGCCGACGTTGCGGCCGAGCTCCTTGCACAGGGCGTCGGTGCGGGTGTCCTGCCAGACGATGGCGTTGTGGACGGGCTCACCGGTGTTCTTGTCCCAGAGCAGCGTGGTCTCGCGCTGGTTGGTGATGCCGATGGCCTTGATGTCGTCGCGGGTGATGCCGGCCTTCGAGATGGCTCCGGCGACGACCTCCTCGACGTTGGTCCAGATCTCGGTGGCGTTGTGCTCGACCCAGCCCGGCTTCGGGAAGATCTGCTCGTGCTCCTTCTGGTCGACGGAGACGATACGTCCGTCGCGGTCGAAGACGATGCAGCGGCTGGAGGTGGTGCCCTGGTCGATGGCGGCGATGAAGG
The DNA here is from genome assembly GCF_042894505.1 of Streptomyces sp. NPDC001536. Classification (NCBI taxonomy): domain Bacteria; kingdom Bacillati; phylum Actinomycetota; class Actinomycetes; order Kitasatosporales; family Streptomycetaceae; genus Streptomyces; species Streptomyces sp. NPDC001536. The sequence continues at coordinate 218,366 of NZ_JBIAVQ010000011.1, forward strand.
GGCCGGCGGTGTGGGCGTCGGTCACGGTGTGCTCCTGGGTTCCGTAAGTAAGAGGGGACTGTCTACGACTGCTTGCTAGGGCTGCTTCTAAGCGAAAGCGATGTTGTAGATGCCCGCGGCGATCGCGCCGCCGATCAGCGGACCGGCCACCGGGATCCACGCGTAGCTCCAGTCCGAGCCGCCCTTGTTGGGCAGCGGCAGGAGGGCGTGCACGATACGCGGGCCGAGGTCACGGGCCGGGTTGATCGCGTAGCCGGTCGGGCCACCGAGAGACAGACCGATCGAGACGACGACCAGCGAGGTGATCAGGGCGCCCAGGGTGCCCAGGCCGTTGCCGCCGTCGTTGAGGCCCTGCGTGAGGACCGCGAGGACCAGCACGACGGTGCCGATGATCTCCGTGGCGAGGTTCTGCACGACGTTCCGGATCTCCGGACCGGTGGAGAAGATGCCGAGGACGGGGCCCGCGCCCTGCTCCTGGGCCTCGACGGCCTTGGCCTTGGTGGCCTGCGCCCCCGGACCGCCGACGATCTCCTTGTCGGTGAGGTGCGCGTGGAACTGGCCGTAGTAGGCGACCCAGACCAGGGCCGCGCCGATCATGGCGCCGAGGAGCTGTCCGCCCCAGTAGGTCGGGACCTGGCTCCACTCGATGCCGTTGTCCTTGAGCGCGAGCGCCAGGGTGACGGCCGGGTTCAGGTGCGCGCCGGAGAGCGGCGCGGAGGTGTAGACGGCCGTCAGTACGGCGAAACCCCACCCGAAGGTGATGGCCAGCCAGCCGGCGTTGCGGGCCTTGGAGGCCTTCAGCGTGACGGCCGCGCAGACGCCGCCGCCGAGCAGGATGAGTATGGCGGTACCGATGGTCTCGCCGATGAAGATGTCGGAGCTGGACACCCGCGACTCCTTTGTCCTTCGTCCAGGGGACCGAACCCCGGGTCCCTCCGGAGGTTCGAGCTGCTCTCGGGTGAGAGCGATGCCGGCCCTTGGCGTTGTCACACTCTAGCGCGTATTGCCGGTAGGTGTTCGACAATGCCGACCGATGGACGGGAGTCTCGCTCCGGCGTTACATGTGCGTCAAGGGTTCTGTTGTCGAAAGCGCGATCGTTATTGATTGCTGTGAGTTATCGATCTTCGTACGGGGCCGCTAGAAGGCCTCGCCCGATATGTCCGCTTCAGGGTATGGGGAGGACCGGAACGCCGTGAAGAACGTCCCGGTGTGGTCTTACCGATTTCTAGAAGCGCCCCGCGCCCAGGTCCCGCGACACCGCGCGGGCACAGTCCCGCACCGCCGCGATCAGCTCGGGACGCAGCTCACCGTCCCGGCACAGCCGCTCCACGGCCCCGGTGATGCACACGGCACCCACCGGCATCCGCCGCCGGTCGTGGATGGGGGCGGCCACACCGGCCACGCCCTCCCAGGTCTCCTCCACGTCCGCCGCGTAACCACGCGCGCGGGTGATGTCGAGGATGTTCTCGAACTCCTCCAGCTCACACACCGTGCGATCGGTGAAGGGCTTGCGGTCCGCCTCGATCGCCTCGCTGTGCGCCACCGGGTCGTACGCCGACAGCACCTTGCCCAGCGCTGTGGAGTGCAGCGGCTGCATGGCCCCGATCTCCAGCACCTGCCGGCTGTCGTCGGGCCGGAAGACGTGGTGCACGATCAGCACGCCCTGCTGGTGCAGGACCCCCAGATAGACGCTCTCGCCGCTGGAGCGGGCCAGATCGTCGGTCCACACCAGGGCGCGCGCCCGCAGTTCGTGCACGTCGAGATAGGTGGTGCCCAGGCGCAGCAGCTCGGCGCCCAGCTGGTAGCGCCCGGAGGCCTCGTCCTGCTCGACGAACCCCTCCAGCTGGAGGGTGCGCAGGATGCCGTGCGCGGTGCCCTTGGCGAGGCCCAGGGCCGAGGCGATGTCCGAGAGGCCGAGCCGTCGCTCGCCGCCCGCGAGCAGGCGCAGCATCGCGGCCGCCCGTTCGAGCGACTGGATGTTCCGTGCCATCGCCGTTCTGCCTCCGTCCCCTTCGCCGTCGACCCGCGACGTCGCTGCCGCTGTTCGGCAATGTCGAACACTACTAGCCCATGCCGACCGACCGCCAATGGTCGTACGACACCTTCACGTCACTCGTGATGCGCACGAGCGTCACTCGTATCCCGGGAACGACCTGCCCGTCATCCTCGTCCGTCCCGTGGACGCTCCGACCGTCCGGGTCGGGTCCCGGCTACCCTGACGGCGTGCGCCCGTTGTGGGAAGCCCCGCGGCAGGACGCAAAGCCGACAGCCGTCGCACCCAAAGGGAGCCCTTTCATGGCCTCGTTGCCACCGACCCCTTCCGCCGACAGCCGGACCCGTGTGTCCGCGCTCCGCGAGGCGCTCGCCACCCGTGTGGTGGTCGCCGACGGCGCGATGGGCACCATGCTGCAGGCGCAGGACCCCACGCTGGAGGACTTTCAGGACCTCGAAGGCTGTAACGAGATCCTGAACCTGACACGCCCGGACATCGTCCGCTCCGTCCACGACGCGTATTTCGCGGTGGGCGTGGACTGCGTCGAGACCAACACCTTCGGGTCCAACCACACGGCCGCGGCGGAGTACGACATCGCCGACCGCGTGCACGAGCTCTCCGAGGCGGGCGCCCGTATCGCCCGCGAAGCGGCTGACGAGTTCACCGCCCGTGACGGCCGTCAGCGCTGGGTCCTGGGATCCGTGGGCCCCGGCACCAAGCTGCCCACCCTCGGCCACATCGACTACACCACGATCCGCGACGGCTACCAGGCCAACGCGGAGGGCCTGCTCGCCGGCGGTTCCGACGCCCTGATCGTCGAGACCACCCAGGACCTGCTCCAGACCAAGGCCTCCGTCCTGGGGGCCCGCCGCGCCATGGAGGCGACCGGCACCGAGGTGCCGCTGGTGGTCTCCATGGCCTTCGAGACGACCGGCACCATGCTGCTCGGCTCCGAGATCGGCGCCGCGCTGACCGCGCTGGAGCCGCTCGGTATCGACATGATCGGTCTGAACTGCTCCACCGGCCCCGCCGAGATGAGCGAGCACCTGCGCTATCTGGCCCGGCACTCCCGCATCCCGCTGCTGTGCATGCCCAACGCGGGCCTGCCGGTGCTCACCAAGGACGGCGCGCACTTCCCGCTCGGCCCCGAGGGCCTGGCGGACGCCCAGGAGAACTTCGTCCGCGACTACGGCCTGTCCCTCATCGGCGGCTGCTGCGGCACCACCCCCGAGCACCTGCGCCAGGTCGTCGAACGCGTCCGCGACCTCACCCCCACCCCGCGCGACCCGCGCCCCGAGCCGGGCGCCGCCTCCCTGTACCAGACCGTCCCGTTCCGCCAGGACATCTCGTACATGGCGATCGGCGAGCGCACCAACGCCAACGGGTCGAAGAAGTTCCGCGAGGCCATGCTGGAGGGCCGCTGGGACGACTGCGTGGAGATGGCCCGCGACCAGATCCGCGAGGGCGCGCACATGCTCGACCTGTGCGTGGACTACGTCGGCCGCGACGGCGTCGCCGACATGGAGGAACTGGCCGGGCGGTTCGCCACCGCCTCCACCCTGCCCATCGTCCTGGACTCCACCGAGGTCGACGTGATCCGGGCCGGGCTGGAGAAGCTCGGCGGGCGCGCGGTCATCAACTCCGTCAACTACGAGGACGGCGACGGCCCCGAGTCCCGCTTCGCCAAGGTCACCAAGCTCGCCCAGGAGCACGGCGCCGCGCTCATCGCGCTGACCATCGACGAGGAGGGCCAGGCCCGCACCCCGGAGCACAAGGTCGCCATCGCCGAGCGGCTCATCGAGGACCTGACCGGCAACTGGGGCATCCACGAGTCGGACATCCTCATCGACACCCTGACCTTCACCATCTGCACCGGCCAGGAGGAGTCCCGCAAGGACGGCATCGCCACCATCGAGGCGATCCGCGAGCTCAAGCGCCGCCACCCCGACGTCCAGACCACCCTGGGTCTGTCGAACATCTCCTTCGGCCTCAACCCGGCCGCCCGCATCCTGCTGAACTCCGTCTTCCTCGACGAGTGCGTCAAGGCCGGCCTGGACTCGGCGATCGTGCACGCCTCCAAGATCCTGCCGATCGCCCGGTTCAGCGAGGAAGAGGTGCAGACGGCCCTCGACCTCATCTACGACCGTCGCGCCGAGGGCTACGACCCGCTCCAGAAGCTCATGGCGCTGTTCGAGGGCGCCACCACCAAGTCCCTGAAGGCCGGCAAGGCCGAGGAACTCGCCGCCCTCCCGCTGGAGGAGCGCCTCAAGCGGCGCATCATCGACGGCGAGAAGAACGGCCTGGAGGCCGACCTCGACGAGGCCCTCCAGGACACTCCCGCCCTCGACATCGTCAACAACACGCTGCTGGACGGCATGAAGGTCGTCGGCGAACTCTTCGGCTCCGGCCAGATGCAGCTGCCGTTCGTCCTCCAGTCCGCCGAGGTCATGAAGACCGCCGTCGCCTACCTCGAACCGCACATGGAGAAGACCGACGACGACGGCAAGGGCACCATCGTGCTGGCCACCGTCCGCGGCGACGTGCACGACATCGGCAAGAACCTCGTCGACATCATCCTGTCCAACAACGGCTACACCGTCGTCAACCTCGGCATCAAGCAGCCGGTCTCCGCGATCCTGGACGCCGCCACCGAGCACCGGGCCGATGTCATCGGCATGTCCGGCCTCCTGGTCAAGTCCACGGTGATCATGAAGGAGAACCTGGAGGAGCTCAACCAGCGCGGCCTGGCCGCCGACTACCCCGTCATCCTGGGCGGAGCGGCCCTCACGCGCGCGTACGTCGAACAGGACCTGCACGAGATCTACCAGGGCGAAGTCCGCTACGCCCGCGACGCGTTCGAGGGCCTGCGGCTCATGGACGCCCTGATCGGCGTCAAGCGCGGCGTGCCCGGGGCGAAGCTCCCCGAGCTGAAGCAGCGAAGGGTGCGTGCGACCGCCGCCGTCGAGGTCGAGGAGCGCCCGGAGGAGGGCCACGTCCGCTCCGACGTCGCCGTCGACAACCCCGTGCCCACCCCGCCGTTCTGGGACACCCGCGTCATCAAGGGCATCCAGCTCAAGGAGTACGCGACCTGGCTCGACGAGGGCGCCCTCTTCAAGGGCCAGTGGGGCCTCAAGCAGGCCCGCACGGGCGACGGACCGACGTACGAGGAACTCGTCGAGACCGAGGGCAGGCCCCGGCTGCGCGGCCTGCTGGACAAGCTCCAGACGGAGAACCTGCTCGAAGCGGCCGTCGTCTACGGCTACTTCCCGTGCGTGTCCAAGGACGACGACCTGATCATCCTCGACGACCAGGGCAACGAGCGCACCCGCTTCACCTTCCCGCGCCAGCGCCGCGGCCGCCGACTGTGCCTCGCGGACTACTTCCGCCCCGAGGAGTCGGGGGAGACGGACGTCGTCGGCCTCCAGGTCGTCACCGTCGGCTCCCGCATCGGCGAGGAGACGGCCAAGCTGTTCGAGTCGAACTCCTACCGCGACTACCTCGAACTGCACGGCCTGTCCGTCCAGTTGGCCGAAGCGCTCGCCGAGTACTGGCACGCGCGCGTGCGTTCGGAACTGGGCTTCGCCGGTGAGGACCCGGGCGACATCGAGGACATGTTCGCCCTGAAGTACCGGGGCGCACGCTTCTCCCTCGGCTACGGCGCCTGCCCGAACCTGGAGGACCGGGCGAAGATCGCCGACCTGCTCCAGCCCGAGCGCATCGGCGTCCAGCTCTCCGAGGAGTTCCAGCTGCACCCCGAGCAGTCCACGGACGCGATCGTGATCCACCACCCCGAGGCCAAGTACTTCAACGCACGCTGAAGCACCCCTCGACCGTGACTCCGGTGTGCCCCTGGGCACACCGGTTAAACAAGGCATGTCGTCGTACCGCGACGTACACTGGTCGGTCCACCGCAGGCCGGCCCCCTTCGTGGGGGCCGGCCTGATCGTCCCTCAAGGAGGTGCGCCAGGATGACCAGCACGATCCCAGCGCCAGTAACCCGTACGGCCGAAGGCTCAGCGCTGCAGGCGGTGCTCCTCGACATGGACGGCACCCTCGTGGACACCGAGGGGTTCTGGTGGGACGTCGAGGTCGAGATCTTCGCCGGCCTCGGCCACACCCTCGACGACTCATGGCGCCATGTCGTGGTCGGCGGCCCCATGACCCGCAGCGCGGGATTCCTCATCGAGGCCACCGGCGCCGACATCACCCTCGCCGAGCTCACCGTGCTGCTCAACCAGGGGTTCGAGGACCGCATCGGCCGCACCCTGCCGCTGATGCCGGGCGCCGCCCGGCTGCTGGCGGAGCTCGCCGAGTACGAGATCCCCACGGCGCTGGTCTCCGCCTCGCACCGGCGCATCATCGACCGGGTGCTCACCTCGCTCGGCCCCCAGTACTTCGCGCTCACGGTGGCGGGCGACGAGGTGGCCCGGACCAAGCCGCACCCCGACCCGTATCTCTTCGCCGCCGCCGGCCTCGGCGTGGATCCGGCCAGATGCGCGGTCGTCGAGGACACCGCGACGGGCATCGCGGCGGCCGAGGCCGCGGGCTGCCATGTCGTGGCCGTGCCCTCGGTCCAGCCCATCACCCCGGCCGCCCGGCGCACTGTCGTGACCTCGCTCGAGGAGGTGGACCTGGCATTTCTGCGCGGCCTCATGACGGAAATGCGCTGAGCGTTCACCCAGCGTGCGACACCGATAGAGGCCGCATTTCCCGGGCGCACGCAAAGGAATTCGCGAGCCCGATGGATGGCTGAATTCCGGTACGGCCACATAGCGTTGCCGATGTGACGTTCCCCACGCGACGGGGGATCGACAGTCGATGAGGTGTGTGCATCGACGCCCGGTTCGGGCGTCTTGCGCGTGCCCTTGTGTCCCGATTGGTGGGACCCTGCACGAATCCTTCCCCTGTCGGGTTTTCAATGCGTCCACACCCGGTTTCACTGCGTGATGGCACCTCAACTCCGGTGGCCGTCAACCCTCGTGCGGGTGCGGACTAATCTCGTCGCGAGAACATCGACGAAACCCCCCGTGACCCGCCGCACCACCCATGCATGCCGGGTACACGGACTCAACAGCTCTGGAGAAACTCGAGCATGAACCGCAAGACTTTGGTGCTGCCGGCCGTCATCGGTCTGCTCGCGCCGGTCCTCGCCGCGTGCGGCGGGTCCGACGGCGGCAGTGGCGGCGGGGACGCGATCGTCGTCGGCACCACGGACCGGTTCACCGCCTCGAAGGAGGCCCCCGCGCCCCTCGACCCGGCGTACGCCTACGACGTCGGCACCTGGAACATCCTGCGCCAGACCGTGCAGACCCTGATGATCCAGCCGCGCGGCGAGGGCGAACCCGTGCCCGAGGCCGCCGAGAGCTGCCGCTTCACCGACACCGGCAACGAGCGCTACGCCTGCACCCTGCGCAAGGGCCTGCAGTTCGCGAACGGCGACGCCGTCACGGCCGAGGACGTCAAGTACTCCATCGACCGCGCCCGTTCCCTCAAGGCCGACAGCGGTGTCTTCGCCCTGCTGTCCACCGTCGACACCGTCGAGACCAAGGGCGACCGCGAGGTCATCTTCCACCTCAAGACGGCCGACGCCACCTTCCCGTACAAGCTCTCGACCCCCGTCGCCGGCATCGTCAACCCCGACGACTACAAGCGGGGCGCCCTGCGCGACGGCTTCGACGTCGACGGCTCCGGCCCGTACACCATGTCGGCCGAGGTCAAGAACGACGAGCTCGTCGACGCCGTGTTCACCAAGAACCCCAACTACAAGGGGACGTTGAAGGTGAACAACGACAAGGTCGAACTGCGCTCCTTCGAGGACGCCGAGGCCATGGGCACCGCCATCAACGACGGTGACATCGACGTCATGTCCCGCACCATGTCGCCGGAGCAGATCGAGAAGCTCTCCGCCTCCTCGGACGGCGACGTCGACCTCGTCGAGATGCCCGGCCTGGAGATCCGCTACCTCGCCTTCAACACCAACGCCGCGACCGTCAAGACCAAGGCCGTGCGCCAGGCGATGGCCCAGATCGTCAACCGCAGCGAACTCGTCTCCAAGGTCTACGGCTCCGAGGCCGAGCCGCTGTACTCGCTGGTCCCGGCGAGCATCACCGGCCACTCCAACTCGTTCTTCAACAAGTACGGCGACCCGAGCAAGGCCAAGGCCGCGGCGCTGCTGACGAGGGCGAACATCACCACCCCGGTCAAGCTGACCCTGCACTACACGACCGACCACTACGGCGCCGCCACCAAGAGCGAGTTCGAGCAGCTCCAGAAGCAGCTCAACGACAGCGGCCTGTTCGACGTCAGCATCAAGGGCACGCCCTGGGCGACCTTCCGCCCCGCCGAGCAGAAGGGCGAGTACGACGTCTACGGCATGGGCTGGTTCCCCGACTTCCCGGACGCCGACAACTACCTCGCGCCCTTCCTCGACAAGGACAACTTCCTCGGCTCGCCGTACGCCAACAGCGAGATCCGCAACACCCTGATCCCGGAGTCCCGCCGCGAGGCCGACCGGCTGTCCGCCTCCAGCAGCCTGACGGACATCCAGGACATCGTCGCCGACGACGTCCCCGTGCTGCCGCTGTGGCAGGGCAAGCAGTACGTCGCCGCCCGCGACGACGTGACGGGCACCGCCTATGTCCTCAACTCCTCCTCGACCCTTCAGCTGTGGGAGCTCGGCCGTGGCGTGAGTGACTGATCCCTGCCCTGCCCTGCCCTGCCCGGGCCGCGGACGACGGCCCCGGGATTCGACAACCGACGACAAGGCATCCGTAAGTGAACATGCGTAACCAGTGGCCGGTCCTGCCGATCATGGCGGGACTGGCCTCCGGCCTGCTGACCGGCTGCGGTACGGAAGGCGGCGGCTCGGGGAGCGACGGCTCCACCGTGGTGATGGGGATGTCGGACGACGTCCTGGCCACCGACCCCGCCTCCGGCTACGACCCCGGGTCCTGGCTCCTGTTCAACAACGTCTTCCAGTCGCTGCTGAGCTTCCCCAAGGGCGGCACGGAGCCGGAGCCCGAGGCCGCGGAGAGCTGCAAGTTCAGCGACACCGAGACCAAGGTCTACACATGCAAGCTGAAGGACGGCCTGCAGTTCAGCAACGGTGACTCGCTCACCTCGGAGGACGTCAAGTTCTCCTTCGACCGCATGCTGAAGATCAACGACGACGCCGGCCCCGCGATCATGTTCCCCATGCTCGAAAAGGTCGAGACGCCGGACGAGAAGACGGTCGTCTTCAAGCTGAACACGCCCGACGCCACCTTCCCGAGCAAGATCGCCTCCGGCGCCGGCTCCATCGTCGACCACCAGCAGTACGACGCCGACGGGCTGCGCAAGGACGGCGAGGCGGTCGGCTCCGGCCCCTACAAGCTGGACTCCTTCGGCGACGACGAGGCCGTCTTCTCCGTCAACGAGAACTACAAGGGCACCGCCGACGTAAAGAACTCCGGCGTCACCCTGAAGTTCTTCCACGGCGACCAGGACGAGCTCAAGCAGTCCCTGATCGACAACAAGATCGACATCGCCTACCGAGGTCTCAGCGCCGACGACATCGCCGACATCGAGGCCGCCGGTACCGACGCCGGCGTCGAACTCGTCGACGGCACCAGCGCCGAGGTCCAGCACCTGGTCTTCAACATGAAGGACCCGGTCGCCGGACAGCTCGGCGTCCGCAAGGCCATCGCCTACCTGCTCGACCGCGACGCCCTCATGACCGAGGTCTACCAGGGCACCGCCACCTCGCTGTACTCGATCATCCCGGCCGGTATCGCGGGCCACAACACGGCCTTCTTCGACACCTACGGTGCCAACCCGTCCAAGTCCAAGGCCGCCGCGGCGCTGAACGCCGACGGCATCACCGGCAAGGTCAAGCTGACCCTCTGGTCGACCCCCACCCGCTACGGCCCGGCCACCGACCAGGAGCTCAAGGCGATCGCCGGACAGCTCAACAAGAGCGGCCTGTTCGACGCCGACGTCAAGTCCGTCGACTTCGAGCAGTACGAGAAGGACATAGCCGACGGCAAGTACGGCGTCTACGTGAAGGGCTGGGTGCCCGACTATCCGGACCCCGACAACTTCACGGCCCCCTTCTTCGGCAAGGGCAACGTGCTGGACAACAACTACGCCAACACCACGATCACCGACACCCTCATCCCGCGCACGGCCGCCCAGAGCGACCGCGCCGCGACCGACAACGACTTCGACCGCCTCCAGGACCTGGTCGCCGAAGAGGTCCCGGTCATCCCGCTCTGGCAGGCCAAGCAGTACGCGGTCGTCCACGACGACGTCTACGGCCTGGAGTACTGCCTCGACGCCTCGACGGTCTTCCGCTTCTGGGAGATCAGCAAGGGCTGAGACCGGACACCGGCCGGACACGACGAAGGGCGCCTCTTCTCACGAAGGGGCGCCCTCTGCCGTCGTACGACGTGCTGCTACTGCGCGCCGGGGCGCACCAGCCCGCTCTCGTACGCGTACACCGCCGCCTGCACCCGGTCACGCAGCCCCAGCTTGGTCAGGACATGACCCACATGCGTCTTCACGGTGGTCTCGCTCACGAACAGGTCCGCGGCGATCTCGGCGTTCGACAGCCCCCGCGCCACCAGCTTCAGCACCTCGACCTCACGGTCGGTGAGCGTGTGCAGGGTGTCCGGGACGGGGTCGTCGCCCGAGGGCAGATGCGTGGCGTACTTGTCGAGCAGCCGGCGCGTGATGCTCGGCGCGAGCATCGCCTCACCGGCCGCCACCACACGGATCGCCTGCACGAGCTCATTGGCCGGGGCGTCCTTGAGCAGGAAGCCGCTGGCCCCCGCCCGCAGCGCCTCCACCACATACTCGTCGAGGTCGAAGGTCGTCAGCACCAACACCTTCGCCGGGCCGTCCCGCCCGGGGCCGGTGATCTGGCGGGTCGCCTCCACACCGTCCATCCGCGGCATGCGGATGTCCATGAGAACCACGTCGGGCTGCAGAGCCCGCACCTGGTCGAGCGCCTGCAGACCGTCTCCGGCCTCACCGACGACAGCGATGTCCTGCTCGGCTTCCAGGATCATCCGGAAGCCGGTACGCAGCAGCGGCTGGTCGTCGACCAGTAGGACGCGGATGGCCACGTGAGTCTCCTTCGCTAGTCCGGCCCCATTCTGCCCTGCTCCTGACCGCCGGACTCGGCCGCCCTCACCGGCAGCGGATACGGCGGGGGAGTGCCGCCGAACTCCGGGCAGTGGGCCTGGTGGTCGCACCAGCCGCACAGCTTCGTGGGGCGCGGGCGCCAGTCGCCCGTCTCCGTCGCCTCCCGGATCGCCTCCCACAGCGCGAGCAGCTTGCGCTCCACGCGCTCCAGGTCGGCCAGGACCGGGTCGTACGTCAGCACGTCACCGCTGCCGAGGTAGACGAGCTGGAGACGGCGCGGGATCACGTTCTTCAGCCGCCAGACCACCAGGGCGTAGAACTTCATCTGGAACAGGGCACCCTCGGCGTACTCCGGCCTGGGCGCCTTGCCGGTCTTGTAGTCGACGATGCGGACATCCCCCGTCGGCGCCACATCCACCCGGTCGATGATCCCGCGCAGCTTCAGCCCCGAGTCCAGCACGGCCTCCACGAACAGCTCACGCTCGGCGGGCTCCAACCGCGTCGGATCCTCCAGACCGAACCACCGCTCGACCAGCCGCTCGGCCTCACCCAGCCACCGCGCCAGCCGCTCGCCCTCCGGATCGTCCGCGAACAGCTCCACGACCTCCGGCCGGGTCTCCCGCAGCCGGTCCCACTGACCCGGAATGAGCGACTTGGCCCGCGGCGGCGTCCGCTCCGCCGCCGGAGCGTCGAAGAGCCGCTCCAGGACCGCGTGCACCAAAGTGCCGCGCGTCGCCGCCTCACTGGGCTTCTCCGGCAGCCGGTCGATCACCCGGAACCGGTACAGCAACGGGCACTGCATGAAGTCACTGGCACGCGAGGGCGACAGGGACGCGGGCGCTATGGCGACCGGCGCCTCGACGACGGCCGCCGTCTCCCGCGTCGTCGCCTGCTCGTCCGTGACCGGCGGATCCGCTTCCGCGATCCCGCCGCCAGGGGTCTCGGCCGCGCCCTCTGTGCTCGTCTCCATGACCCCAGACCTTACGGCCCACCACTGACAGTGACCCAGTCGCGGCCGAGACCCCTGCGACAACAGAGAAAACAGAGGGGGTGCCGGGGCGGAACACGTGACGACCGCCGCATACCATCGTCCCGAGACCCTTCCGCCGGCAGGCGCGGAAGACGCTTCGAACGAGGGGACACCGTGGACGAGAGCGGCGGGAGCGGGCAGCCGCGGTCCGGCAACGACGAGCCGGCCCAGCACCACGCAGGCCCTGCGGCCCCGACTGCCGACCCCGAACACCCCGACACGGACGCCCGCACGCAGGGCGCCGACGCCGCTGCCGACGTCCGCTCCGAGGAAGGCTCCGCGGAGGCCTCCCAGCACGACAGCGAGCCCACGGACACCTCCGCGACGGCGCCCTCCGCACAGACGCCGGCCTCGGACGAGGACACCGCACCAGACGCACAGGAGCGGCCCTCCACCGACGCCACCCCGTCGCAGCACCCCACGGCCGACGCACCCGGCACGGAAACGGCACCCGAGCCCAGCCCGGCCCCTCCCACCGACACCCACCCCGACCGCACCCTCGCCCACTCCGGCACGGCCAAGGGCCGCCCGCCCCGGCGCCCGAAAGAACCCGGCGGCGGCCTCCTCATGGGACGCCCCTTCGGCGTGCCCGTGTACGTCGCCCCCAGCTGGTTCCTCGTCGCCGCCCTCATCACCTGGGTCTTCGGCGGCCAGCTCGACCGCGTCCTGCCCGAACTCGGAGCCGCCCGCTACCTCGTGTCGCTCTTCTTCGCGGTCGCCTTCTACGCCTCCGTGCTGGTGCACGAACTCGCCCACACCGTCGCCGCCCTGCGCTTCAAACTGCCCGTACGCCGCATCCAGCTCCAGTTCTTCGGCGGTGTCTCCGAGATCGAGAAGGAAGCCGAGACCCCGGGCCGGGAGTTCGTCCTGGCCTTCGTCGGCCCCCTCCTCTCCCTCGTCCTCGCCGGCCTCTTCTACCTCGCCATGCAGCCCGTGGAACCCGGCACCGTCCCCGGCGTCCTGCTGGCCGGCCTGATGATCTCCAACCTCATCGTGGCCGCCTTCAACCTCCTGCCCGGCCTCCCCCTCGACGGCGGCCGCATGCTCCGCGCGGTCGTCTGGAAGATCACCGGCAAACCCATGACCGGCACCGTCGCCGCCGCCTGGGTCGGCCGCGCCCTCGCCGTCTCCGTCCTCATCGGCCTCCCCCTGCTCACCCAGTCCGGAGCCCTCGGCTCCAACGCCGAGGACAACGTCGGCATGGACACCGTGATGGACGCCCTGCTCGCCGCCATCCTCGCCGCGATCATCTGGACCGGCGCCGGCAACAGCCTCCGCATGGCCCGACTGCGCGAACACCTCCCCGAACTGCGCGCCCGCAACCTCACCCGCCGCGCCGTCCCCGTAGAGACCGACACCCCCCTCTCCGAAGCCCTGCGCCGCGCCAACGAAGCCGGCGCCCGCGCCCTGGTCGTCGTCGACGCCGACGGCGAACCCCTCTCCCTCGTCCGCGAAGCCGCCATCGTCGGCGTCCCCGAACACCGCCGCCCCTGGGTCGCCGTCAGCGGCCTCGCCCAGGACCTCACCGACGGCATGCGCGTCTCCGTGGAACTCGCCGGCGAAGACCTCCTGGACACCCTGCGCGCCACCCCCGCCACCGAGTACCTGGTGGTCGAGGAGACGGGAGAGATCTATGGCGTCCTGTCCGCCGCCGACGTCGAGCGCGCCTTCGTCAAAGCCATGGCCCGCCCCAACTGAACCCCACGTGGTCGGCGCCCCCCACAAACGCCGGTAGGCTGTTCACATGTCCGAACCGACCGGTGCCGCCCGCAGGCGCGGGCCCTTCAAGGTCGGGGACCAGGTTCAGCTGACCGACCCCAAGGGCCGCCACTACACGTTCACGCTCGAGGCCGGGAAGAACTTCCACACCCACAAGGGTTCCTTCCCCCACGACGAACTGATCGGCGCTCCCGAGGGCAGCGTTGTCCGCACCACCGGGAACGTCGCCTACCTCGCGCTGCGCCCCCTGCTCCCCGACTACGTCCTGTCCATGCCCCGCGGCGCCGCCGTGGTCTACCCCAAGGACGCGGGGCAGATCCTCGCCTTCGCCGACATCTTCCCCGGCGCACGCGTCGTGGAAGCGGGCGTGGGCTCCGGCTCGCTGAGCAGCTTCCTGCTGCGCGCCATCGGCGACCAGGGCATGCTGCACTCCTACGAGCGCCGCGAGGACTTCGCCGAGATCGCCCAGCAGAACGTGGAGCGCTACTTCGGCGGCCCGCACCCCGCCTGGCAGCTCACCGTCGGCGACCTCCAGGACAACCTCTCCGACACCGACGTCGACCGCGTCATCCTCGACATGCTCGCCCCCTGGGAGTGCCTGGAGGCCGTCTCCAAGGCGCTCGTCCCCGGCGGCATCCTCTGCTGCTACGTCGCCACCACCACCCAGCTCGCCCGGACCGTCGAGTCCATCCGCGAGATCGGCTCCTTCAACGAGCCGACCTCCTGGGAGACGATGATCCGCAACTGGCACGTCGAGGGCCTCGCCGTCCGCCCGGACCACCGCATGATCGGCCACACCGGCTTCCTGCTCACCGCCCGCCGCCTCGCCGACGGCGTCGAGCCCCCCATGCGCCGCCGCCGCCCCGCCAAGGGCGCCTACGGCGAGGACTACACCGGCCCGAACGCCGACGGAGGCACCGGCCGCTGAGGCGGCCCCGTGCCGCGTACAACGCAACCGCGCCGTGGCCGAGTTCCCGACAGCCGTCCCGGAACTCGGCCACGGCGCCTTTTCCTTGACACCGCACCAGAAAACGCAAGGCCGCGAGCCGACAAGCACCGACCCCGCCGTTCCGCCGCGCTGTGACGTGTGGCACCATGCTGGCCACCCCCACCGGCACCAGCCCTCTCGGGAGTCACCCCTAGTGCAGCAATCCGCGGTCCCGGAACTCGCTCACACCCACACCCGCCCCATCCACTGGGTCGCCACCGCCACAGCGGTCGCCGGCGTCGTGGCGCTCTCCTCGGTACTCCAGCCGAATCCGGCCACGGCCGCCCAGGCCGCCGGCCCCCCGTCGCACAGAGCCCCCGCCGCCGTCACCGCCCCCGACCCCACCGACGTCGACTTCCCGATCGAATGCGGCCCGGTCAAGGCACTGGTGGTGAAGAAGGCCACCGGCGACCTCGACGGCGACGACAGGCCCGAGACCGTGGCGGTCGTCCACTGCGACGCCCCCATGGGCACCCCGCCCGACGGCGTCTACGTCCTCACCCGGGCCGCCGACGCCAAGACCCCCCGCGTCGTGGCCACCCTCGTGGACCCCAAGGACCGCATCACCGTCAAAGCCCTCACGGTCTCCGACGCGACGGTCACCGCCGACATGGTCGGCTACTCCTCGGACTCCGTCCCCAGTTGCTGCCCCGACGTGAAGACGAGCGCCAAGTGGCAGTGGAAGGGCGGCACGTTCGTCCGCTCCACGCCCGCGGGCGCCCACAGCGTCTGATACGCACGCGGGCGCCCGACGACTCAGCCACGCGCGCGAAGCGCCCGGCGACTCAGTCCGCGTCGGGCCCGAAGACCTCGACCAGGTCCGACACCCGGCGCACATGGATGCACTCGCCAGGACACTCCTTGGCCGAGTCCACCACGTCCGTCAGCAACGGCAGCGGCACCGGCGTCGTCGCGCCCTTGTCCTGCAGCAGCTCCTCGCCCGCGCCCTTCACATAGGCCAGACCGTCGATGTCCAGCTCGAACACCTCGGGCGCGTACTGCACACAGATCCCGTCGCCGGTACAGAGATCCTGATCGATCCAGACCTCCAGCGCCTCACCGTCGGCCCCGGCTTCCTGCTGCACGCTCATGTCTCCTGCCCCATCGGGTGCTGAACACCCCCGACCCTACCTCCGGCCACCCACGCCCGACCGCCCCACGAGGAGCACCTCGGGCAGTGACACGTCCCGCCCGTCCGTACACGCTCCGTCAACGAACTCAAGGCGCGATCGAGCCGGACCGGAGCCCCGCTGGAGCGGGCCACAGGCGCCCGAGCCGGTGATTCACGGGCCCCCGACCGGCGACGCTGTGGGCAACTCCGCCCCGCCGTGGAAGATTTCGAGCACTCCGACCTTGGAACAGTCCGCTTCTGAAGCACGTTCACTGGGTATCCACACGGCGTAGAGGGATGGCGCAGGGTGACCGACGACACACCTTGACACTCTTTGTGATCTAGGGGTTTCAATCGACACCCACCCAGGTAGGGTCTGGAAGCGTCCAGCTCCCCTTGGAGGAGGTGAGGACCGTGGCAGCCCACGACGACGACATGAACCGCGGCATCCGCCCGGGACGAGGGTCCGACGACCCGGCCGGGCAGATTGCCTACCTTGAGCAGGAGATCGCCGTCCTGCGACGCAAGCTCGCCGACTCTCCGCGGCACACGAGGATTCTCGAAGAGCGGATCGTCGAACTGCAGACCAATCTGGCCGGCGTGTCCGCCCAGAACGAGCGACTGGCCAACACACTCCGCGAGGCCCGCGACCAGATCGTGGCCCTCAAGGAGGAAGTCGACCGGCTCGCCCAGCCCCCGGCCGGCTTCGGCGTCTTCCTGCAGGCCAACGAGGACGGCACCGCCGACATCTTCACCGGAGGACGCAAACTCCGGGTGAACGTCAGCCCCAGCGTCGAACTCGAAGAGCTCCGGCGCGGCCAGGAGCTGATGCTCAACGAAGCACTCAACGTGGTCGAGGCCATGGAGTTCGAGAGCGTCGGTGACATCGTCACCCTCAAGGAGATCCTCGAGGACGGCGAACGCGCACTGGTGCAGGGCCACACCGACGAGGAGAGGGTGGTGCGGCTCGCCGAGCCGCTGCTGGACATCACCATCCGCCCCGGCGACGCCCTCCTGCTCGAACCCCGCTCCGGCTATGTCTACGAAGTCGTTCCCAAGAGCGAGGTCGAAGAACTCGTCCTCGAAGAAGTCCCCGACATCGGCTACGAGCAGATCGGCGGTCTGGGCGGCCAGATCGAGGCGATCCGCGACGCGGTCGAACTTCCCTACCTCTATCCGGACCTGTTCAAGGAGCACGAACTCAGGCCGCCCAAGGGCGTCCTGCTCTACGGACCCCCCGGATGCGGCAAGACGCTCATCGCCAAGGCCGTCGCCAACTCGCTGGCCAAAAAGGTCGCCGAGGTCACCGGCCAGGCCCAGGGCAAGAGCTTCTTCCTCAACATCAAGGGCCCCGAACTCCTCAACAAGTACGTCGGCGAGACCGAGCGGCAGATCCGCCTCGTCTTCCAGCGTGCCCGTGAGAAGGCCTCCGAGGGCACACCCGTCATCGTCTTCTTCGACGAGATGGAATCCCTCTTCCGCACCCGCGGCTCCGGTGTCAGCTCGGACGTGGAGAACACCATCGTCCCGCAGCTGCTCGCCGAGATCGACGGCGTGGAAGGCCTGCAGAACGTGGTCGTCATCGGCGCCTCCAACCGTGAGGACATGATCGACCCCGCCATCCTGCGCCCCGGCCGCCTGGACGTGAAGATCAAGATCGAGCGTCCCGACGCCGAGGCCGCCAAGGACATCTTCGGCAAGTACCTCACCGAACGCCTCCCGCTCCACTCCGACGACGTCGGCGAGCACGGCGGCAGCAAGACCACCACGGTCCAGAGCATGATCCAGACCGCCGTGGAACACATGTACGCCGAATCCGAGGAAAACCGCTTCCTGGAAGTCACCTACGCCAACGGCGACAAGGAAGTCCTCTACTTCAAGGACTTCAACTCCGGCGCCATGATCGAGAACATCGTGGGCCGCGCCAAGAAAATGGCGATCAAGGACTTCCTCGACCACAACGCCAAGGGCCTTCGGGTCTCCCACCTCCTCCAGGCCTGCGTGGACGAGTTCAAGGAGAACGAGGACCTGCCCAACACCACCAACCCGGACGACTGGGCCCGGATCTCCGGAAAGAAGGGCGAACGGATCGTCTACATCCGTACCCTCATCACCGGAAAGCAGGGCGCCGACACCGGACGCTCCATCGACACGGTGGCCAACACCGGTCAGTACCTGTAAAAGCGGGGCGGCTGCGGGTGCCCTCACCGGGTACCCGCAGCCGACTGTTTTTCAGGCAACTAACCGGAACAAGAGGCGTGCAAGGCAATGACGCAAATGATCTCCCCACCAGCGCAAAGCCGTTCTAGGCTCTTCGGTACCGCCGAGTCGCGCAGTGCGGGGACGGGCACCGCACACGCACCGGAGCGCCAGCGGTACTTGAGCGCCGCCCCCGACCGAGGGCGCCGCCGGGCAAGGAGGGCCGCATGACTGTACGGCGAGTAATGGGCATCGAGACGGAGTACGGGATCTCCGTCCCCGGCCACCCCAACGCCAATGCCATGCTCACCTCGTCCCAGATCGTCAACGCCTACGCGGCGGCGATGCACCGGGCCCGACGGGCCCGCTGGGACTTCGAGGAGGAGAACCCGCTGCGGGACGCGCGGGGCTTCGACCTCGCCCGCGAATCCGCCGACTCCAGCCAGCTCACCGACGAGGACATCGGCCTCGCCAACGTCATCCTCACCAACGGCGCACGCCTGTACGTCGACCACGCGCACCCCGAATACAGCGCCCCCGAGGTCACCAACCCCCGTGACGCCGTCCTCTGGGACAAGGCCGGCGAACGCATCATGGCCGAAGCCGCCGAACGCGCCGCCCAGCTCCCCGGCGCCCAGCCGATCCACCTCTACAAGAACAACACCGACAACAAGGGCGCCTCCTACGGCACGCACGAGAACTACCTGATGAAGCGGGAGACCCCCTTCTCGGACATCGTGCGCCACCTCACGCCCTTCTTCGTCTCCCGCCAGGTCTTCGCCGGCGCGGGCCGCGTCGGCATCGGCCAGGACGGCCACGAACACGGCTTCCAGATCAGCCAGCGCGCCGACTACTTCGAGGTCGAGGTCGGCCTCGAGACCACCCTCAAGCGCCCGATCATCAACACCCGCGACGAGCCGCACGCCGACGCCGAGAAATACCGCCGCCTCCACGTCATCATCGGCGACGCGAACCTCTCGGAGATCTCCACCTACCTCAAGCTCGGCACCACGGCCCTGGTGCTCTCCATGATCGAGGACGGCTTCATCGCCGTCGACCTGGCGGTGGACCAGCCCGTCCGCACCCTTCACCAGGTCTCCCACGATCCGACGCTCCAGCGCCTGGTCACCCTCCGCAGCGGCCGGACACTCACCGCGGTCCAGTTGCAGATGGAGTACTTCGAGCTGTCCCGCAAGTACGTCGAGGAGCGCTTCGGCGCGGACGCCGACGACCAGACCAAGGACGTCCTCGCCCGCTGGGAGGACACTCTCAACCGGCTCGAGAACGACCCCATGAGCCTCGCCGGCGAACTGGACTGGGTCGCCAAGCGCGAGCTCATGGAGGGCTACCGGCGCCGCGACGGCCTCGAGTGGGACGCCGCCAAGCTCCACCTCCTCGACCTCCAGTACGCCGACGTACGGGCAGAGAAGGGCCTCTACAACCGTCTCGCCGCCCGCGGCAGGATCAAGCGCCTCCTGGACGAGAACGACGTCGAGCGGGCCCGTACGAAGCCGCCGGAGGACACCCGTGCGTACTTCCGGGGCCGATGCCTGGAGCAGTACGCCGACGACGTCGCCGCGGCCTCCTGGGACTCGGTGATCTTCGATCTGCCGGGGCGGGACTCTCTGCAGCGCGTTCCAACCCTGGAACCGCTTCGCGGAACGCGTAATCACGTCAAGGAGCTCCTGGACCGCTGTCGCACCGCGGAAGACCTGGTCAGGGTGCTCTCCGGCGGCTGAGCGGGTACCCGGAACGAGACCTCCGGACAGGGTGGAAATCCCGACGTCCGGGAATCATCGAGGTGGCCCCCGTACGTTGAGGAAACTGCGGGGCCGATGTCAGACCGGGCTTGTAGGGTCTGATCATCACCGATCGGCGGATAAGCCGACCTGGCGACCATGTCGGGCGAAACGAGCGGGGTGAGGGTTATGTCAACCAAGGACACCGGCGGCGGCCAGCAGAAGGCCACACGCTCCACCGAGGAAGTCGAGGAGGCGGCGCCGGAAGCGGCAGCCACCGAGGACCTCAAGGAGCGCCACGAGAAGCTGAGCGATGACGTGGACTCGGTTCTGGACGAGATCGACGACGTCCTCGAGGAGAACGCAGAGGACTTCGTTCGAAGCTTCGTTCAGAAGGGCGGACAGTAGCCTTCAACTTGAAGGCTACGGGGGACCGTCGAGGTGGGTATCGAAGGTGGCGCGAAGCGCTGCTCGCGGTGTGAGCAACACGAGCCGCGAGCGGCGTACCACCGGCAGCGTCAGGCAGCCATGGGGCGCAACGCTGTGAGTCGTGCGAGGCGGCCCGAGGGTGTGCGGGCCGTCCGAAGCGCCACTACGGCCTCACCGAAGCGTCTCGGATGGGGCTCCGCGTCATCTGCCTAAAGGCTCCGGCCGTGCATGTGGATCATTGCCGCAAGACGGGTAGGGTCCGTGGCGTACTGTGCTTCAACTGCAATTCGGCCATCGGCAAGTTGGGGGATGACCCCGACGCCGTCCGCCGGGCCGCCGCTTACTTGGAAGGAATCGCGTGGAAGCCAACACTCGTAGCACCGGGCGTCTACCAGCTGCCTTCCTGACGCCTGGGTCGTCCTCGTTCATGGACTTCCTGTCCGACCACCAGCCGGAGATGCTGCCGGGCAACCGTCAACTGCCGCCGACGCAGGGTGTGATCGAGGCGCCTCATGGCACCACGATCGTCGGCGTGACCTTCCCCGGCGGGGTCGTGCTCGCCGGTGACCGGCGGGCCACGATGGGCAATGTCATCGCGCAGCGGGACATCGAGAAGGTGTTCCCGGCGGACGAGTACTCGGCCGTCGGTATCGCCGGCACCGCCGGTCTGGCCGTGGAGATGGTGAAGCTGTTCCAGCTGGAGCTGGAGCACTTCGAGAAGGTCGAGGGGGCGCAGCTCTCGCTGGAGGGCAAGGCGAACCGGCTGTCGACCATGATCCGTTCCAACCTCGGCATGGCCATGCAGGGCCTGGCCGTGGTGCCGCTCTTCGCCGGGTACGACGTGGACCGTGGCAAGGGCCGAATTTTCTCCTACGACGTCACGGGCGGTCGTTCCGAGGAGCACAACTTCGCCGCCACGGGCTCGGGCTCGATCTTCGCCCGGGGCGCGATGAAGAAGTTCTTCCACGACGGTCTGTCCGAGGCCGAGGCCACGATGCTGGTGGTGCAGGCTCTGTATGACGCGGCTGACGACGACTCGGCGACCGGTGGTCCCGATGTCGCGCGCCGGATCTACCCGATCGTCACCGTGATCACCGAGGACGGCTTCCGCCGGCTCACGGACGAGGAGTCCTCCGACATCGCCCGTTCGATCCTGGAACGGCGTCTGGAGCAGCCCGACGGTCCGCGGGCCGCGCTGCTGTAGCGGCGGATCCGGTTCTTTCAAGGTGATCGCAGTGACTTCGACAGAAAGGGACGGATAACCGGTGTCGACGCCGTTCTATGTCTCCCCCCAGCAGGCGATGGCCGACCGGGCGGAGTACGCCCGCAAGGGCATCGCTCGCGGTCGCAGCCTGGTGGTGCTGCAGTATGCCGACGGCATTGTCTTCGTCGGCGAGAACCCGTCCCGCGCGCTGCACAAGTTCAGTGAGATCTATGACCGGATCGGTTTCGCGGCCGCCGGCAAGTACAACGAGTACGAGAATCTGCGGATCGGTGGTGTGCGGTACGCGGATCTGCGTGGGTACACCTACGACCGCGACGACGTGACCGCCCGTGGTCTCGCGAACGTCTACGCCCAGACGCTGGGCACGATCTTCTCCAGTGCGGCCGAGAAGCCGTACGAGGTGGAGCTGGTCGTCGCCGAGGTGGGTGAGACGCCCGAGGGTGACCAGATCTATCGGCTGCCGCATGACGGTTCGATCGTGGACGAGCACGGTTCGGTCGCGGTGGGCGGCAATGCCGAGCAGATCAGTGGCTATCTGGATCAGCGTCATCAGGACGGCATGAGTCTCGCCGAGGCTCTGAAGCTGGCGGTTCAGGCGTTGTCCCGGGACACGAACGGCACGGAGCGGGAGATTCCCGCCGAGCGTCTGGAGGTCGCGGTGCTGGATCGTACGCGTCCGCAGCAGCGCAAGTTCAAGCGCATCGTGGGTCGTCAGCTCGACCGGCTTCTGGAGGCCGGTGGTGCGGCCACCGAGGCGGAGAGCTCCGAGGAGGAGTAGCCTCGCGCCTCATCTCGCCCTTTTGTGTGCCCCGGCCGGTGTCTCGGCCGGGGCACAGGGCGTTCAGGGGGCGGTGGGCGGTGCCGTGGAGCCTCGTACGACCAGTTCGACGGGGATGTCCCCGGCATCGGGTGTGCGGCCCTCCAGGACGGCCAGGAGGGCGCGCATGCCGCGTTCGCCGAAGAGCTCGGCGTCCAGTCGTACGGTGGTCAGTTCCGGGTCGAGGGCGGCTGCCAGGGCGATGTCGTCCACGCCGGTGACGGAGACGTCGTCGGGGACACGGAGGCCTTTTCGGCGTAGGGCCTTGTAGGCGCCGGCCGCGAGTTTGTCGTCGTCGCAGACGATGGCGGTGGGGTGCGGGCCGGATGTGTGCAGGGCTGTCTCGGTGGCGGTGAGGGCGCCTTCGATGGACATGGGGGCGGGTGCTGTGCGCAGCGAGGTGCCCGGCACCGCTGCGAGGCGGGCGGCGAGTTCGCGGGCGCGTACCTCGAAGGTCCAGGAGGGGATGTCGGCGGCGAGGTGCAGGAAGCGTCGGTGTCCCAGGTTCAGCAGGTGGTCGGCGATCTGGCGGGTGCCGTCGGCGATGTCGAGGTTGACGGTGGCCGCGCCCAGGCTGCCGTGGGGGTCGCTGTCGAGCATGACGAGGGGGAGCTGGTCGCCGCGGATGGCGGTGAGGGCGTCCGCGGCCATGGAGGAGGCGAGGACGCCGTCGAGGGCGGCCTGGGCGGAGGCGAAGGGGTCCCTGGCGGGGCCGACGCCTTCGGGGGAGGGGTAGAGGACCACGCCGAAGCCGTGTTCGGCGGCGACGCGTGCGGCGCCGGTGTAGACGCCGGCGAAGAACTCGGTGGTGAGGGCGGGGACGACGAGCAGGACGGTGCGGGTGCGGCCGAGGCGGAGGTTGCGGGCGGCGAGGTTGGGGCGGTAGCCGAGTTCGCGGGCGGCCTGGCGTACCCGTTCGGCGGTGGCCTCGGAGACGCGGCCGCGCCATTTGTCGCCGAGTACGAGGGAGACGGCGGCCTGGGAGACGCCGACGGCCTGGGCGACGTCGCGGCTGGTGGGGCGTGCGCTGCCTCGTGCCACCGGCTGCCTGCTCTTTCGTCTGGACTCGTCGTCAGCGCACATGGTACGTATGACGGAGGACGTTATACGTAAAACCTCATGCGTCACGGGCGCACGTCACGGCACGGGAAGGGCGGGACATGGCCGCGGGATACCTGGAGATCCTCAGGGCGAGGCACGCCACGCGGCTGCTGGTGGGCACCCTCGTGGGCCGGCTGCCGAACGCCACCGCCGCCATCGCGATCGTGCTGTTCGTGCGTGCGGAGGGCGGCTCGTACAGCCTCGCCGGGGCGCTCGCGGCGGTCTACGGCGTCGCCAACGCGGTCGGTCAGCCGGTGCTGGGCCGGCTCGTGGATCTGCACGGCCAGCCGCGCGTCCAGCTGCCCGCGGCGATCGTCTCGGCCCTCGCGATGGCCGCCTTCGCCTTCACCGGCCCCGACCTGCTCGTCGCCGCCTATGCCGCCGTGGCGCTCGCCGGGCTCTTCACGCCGCCGCTGGAGGGCGGACTGCGGGCGCTGTGGCCGAGTGTGCTGCGCAAGGAGGGCCAGGTGCACAGGGCGTACGCGATGGACGCCGTGGCGCAGGAAGTCATGTTCACGGTCGGGCCGTTGCTGGTGACGGTGTGCACGTCGCTGTGGTCGGCCCGGGCCGCGCTGCTGGTGCTGAACGTCGTCGGGGTGCTCGGTGCGCTCTCCGTGGTCGTCTCGCGGCCGTCGCGCGCGTGGCGCTCGGCTCCGCGCGAGGCGCACTGGCTCGGCGCGCTGCGCTCGCCGGGGCTGCTGGCGCTGCTGGGCGCGTTCCTGTTCGTCGGCATCGCGCTGGGTTCCATCACGGTGGCCTCCGTGCCGTACGCCGACGACCACGGCGGCGACGCGGTGTACGGCTGGCTGATGGCCGCGATCGGTCTCGGTGCCCTCATCGGCGGCACGGTGTACGGCGCGCGGCAGTGGACCGGGGAGCCGGCGCGTCGACTGCGGGTGCTGGTGGCTCTGCTGGCGGTGTGTTATCTGCCGCTGCTGCTGATGCCCGGCGCGGTCGCCATGGTGCTGCTCATGGTGGTCGCCGGGGTGTTCCTCGCGCCCGCCATCGCCTGTGCGTTCGTGCTGGTCGACCATCACGCGCCGCGGGGTACGGTCACCGAGGCCTTCTCCTGGCTCGTGACGACGTTCACCGTGGGTGCCTCGGTCGGAACGGGCGTCGCGGGGCCGGTCGTAGAGGCCGGAGGGGCCCTGTGGGGGTTCGCCGTACCGGGTGTCGCGGGGGGTGTCTCGCTGCTTGTTCTGCTGGCCACCGGACGGGTCCTCGCAGCTCCCGATGGGCGGGGGGTGGTTGCGGCTTCATCGGAAAATGATCCAAACCGTGCCGTCGAACCCCGTTTCAGCACAGGGGATCGGGCGTAATGTTCAGTCATGGACCGCCGCATTTTCGGGCTGGAGAACGAGTACGGCGTCACGTGTACGTTCAGGGGACAGCGACGCCTGTCTCCCGACGAGGTGGCGCGGTACCTCTTCCGCCGTGTCGTGTCATGGGGCCGCAGCAGCAATGTCTTTCTGCGAAACGGCGCCCGCCTCTATCTCGATGTCGGGTCACATCCGGAATACGCGACTCCCGAATGTGACAACGTGACGGAACTGGTCACGCACGACAAAGCAGGCGAGCGCATTCTCGAAGGACTCCTGGTGGACGCCGAACGACGCCTGCACGAGGAAGGAATCGCGGGCGACGTCTACCTCTTCAAGAACAACACCGACTCGGCGGGCAACTCCTACGGGTGTCACGAGAACTATCTCGTCGCCCGCCACGGGGAGTTCTCCCGGCTCGCGGACATCCTCATTCCCTTCCTTGTCACCCGCCAGCTGCTCTGTGGCGCGGGCAAGGTCCTGCAGACCCCGCGTGGCGCCGTGTACTGCGTCAGCCAGCGGGCCGAGCACATCTGGGAGGGCGTCTCCTCGGCGACGACGCGTTCCCGGCCGATCATCAACACGCGCGACGAACCGCACGCCGACGCCGAGCGCTACCGCCGCCTGCACGTCATCGTGGGCGACTCGAACATGTCCGAGACGACCATGCTCCTCAAGGTCGGCGCGACCGACCTGGTGCTGCGCATGATCGAGGCGGGCACCGTGATGCGCGACCTGACCCTGGAGAACCCGATCCGGGCGATCCGCGAGGTCAGCCACGACATCACCGGCCGGCGCAAGGTGCGTCTGGCCAGTGGCCGGGAGGCCTCCGCGCTGGAGGTGCAGCGCGAGTACTACGAGAAGGCCGTGGACTTCGTGGAGCGCCGCGGCATCCGCACCGGGACGGTCGAGCAGGTCCTGGAGCTGTGGGGCCGGGTGCTGGACTCGATCGAGGCCGAGGACCTCGACCGGATCGGCACCGAGATCGACTGGGTCATGAAGTACAAGCTCATCGAGCGGTACCGGGCCAAGCACAACATGACCATGTCCCACCCGAGGGTCGCGCAGATAGACCTCGCGTATCACGACATCCACCGTCGTCGTGGTCTCTACTACCTTCTGGAGAGGAAGGGCCAAGCGGCCCGTATCTGCAACGACTTGAAGATCTTCGAGGGCAAGTCCGTGCCCCCGCAGACCACTCGGGCCCGCCTTCGCGGTGACTTCATCCGCCGGGCTCAGGAACAGCGCCGGGACTTCACCGTCGACTGGGTGCATCTCAAGCTCAACGACCAGGCCCAGCGCACGGTGTTGTGCAAGGACCCGTTCCGTTCGGTCGACGACCGGGTGGAGAAGCTGATCGCCGGTATGTGAGCAATGCGTTCCGGATCGCCTTCCGGAACGCCACACGGGCGCCGTACGTTATCCGTACGGCGCCCTTCTCACGCCGTAGAGTTGCGCGCACGCCATCCACAAGATCGACCGATTACGAGGCTCTTACCGTGCGCCGACGCTCACTACTGATTGCCGTACCCGCTGGAATGGCCACGCTCGCCGCGTGCAACGACGACGGGGCGAGTTCGGCGGAGAGCGGTGACAGCGCGTCGCCGTCCGCCTCGGCCACGTCCGCCGCGCCGGCGCCGGCGCCGAAGATCGTGGACGGTCCGCTGCCGGCGATCACCGCGGGCGCGAAGTTCGGTGAGAAGCCCACCGTCGCCAAGGGCAGCGGTGACCCGTCCGACCAGATCGCGGTGAAGACGCTTGTCGCGGGCAACGGCCGGACGGCCGCGGAGGGCGACTTCCTGGTGGCCGACTACCTCGGCCAGATCTGGGACACGGCCAAGGTCTTCGACAACTCCTTCGACCGGGGTGCCGCGCTCGCCATCCAGCTCTCCCAGGCCAGCGTCATCGACGGCTGGCGGTACGCGCTGGTGGGCAAGAAGGTCGGCAGCCGTGTCGAGTTCTCCGTCCCGCCCACCTGGGGCTACGGAAAGGAGGGCTACGCGGAGGGTGGCATCAAGGGCACCGACACGCTGGTGTTCGTGGTGGACATGAAGGGCGTGTACCCGGTCACGAGCTCCGCCAAGGGCACGGACGTGGCGCAGGACAACGTGGACCTGCCCAAGGTGGGGACGAACACCGACGGCAAGGCGCCCTCCATCGAGATCCCCAAGAAGGACGCGCCCACCAAGCTCGTGTCGAGCTACATCATCGAGGGTGACGGCGAGGAGGCCGAGGCCGACAGCAGCCTGCTGGTGCAGTACAAGGGCGTGCTGTGGGACTCCGGCAAGGAGTTCGACTCGACGTACGCCAGGAAGACCCTGACGTCGTTCTCCCTCGACGGGGTCGTCAAGGGCTGGAAGCAGGGTCTGACCGGCAAGAAGGTCGGCAGCCGCGTCCTCATCGTCATCCCGCCGGCCCTGGGCTACGGCGACAACCCGCCCAGCGGCAGTGGCATCGAGAAGGACTCGACGTTGGTGTTCACGGTCGACATCCTGGCGAAGCTCTGACCCCTTCGGGGTGTAAGACTGTGTGCGTTGCCTTTCCGCAGACAAGCAGGAGCTAGAGACGTGAGCATCGAGAAGCCCGAGATCGACTTCCCTGAGGGCGAAGCCCCGGCGGACCTCGAGATCAAGGACATCTGGGAGGGCGACGGCGAGGTCGCGAAGGCCGGTCAGAACGTGACCGTGCACTACGTGGGTGTCGCCTTCAGCACCGGCGAGGAGTTCGACGCCAGCTGGAACCGCGGTACGCCGTTCAAGTTCCCGCTCGGTGGCGGCCGTGTCATCAAGGGCTGGGACCAGGGCGTGCAGGGTATGAAGGTCGGCGGCCGTCGTCAGCTGACCATCCCCGCGCACCTCGCCTACGGCAACCAGAGCCCGACTCCGGCCATCAAGCCCGGCGAGACGCTGATCTTCGTCGTCGACCTGCTCGGCGTCTGATCGTCGTACGATCATTGTTGATCACCTGGGGTCCATGCCTGTCCGGGCATGGGCCCTCGGCTTTTGCCGCGCCACCGCGGGGCGGTACGGTCATCGTCCGTAAGCACCATAGGGAGGCGAAGGGCGTCGATGGCCATTGCCAAGGCCGAGCGGCTGATGAACCTGGCGCTGTGTCTGCTGGGGACGCGCAGGCCGCTGAGCAAGCGTGAGCTGCGTGAGTCCATCGAGGCCTATCTGGAAGCGAACTCGGACGACAGCTTCAACCGCATGTTCGAGCGCGACAAGGACGATCTGCGCGAACTCGGGCTCGTCATCGAGACCGTGGAGAACCTCGACGGCGAGGTCGGCTACCTCGCCCGCCGCGACAGCAACCGCCTCCCGCCCGTCACCCTCGACGCCGAGGAGGCCGCCGCCCTCGGTCTCGCCGCCAAGGTGTGGCAGCAGGCGCGGCTCGCGGGCGCGGCCAGTGGCGCCCTGCAGAAGCTGCGCGCGGCCGGGCTGCCCGAGGACTTCGACCCGTACGAGGCCCATGGCGCCCTCGAGCCCCGGATCCCCGTGCACGAGGCCGCGTTCGAGCCGCTGATGCTGGCCTGCCGCGACCGCCGCCCGGTCGTCTTCGAGTACCGCAAGGCCACCGCCGCACGCCCCGAGACCCGCCATGTCGAGCCGTGGGCGCTGGAGTGCTGGCGCGGCCACTGGTATCTGGCGGGCTGGGACCGCGACCGGGGCGCCGAGCGGGTGTTCCGGCTGTCCCGGATCACCGGCAAGGTGCGTTCGCGCGGGGCCCGCTTCACCGCCGAGGTGCCCGACGTGGTGACCGTCCGCGAGACCGTGGCGAGCTGGGCGGGGGAGACCGCCGACCGCAGCGCGCTGATCCGGCTGCGCACCGACGCCGGCTACCCGCTGCGCGCGAAGGCCACCGCGGTGCGGGAACTGGGCGACGGGTGGGACGAGTTGGAGATTCCGTACGGCCATGGCCTGGACGCCTGGCTGGTGGAGTTCGGTCCGGACGTGGTCGTCCTGGAACCCGCCGAACTGCGGGCCGATGTGGTGGACCGGCTGCGTGCCGTGGCCAAGGGCTGAGGGGGAGCGAGCAACACAGTGGCAGGCAAACCGGTCAGGCCCGTCAACGCCATCGACCAGACCCGGCGGATGCTCTCCCTGGTGACGTATCTGAAGGAGCGGCCCGGCGCCCGTGTCGAGGACGTCGCCCGCGCCTTCGGGATCACCGAGGACGAGCTCGTCTCCGACCTCGACGTGCTGCCCATGTGCGGCACCAGCTTCCGCGGCGGCGACCTTCTCGACATCGACACCGACGGCGAGCGCATCTGGTGGCACAACCCCGATGACGTCGCCGAACCGCTGCGGCTCGCCGCCGACGAGGCCACCGCGCTGCTCGTCGCCGCCCGCGCCGTCTCGACCCTGCCCGGTCTGCGCGAGGGCGACCGGCAGGCGCTGCTGCGGGCCACCGCGAAGGTGGAGGCCGCGGCGGGGGAGCAGGCCAGCGCCAGCTCCCGGCTGTCGGTGACCTTCGAGTCCGAGGGCGGCGTCTTCGCCGACGTCGACCGGGCGATCTCCGAGCGGCGCCGGCTGTGGATCCGCTACTACTCGCCCGCCCGCGACGAGGTCACCGAGCGCGAGATCGACCCGATCCGCTTGGTCAGCGTCGGTCACACCTACGTCGAGGCCTGGTGCCGCCGCTCCGAGGCGCGGCGCACCTTCCGGCTCGACCGGGTCGCCGAGATCAAGATCCTCGACGAGCCGTCCGCGCCGCCCGAGATCGAGCTGCGGGACCTCTCCGAGGCGCTGGTGCAGCCGGCCGCCGAGGACCCGGAGGTCGTCGTCGAGGTGAGCCCGGGCGGGCGCTGGGTCGCCGAGTACTACCCGCACGACAGTGCGGATGAGCTTCCGGACGGCGGGCTGCGTATTACCCTGCGCACCCCCGACCCCACGTCCCTGCGCCGGCTGGCGCTGCGGCTCGGCCGCGACGGCCGGATCGTCTCGCCGCCCGAGCTCGCCGACAGTGCCCGGCTGGCGGCCCGCGAGGCGCTGGCGGCGTACGACGGGGTCGAGGCGCAGGGTTCACACCGAACTCATACGAAGGACGACGGGCAGTACGACAGGCAGGAGCAGGAGCTTTGAGCGAGTCGGCGGCGTCTGGTGTGCAGGGGATGTCGGTGGCGTCCGCGTTCGCGGGAATGCGGAGCGTCTCCCCGATGGTGTTCCGGGCGGGCTGCCCGGACTGCCGTGGCCGGTTCGAGCTCGCCGCCGGGGCGCTTCGGCTGGTCGTCGGCGCCACCAGCAAGACGACCTTCTACTCCTTCACCTGCCCCGACTGCGACGCCTCCGTCCGCAAGCCCGCGGGGGAGCGGATCGTCGAGCTGCTGACCGGTGGTGGGGTCAGCACCCTGCGGCTGCACTCCACCCTCTAGGCTCGGCACCATGTTCTGGCCGATGTTCGCGATCGCTGTGGGTTTCCTGGGTCTTCTCGTGCTCGGAGTGCTCGCCGTGCGGGTGTTCCTTGAGGCGCAGCGGCTGGGACGGCAGGTCGCGGACTCCGCCCAGTGCATCGGCAGGGCCGCGGAGGACCTGGAGCGGGCCGCCGTGAGCACCGCCCGCTCCGTGGACGCGCTGTAAGTCCCGCTGTGCACGGGATGTGAGTCCTGCGCCGGAAGCGTTTTGGGTCACTTCGCCCTGTCACCCCGGGGGCGGGGCCAGGTACGCTGCTGGTCGCGGACCGGAGAACGAGGCCCGGGTCGCGGACCGGGAGTACGCACGGGGATTGCCTCACGTTCACCCCTGAGCGTTACGATCGCTGACAACACGATCGTTCGGACACCTGTCCGACCGGTCGGACAGCACCCCACCCCAGCCGCCTCGGTGAGAAGGTAAAGACTTATGTTCGGAAGGCTCGGCGCCCCCGAGATCATTCTCATCCTCGTCGTCATCATCCTGCTGTTCGGCGCGAAGAAGCTTCCCGACATGGCGCGCTCGCTCGGCAAGTCCGCGCGCATCCTCAAGAGCGAGGCGAAGGCGATGAAGTCCGAGGGCCAGGACAACGCGACCGCCGCGTCCGCTCCGCCCCAGGACGACCAGCAGTCCCAGGTCCAGCGCACCATCCAGGCCGCTCCCGGCGATGTGACCAGCTCCCGCCCGGTCACCGAGCCGACGGACACGACCAAGCGCTGACGCAGGGCCGGTGACCTCCGGCCCGCCGCACGAGATGGGAACGTGGGTTGCTGAAGTCTGCCCGCAATGAGGAGAAGGATCCCGAGGGGCGGATGCCCCTTGCGGATCACCTTCGTGAGCTCCGCAACCGGCTCGCGAAGGCACTGCTGGCCATCGTCCTCGTGACGGTCGTCGCCGCCTTCTTCTACAACGACATCATCAACTTCCTGACGAAGCCGATCCTGGACTCGATCGGTTGCGATCAGAGCTTCGAGCAGCTCGCCAACGCGTCCGAGACCACCGAGAAGTGCGCCCGGATCACGATCAACGGTCTGCTCGCGCCTTTCACCCTGGCCCTCCAGGTCTCGCTGACGGCAGGCATCGTGCTGGCCTCGCCGATCTGGCTGTACCAGCTGTGGGCGTTCATCGCCCCGGGCCTGCACCGGCACGAGAAGAAGTACGCCTACGCCTTCGTCTTCACGGGCGCCCCGCTGTTCATCGGCGGCGCCTACTTCGCGTACTCGGTGCTCCCCACCACGGCGAAGGTGCTGATCGACTTCACACCGAGCGGCAGCATCGACAACCTGCTGCCGCTGGACGATCTGCTCCAGCTCGTCACCCGCATGGTGATCGTCTTCGGTCTCTCGTTCGAGCTGCCGCTGCTCCTGGTCATGCTCAACCTCACCGGCATGATCACCGGCAAGCGGATGCTCGGCTGGTGGCGCGGGATGATCATGGGTATCACCGTGTTCGCCGCCGTGGCGACGCCGAGCACGGACCCGCTGAGCATGCTCGCGCTGGCCGGGCCCATCTGGGTGCTGTACTTCATCGCGACGCTCTTCTCCCTGCTCAACGACAGGCGTCGACGCAACAAGGAGGCCGAGGGCCCCGCCGACGACGAGGCCTCCGACCTGGACCTCACCCCCGAGGACATCGGCGAGATCGAGACGGTCTCCGCGAGCCGGGCACTGCCCGAGCAGGCGTCGGGACCGGAGCGGGTCAACGGTTATGACGACGTGACCTGAAGATCGACCAGCCGCTCGTAGGGTCAGTGACGTGACCAGCGAGATCACCCTCTTCGTCAACCCCACCGCGGGTCGCGGCCGGGGCGCCCACGCGGCGCAGCCGGCCGCTTCCGCGTTGCGGGCGGCCGGTTTCTCCGTGCGTACGGTCCTCGGGGAGAACGCCGAGGACGCCCTCACACGCGCGCGTGCCGCTGTCGCGGACGGCACCGGCGCCCTGGTCGCCGTCGGCGGCGACGGCATGGCCAACCTGGCCCTCCAGGCCGTCGCCGGCACCCGCACCCCGCTCGGTCTGGTCGCCGTCGGCACCGGCAACGACCTCGCCCGCGCCCTGGGCCTGCCGGTACGGGACCCGGCCGCCGCGGGCCGGCGGATCGCCGAGGCGCTCAAGGGAGGCGACCTGCGCGACATCGACCTGGGACAGGTGGACGACCGCTGGTTCGGCACCGTCCTCGCCTCCGGCTTCGACTCCCGCGTCAACGACCGGGGCAACCGCATGCGATGGCCGACCGGCCGCTTCAAGTACGACCTGGCGATGATCGCCGAGCTGGCCGCCTTCCGGCCCTTCCCGTACCGGATCAGGCTCGACGACGGCGAGGTCCGGGAGATCGAGGCGACCCTCGTCGCGGTCGGCAACGGGTCGTCGTACGGCGGCGGCATGCGGATCTGTCCCGGCGCCGACCTCACCGACGGGCTGTTCGACATCACCGTGGTCGGGGACTGCAGCCGGGCCACGCTGCTCAGGGTGTTCCCGAGCGTGTACCGGGGCACGCACGTCGACCACGCCAAGGTCACCGTGCACCGGGCGGCGAAAGTGGAGATCAGCGCCGAGAGGATCACGGGGTACGCCGACGGGGAGCCGCTCGGGCCGCTGCCGCTGACCGCGCGCTGCGTTCCGGGGGCGGTGCGCGTCGCGGCGCTCTGAAGTGCACGGACCCGGGGTTTGACAAGACGGGATCCGGATAATGATCGTCCTGTTGTCAGTGGGGCCCGGTACGCTCGAAAGCACGATGACAGAGGACCTCTCACCGGCCGAGCGGTACGCGGCCGCGCGCGTGCGCGCTGCCGAGCAGGCCACCGCGCTCGCCGACTTCCGCGAGATGTACGACTTCGGCCTCGACCCCTTCCAGATCGAGGCCTGTCAGGCGCTCGAGACGGGAAAGGGCGTGCTGGTGGCCGCCCCCACCGGCTCGGGCAAGACGATCGTGGGCGAGTTCGCCGTCCACCTCGCCCTGCAACAGGGCAAGAAGTGCTTCTACACGACACCCATCAAGGCACTGTCGAACCAGAAGTACGCCGACCTGTCGCGCCGTTACGGCGCCGACAAGGTCGGTCTGCTCACCGGCGACAACAGCGTCAACTCCGAGGCACCGGTGGTCGTGATGACCACCGAGGTGCTGCGGAACATGCTGTACGCGGGTTCGCAGACCCTGCTCGGGCTCGGGTACGTGGTCATGGACGAGGTGCACTACCTCTCCGACCGCTTCCGCGGCGCCGTCTGGGAGGAGGTGATCATCCACCTTCCGGAGTCCGTCACCCTGGTCTCCCTCTCCGCGACCGTGTCCAACGCCGAGGAGTTCGGCGACTGGCTGGACACCGTCCGCGGCGACACCGAGGTGATCGTCTCCGAGCACCGGCCCGTGCCGCTGTTCCAGCACGTGCTCGCCGGGCGGCGGATGTACGACCTGTTCGAGGAGGGCGAGGGCCAGAAGAAGGCCGTCAACCCCGACCTCAAACGGCTGGCCCGGATGGAGGCCCAGCGCCCGTCGTACCAGGACCGCAGACGCGGCCGTGCGATGCGCGAGGCCGACCGGGAGCGGGACCGCAGACAGCGGTCGCGGGTGTGGACCCCCGGCCGGCCCGAGGTCATCGAGCGGCTCGACGCCGAAGGGCTGCTGCCCGCGATCACCTTCATCTTCAGCCGGGCCGCCTGCGAGGCCGCCGTACAGCAGTGTCTGTACGCCGGTCTGCGGCTCAACGACGACGAGGCGCGGGGCAAGGTGCGTGCCCTCGTCGAGGAGCGCACCGCCGCCATTCCGACCGAGGACCTGCACGTCCTGGGCTACTACGAGTGGCTGGAGGGCCTGGAGCGCGGCATCGCGGCCCATCACGCGGGCATGCTGCCGACGTTCAAGGAGGTCGTCGAGGAACTGTTCGTCCGGGGCCTGGTGAAGGCCGTGTTCGCGACCGAGACGCTCGCGCTGGGCATCAACATGCCCGCGCGGTCGGTGGTGTTGGAGAAGCTCGTCAAGTGGAACGGCGAGCAGCACGCGGACATCACCCCGGGTGAGTACACGCAGTTGACCGGGCGTGCCGGGCGGCGCGGTATCGACGTCGAGGGACATGCCGTCGTGCTGTGGCAGCGCGGGAGCAGCCCCGAGCATCTGGCGGGCCTCGCGGGCACGCGTACGTATCCGCTGCGCTCCAGCTTCAAGCCGTCGTACAACATGGCGGTCAACCTCGTCGAGCAGTTCGGGCGGCACCGCTCGCGTGAGCTCCTTGAGACGTCCTTCGCGCAGTTCCAGGCCGACAAGTCGGTCGTGGGGATCTCGCGGCAGGTGCAGCGCAACGAGGAGGGGCTCGAGGGCTACAAGGAGTCCATGACCTGCCACCTCGGCGACTTCGAGGAGTACGCGCGACTGCGGCGCGAGCTGAAGGACCGCGAGACCGAGCTGGCCCGGCAGGGTGCCAACGAGCGGCGGGCCGAGGCGGCCGTCGCGCTGGAGAAGCTCAAGCCGGGTGACGTCATCCATGTGCCGACGGGCAAGTACGCCGGTCTCGCGCTGGTGCTGGATCCGGGGCTGCCCGCCGGGCGGTCCAACGGGCATCGCGGATTCGAGCAGCACGACGGGCCGCGCCCGCTGGTGCTGACCGCCGAACGGCAGGTCAAGCGGCTCGCCTCGATGGACTTCCCGGTGCCGGTCGAGGCGTTGGAGCGGATGCGGATCCCGAAGTCCTTCAACCCGCGCTCCCCGCAGTCGCGTCGGGACCTCGCCTCCGCACTGCGCACCAAGGCGGGGCACATTCCGCCGGAGCGGGCGCGCAAGAAGCGCTCGCAGGCCGCGGACGACCGTGAGATCGCGCGCTTGCGGACGGCCATCCGGGCCCATCCCTGCCATGGGTGCGACGAGCGTGAGGACCATGCGCGGTGGGCCGAGCGCTATCACCGGCTGCTGCGGGACACCTCGCAGCTGGAGCGGCGTATCGAGGGCCGCACCAACACCATCGCGCGGACCTTCGACCGGATCGTCGCGCTGCTGACCGAGCTGGACTATCTGCGCGGCGACGAGGTCACCGAGCACGGCAAGCGGCTGGCGCGGCTCTACGGCGAGCTCGATCTGCTGGCCAGCGAGTGTCTGCGGGCCGGGGTGTGGGAGGGGCTCGCTCCCGCCGAACTCGCGGCGTGCGTCTCGGCGTTGGTGTACGAGGCGCGGGTCGGTGACGATGCGATGGCGCCCAAGCTGCCGTCGGGCAAGGCGAAGGCCGCGCTCGGGGAGATGGTGCGGATCTGGGGGCGGCTCGACGCCCTGGAGGAGGACTTCCGGATCACCCAGACCGAGGGTGTGGGGCAGCGGGAGCCGGATCTGGGGTTCGCCTGGGCCGCGTACATGTGGGCTTCCGGGAAGGGGCTCGACGAGGTGCTGCGTGAGGCGGATATGCCGGCGGGGGACTTCGTGCGGTGGTGCAAGCAGGTGATCGATGTGCTGGGGCAGATCTCCGCGGCCGCGCCTGTTTCCGGTGGGCAGGGGTCTACGGTCGCGAAGAACGCGCGTAAGGCGGTTGATGAGCTGTTGCGGGGAGTTGTCGCCTACTCGTCTGTGGGGTGACGGGTGCGTGGGCGGGTGCGGGGGGACTGTGGCTGGTCGCGCCCACGCGGCGGAGCCGCACATCGATACAGCCCCGCGCCCCTGGGGAGTCAGGCCTCCTCGGCGTTCACATAGGACCGCCAGCCTCCGTACTGGGTGATGTCCTCGGCTGCCTCCAAGGCGCTTGGTTCGCACAGGAAGCCGGGGACCTCGGATCCGTCTGCCAGTTTCACGCTGCCCAGGGTCATCGGGCGGGGGAGTGCGGACAGCAGGCGGCCCAGGCCCTCGGGCGGCAGGTGCCACACCTCTGCCTCGATCGCGGCCCCGCCCTCACCGACGTGCACCAGGCCCGGCTTCGGTGGGGTCGTGCGCAGGGCGTGCAGCCGGTATACGGCGGCCGTCGTGGTCGTACGGTCCAGGCGGGCCCCCAAGGCCAGGAGTTGGGGGTTGAGGGGCTGGCCCGAGAGGTGGGCGCCGACCACGGCCAGTCGTGTCTCCGGCTGAAGCAGCGCGGCGATCCGTGCCAGTCGCTCGTCCGTGAACGCCGGGCCGATCAGCATCACGCCGAAGGGGAGGCCGTTCACCTCGCCCGCCGGGACGGCCACGGCCGCTTGGTCGAAGAGGTTGGTGGAGTTGGTGAAGCGGCCCAGGCGGGCGTTGGCGCCCAGGGGGTCGGCGGTGACCTCGGCGAGGGTGGGGTGGCCCGGTGTGGTGGGGAGCAGCAGGGCGTCCGCGTCGGCGAGTTCGGCCTCGGCCCGTGCCCTCAGGGCCGTGAGGCGGTCCTGGTCGGTGTAGAGCTGGTGGGCCGGGATGTCGCGGGCGCGGGTGATGATGCCGGCGACGGTGGGGTCGAGACCGGCGCCGCCTTCTGAGGTCAACTTGTCGACAAAGCTCCCGACCGCGGTGTAGCGCTCGGCGACGAAGGCGCCCTCGTAGAGCATCGCGGCCGCCTCGGTGAACGGGGCGAGGTCGATCTCGCGGACCGACGCGCCCGCCGTGACCAGCTGCTCCACCGTCGCCTCGTATGCCTCCGCCCAGCCCTCGTCCAGTTCGCCGAGCTGGTCGCGGGACGGGACCGCGACGCGCCATGGTCCCGGCTCGCGCTGGGGGAGCGGGGGGAGGTCGCGGGTCGGCGGGGAGGTCATGAAGGCCAGTGCCTGTTCGGCCTCCGGGAGGGTGCGGGCGAAGACCGTCACGCAGTCGAGGGAGGCGCAGGCCGGGACGACTCCCGCCGTCGGGACCAGGCCCCGGGTGGGCTTGAGGCCGACGATGCCGTTGAAGGCGGCCGGTACCCGGCCCGAGCCCGCGGTGTCGGTGCCGAGGGCGAGGTCGACGATGCCGAGGGCCACCGCCACTGCCGAACCGGAGCTGGAGCCGCCGCTGATGCGCCGCGAGTCGTGGGCGTTGCGTACCGCGCCGTGGGGGGAGCGGGTGCCGACCAGGCCGGTCGCGAACTGGTCCAGGTTCGTGGTGCCCAGGACGATCGCGCCCGCCGCCCGCAGTCGGGCCACCGCCGGTGCGTCGGCCTCGGGGTGGTAGGCGTACGCCGGACAGCCCGCCGTCGTGGGCAGCCCCGCGACGTCGATGTTGCCCTTGGCGGCGAGGAGGCGGCCGGCGAGGGGGAGGTGCTCACCGGCGGCCACGCGCTCGGCCAGGGCGCGGGCCTCCGCCTCGACCTCGTCCTGCGGGCGCAGGTCGATCCAGATCTCGGGGCGGTCCACCGCCTCGATGCGTGCGTAGGCCGCTCGGACTCTCGACAGCATGTGTGCCTCTCTCACTTCACGGGCGCGAGGACGACCAACGCCGTCCCCGCCTCCACCTGGTCGCCCGGCCTCGCCAGGATCTCCGTCACCACGCCGTCCATCGGTGCGTGCACCCTGGACTCCATCTTCATCGCCTCCAGCGCGAGCAGCGGCTGGCCTGCGGTGACCTCGTCGCCCGGCTCGACGTTCACCTGCCAGACGGAGGCCGTGAACTCGGCTTCGACGATCCGGCCGCCCTCGGGGACCTCGAAGGACGCCGGGGGTGTGGCCGGGGCGCTCACCGCGTCCGCCCGGGCGAACTCGCCCGCCGCCTCCCAGGCGTCCCGCTCGGCGGCGAAGGCCGTCTGCTGGCGGTCCCTGAACTCCGCTATGGACTCGGCGTTCTCGGCGAGGAACGCCTGGTACGCGGAGAGGGAGAAGGTGCCCTCCTCGATCCGCGGCACGAACCGCCCGGAGGTGATGTCGGCCCGCAGCTCCAGGAGTTCGTCGGCGTCGACCGGATACCACTTGATCCGGTCGAAGAACCTGAGCAGCCAGGGCGACCCCGGCTCGAACGCGCCGCGCTGCTGCCACCCCGACCACACCTGGGTCGTACGGCCCACGAACTGGTAGCCGCCGGGCCCCTCCATGCCGTAAATGCACAGATAGGCGCCGCCGATGCCGACGGAGTTCTCCGCGGTCCAGGTGCGGGCCGGGTTGTACTTGGTGGTCA
Source organism: Streptomyces sp. NPDC001536 (assembly GCF_042894505.1). Taxonomy (NCBI): domain Bacteria; kingdom Bacillati; phylum Actinomycetota; class Actinomycetes; order Kitasatosporales; family Streptomycetaceae; genus Streptomyces; species Streptomyces sp. NPDC001536. Next base: position 256,570 of record NZ_JBIAVQ010000011.1, read on the forward strand.
CCAGGCGGTGCCGTGGGTCGAGGGGCGTGGCCACGGGCGCGCCCAGGTAGACGTCGCCCAGGCCCAAGACGAGGTATTCCGCGTCGAAGACCGTGTCGTAGACGTCGTTCACCGAGTCCAGCCCGTTGACCCTGCGGATGAACTCGATGTTCCACGGGCACCAGGGCGCGTCGTCCCGTACCCCCGCCATGTAGCGGGCGATCGCCTCGCGGGTCGCCGGGTCGTCCCAGGACAGGGGGAGGTGGACGGTCCGGGAGGGCACGACGAGCTGGTCGCTCGGGGGGAGGGACGCGGTGATCTCCCGTACCGTGGCGAGGAGTTCGTGCTGCGGGAGTCGCCGTGGGTCGGTCTGGATCTGGAGCGAGCGGATACCGGGCGTGAGGTCGGTGACCCCGTCCGGGCAGGCGTCGGACACCGCCTCCATCAGCGCGTGGACGCGCATGCGCAGCGCCAGGTCGAGCTGCATCGGGCCGAACTCGACGAGCAGGTTGTCGTCGCCGCTGCGGCGGTAGGTCACATCGCCGTCGCGGGCGAGGATGCCGCCGTCGACGATGGCGGGGCGGGGCTCTCCGTCGACGTCCACCGGCAGGAACCGCACGGTGTCGCCGGGCCGCAGCTGGCCCAGCTTCCAGCGCTCGCCGCTCAGCACGGTCGCCGGGCACACGAAACCGCCGAGCGAGGGGCCGTCCGGGCCCAGCAGCACCGGCATGTCGCCGGTGTAGTCGACGGCGCCGACGGAGTAGGGGGTGTCGTGGATGTTGGAGGGATGCAGGCCCGCCTCACCGCCGTCGGTGCGCGCCCAGCGCGGCTTCGGGCCGACGAGGCGGACTCCGGTGCGGGCCGAGTTGAAGTGGACCTTCCAGTCGGCGGCGTAGAAGTCGCGGATGTCGTCCTCGGTGAAGAACTCCGGTGCCGCGTGGGGGCCTTCGGCGGCGCCGATGTGCCAGGTCCGGGTGAAGCGGGGCGGGTCCTCGACCGGCCTGCCCTCGACCCGGCCGCCCCCGTGCAGGACGTCACCGGTCCGCAGCGCCCGTCCGCCGTGTCCGCCGAAGCGGCCCAGCGTGAAGGTGCTCGCGCTGCCCAGGAACGCGGGTACGTCGAGCCCCCGGGCGAACAGCACATAGGTCCGCAGACCGTGTTCCAGGGGCGCCCCGATGTCCAGCACGGCCCCCGCGGGCACGGTCACCGGCTCCCACTGGGCGACCGCGGAGCCGTCCACGGTCACCGGTGCGGGGGCTCCCGTCACACACACGGTGGTGGTGTGGCTGAACCTCAACGACGGGCCCTGGAGGGTGCATTCGAGGCCCGGCGCCCCCTCGTGGTTGCCGAGTGCCTGGTTGCCGAGCCGGAAGGACAGGTCGTCCATCGGGCCGCACGGGGGCACCCCGACCTGCCAGTAGCCGGTGCGGCCCGGCCAGTCCTGCACGGTGGTGAGGGTGCCCGCGGAGACGACCTCGATCCGGGGCGTGCGGTCGCGCACCCCGGCAAGGGTCGCCGTGGAGTGGGTCGCCCCGGCGAACCGGGGGTCCGCTAGCGCCGCCCTGACAAGGCCCAGGTTCGTCTCGATGCCGTCGACGCGGGTGCGGGCCAGCGCCTCGTCGAGCCGCTGGAGCGCGTGGGCCCGGTCCGAGCCGTACGCGATCACCTTCGCGAGCATCGGGTCGTACGACGTCGTCACCTCGGTACCGGTCTCCACCCAGCCGTCGACGCGCACGCCCGGCGGGAACTCGACCCGCGTCAACAGCCCGGCGCTGGGCCGGTGTTCGCGTGACGGGTCCTCGGCGTAGATCCGGGCCTCGACGGCATGGCCGCGAGGGGCGTCCGGCTCGCGCACGACGTCCCTCTCGCCGCGGGCCAGCCGCAGCATCCAGGCGACCAGGTCGACGCCGTAGATCTCCTCGGTGACCGGGTGCTCCACCTGGAGGCGGGTGTTGACCTCCAGGAAGTACGCCTCCTCGCGGGCGGCGTCGTAGACGAACTCGACGGTTCCGGCGGAGCGGTAGCCGACCGAGGAGCACAAGTCGCGTGCCGAGCGCGCGAGTTGTTGGCGCACGCGGTCCGGCAGCCCCGGTGCCGGTGCCTCCTCCAGCACCTTCTGGTTGCGGCGCTGCAGAGAGCAGTCGCGGTCGCCGAAGGTGACGACCCGGCCCGCTCCGTCGCCGAAGACCTGCACCTCGACATGGCGGGCGTGCTCGACGAGGCGTTCCAGGAAGACACCGGCGGAGGAGAAGGAGGCGGCGGCGACGCGCTGCACGCGCTCCCAGGCGTCCGCGAGTTCATCGCCGGAGCGACATGCCGACATGCCGATGCCGCCGCCACCGCCGGTCGCCTTGAGCATGACGGGATAGCCGATGACCTCCGCCTGCGCTTGCGCCTCCGTCAGCGAGGCCAGCAGTCCCGTCCCCGGCGCCAGCGGCACCCCCGCCGACTCGGCCGCCGCCCGTGCCGTGTGCTTGGCGCCGAAGAGCTCCAGCTGCTCCGGCGTCGGGCCCACGAACACGATCCCGGCCTCCTCGCAGCGTCGTGCGAAGGCCGCGTCCTCGGACAGGAAGCCGTATCCGGGGTGAATGGCCCCCGCCCCCGTGTCCTTGGCCGCCTTCAGCACCAGGTCCGCGTCGAGGTACGACTCCTTGGCGGGCGCGGGGCCCAGTCGTACGGCCTTGTCCGCGAGCCGCACATGGGGTGCCGAGCGGTCCGGGTCGGAGTACACGGCGACCGTGCGCAGGCCGAGTTCGCGGGCGGTGCGGATGATCCGTACCGCGATCTCGCCCCGGTTGGCGACCAGCAGGGTGTCGAAGGTCATCCGGTGGCCCCGATCGTCACCGCGGCCCCGATCGTCATCTCCACCGCGGTCGGCTCGAAGCCGTTGCAGGGGTTGTTGATCTGCGGGCAGTTGGAGACGAGCACCAGGACGTCGCACTCGGCGCGCAGGGTCAGCTTCAGACCGGGGGCCGAGATGCCGTCGACGATGCCGAGGGTGCCGTCCTTCTCGACCGGCACGTTCATGTACCAGTTGATGTTGGAGACCAGGTCCCGCTTGCCGAGGCCGTGACGGGCGCCCTCCGCCAGGAAGTTGTCCACGCACGCGTGCTGCGACCAGGTGTGGTGGCCGTAGCGGAGCGTGTTGGACTCCTTGGAGCAGGCGCCGCCGACCGTGTCGTGGCGGCCCACCTCGTCGTCGACCACGGTCATCAGCGGGGTGTGCTCGTTCGACATCAGCACGGTGCCCGTGGTCAGGAAGACGTTGCCCTGGGCGTGGATCGTGTCGGGCGCGCTGTAGCGCACGGACGTGTCGTGGGCGTCGTAGACGAGGAAGTCGACGGCCTGGTTGCCGTGCAGATCGGTGACGGTGAGGGTCTGACCGGCGCGGACGACGGCGGACCAGGCGGCACGGGCGGGAACGACGGTCGTGGTCATACGAGCCCCCTCGCGGCAAGGAGTTCGGCGGTGTTGAGGAAGGCGCGGCGGCCCTCGGGGGTGGCGTCCCACAGCGGGTCGACGGGTTCGGTCGCGGCGGCGCGCCAGGCGAGCACCTCCAGCGGGGTGCTGACGTAGTCGGGGCGCGGGTCGGCGGGGTGCGGCACGTTGGCGACGAGCACGGTGACGTCCTGCTCGGTGCGCAGCGTCACGCTCGCGCCCGGGCCCGCCGATCCGGTGAAGTCGAGGGCGCCGTCCTCGCGGACCTCCACGCCCTGGAAGAAGGAGAGGGAGGGCGGCAGATCGCGCGGGGCGAGTCCGTTCTTCGCGGCAGCCAGCTTGAACAGCTCCCGTCCGGCGGGGGAGGCGGACTGCGGGGTGCCGTCGCCGTACCGCTCGGTGTTGCGGACGAGGGTGGAGGTGCCGCACAGGGCGTCGTGCCGGCCGGAGGTGTCGGCCACCAGCGAGGCGAGGACCCGGCCCTGGTCGGACAGGAGCAGCACGCCCTCACCCAGATAGGCGTTCCACTGCACCTTCACCGTGTCGGCCACGTTCAGGCGCTCCCAGGGGCGGTCCGCGGCGTACAGGAGCAGATGCGCGCAGGCGTCGCCGCGCAGGTCGGTCAGGCGCAGTTCGGTGCCGCGGGCGAGGACGCGGTGCGTGTAGTTGCCGCCCGCCACTGTCTCGGCCCAGACCAGGGGTCCCGCCTCGTGCGGCGGTTCCGGCCAGTCCGCCGCCGGCACGACGGGCATGGCCTCGGCGCGGGCGCCCTCCTGGGCGCGAGCGTGATCGCGGGCTCCGTAAGTGGTCGATGTCGCCATCGCGGGACCTCCGGCTCCGGTGCTATTTCTGTCGTGCGACAGAAATTAGGAGCGGGGTGGGTCGCGGGGATTGCCCGGGGGTTGCGGGGTGGTTACCGAGCCCTCACCCGTGTGCGCGGGGCGCCTCATCCGTGCGCGCCAGGCGCCTCGTCCGTGCTGGCCGGGCTCCGTCGAAGATCACCGGATGGGGCCCTGTGCGAGGATCGGCGTATGGGAACGACGGGTGGACGGCGGGTCGGCAGGCCGCGTGCCGCGCAGCGGCCGGACAGTGGGCTGGAGCCGCGTGACGAACTGCTCGCCGCCGCGGCCGAGTTGTTCACCACCCGGGGTTACGCGGCCACCACGACCCGGGCCGTCGCGGAACGTGCGGGCATGCGTCAGGCGTCCATGTACCACTACGTCTCCGGCAAGGAGGAGCTGCTCGCCCGGCTCCTGGAGTCCACGGTCACCCCGTCGCTCGGGTACGCCCGCGAGCTCCTCGCCGACGACACGACCGCGGCCGAGGACCGGCTGTGGGAGCTGTGCCGCGCGGACGTGGAGCTGCTGTGCGGCGGCCCGCACAATCTGGGCGGCCTCTATCTGCTGCCCGAGGTGCGCGCCGAGCGGTTCGCCGGCTTCCATGCCGTGCGCGCCGAACTCAAGGACGCCTACCGGCAGTTGCTCGCCGCGACCGAGGCCGGCGGCGCACTCGCCAAGAGCGAGCTCGATCTCCGTACGGATCTGCTGTTCGGGCTGATCGAGGGGGTCATCCTCGTCCATCGCTCGGACCCCGACCGTCCGGTGGCGGTGTTTGCGGAAGCCACCGCGGACGCGGCGCTGAGGATCGCGGGCAGCTGACCTTCACCCGTCACGGTGAGTGGTTTTCGCATGCCCGTACGCCGTCACGCAGCGTGTACGAGCGGAGCCTCTGCGTGTAAATGGAGCTGAGAGTACTCCTTGTCCGCACCCCATTTCAGGTGCTTGCCGAATATGACACAGCGATGATCCGGTCGGACTAAGCTCGCCCGCGGCGCACCGAGTTGAGATGTATTCGTGCGCTTGTTCCCTATGTATGCGCATCCAAGCCGATTCCTTTTCGAGGGCCTTACATGGTGAGTGTTCAATCTCCACCCGTACGCCGTGAACTTCCCTACGCGCGCGTGCTGTTGCTCCCCGCGATACTGATGGCCGCGGCCACCGGAGCCGCAGCCGCCGTGGTCCAGGAACCGGCCCGTACGGCCGTCGTCTGGTGCGGTGCCGTCGCCACGCTCCTGGTGCTCGCGGTGGCTTCCGAAGTGGTGCGCCGTGGCCGGGCCCTGCGTGACCTGCGTGCCGAGCACGCCCGTAACAGCGCGTATCTGGAACGACGGGTCGCCACGCACGAGGAGGACATGCTCCGCCTCGCGCAGGAGATCGCACCCGCCGCCATCCACCGGTTGCGATCCGGAAATTCCCCCGGGGAGGTGATTCGCCACATCGGCGACATCGACCCCTCCTACCGCGAACTCCCCGAGTCGCAGTTGATGTTGATCAGGACAGTCCTCGAGATCATCGACCGCGAGGAAGCGCTCCGCGACTCCACGCAGCGCTCCTTCGTCTCCATCGCCCGCCGTGTGCAGGCGATCGTGCACCAGCAGAACAACGAACTCCGCGAGATGGAGGAGGACCACGGGCGCAACCCCGAGGTCTTCGACGACCTGCTGCGCATCGACCACGGCACCGCGCTGATCGGCCGCCTCGCCGACTCCATCTCCGTCCTCGGCGGCGGCCGCCCCGGCCGTCAGTGGCCCGATCCCGTCCCGCTGTACAGCGTGCTGCGCGGCGGCATGTCCCGCATCCTGGAGTACCGCCGCATCAAGCTGGACTCCATCGCCCAGGTCAACATCCGCGGCATCTCCGTCGAGCCGGTCATCCACGCCGTCGCGGAGCTCCTGGACAACGCCACGCGCTACTCGCCGCCGCAGACCAAGGTCCACGTCACCGCGAGCGAGGTGCAGACCGGCGTCGCCGTCGAGATCGAGGACGCCGGAGTCAGCTTCAGCGAGGAGGCCCGGGCCAAGGCCGAGTCCATGCTGGAGCAGGCCAAGGCCGGTGTCGACCTCCAGGACCTGGGCGATTCCCCGCGCCTGGGCCTGGCCGTCGTCGGCCGGCTGTGCACGCAGTTCAACATGCAGGTCTCGCTGCGCTCCTCGGCGTACGGCGGCGTCCGCGCCGTCCTGATCGTGCCGCGCGAGATGATGACCAGCGATCCGGCCCCCGGACTCGCCCACGGCATCGGCGCCGGCGCCGTGCCGAAGACCGAAGGTGCGCTCGAAGGTCCCAAGCGCGCACCGAAGAGGCGGCGCCCCACCAGCCCGCGCATCCCCGCCGGCATGTCCATGGAGGACGACGTCCCCGAGGTCACCGAGTGGACCGCCGGAGGGCTGCCGCAGCGCCGCAGCCGGGTCAAGACACCGCTGGCACAGCGGTTCGCCGAGCAGGCCGCCATCGAGAAGGCCGAGCGGGAGGGCAGGCCGACCATCTGGTCCACGCCCGCGCCCGCCCCCGAGCCGGAGAAGAAGGAACCCGAGCCCGGACTGTGGGTGGAGGCCTTCTGGAACGGACTCAAGGGCGACCCCGACCCGAGCACACTCACCCAGCCGACCAACGAGCCGGCCCGCATCGAGGCCGACGACGAGAGGGACCACACGTGATCCAGCAGCGCGCCAACTTCGACTGGATGCTCAAGGATCTCGCCGACGGGGTACCGGGCATCGAGATGATCGTGGTGCTCTCCGCCGACGGCCTGCGCATCGCGCGCTACGGCGGCGACCCGGACGCCGCCGACCGTGTCGCCGCGGCCTGTGCGGGGCTCCAGAGCCTCGCCCATGCCGTCGCCCACGAGATCCCGGACAGCGACGGCCGGATGAAGATGGTCATCATCGAGATCAACGGCGGCTACTTCTATCTGATGGCCGCGGGGGCCAACGCCTATCTCGCGGTCCTGTCCGACGTGGTCGCCGAACCCGGCCTGATGAGCAACCGCATGCGCGACCTCGTCGTCAGAATCGGCGCCCACCTCACGAGTCCGCCCCGGCGGAACGGGCAGACCGTATGACTCCTCCGCAACGCCGGCGGCGGTACCCCAGTCAAGCGCCGGAACAACCGCCCCCGAAACCCGTGGGCGAGGGCGACGGAAAGCGTCCCCCGGAGCGGCTCTACGTGGTCGCCGGACCGGACGGGGAGCGGGCCGACCTCGACCTCGTCGCGTTAATCGTGGCGCGCGCCGACCCGCCGCCCTCCGCCACCCCGGAGCAGACGGCGATCCTCCGGCTCAGCACGGCCCCGATCTCGGTCGCCGAGCTCTCGGCCTATCTGAGCCTGCCGTTCAGTGTGATGACCGTCCTGCTCACGGAGATGCTGACGGCCGAACTGGTGACGGCGCGCGCCCCGATCGTCCGCCAGGCGCTCCCCGACCGTTCCCTTCTCGAAGCGGTGATGCATGGACTTCAAAGGCTCTGACACCATCCCCGGACCACGCGCAGAGGATCAACTGCCGCACACGGCCCAGGCCGCGGTGAAGATCGTGATCGTGGGCGGCTTCGGAGTCGGCAAGACGACGATGGTCGGCTCGGTCAGCGAGATCAGGCCGCTGACCACCGAGGAGACCATGACCCAGGCCGGGATCGGAGTGGACGACAACTACGGCTCCGAGACCAAGACGGCCACCACCGTGGCCATGGACTTCGGTCGCATCAGCATCACCGACCAACTCGTGCTGTATCTCTTCGGCACCCCCGGCCAGCAACGCTTCTGGTTCCTGTGGAACGGCCTGTTCGAGGGTGCGCTCGGCGCGGTGGTGCTGGTCGACACCCGCCGTCTGGAGGTCAGCTTCGACGTCATAGGACGGCTGGAGGAGCGCGGCGTGCCCTTCATCGTCGCCGTCAACTCCTTCCCGGACGGTCCCCGTTATCCCATCGCGGACCTGCGCGGCGCGCTCGACCTCGACGAGGGCATCCCCATCGTGGAGTGCGACGCGCGCCGCCGGGCCTCCAGCCGCGACACCCTGATGACCCTGATGCGCTTCCTGCACTCGCTCGCGCTGACGGGCCGGCTCACCTGACCGCCCGGTGACGCCACCCGACCCCGACTCCCCAGCAACCGGATCCACTTCGGAGCGATCACAGTGACGCCTGAACCCCAATCCCTGACCGGTGCCGACCCCACGGCCGGCCCGCCCCCCGGCTGCCCCGCCCACGGCCGTGGCCCCGGAGGGCTGCACCGGCTGTACGGACCCGAGGCGGAGGACCTCGAAGGCCTCTACGAGAAACTCCGTGAGGAACACGGCCCGGTGGCGCCCGTTCTCCTCCACGACGACGTGCCGATGTGGATCGTCCTCGGCCACGCCGAGAACCTCCACATGGTGGGCACGCCCTCGCACTTCTGCCGGGACAGCCGCATCTGGACCCCGCAGATCGAGGGCATGGTCAAGCCCGACCACCCGATGATGCCGCACATCGCCTGGGCGCCCATCTGCTCCTACGCCGAGGGCGACGAGCACCTGCGGCTGCGCGGTGCCGTCACCGGCGCCATGTCGACCATCAACTACCGCTCCATCCGTCGCCACATCAACCGCTACACCCAGCGCCTGGTCAACGAGTTCTGCGAGCGGGGCGAGGCCGACCTCATCGCCCAGTTCGCCGAGCATCTGCCGATGGCCATCATGTGCGAGATCTTCGGCATGCCGGAGGAGTACAACGACCGGCTCGTACAGGCCACCCGCGACCTCCTCAAGGGCACCGAGACCGCCAACACCAGCCAGGCGTACGTCATGGGCGTCCTCCAGAAGCTCGCCGCACGCCGCCGTGAGCGGCCCGGCGACGACTTCGCCAGCCATCTCGTGCTGCATCCGGCGAAACTCACCGACGAAGAGGTCACCACCCACCTCTGGCTCGTCCTCATGGCGGCCTACGAGGCGACGGTGAACCTCATCGGCAACGTCCTGCGCGCCGTGCTGACCAACCCGGGCTTCCGCGCCCAGCTCAACGGCGGTCAGATGACGGTGCCGCAGGCGGTCGAGCAGTCCCTGTGGGACGAGCCGCCGTTCAGCACCGTCTTCGCCTACTACGCCAAGCAGGACACCGAGCTGGGCGGCCAGCGCATCCGCAAGGGCGACGGTCTGCTGTTCGGCATCGCGCCGGGCAACGTCGACCCGCGGGTACGGCCCGACCTGGACGCCAACATGCAGGGCAACCGCTCGCACCTCGCCTTCGGCGGCGGCCCGCACGAGTGCCCCGGTCAGGACATCGCCCGTGGCATCGCGGACACCGGTGTCGACGCGCTGCTGATGCGGCTGCCGGACGTCCAGCTCGACTGCGACGAGGACGAGCTGGACTGGCGGCAGTCGATCTCCTCGCGCCACCTCGTGGAACTGCCCGTCCGCTTCGCGCCCAAGCCGCAGCAGGACATCATGCAGAAGCCGGGCCACGCCCCGGTCCCGCAGCAGCGGCCCAGCTGGCAGGTCGGCACGGAGCGGCCGCAACCCGTGGCCGTCGAACCCCGGCCCGAGCCCGCCGCCCCGCCACAGCCCGTGCCGATGCCGGAACCGGCCCGTCCGATGGGCGCCTGGCGCCGCTTCCTGCGCTGGTGGCGCGGTTACTGACCGGCCCAGTCGCCGTGGTCGGCCCAGGCTCCCAGCACCCGGGTGCTGCGGAACCGGTGCTCCGCCCCTGTGATCGGATCGGTGAAGTCCAGTGCCCGCGCCAGCAGTTGGAGCGGCCGCCGGAACTCACCGGCCGGCACGGGGGCGGCGACCTCGGGATACAGCGGGTCGCCGAGGATGGGCACGCCGAGGGCGTTCATGTGGACGCGCAGCTGGTGGGTCTGGCCGGTGGTGGGCGTGAGCCGGTACCGGCCCAAGTCGTCACGTCGGTCGACGAGTTCGACATGGCTGACGGCGTTCGGCTCGCCCTCGACCTCGTAGGCGGCCAGCACCCCGCGCTCCTTCACGATCCGGCTCCGCACGGTCCGCGGCAGGGCGAGCGCGGCATCGTAGGGTGCGACGGCCTCGTACTCCTTGCGCACCCGCCGGTCCCGGAACAGCGACTGGTAGGCGCCCCGCTCCTCGGGCCGCACCGTGAACAGCACCAGTCCGGCGGTGAGCCGGTCGAGCCGGTGCGCGGCCCCGAGCTCCGGAATGCCGAGCTCCCGCCGCAGCCGCGCGAGCGCGGTCTCGGTGACGTGGCTGCCGCGCGGGGTGGTGGCGAGGAAGTGCGGTTTGTCCACGACGACGATGTGCTCGTCGCGGTACGCGATCTCCATCTCGAACGGCACGGGCACCTCGTACGGCAGATCGCGGTGGAACCACACGTACATGCCGGGGACATACGGGGCGTCGGGTGCCACGGGGATGCCGTCCGCCCCGACGACGAGCCCCCGCGCGAACATCTTCTCGACGACTCCGGCACCCGCACCCCTGAGCCGCTCCACCAGGTGCTCCCGCACGGTGGCCCAGTCGCCCTCGCCCGGCAGCCGAACCCGCACCGGGTCCACACCGTCACGCTGGGGCAGCGGGGAGGGCGGGGGAGGGGTGCGGCGTCTCATCGGATCAAGCCTACGGGGGCCTCCGGCGGTGGGCGGGGGCGACCAAGGGGGTGCCGGGATGTGTCGGTGGTCGGGTGCTGCGGCGTCGTGGCTTGTCGCGCAGTTCCCCGCGCCCCTTCAGGGCGCGACCGCTGACGTACGCCGGTAGTAGAGCCGCCAGCCCGCCCCCAGTACCAGCGTCACTCCCAGGAACAGCACCGTGAACCACTGGAAGTACCAGTGGCCGCCCGCCGGGTCGTAGACGTCCGCCCTCGGCCAGGCCAGGTTGATCGTCATGAACAGGCCGTAGAGGAGGGCGAGGGCGTTGACCGGGACTCCCCAGCGGCCCAGGGAGAAGAGCTTGCCGCCCTTCTCGTCCGTGCCCTCGGAGGTGAAGCGGCCGCGGAGGCGGGCCACCAGGAGGGGGCCGGTGACCATCGCGTACGCCAGGTACAGCATCACGATGCAGGTCGTGCCGATCGCCAGGAACGCCTCCGGGGAGGCGAAGTTGAGGAGCAGCAGGGCCGCGGCGAGGACGCCGACCACCAGGGCGGGGGCGTTGGGCATGCCGGTGCGGGGGTGGACGCGGGCGAGGCGGGCGGCGAAGGGGAGTTGGCCGTCGCGGGCCATGGAGAACAGCATCCGGCAGGCCGACGTCTGGATCGCGAGGGTCGCCACCACGATGGCCACCACCACGTCCGCCAGCAGCGCCTTGCCGACCCCGTCGCCCAGGCTGCTCGTGAGGACGTAGCTCAGCCCGTCGACCGCCAGCCGGCCGTCGGTCAGGCTCGGCGCCGCCAGCAGGCCGCCCAGCACGATCAGACCGCCCAGGAGGCCTGCCGCGCCGAGTGCCGTGAGGATCGTGCGGGGCGCGGTACGCCGTGGATCGCGGGTCTCCTCGCTCATCTCGCCCGCGCTGTCGAACCCGATCATCACGTACGCCGCCGTGAACGAACCCACCAGCAGGGCCCCGAGCAGGCCGGACTGGGCCGCGCCCTCGGTGTGGAAGGTGATGCCGGGGGTGCGCTCGGAGTGGGTGAGCAGCAGGACGACGATCAGGACCGCGCCGATGATCTCGGCTGTCACCCCGACCCGGTTGATCACGGACATCACCCGGTTGTCGAGCACGTTCACGAGGGTCGTCAGCGCGAGCAGGAACACGCCGAGGAGCGCCGCGTTGGCCGCGCCGTCCGCCGACGTCGGCGCCGGATCGGTGCCGATCAGCTGGAAGCCCGACCAGATCGCCGGCAGCACCATCTGCAGGGCCAGCGCGGCCGCCGCGACCACCACGATCTGTCCGATCACCATGATCCAGCCCGCGAACCAGCCGAAGGTGACGTTGGACAGCCGCGACGACCACTGATAGATCGCGCCCGAGATCGGATAGCGCGCCGCCAGCTCCGCGAAGCAGGCGGCCACCAGCAGCTGCCCGACCAGCACCGCCGGCCAGGCCCAGAAGAAGACGGGGCCGCCGAACGCGTACCCGAAGGCGAAGAACTGGAAGACCGTCGTCAGGACGGAGATGAAGGAGAACCCGGCCGCGAACGAGGCGTACCGGCCCAGGCTGCGGTGGAGTTCCTGGCGGTAGCCGAACTCGGCGAGCGAGCGGTCGTCGGGGGAGTGCGGTGGATCGGGGCGGAGTTCGGAGGGGCTGGTCGTCGTCACGGCGGCACCTGCCTTCGGCGGCGGAAGAGCGGGACAGCGGTGCGGGCGCTGAATTCCTGTCGGGCGACAGAAATTAGGGAGAGCCTGTTTCGCCCGCGTGACGCGACCATGTCGAAGAGGGGCCCAAGTCCTCACCTCTCTTGCGTGCCCGATCCAAACGCGATACATCGTGTCTATTGACGGGTTGCCGTGGGTCGCGATATGTTCGGCCACGGATATTCGGTTACGAGGTAGAGGTGCGAGGTGAATCGGCCCATGAAACGTCGCAAACTCCGCAACCCCTTGGCGCTCGCCGTGCTGGCGACCCTGTGGCAGAAGCCGATGCACCCCTACGAGATCGCCCAGACCCTGCGCCGCCAGGGCAAGGACTCCAGTACGAAGATCAACTACGGCTCGCTCTACACGGTCGTGCAGAACCTCGAGAAGCACGGCTTCGTCGAGGTCACGGACGTGGAGCGGCAGGGCAACCGGCCCGAGCGGACGGTCTACGGCATCACCGAGGCCGGCCGCCAGGAGACCACCGAGTGGATGTCGGACCTGGTCGCCTCCCCGGCCAAGGAGTACCCGATCTTCGAGACCGCGCTCTCGCTGCTCGGCGTACTGCACCCCGACGACGTGGTGTCACTGCTGGAGGAACGGCTGGAGGCCCTGGAGGTCCGGATCGCCGCCGGCCGGGGCGCACTGGAGAAGCTGTACGAGACGCTGCCCCGGCTCTTCCTGGTGGAGAACGAGTACCAGCTCCACATGACCGAGGCGGAGGCGCGCTGGGTCCGTGGCTTCCTCGACGAGATCAGGAAGGGCGAGCTGCCCGGCATCGAGGAGTGGAAGGCGTTCCACGAACCGTGACCTGACGAAGAACAGGCCCCGGCACGGCTGTTGCAGCAGCCCGCCGGGGCCTCGAACCCCGAGCTGAATCCGCCGTGAGGCACATCCAGGCGATCGAGGTGCGGCACACCCAGGATAGCCCGGTGCTCCTCACGCGGATCAGCTGTCATCCGCTCACCCAGGAGAGCACCTGTCATGAACACCCGTGCGCCCGCAGTCGAGGCGCGTCAGCTGACCAAGACCTACCCGGGCGATGTCACCGCCCTCAACGGCATGGACATCACCGTCGAACCCGGCACCGTCTTCGGCCTGCTCGGCCCCAACGGCGCCGGCAAGTCCACCACGGTCAAGATCCTCACCACCCTGGCCCGCCCCGACTCCGGCACGGCCACCGTCGCCGGCCACGACGTGCTGCGCCACCCGGACCGGGTGCGCCGCGCGATCGGCGTGGTCGCGCAGAACTCCGGCGCCGACCCGGGGGCCACCGGCCGCGAGAACCTCCGACTCCAGGGCAGGCTCTACGGGTTGAGGGGAGCCGGCCTCGACGGGCGCGTCGCCGAACTCCTCGATCGCTTCACCCTCACCGACGCCGCGGACCGTCAGGTCAAGGGCTACTCCGGCGGTATGCGGCGCCGCCTCGACGTCGCCCTCGGCCTGGTGCACCGCCCCGAGGTGCTCTTCCTCGACGAGCCCACCACCGGTCTCGACCCCCGGGCCCGCGGCGCGATGTGGGACGAGATCGGCCGGCTCTCCGGTGAGGAGGGGCTGACCATCCTGCTCACCACGCACTATCTCGAAGAGGCCGACCGGCTCGCCGGGCGCGTCGCCATCGTCGACCGCGGACGGGTCGTGGTCGAGGGCACCCCGGACTGTCTCAAGGGTGAACTCCGGGGCGACGCCGTCCACTTGGAGCTGCGCTCCGGCGTCGGGGAAGCCGGTCGTACGCTGCTCAGGAGCGCGCTGGGCGGACTTCCGGGCGTGCACGAGGTGCTGGTCGACGGGCGCCGGGTCAGTGTCCGCGCCGACGACGGGGCGGTGGCGATGCCCTCGCTGCTGGCGGCACTCGAACGCGCCGGAGTCGGTGTCGCCGCGGCGACCGTCGCCCGGCCCTCGCTCGACGACGTCTACCTGCGCTACGCGGGCCGCCGTTACTCGGACGCCGACGACCTCGTGCTCACCGGAGGTGCCCGATGAGCACCGCCGTCGCCCAGACCTGGTATATGACGCAGCGTCAACTCATGGTGTTCGTACGGCAGCCCGCGTACGCGGTCATCACCCTGATCCAGCCGGTGATCTGGCTGTTCCTGTTCGGCAGCCTGTTCCGCGAGGTCGTCGAACTCGGCGGCTTCGGCACCACCTCGTACCTCGACTACCTCGTCCCCGGCGTGGTCGTGATGAGCGCGCTGAGCTCCAACATGTGGGCGGGGATGACCACGCTCGACGAGATCCAGCGCGGCACCCTGGACCGCTTCCTGACCACCCCGGTCAGCCGGGCCGCGCTGATGAACGGCAATGTCGTCAACAACGGCCTGGTCACCGCCGCGCAGTCGGTGATCATCGTGCTGCTCGGGCTCCTTGGCGGGGCGGACTACCCGGGCGGGATCGCCGGGATCGCGGTCCTGGTGCTCGCCTCGGTGCTGCTGGGCACGGTCTTCGGGGCGCTGTCCAACGCGCTGGGGATGCTGGTGCGGGAGCGGGAGTCGATCATCGGGATCAACACGTTCCTGCTGCTGCCGCTGACGTTCCTGTCGTCCGCCTTCATGGCGCCCGACCGGATGCCGGGGTGGATGCGGCACATCGCCGACCTCAACCCGCTCGACTGGGCGATGGTGGCGGGGCGTTCGGCACTGTCGGAGAACCCCGACTGGGGCGATGTGCTGATCCGGGGCGGTGCGCTGCTCGCGCTGGCGGTGGCGGCGGTGTGGCTGTCGATCCGCACGTTCCGGTCCTACCAGCGGTCCGTGTAGCAGTGCGGGAGGGCGCCAGTGCGTCCTCCCGCCCGAATATCTGCCCGGCGAGCCTAGGCGGGCGTGCTCTCCTGCTCCGCCTCGATCCGCGCGTTCCAGTCCCGCTTCGAGGCCTGCCAGCCGTCCTCGTTGTGGCCAAGGCGCCAGTAGCCGGAGATCGACAGGTCCTCGCGCGGGATCTCGCGCTCGACGCGCAGCAGGTGCCGCAGCTGCTTCACGAAGTGCGCCTCGCCGTGGACGAAGGCGTGCACCCGGCCCGCCGGGAACTCCAGCGCCCGCACGGCCTCGGTCAGCGTCTCGCCGATCGGCCGGTCCCCGCGGTGCAGCCAGACGACCTCCACATCGGAGTCGATCTTCTGCTCCTCCTCGGGCCCGGAGACCTCGATGAAGGCGTACGCCGTGGCGCCGTCGGGCAGCACCTCCAGGGAGCGGGCGATCGCGGGCAGCGCGCTCTCGTCTCCGGCGAGCAGATGCCAGTCGGCGGCCGGATCGGGGGTGTAGGCGCCGCCGGGGCCCATGAACCGGACGGTCTCGCCCGGCTGCACGCTCGCCGCCCAGGGGCCGGCGAGGCCCTCGTCGCCATGGATCACGAAGTCCAGGGTCAGCTCACGGTGTTCGGCATCCCAGTGGCGCACGGTGTACGTCCGGGTCACCGGCCACTGCTCGCGCGGGAACTCCTCGCGGATGCGCTCCATGTCGAAGGGCTCCGGGTAGGTCGCGCCCCCGGCCGGGAACAGCAGCTTCACATAGTGGTCGGAGCAGGTGTCCGCCGCGAAGTCGGCGAGCCCCTCACCTCCGAGTACCACCCGCTGCATGTGCGGGGTCAGCCGCTCGGTGCGGACGACCTGAGCGGAATGCGGCTTCCGCGGCTTGCGTCCCGGTCGTTCTGCCATGGCGGCCTCCCTGCCTGTTGGCTTAGGCTTACCTAAGTTAGCATCTCCCCCCAGTTAACACCCCTTGTATGAGGGCAAGATTAAGCCATTGTGGAGAGCCGGGATCCCTTCCGACGAGAAGCTCATTCACTCAGCAGAGAACATGATTTACGGCGCCAGGGTGGTCAGCAGCCGCTGAAGCGACCCGCCCAGCCCCCAGCGCGCCGCCAGCCGCTCCACCGCCGCCGGATCGCGAGGGCCGCGCGGCAGCACGGTGTCCACGTCCGGCAGCGGCACGTCGTCCGCGACCCGCACCACCGTGGGCGCCACCGCGACATAGGGCCGCGACTCGTCCAGACGCTTGCGCTGCGAGGGCGTGAGCTTGGCTTTCGGGTCGTCGACCGCCGCCATGATCCCGGCGACATCGCCGAACTCGGCCAGCAGCTTGGCGGCCGTCTTCTCCCCGATGCCGGGCACCCCCGGCAGACCGTCGCTCGGGTCGCCCCGCAGCAGCGCCAGATCCGCGTACCCCCGCCCGTCGACCCCATACTTCTCGCGCAGCCACGCCTCGTCGGTGAGCTGGAGGGTGCCCACACCCTTGAGCGGGTACAGCACCCGTACCCCGCGTCCGTCGTCGACCAGCTGGTACAGGTCGCGGTCGCCGGTGACGATGTCGACCGGGCCCTTGGCCCGCGCGGTGAACGTGCCGATCACATCGTCCGCCTCGTACCCCGCGACGCCCACGCGCGCGATGCCGAGCGCGTCGAGGACCTCCTCGATGACCGGGACCTGCGGCGAGAGCGTGTCCGGCACCTCCTCCTCGTCCGGCCCCACCTCACGTTCCTCGGCGACGCGGTGCGCCTTGTAAGAGGGGATCAGGTCGACCCGCCACTGGGGACGCCAGTCGGCGTCCATGCAGGCCACCAGCTCGTCGGGGCGGTGGTCCTTGACCAGGCGGTCGATGAATTCCAGGAGTCCGCGCACGGCGTTCACCGGCGTGCCGTCCGGGGCCTTCACGGACTCCGGGACGCCGAAGTAGGCGCGGAAGTAGAGGGAGGCGGTGTCGAGGAGCATGAGTCGTCCGGTCACGCCTCGCATCATGCCGTACGGCGCCGACAGTGACGGCTCCTCGACGATGTGAAGCCCCGACGGCGATCCCACGGACTGGTTGTGAACTGAACCACTTCGGCGTTTGCCCTGGTCGGTCGAGGGCAGGCGCCGCCACTGACCCCCGCCCCCGAGTCAAGAGGTACGCGTGTCAGCCAGCCTAGAGGCCGAACATCTCTACAAGGTGTTCGGCAGACGACCGAGTGAGGCAGTCGAGAGACTGCGCGATGGAGCCGACCGGGAGGAGCTGCGCGCCGACGGCACCACCGCCGCGGTCGTCGACGCCTCCTTCACCGTGGAGCCCGGCCAGATCTTCGTCGTCATGGGACTGTCCGGATCCGGCAAGTCCACGTTGCTGCGCATGCTCAACGGCCTCCTTGAACCCACCGCCGGACACGTCCGCTTCGACGGGCAGGATCTGACCGCCCTCGGCGACCGTGAGCTGCGCGCGGTCCGGGCGCGGAAGATCAGCATGGTCTTCCAGCACTTCGCGCTCTTCCCGCACCGCAGCGTCCTGGAGAACGCCGCCTACGGCCTCGCCGTGCAGGGCGTGCCCCGCGCCGAGCGGGAGAAGCGCGCCACCGAGGCGCTGGCCCTGTGCGGGCTGGCCGGCTGGGAGAAGTCCTGGCCCGACGAGCTGTCCGGCGGTATGCAGCAGCGCGTCGGCCTAGCCCGCGCCCTCGCCACCGACGCCGACCTGCTCCTCATGGACGAGTCCTTCAGCGCCCTGGACCCGCTGATCCGCCGCGACATGCAGGACCAGCTCCTGGAGCTCCAGAAGACCCTGAAGAAGACCATCGTCTTCATCACCCACGACCTCAACGAGGCCATGCGCCTGGGCGACCGCATCGCCGTCATGCGCGACGGCCGCATCGTCCAGATCGGCAGCGCCGAGGACATCCTCGTGCGGCCCGCCGACGACTACGTGGCCTCCTTCACCCAGGACGTCGACCGCTCGCGGGTCCTGACCGCGGGCTCCGTCATGGACACCGACGTCCTCGGCGACGAGGTGAGCTGTCGCTGCGAGACCGCGACACCGGACACCCCCTTCACCGAGCTCTGCGCGATCAGCGCCCGGCTGACGCACCCCGTCGCCGTCCTCGACAAGACCGGCGAACTCGTCGGCCGCGTCCCGAGACAACGCCTCGTCGCCTTCCTCGGCGACGAGCAGTCCGACCCGTCCGCCTGCGACTCGCCCCGGGACAAGGGCGGCGACAAGGCGGTGGCCCGTGCCTAGGATCCCGCTCGGCGACTGGGTCAACGACGCGGTCGACTGGCTGCTCGGCCACATGGCCTGGCTCTTCGACTTCCTCAAGACCGTCTTCACCGGCACCTACGACGGTATCGACGCCGTCCTCCAGGCGCCCCAGCCCCTGCTCCTCGCGGGCATCTTCGCCGTCATCGCCTTCTGGCTGCGCGGCACCACGGCCGGCGTCCTCACCTTCGCGGGCTTCGCCTTCATCGACTCCCTCGAACTGTGGGACGACGCGATGGTGACCCTCTCGCTGGTCCTCGTCGCCACGATCATCGCCCTGGTGATCTCCGTGCCCGTCGGCATCTGGGCGGCCCGCTCCGACCGGGTCAGCGGCCTGGTCCGGCCGGTCCTGGACTTCATGCAGACGCTGCCCGCGATGATCTACCTCATCCCGGCGATCCTCTTCTTCGGCACCGGCGCCTCCGCGGGCATCGTGGCCACCCTGATCTTCGCGCTCGCCCCCGGCGTGCGCATGACCGAGCTGGGCATCCGCCAGGTCGACAAGGAACTGGTCGAGGCGGCCGAGGCGTTCGGCACGACTCCCAGGGACACCCTTGTGCGGGTCCAGCTCCCGCTCGCCCTGCCCACGGTCATGGCCGGCGTCAACCAGGTCATCATGCTCGGCCTGTCCATGGCCGCGATCGCCGGCATGGTCGGCACCGGCGGCCTCGGCGGACGCGTCAACGAGGCCATCGGACAGCTCGACGTGGGCCTGGGCTCCGAGGCCGGCGTCGCCATCGTGATCCTCGCGATCTACCTCGACCGTATGACCGGCGCCCTGGGCACCCAGGTCTCCCCGCTGGGCCGCCGCGCCGCCGCCAAGGCGCGTGCCGCACAGGGCCTGAAGATCTGGTCGTACCGCCCCCGTCCGCAGGTCGCGGTCATCGGTGTCGTGGTCCTCGCCCTCGTCGCGGGCGGCATGGGGATGTTCGGCGGCAAGGCCGACAGCACCGCTCCGGTCGGCGAGAACGTCGGCCAGGGCAAGAAGGTCACCATCGGCTACATCCCCTGGGACGAGGGCGTCGCCTCCACCTTCCTGTGGAAGGAGCTCCTGGAGGAGCGCGGCTTCGAGGTGGAGGCCAAGCAGCTCGACGCCGGCCCGCTCTACACCTCCCTGGCCTCCGGCAACGTCGACTTCCAGACCGACGCCTGGCTGCCGACCACGCACGCCGAGTACTGGAAGAAGTACGGCGACCAGCTGGACGACCTGGGCTCCTGGTACGGCCCGACCTCCCTGGAGCTGAGCGTCCCCTCGTACATGAAGGGCATCGACTCCCTGGAGGACCTGAAGGGCAGGTCCGCCGAGTTCGGCGGGAAGATCACCGGCATCGAGTCCAGCGCCGGAATGATGGGCCTGCTCAAGAGCAAGGTCCTCAAGGAGTACGGCCTCGACAAGGAGTACAAGGTCGTCGACAGCTCCACGCCGGCGATGCTGGCCGAGCTGAAGCGGGCGTACAGCAAGCAGGAGCCCATCGTCGCCACACTCTGGTCGCCGCACTGGGCGTACAGCGACTACAAGCTGAAGAAGCTCAAGGACCCGAAGGGCGCCTGGGGCAAGGGCGACGGGGTGCACACGGTGTCCCGCAAGGGCTTCGCCGACGACAACCCGGTCGTCGCGAAGTGGCTGAAGGACTTCACGATGAGCGAGAAGCAGCTCACCGGTCTGGAAGCCGAGATCAACAAGGCCGGCAAGGGCAAGCAGCAGGACGCCGTACGCGCCTGGCTGAAGGCCAACCCCGGTGTGCTGGACAAGCTCGCACCGGTCGCGGACACCGCCGCCCCCGCCGAGGCGAAGCGGCCCGTCGACGTGGCCTGGTTCCCCTGGGACGAGGACATCGCCGTCACCTACCTCTGGAAGAACGTCCTGGAGCGGCGCGGCTACCGGCTGAACCTGAAGCAGATGGACGTCGGCCCGGTCTACACCGGCCTCGCCTCCGGGGACCTCGATCTCAACTTCGACGCCTGGCTGCCGTACGCGCAGGCGAACTACTGGGACAAGAACAAGGACAGACTCGCCGACCTCGGCACCTGGTACGAGCCGACCTCGCTGGAGATCGCGGTGCCCTCGTACGTCAAGGGCGTGAAGTCGTACGAGGACCTCAAGGGCAAGGCTGACCTCTTCGACGGGAAGATCATCGGCATTGAGCCGGGTACCGGCGAGATGAACCTCCTCAAGAAGAAGGTGCTGCCGGGCTACGGCCTGGACAAGGAGTACGACGTCGTCGACGGCTCCACGCCCGCGATGCTCGCCGAGCTCAAGCGCGCGTACGCCAAGAAGCAGCCCGTGGCCGTCGTGCTCTGGTCGCCGCACTGGGCGTACAGCCAGTACGACCTGACCAAGCTGAAGGACGACAAGAAGCTCTTCGGCGAGGGCAACACGATCCGGACCATCGCCAACGAGAAGTTCCCCGAGCAGTACCCGCGGCTCACCAAGTGGATCAAGAACTTCAGGATGAGCGAGGACGAGCTCGGCACCCTGGAGGCCGAGATCAACCAGCGGGGCCAGGGCCACGAGGAAGAGGCCGTCGCCGCCTGGCTGAAGGAGCACCCGGACGTGGCGGAGCGGATGACACCGCAGTAGCCGGCCCGGTGAAGCCGCCCGAGGGGCGGGCTCCCCACGTGACCTGACGGCGTGTGGCGAGACCCGCCCCTCGGGCATGTCCGGGGCCGGTGCGTCCGTACGCGGTCGATGAAAAGGATCCGGACAACCACATAGAGCTATGCCGCCCCCTGAGCCTCATCGGACCGTCGTGGTCAGCTGGTTCGTCCTGACGGCGCAAACCCCGCACGGGGCGGGCGGAGAGCTGATCTACTGGCCGGAGTTGGCGAGATGGCCCTCGCGGGGTTTACGGCAATGTGACGGGCGCATGAAACGGTTTGCCGAACATGCGTAGGGTGCAGACAACTCATCAGAGAGTGTGAACGGACCGACGAGCGAAGGAGGGAGCCGGAGCGATGGGCGACCACAAAGAACAACCCTTGCGGGTGGGCGCGGCCGTCAGGCGGCGACGCCGTGCGCTGGAGCTCACCCTCGCCGTCGTGGCCGAACGCAGCGGCCTGTCGGTGCCGTTCCTGAGCCAGATCGAGAACGAACGGGCACGGCCCAGCCAGAGCTCCCTGGAGAAGGTGGCCGACGCCCTGCGCACCACCGCCGTGGAACTCCTCGCCGCCGCCGACCCGGCGTGCAGCGTCGACGTCGTCCGCGCCGACGACACCGATCCGGAGTGCCGGTCCCGGGTGCGTTCCCTGGTGCGCGGTCACCATCAGATGCACGCCCAGGAGTTCACCGGCGACCATGACGCCGGCCGTGAATTCCAGTTCCGCAACGACCAGTTGATGTACGTCGCCGACGGCGCGGTGGAGATCGAGGCGGAGGGCCGGGCCTACCGGCTCGGCCGCGGCGACACGCTCTATCTCACCGGCGGGGTACGGCACCGGTGGCGGGCGACCGTGCCCGAGACCCGGATCGTGGTCGTCGCGGTGGCCGAACACATCGAGGCGGTCCGGGACCGGCCCGGCAAGTGAGGGTCGTCTCCCTGGTCCCGTCCCTCACGGAGGCGGTGGCCCGTTCCGTCCCCGGCGCCCTCGTCGGCGTCACGGACTGGTGCACCCACCCGGCGGACCTCGACGTCGCACGCGTGGGCGGCACCAAGAACCCCAAGCTCGACCGCGTCCTCGCGCTCACCCCCGACCTGGTGATCGCCAACGAGGAGGAGAACCGGGAGCCGGACCTCGCCGCGCTGCGCGAGGCGGGCGTCGAGGTCCTGGTGACCGAGGTGCGGGACGTCCCGCAGGCCTTCGGGGAACTGGCCCGCGTACTGACGGCCTGCGGCGCGCGGACCCGCCCGCGCTGGCTGGACGAGGCGGAGTCGGCGTGGCAGGCGTTGCCGGAACCGTCGTACCGGCCGACGGCCGTGGTGCCGATCTGGCGCCGGCCCTGGATGGTCCTGGGCCGGGACACCTTCGCCGGAGACGTGCTGGCCCGCCTGGGCGTCGACCACGTGTACGCGACCCACCCCGAGCGCTACCCCCGCATCCTGATCGACGACCTGAACGCGGCCGCTCCGGACGTCGTCGTCCTCCCGGACGAGCCCTACCGCTTCACCGCCGACGACGGCCCGGAGGCCTTCCCCGGCCTGCCCTGCGCCCTCGTCAGCGGCAGACACCTCACCTGGTACGGCCCGTCCCTCACCGAGGCGCCACGGCTGCTGACGAAGGCCCTGCGAGCAGCGCGCCGCTGAGCAGCCCGCGCGCGGTGTGCAGGGCGACGGTGGCCCAGGCGGCGACGAGCACGACGTACAGCGCGACGGCGAGCCACTGGAAGGCGATCAGCCCGGTGTGCCGGGCCAGACCCTCCGCCCCGGTGACACAGGTGCCGACCGGGAAGGTGAAGGCCCACCACGTCATCGCGAACCCCATGCCGTCCCGCCGGGCGCGCAGGACGTGCGCGCCGGCGAGCGCGAACCACAGCAGCGCGAACCCCATGACGGGCACGCCGTAGAGCACGGCGAGGACGCCGAAGCCGCCGCTGTAGGGCGTGGGTACGACACCGGGCGCGACGTCCGCGAAGTGGTTGACGGCGGTGGTGGACTGCCCGAGCGGGCCCAGCACGAGGAACAGGGTCGGGGTGAGGGCGAGGGGCAGCGGACCGCCGGTGACGATCCGTCCGAAGACGAGCGGCAGCATGAGCAGGGTCGCCAGCAGACTGATCCCGAACATCGCCACACACGCCAGCAGCAGGGTCTCCCGCGCCTGCCCGGCCGGGAGATGGGGCACCAGCAGCGGACCGAGCGCGGCCGACACCATGGGCGCAACGAGCGGCAGCAGCCACACGGGCGTGGCCTGTGACGGCTCTATCCGATGGCGTACGGCCATGAGGTACGGGACGGCGACGGCCGCCGTGAGTCCGATGGCCGTGCCGGCGGTGAACAGCACGGCGTCGAGGGCGACCGCGGCCGGTGTGCCGATCCAGTCGGAGCCGACGGTGACGGCGCCGCCGCCGACGGCGAGAAGGGCCATGGACAGACAGCCGTAGAAGGGCGCCATGGCCGGGTCGAGGAGATGGGTGCGGGCCTGGTCCCGATGGTGGATCCAGTGCAGGGCGCGGGCGCAGAGCAGCACGGCGAGGAGGGCGAGGGAGAGTGCCCAGACGCCGGTGAGGGCGGTGCGCAGACCGGGAACGGAGACCGGCAGTCCGGCTCCGGCGGTGGCGACGATGGCGGTGCCCATGACGGTGGCGTACCAGTTGGGCCCGAGGTGACGGACGGCGATGGCGCGCGGGGTTCGTGCGGTGGCACGGGGGAGCAGGGGTTGGGCTGCGGTGACCATGATTCGACGATCGCGTGGATGTGGGGCCGCCACCAGGGACGACGCCTCTATGAGGGCATAAACTGGATTTATGAGCAGTGAGCGGGAGGGCTCTCCCTCGACCCCCGGTGGCATGCTGGCGCACCGCGTCCCCGATCTGGGGGCGCTGGAACTGCTGCTGGCGGTGGCCCGGCTCGGCAGCCTGGGGGCGGCGGCGCGGGAGATCGGCATCACCCAGCCGGCGGCCAGCAGCCGTATCCGCTCGATGGAACGTCAGCTGGGTGTGGCGCTGGTGGACCGCTCTCCGCGCGGTTCCCGTCTCACGGACGCGGGGGCGCTGGTGACGGACTGGGCGCGGCGGATCGTGGAGGCGGCGGAGGCGTTCGACGCGGGGGCGCAGGCCCTGCGGGACCGGCGGGACTCGCGGCTGCGAGTGGCGGCGAGCATGACGATCGCGGAGTATCTGCTGCCGGGCTGGCTGCTGGCGCTGCGCGCCCAACGACCGGACACCGCGGTGTCGTTGCTGGCCGGCAACTCGGCGGCGGTGGCCGACCGGCTGCTCTCGGATGAGGCGGATCTGGGGTTCGTGGAGGGTCTGAACGTACCGACGGGCCTCGACTCGGTCGTCATCGCCCACGACCACCTGATCGTGGTGACCGCCCCGGCCCACCCCTGGGCGCGCCGCCGACGGCCCCTGGCCGCCGACGAGTTGGCGGTGACCCCACTGATCCTGCGGGAGAAGGGCTCAGGGACGCGACAGGTGCTGGACGCGGCGCTGGGCGGCTTGGCCAGACCCCTGATCGAGCTGTCCTCGACGACCGCCGTGAAGGCGGCGGCGGTCAGCGGGGCGGGGCCGGCGGTCCTGAGCGAGCTGGCGGTGGGGGAGGAGCTGGCCATGCGCCGACTGGTCCGGGTGCCGGTGGAGGGGGTCTCCCTGGCCCGCGACCTGCGAGCGGTCTGGCCGACGGGACACCGCCCGGTGGGACCCGCACGTGAACTGCTGTCCCTGACACGGGGCTAGCCTCCCGCAGCCTCCACCAACCCTCGTACCACCCGCTGATCCTCACCCATCTCCGGATGCCACTGCACCCCCAACACCCAGTCGGCGGAAGGCAGTTCCACCGCCTCGACCGTTCCGTCCGACGCGTGGGCCGAGGCGAGGAGGCCGGTGCCCAGGCGGTCCACGGCCTGGTGGTGGTAGGTGGGTACGGACGTCTCCTCCGGGACCGCGCCGGCGTACAGCGTTCCCGGCACCGGCTTCACCGTGTGCCACCCGAAGACGCCGACCACCTCCGCATGCCCCTCGATGTGCTGGACGAGCGTGCCGCCGAGGGCGACGTTCAGCAGCTGCATGCCCCGGCAGATCCCGAGCAGCGGGACGCCCGCGGCGAGGGCGGCGTCGATGAGGGCGAGTTCCCACGCGTCGCGCTCGGGCGCCGGTGGCCCGGTACGGGGCTCGCGCTCGGCGCCGTAGTGCACCGGCTCGACGTCCGGCCCGCCGGCGATCACCAGCCCGTCGAGACGTGCCACGGCCCCGGCGGCATGCTCGGGCGCGTCCGGCGGAAGCATCGCGGCCAGCCCGCCCGCCCGCTGCACGAGCCGCGGGTACCCGACGGGCAGCAGCGCCGCCGCCAGCTCCCACACGCCCCAGCGCGCCCCGGCCTCCAGATAGGTACTGATGCCGATCAGCGGCCTGTCCGCCATGCGCCCTCCCGGTCCCGCAAAGGATTGTTTCCATACCTTTGCCCAGAGGTGCCCTCGAAGACAAGGTCCACCGTTCTCACGCCAGGAACCCCCTGAGCAGCGCCGCCGTCCCCCCGCAGTGCTCCCGCATCATCTCCCGCGCCCCGTCCGCGTCCCCGTCCAGCACGGCCTCCACCAGCGCGGTGTGCTGCCGCTGGGAGTGTTCGAGGTTGCGCACCAGCAGCGGGATGCAGTCCAGCAGGTCGTTCACCGTGGCCCGTACCGCCGCGTACTGCGCGGTCAGCGACGGAGATCCGCACAGCTCGGCCAGCGTCAGATGCAGCATCGTGTCCAGGCGCCGGTAGTCCGCCAGCGGAGCGTCCTGGGTGCGGGCCAGCGCCTCGCGCAGCCGTTCCGCCTGGTCGTCGGCGAGCCCGTGCGCCGCGCACAGACCCGCCGCCCCCACCTCCAGGACCTCACGGAAGCGCAGCACGTCCTCGATGTCGACCTCGGAGATCCGCCGCCGCAGCTCGTCCTCGCCCCCGGCGTCCGACTTCGGCAGCACGAACGTCCCGCCGTACCGCCCGCGCCGCGACTCCACCAGCCCCTGGTCCTGGAGCACCTTCAACACCTCGCGCAGCGTCACCCGGCTGATCCCGAGCCGCTCCGCCAGCTCCCGCTCGGCCGGCAGCCGCTCGCCCCCCGGCACCAGACCGAGCCGTACGACCTGCAGGATCTGCTCCAGTGCCTCCTCGAAGCCGTTGCCCGCCCGTACCGGCCGCAGCACCGGCGTCAACCGGTCCTCCAGATCGCCCTCCGGATCCAGTGACATCCCGTCGCACCCCCTTCCCAAGCAATGGTTCTCGGCAATACCTTATGGCTTCCGGCCCGGCCGAAAAAAGCGCAGAAGCCGAAGGAGCTCTCCCGTGGCAGACCGCACACCCCCGCTGAGCGTCGAGGAGCTGCACGCTCTCGTCGCCGGCGGTGAGATCGACACTGTCGTCCTGGCCTTCCCCGACATGCAAGGGCGGCTCCAGGGCAAGCGGTTCGCCGCCCGCTTCTTCCTCGACGAGGTCCTCCACCACGGCACCGAGGGCTGCAACTACCTGCTCGCCGTCGACACCGAGATGAACACGGTCGACGGGTACGCGATGTCGTCCTGGGACCGGGGATACGGCGACTTCGCCATGCACCCCGACCTCTCCACCCTGCGCCGCGTCCCCTGGAACGCCGGTACCGCCATGCTCATCGCCGACCTCGCCTGGGACAACGGCTCACCCGTGGTCGCCGCCCCGCGCCAGATCCTCCGCCGCCAGCTGGAGCGCCTCGCCGAACTCGGCTACACCGCCATGGTCGGCACCGAGCTGGAGTTCATCGTCTTCAAGGACACCTACGAGCAGGCCTGGGACGCGCACTATCGCGGGCTCACGCCGGCGAACCAGTACAACATCGACTACTCCGTCCTCGGCACCGGCCGTATCGAGCCGCTCCTGCGGCGCATCCGCAACGAGATGGCGAGCGCCGGGCTCACCGTCGAGTCCGCCAAGGGCGAGTGCAACCCCGGTCAGCACGAGATCGCCTTCAAGTACGACGAGGCCCTGGTCACCTGCGACCAGCACGCCATCTACAAGACCGGCGCCAAGGAGATCGCCGCCCAGGAGGGCGTCTCGCTCACCTTCATGGCCAAGTACAACGAGCGCGAGGGCAACTCCTGCCACATCCACCTCTCGCTCGCCGACACGGCCGGCAACAACGTGATGGCGGGCAACGGCGGTATGTCCGAGGTCATGCGGCACTTCCTCGCCGGACAGCTGGCGGCCCTGAGGGACTTCTCCCTGCTCTACGCCCCCAACATCAACTCGTACAAGCGCTTCCAGCCCGGCTCCTTCGCCCCGACCGCCGTCGCCTGGGGCCACGACAACCGCACCTGCGCCCTGCGGGTCGTCGGCCACGGCCGCTCGATGCGCTTCGAGAACCGGCTGCCCGGCGGCGACGTCAACCCCCACCTCGCGGTCGCCGGACTCGTGGCGGCGGGCCTCTACGGCATCGAACAGAAGCTGGAGCTGCCCGAGGCCTGTCCCGGCAACGCCTACACCGCCGAGTACGCGCACGTCCCCACCACACTCCGCGAGGCCGCCGAGCTCTGGGAGAACAGCCCCATCGCCAGGGCCGCCTTCGGCGACGAGGTCGTGGCCCACTACCGCAACATGGCGCGTGTCGAGCTGGACGCCTTCGACGCCGCGGTGACCGACTGGGAGCTGCGCCGCTCCTTCGAACGCCTGTGAGGCATCTCTTGTCGCAACAGTACGAACTCGACGTCCTCAACCCCGCGACCGAGGAGGTGATCGCCACCGTTCCGGGCGCCGTCGAGCAGGACGTGGACGCCGCCGTCCAGCGGGCCGAGCGGGCACAGCGCGCGTGGGCGGCCGTCGCGCCCGCCGACCGGGCCAGGCTGCTGCGCCGGTTCGCCGCCGTCGTCGACGAACACGTGGAGGAACTCGCGCGGTTGGAGGTCCGCGAGGCCGGCCACACCATCGGCAACGCCCGCTGGGAGGCGGGCAATGTCCGCGACCTCCTCGACTACGCCGCCGGCGGAGTGGAGCGGCTCACCGGCCGGCAGATCCCCGTGCCCGGCGGCCTCGACGTCACCCTCCTGGAACCGCTGGGCGTCGTCGCGGTGATCGCGCCCTGGAACTTCCCCATGCCGATCGCGGCCTGGGGCACGGCCCCGGCCCTCGCCGCGGGCAACGCGGTGCTCCTCAAGCCCGCCGAGACCACCCCGCTGACCGCACTGCGCCTCGCCGAACTCGCCCTGGAGGCCGGACTCCCGGAACACCTCTTCCAGGTGCTGCCGGGCCGCGGCGACATCGCGGGAGACGCCCTCGTACGGCACCCCGGCGTCGCCAAGATCGTCTTCACCGGCTCCACACGGGTCGGCAAGCGCGTCATGGCCCTCTGCGCCGACCAGGTCAAGCCGGTCACCCTCGAACTCGGCGGCAAGAGCCCGAACATCGTCTTCGCCGACGCCGACCTCACGACTGCCGTCGACCCCTTCTCCTTCCTCGACAACTCCGGCCAGGACTGCTGCGCCCGCACCCGCGTCCTGGTCCAGGAGTCCGTGTACGACGAGGTCCGCGAGCTGCTCGCCGACGCGCTCTCCGCCGTCGTCGTGGGCGACCCGGCCGACGAGAAGACCCAGATGGGTCCGCTGATCTCCCGTCAGCAGCTGGACCGCGTACGGTCGTTCGTACCGGACGACGCCCCGGCCCTGCGCGGCAGCGCCCCCGAAGGACCCGGCTTCTGGTTCCCGCCGACCGTCCTCACGGGGGAGCGGCACGACTCCGCGGCGGCCCGGGAGGAGATCTTCGGCCCCGTGGCCGTCCTCCTGCCCTTCACCGACGAGCAGGACGCGATCCGTCTCGCCAACGACACCCCGTACGGCCTCTCCGGCTCCATCTGGACCCGGGACGTCGGCCGTGCGCTCCGGGTCTCCCAGGCGGTCCGGGCCGGCAACCTGTCCGTCAACTCCCACTCCAGCGTCCGCTACTGGACCCCCTTCGGCGGCTACAAGCAGTCCGGCGTCGGCCGCGAGCTCGGCCCGGACGCCCTGGCCGCCTTCACCGAAACCAAGAACGTCTTCATCAGCACGGAGGGCCCCGCACAGTGACCGCATCGACCGAAGAGATTGTCTGCCGACGCCTGGTCGGCCGTACCGCCGTCATCACCGGGGCCGGCAGCGGCATCGGACTCGCCACCGCCCGCCGGCTCGCCTCCGAAGGTGCGCACGTCGTCTGCGGCGACGTCGACGAGCAGCGCGGCAAGGCGGCCGCCGAGGAGGTCGGCGGGATCTTCGTGAAGGTCGACGTCACCGACGCCGAGCAGGTCGAGGCCCTCTTCAAGACGGCCTACGACACCTACGGCAGCGTCGACATCGCCTTCAACAACGCGGGCATCTCCCCGCCCGACGACGACTCCATCCTGGAGACGGGCCTCGATGCCTGGAAGCGCGTCCAGGAGGTCAACCTGACCTCCGTCTACCTGTGCTGCAAGGCCGCGATCCCCTACATGCGGCGCCAGGGCAAGGGCTCGATCATCAACACGGCGTCCTTCGTGGCGCGGATGGGCGCGGCCACGTCCCAGATCTCGTACACCGCGTCCAAGGGCGGTGTCCTGGCCATGTCCCGTGAACTGGGCGTGCAGTTCGCGCGCGAGGGCATCCGCGTGAACGCCCTCTGCCCCGGCCCGGTCAACACCCCGCTGCTCCAGGAGCTGTTCGCCAAGGACCCCGAGCGCGCCGCCCGCCGGCTCGTCCACATCCCGCTCGGCCGCTTCGCCGAGGCCGAGGAGATCGCCGCCGCCGTCGCCTTCCTGGCCAGCGACGACTCCTCGTTCGTGAACGCCAGCGACTTCCTCGTCGACGGCGGGATCTCGGGGGCTTACGTCACACCGCTGTAGGCCCGCGGCCTAGAGTGCCGGGATGAGCATGACGCCCCCGCCCGGCTGGTACCGCGACCCCAAGCATCCGCATCTGGAACGCTGGTGGGACGGCACGGCCTGGACCGAGCACCGGCGCGAGCCCGCACCCGCGGGCCCGCCGCCGGTGCCGCCGGTGCCGGGGCGGCCGCCGGGTGACCAGGCCTCGGGGCGCGCGAAGGTCATCGCCCTCACCACGGCGGGGGTGGTCCTGGTCGCGGCGATCGTGACAGGAGCGTTCGTGCTGCGTGACGACCAGGGCGCCGAGGACAGTACGACGGTGACCGAGTCCATCACCCCCACCTTCGCCCCGACGAGCCCGACGCCCACGCCCACGCCGTCGGAGTCCACCAGCGAGCCCTCCGCCGACGACCCGGCCGTCGTCGAGGACCAGCTCAACGGCATCACCGTGCCGCTGCTCGACGGCTGGGTGCGGCCGCAGTACATCGTCGACGACGACGTCCTCATGTCCACCGACGGCACCTACGACTGCCCCGGCGACCCCGGAGTGTGCCGGCACGGACTCGTCATCTCGCGCACGGTGACCTCCGACGACGAGACGTCCCCCGAAGCCCTCGCCAAGGCCGACATCTCCGACGCGGCCGACGACGCCTACGACCGCGACCTCGTCGGCAAGCGGCCCTTCGGCGGCATCGAGTCCCACGAGGTCGTGAAGTCGGGACCGGTCGCGGTGGCGGGCCGTGCCGGGTATTTCGTCCGCTGGCGCGTCAAGACCGCCAAGGGGCCCGGCGGTTACGTCCAGTCCCTCGCCTTCCAGTCCAGCGTCGGCACCGAGTCCCCGGTCGTCGTGCGCTACGTCTTCGACGCCGGCGAGGACGGGCCGCCGCTGGCCGACATGGACCGGATCACCAAGGGCATCCGGTCCAGCGGCGACGCGAACGGCGGCGGCGTGGGCAGCAGCATCGGCCCGACGGACTGACCTACAGGAACGTCCGGCCCTCGCCCCGATACGTCGGGACGGTCGAGGTGACGGAGTCGCCCTCGATCAGATGCAGTACGTCGAACCGCTCGCACAGCTCCCCGGCCTTGGCGTGCCGGAACCACACCTTGTCCCCGAGGAGGAGGTCGTCGGCGGGGGAGCCGAGCAGCGGAGTCTGCACCTCGCCGGGCCCCTCCTGCGGGTCGTACTTCAGCCCCTCGGGCAGATAGGGCACCGGGAGCCGGTCGGGCCCGGGCGCCCCGGAGGCCGGATAGCCGCCGCCGAGCACCGTGACGACACCGACGCCCGGCCGCCGTACGACGGGCTGGGCGAAGAGCGCGGCCGGACGCCCGCTGAACGACGTGTAGTTGTCGAAGAGCCGCGGCACGTACAGCCCCGACCCGGCCCCGATCTCCGTGACGGCGTCCTCGGCGGCGGTGGTCTGGACGCTGCCGGTGCCGCCGCCGTTGACGAACTCCAGGTCGGGCACGACGGCCCGGACGGCCCGCACCACC
Organism: Streptomyces sp. NPDC001536; assembly: GCF_042894505.1. Classification (NCBI taxonomy): domain Bacteria; kingdom Bacillati; phylum Actinomycetota; class Actinomycetes; order Kitasatosporales; family Streptomycetaceae; genus Streptomyces; species Streptomyces sp. NPDC001536. The sequence continues at coordinate 287,957 of NZ_JBIAVQ010000011.1, forward strand.
TCCGCGCGCCGCTCGGCCAGCTCCTTGCGGGCGGTGGCCTGCATCAGCCGCACGGCACGGGACCGGAACGGATGCCCGGCGACGGAGTCGCCCACACCGGCGATATGACCCTCGTACGCCATGATCCCGACGACCTTGAATCCGGGCCGCCGGGCGACCGCGCGGGCGAGGTCGGCGACCTGCGCGGGGGAGTGCAGCGGGGAGCGCCGGGCGCCCACCCGCACCCGGCCGCCGAGGAGCCTGAGGGAGGTGTCCAACTCCAGGCAGACGCGGACGACTTCACGTCCGCCGTCCCGGGAGCGGTCGATGAGGTCGAGCTGGGTGACGTCGTCGACCATGACGGCCACGGCGGCGGCGAGCTTGGGGTCCGAGGTCAGCTCGGCGTACCCGGCGCTGTCCGCGGAGGGGTAGGCGAGCAGGATGTCGTCGAAGCCGGAGCGGGCCAGCCACAGGGATTCGGCGAGGGTGAAGGACATGAGCCCTTCGAACCCGTCCTTGGCGAGGACGCGTTCGAGCAGCGCTCGGCACCGTACGGACTTGCTGGCCACACGGATCGGCTTGCCGCCGGCCCGGCGGACGAGATCGTCCGCGTTGGCGTCGAAGGCGTCCAGATCCACGATCGCCACAGGGGCGTCGAGGTGGGCGGTGGCCCGGTCGTAACGGGCCCGGTCGGCGGCGCGCGCAGTCATGAACGAAGCCTGCCAGACAGGATTACCGCAGGGTAGGGGGACGATCCGGGCTAAAGCCCCGGGCTCGTGGACTGGTTCCCGTCCGGCCCGGGACAACCCGTAGAGTGACGCGCACGCATGTGAGGACGGCAGGGGCCCGCAGTCAGGGGATGCCGGTCCGTCCGTGCGGGTATGCGTGTGCCGGGCGGGCTTGTTCGCACCGGGCACGACGACGGACCCGGGCACAAGGGAAACGGGGGGCGCATGAGCACGGAAGCGCGGCACGCCTCCATCCCCCCGCGCCCCACGACACCCCCACGCCCCACGGCCCCTCCGAAGCCGGGCCCCGAGGCCACGGACCGCGAGGAGCCGGTGCCCACCCCGGACACCACCGAGGAACGGCCGGCGGCCCAGGCGCCGGGTACGCAGCCGACGGGCGGGGCGCCCACGCCGACGACGGCCGTTCCTCCGATGCCGGGTTCGCGACCGGGGGAGCAGCAGGGGGCACGTGAGGTGCCTTCCCGGCACGGCGGCACCGCGGAACCGACCCGTGACGCCTCCCTGGACACCCCTCCGCGCTTCCCCCGCCTGCGCGCCCCGTCCTCCGGCGACGCCGCCCCGCTGACCCCGCCCCCGCCGAAGGCCTCCGCCCGCTTCCCGGACACGCCGCCGCCCACCGGTCAGGACACCCGCGGAACCACCACGCCGCCCCGCCCCGCGACACCCCCGCGCCGCAACGGCACACCCCCGGAGACGGCCTTCGAGACCACGTTCCGCCTCCGCCCGGTACCGGTCGACACGGACCGCGACCCCTCCCTGAGCCGCCCCACGTCCCCCGACGCTCCGCCTCGCCCAGGCACCCGCCCGTCCTCCGGGCCCGCTTCGACGGCCCCTTCGGCTGCTCCGCCTCGGCCGGGCACCCGCCCGATCTCTGCGTCCGGTCCAGCGGCGTCCTCCGACGCTCCGCCTCGGCCCGGCACCCGCCCGACCTCCGCGCCCGGCCCTGCGGCGTCCTCCGGTGCTCCGGCCGGTGTGCCGCCCCGGCCCGGCTCCCGTCCGGCCGCCACGTCCGCTGACGCATTCGGTGGTTCGGCTCCCTTCGGTGACGCGTCCATGCCCGGCCCCCGGTCGGCCTCGGCGCCCGCCGACATCCCCGGAGGGCACCCGTCCCCCCGGCAACCCGACCCCTCCCTCTCCTGGAGCGCCCCCCTGGCACCCGGTGACACCCCTGGGTCCGGGCGGCCCGTCGTGTCGTTCGGGCAGCCCGAGGGGTACGACGAGCAGGCGCGGCCGCGGGTGCTCGGCGGGCGGGGGCGGCTGCGGGCCGTCGGTGTGGCCGTGTGTCTCGTGCTCGGGCTCGGGCTCATCGGCGGTGCCGCGACCGGGAGTTGGCTCGTCGGCGACTCGGCCGCCGCCGGGTCCGGCAGCAGCTTCGCGGCGGCCGCCGAGATGTGGCACAGCGTTCCCGTGGACCAGCTCTTCCCGCCCACCGTCCAGGGACAGGGCGCGGGCCCCGGCGGCGCCGACCGGACCTGGACGCGGATCGCCGTCGCCCCCGACAGCGGCTGCAAGGACGCCTTCGACCCCCTCCTGCGCAAGGCACTCGCCCCCGTCGGCTGCCAGCGGTTGCTCCGCGCCACCTACACCGACGCCACCCAGAGCTACGTCACCACCGTCGGACTCCTCTTCACCAAGGCCGACGCCGCCGGCATGACCGCCCTCGACACCCGGTTCGGCAAGGAGAAACTCGGCGACCGCACCGACCTCATGCCCCGGACCTACGCCGCCGAGAACACCGCCGCCGCCGGCTTCGGCACCAAGCAGCGCGCCTCCTGGGCCGTCTCCGTCCTCACCGACGCCCCCGTCGTCGCCTACGCCGTCTCCGGCTGGGCCGACGGCCGTACCGTCGACGAGCCGGAGCCCGCCGGGAAGGCCACGGCGTCCGGCGCCACCACGGACATCGCCCAGGCCGGTCTCGGCCACGAGGCCCAGGGTCTCGTCGACCGCATCGAACGCGGCTTCCGCAAGACCGTCGCCTCGGCCACGGAGAAACCGTCGTGAACGCCATGACCCGCCGCGCAGGCCTCCTCAGCGCCCTCCTCGCCGCCTCCCTCGCCCTCGTACCGCCCACCGCGGCGCACGCCGACGGCATCCGCGCCCAGCAGTGGGCCCTCGACGCCATGCACACCCAGGAGGCCTGGCAGACCACCAAGGGCAAGGGCATCACCGTCGCCGTCCTCGACACCGGCGTCGAGGACGACCACCCCGACCTCGTCGGCAACGTCCTCGAAGGCAAGGACATGGTCGGCTTCGGAGCGAGCCGCGGCGACCGCGCCTGGGCCCGCCACGGCACCGCGATGGCCGGCATCATCGCCGGCCACGGACACGGGATCGGCAACGGCGACGGCGTGATGGGCATCGCCCCCGAGGCCAAGATCCTCCCCGTCCGCGTCATCCTGGAGGACGGCGACTCGGCCCGCGGCAAGGCCCGTAACACCCGCGGCAACGCCCTCGCCGAGGGCATCCGCTGGGCCGCCGACCACGGCGCCGACGTCATCAACCTCTCCCTGGGCGACGACTCCAAGTCCGCCCACCCCGAACCCGCCGAGGACGAGGCCGTCCAGTACGCCCTCAAGAAGGGCTCCGTCGTCGTCGCCTCGGCCGGCAACGGCGGCGAGAAGGGCGACCACATCTCCTACCCGGCCGCCTACCCGGGTGTCATCGCCGCGACCGCCGTCGACCGGTACGGCACCCGCGCCGCCTTCTCCACCCGCCGCTGGTACTCCACGGTCAGCGCCCCCGGCGACAAGGTCGTCATCGCCGACCCCGACCACAAGTACTACGAGGGCTGGGGCACCAGCGCCGCCGCGGCCTTCGTCTCCGGAGCCGTCGCCCTGGTCAAGGCGGCCCACCCCGGCCTGACCCCGGCCCAGATCAAGAAGCTCCTGGAGGACACGGCCCGCGACGCCCCCGTCGGCGGTCGCGACGACTCCCGCGGCTACGGCATGGTCGACCCGGCCGCCGCGATCAAGGCCGCGGCCAAGCTGAAGCCGGAGGGCCTGCAAGCGGCGTCCTACGGCGAGAAGTACTTCGGCTCGGGCCCGGACGCGGCCGAGAAGGACGACGACGCGGCAGGCTGGGCGGCCCCCCTGGCGGGTGGTGCGGGCGGAGTCCTGCTGATCGCGGCGGTGGTGCTGTGGCGGGGCAGAAGAGGGCAGTACGAAGAAGTCTGACGGTGCGCATGGCGCCCCGTCAGGGGCGCGGGGAACTGCGCGACCAGCCACGACGCTGCCGCAGCCCGCCGACGGCCTACCGAGGCACTCTCAACCCGTGAACACCGACACCGCAGCCTTCGCAGCCGCCTCCACGAGCGAAATCCCCTTCTCCTTCGTCGCGTTGCCGTTCGACAGCGCCACGACCAAGTACGCGTTCCCGTCCGACGCGGTGACCCGCCCGACGCTGTTGATGTCCCACAGCCCGGTGGTCGACCGCGGCAGCCACCCGTTCTTCAGAGCCCACGCGGATCCCTTGGCGGCGGCCGACACCCCCCAGTGCTGGCCGACGGCTATCTCACCCATCAGCCCCTGCACATACCGCTGCGAAGCCTCACTCAACTCCGAGTCGTCACCGAACACCTGCTGAAGCAAGGTGAGCTGATCGGCGGCCGTGGTCTGGGTCAGCCCCCACAACATCCCGTCACCGCCCTCGGTGTCCGTGAGCCCGAGACGGGAGTTGGCCGCGTCCAGCCCCTTTGCCTGCCCGATGATCCGCCACAGCGCGGACGCGGAGGCGTTGTCGCTGTTCTCGATCATCGAGGTGGCGTACGACTTCTCGGCCGCCGTGAGATGCCGGTCCTCGTCCTGCGCCTGGAGCAGCAGCGCCACCAGGATGTCGACCTTGACGATGCTCGCCGTGTCGAACGCGGCATCCCCGTACGTGGCGCTCTCCCCGGCGTCCAGGTCGAGCACGGCGACCGACACGTCCGCGTCGCCCGGCACGGTCACCGACTCCATGGCGTCGGCCAGCAGCTTGTCGTAGTCCACCGTCGGCTGCGTCACGGGCTCCACCGATGCCTCCTCGCTCGCCGCCTCCGGGGTCGGCGACGGGGCCGAGGATACGGAGGGAGCGCCGGAGTGCGCCTGGGCCTTCACGTACACGGTCCCCCCGGCCGTGGCGCCGACGACCGCCACGGAGGCGAGGGCGGCGTACATCAACGGGCGCCGCCGGGACGGGCGCGAGCTACGGCTTCGGCGGGCTCTGGAGGACTCCATGACCGTGATGGTCGGGCCGCCGACTGTGTGGGCCGTTAGACGGAAGTTAGATGTGTGTCAGGGAAATCTGAGATTCCGGTGAAGTGCGTCACGGAGAGGTTTCCGGGGCCGCACAAGCCCAGCAGCATCCCCCCTATAGGGTCGGTGACCGTGGCGAACAAGAACATTCCCGACCCCGGCTTCTCCGACGACGACGGCTCCGCCGACCCCCGGCTGAGCGCGGCGCTCGCCGCCTGGACCGAGGACCGGACCGCCGTGGGACCCGTCCTGGAGGCCCTGAAGGGCGCCCGGCTGCTCGTCCCCGTCGTGGCCGTGCTCGGCGAGGTCGAGGAGGACGAGAACGGACTGCGCCGCGAGAAGACCAGCGACATGGCCGTCCCCACCCTGAAGGCCGGCGGCCGCACCGCCCTGCCCGCCTTCACCTCCACCGACTCGCTGGCGCGCTGGGACCCGGCGGCCCGCCCCGTCGCCGTACCGCTGCACCAGGCGCTCCAGGCCGCCGCGCACGAGAAGGCGGACACGGTCGTGCTGGACCTGGCCGGTCCGGTGCCGTTCGAACTGACCGGCCCTGCGCTGCTCGCCCTCGCCGAGGGTCGTACGACGACCGACCCGCTGGCCGATCCGGCCGTCCGGGAGGCGGTACGCGCCGCGGTGGCCGCCGAGTCCGCCGTACTCCGTGCTCATCTGGGGCCCGGACAGGCCGACGGCACCCTGGCCCTCGTACTCGACGACTCCGCCGCACCCGCCGAGGCGGCCCGGTCCGTCGCCCGGCGCCTCGCCGCCGACGAAACACTGAGGGCCCGCCTGGTGCGCGGCCTCGACCTGGCACTGCTGCCGGCCGGGGCGACGCCTCCGGGCGAGCCCTTGTACGTGCGGTAGGCCCTAGCCGTAGACCGGGCCCGTGTACTTCTCGCCCGGGCCCTGGCCCGGCTCGTCCGGGACGATCGACGCCTCGCGGAAGGCCAGCTGGAGGGACTTCAGGCCGTCGCGGAGCGGGGCGGCGTGGAAGGAGCTGATCTCGGTGGCGCTGCCGTCCAGGAGGCCGGCCAGGGCGTGGATCAGCTTGCGGGCCTCGTCCAGGTCCTTGTACTTGTCGCCCTCCTCGGTCAGACCGAGCTTCACCGCGGCGGCGCTCATCAGGTTCACGGCGACCGTCACGATCACCTCGACGGCGGGGACCTCGGCGATGTCGCGGGTCATCTCGTCGAAGCCGGCGGGGGACTCAGGAGGGGTGTCACTCATGGCCCACACGATAGGCGGTCCCTGATGCCGTTCCTCCAATTGGTCCTTGTCAAGCGATCCTGCTAACCTGTTTGACGACCGGCTGGACACTCGCGTGCCCGGCCCACAAGTGGAGGCTCCGATCTCCCACCTGACCGTCCCCCGGGACGGCGGGTCACCCCGGTCAGGCGGCCACCATCGTTCCGTACGGACGATGGAGTCGCCCGAATGTGCGCCCCGCGATCACATCGCGGCGGTGCTCCGGCAGTGCTTTGGAGCCCCGTCTTGTGATCGTCCGGGGCATTTTTTGTACCTCGGCGCGGTTAGGTCTGTCGAAAAGAGACAAACGCGGCCGTCCGCCAGACGGCTGTGTGGTGCTAACCGAGGAGGATCCATCAGCGCCGAGCCCCGCATCAACGACCGGATTCGCGTTCCCGAGGTGCGACTTGTCGGTCCCAGTGGCGAGCAGGTGGGCATTGTCCCGCTGGCCAAGGCACTGGAGCTTGCGCAGGAGTACGACCTGGACCTGGTCGAGGTCGCGGCGAACGCCCGTCCGCCCGTGTGCAAGCTCATGGACTACGGGAAGTTCAAGTACGAGTCGGCCATGAAGGCCCGTGAGGCGCGCAAGAACCAGGCGCACACGGTCATCAAGGAGATGAAGCTCCGGCCGAAGATCGACCCGCACGACTATGACACCAAGAAGGGTCACGTCGTCCGGTTCCTCAAGCAGGGCGACAAGGTCAAGATCACGATCATGTTCCGTGGTCGCGAGCAGTCCCGGCCGGAGCTCGGCTACCGACTGCTGCAGCGTCTCGCGGAGGATGTCCAGGACCTCGGTTTCGTTGAGTCGAACCCGAAGCAGGACGGCCGAAACATGATCATGGTCCTCGGTCCGCACAAGAAGAAGACCGAGGCGATGGCCGAGGCCCGTCAGGCGCAGGAAGCCCGCAAGGCCGAGGCGAAGGCCAACCCCGGCAAGTCGCAGAACGCCGCGGACCCCGACGCCGTCAACGCGGACGCCGAGGCCGAGGCCCCTGCCGAGGCTCCCGCCGAGGCGTGATCCCAGGGGACGCGAGTCCCCCAGGACGTAACCGATACAAGAGCGACGCTCCACCGCGTGCCCGGTTTCACGACCGGGCACCGGAGCGCCACCCAGAGGAGAGAACGGCGCTATGCCGAAGAACAAGTCGCACAGCGGTGCCAGCAAGCGCTTCAAGATCACCGGCTCCGGCAAGGTGCTCCGCGAGCGCGCCGGCAAGCGCCACCTGCTCGAGCACAAGTCGTCCCGCGTGACGCGCCGCCTCACCGGCAACGCCGAGATGGCCCCGGGCGACGCCGCGAAGATCAAGAAGCTTCTCGGCAAGTGACGTACGCGGCGCCCTGACTGAGCGCCGTACGTCTGGACCGGGACCTATTCGATTCCGGGCCGTGTGAGTCCAACCACGGCCCCGCTACAAGGAGTTAAAAAGTGGCACGCGTCAAGCGGGCAGTCAACGCCCACAAGAAGCGCCGGGCGATCCTCGAGGCGGCCTCCGGCTACCGCGGTCAGCGTTCGCGCCTGTACCGCAAGGCCAAGGAGCAGGTCACCCACTCGCTGGTCTACAACTACAACGACCGCAAGAAGCGCAAGGGCGACTTCCGTCGGCTGTGGATCCAGCGCATCAACGCCGCTGCCCGCGCCAACGGCATCACGTACAACCGCTTCATCCAGGGTCTGAACGCGGCGAACATCGAGGTCGACCGCAAGATCCTGGCCGAGCTGGCCGTCAACGACGCCACCGCGTTCGCCGCGCTGGTCGAGGTTGCGCAGAAGGCTCTTCCGGCCGACGTCAACGCGCCCAAGGCCGCGTGACGTAAGCGCCGGCTTCGAGCCGACGTGACATGAGGGACCCGCAGGCTTTCGGGCTTGCGGGTCCTGTTGTGTAGTTCTTGAAAGTGAGCCTCATGCACTCCGCAACCCCTGAGCTGATCTCCCCTCGTTCCCCCCGAGTCTCCGCCGCCCGGCGGCTCGCCAGGCGGAACTTCCGGAGCAAGGAGCGGCTGTTCCTGGCCGAGGGGCCGCAGGCCGTGCGGGAGGCCGCCGGGCACGGGCTCGTGGAGCTGTTCGCCACCGTCGAGGCCGCGGAGCGGTACGCCGAGATCATCGGGGAGGCCCGTGCCGTCGAAGCGCGGGTGCACCTCGCCTCCGAGGACGTCATCGCCGACATCTCCACCACCGTCACCCCGCAGGGGCTCGTCGGGGTGTGCCGGTTCCTCGACACCCCCTTCGAGGAGATCCTCGCCGCCCGCCCCAAGCTCGTCGCCGTGCTCGCGAACGTCCGGGATCCCGGGAACGCCGGGACCGTCCTGCGGTGCGCGGACGCCGCCGGGGCCGAGGCCGTCGTACTGACCGACGCGTCGGTGGATCTGTACAACCCCAAGGCCGTACGGGCCTCCGTGGGCTCCCTCTTCCATCTCCCCGTCGCCGTCGGTGTCCCCGTGGAGCGGGCGGTCCAGGGGCTCAAGGACGCCGGTGTGCGGATCCTCGCCGCCGACGGGGCCGGGACCGACGACCTCGACGACGAGCTCGACAAGGGGACCATGGGCGGGCCGACCGCCTGGGTGTTCGGCAACGAGGCGTGGGGGCTCCCGGAGGAGACCCGCGCACTCGCGGACGCCGTGGTGCGCGTCCCGATCCACGGGAAGGCCGAGAGTCTGAACCTGGCGACCGCCGCGGCCGTATGTCTCTACGCGTCGGCCCGTGCACAGCGCGCCTCCGGAGGGTGCCGCTCCGTCACCGAGAGCTAGTAGGGTGACCAGCTCGGGGGCCCTCCGTCGAAGAGGTGGGGTACGGGGATATGAGCGTCGGCACGAGCAGCGCACCGGGAGCACGGGGCGTGCGGCACGAGTCCGCGTCCGGCGCCGGTGATCTGGCCGGGCTCGGCATCGACCCCGACCTCCTGCCCGACGGACTGGTCGTCGCCGACGAGCACGGCCGGGTCGTCTGCTTCAACGCCGCCGCCGAACGCATCACCGCCGTCCCCGCCGCCGAGGCCCTCGGACAGCGGCTCGACAAGGCGCTGCCGTTAGAGGACCTGGAAGGGCGGCGCTGGTGGCAGGTGACCGATCCGTACGGCGGCCTCGCCATCCGGCGGCGCCAGCCCGAGCGGAATCTGCTCCTGCCCGGCGGACGTGAGGTCCTCGTCTCCGCGCAGTACGTGCGCACCGAGCCCACCGGACCCGTCCACCGTGTCGTGGTGTGCCTGCGGGACACCGAGGCCCGGCGCCGTACCGAGCGCAGCCACGCCGAGCTGATCGCCACCGTCGCCCACGAGCTGCGCTCGCCGCTCACTTCCGTCAAGGGCTTCACCGCCACGCTGCTCGCGAAGTGGGAACGGTTCACCGACGACCAGAAGCGGCTGATGCTGGAGACCGTCGACGCCGACGCCGACCGGGTCACCCGGCTCATCGCCGAGCTGCTCGACATCTCGCGCATCGACTCCGGGCGGCTCGAAGTGCGCCGCCAGCCCGTCGACATCGGGGCGGCCGTGGGGCGGCACATCCAGGCGTACGTCGCTGCCGGGCAGACCGCGGACCGGTTCCTGCTCCGTATCGAACAGCCGCTGCCCATGCTGTGGGCCGACCCCGACAAGATCGACCAGGTGCTCAGCAACCTGCTCGAAAATGCCGTGCGTCACGGCGAGGGAACGGTCACGATTGACGTCACGCCCTCGGCGTCCCCCCGGGAAGGGGAGGACACCGGTACGTCGGTCACGGTGAGCGACGAGGGGGCCGGCATCCCGGAGGAGTCCATGAACCGCGTCTTCACCCGCTTCTGGCGGGGCAGCAAGCGCGGCGGCACGGGCCTCGGGCTGTACATCGTCAAGGGCATCGTCGAAGCCCACGGCGGCACCATCACCGTCGGCCGCGCCCCCGAGGGCGGCGCGGAGTTCCGATTTACGTTGCCCGTGGCGGCGCCGGCGTATCTCGCCTAGCGGCCCACGGGCGCATTCGTATACCTCCACCCCGTTAGACTCGGCCTTTGGCACCTTTGTGTCCTTCACACGGCCGTCGAGAGTCGGTGACGGGGACCGTCAGCCAGCCAATCGGAAGCACGGGAAGAGATGTCGGCACCGAACAAGTCGTACGACCCTGTAGAGGTCGAGGCGTTGAAGCCAGAAGAGATCGAGCGCATGCGGGACGAGGCGCTCGCCGCCTTCGCCGCCGCGGACTCCCTCGACGCGCTCCAGGAGGCCAAGGTCGCCCACACCGGCGGCACCTCGCCGCTGGCCCTCGCCAACCGCGAGATCGGCGCCCTGCCCCCGCAGGCCAAGGCCGCCGCCGGAAAGCTCGTCGGACAGGCCCGTGGCGCCGTGAACAAGGCCCTCGCGGGCCGTCAGGCGGAGCTGGAGGAAGAGCGCGACGCCCGCGTGCTGGTCGAGGAGTCGGTGGACGTCACGCTGCCGTACGACCGGGTACCGGCCGGCGCCCGGCATCCGCTCACCACCCTGTCGGAGCGCATCGAGGACGTCTTCGTGGCCATGGGCTACGAGGTCGCCGAGGGCCCGCAGGTCGAGGCCGAGTGGTTCAACTTCGACGCCCTCAACATCGGCCCGGACCACCCGGCCCGCGGCGAGGCCGACACCTTCTTCGTGCAGGGCCCGGAAGGCGGCACCGAGTCCGGCGTCGTGCTGCGCACCCACACCTCGCCCGTGCAGATCCGCTCGCTGCTCGACCGTGAGCTGCCGGTCTACGTGATCTGCCCCGGCGTCGTGTACCGCACCGACGAGCTGGACGCCACGCACACCCCGGTCTTCCGCCAGGTCGAGCTGCTGGCCGTCGACGAGGGCCTCACCATGGCCGACCTCAAGGGCACCATGGACCACATGGTCCAGGCCCTGTTCGGCGAGGGCATGAAGACCCGGCTGCGGCCGAACTTCTTCCCCTTCACCGAGCCGTCCGCCGAGATGGACATGGTCTGCTACGTGTGCCGCGGCGAGTCCGTCGGCAACCCCGACCGCCCCTGCCGCACCTGCTCCAGCGAGGGCTGGATCGAGCTCGGCGGCTGCGGCATGGTCAACCCCAAGGTGCTGACCGCCTGTGGCGTCGACCCGGAGAAGTACAGCGGGTTCGCCTTCGGGTTCGGTATCGAGCGGATGCTGATGTTCCGCCACAACGTCGAAGACATGCGAGACATGGTCGAGGGTGACGTCCGGTTCACTCGGCCGTTCGGGATGGAGATCTGATGCGGGTCCCGCTTTCTTGGCTGCGGGAGTACGTCGACCTGCCGGCGACCGAAACCGGCCGTGACGTCCAGGCCAAGCTCATTTCGGCAGGGCTTGAGGTGGAGACCGTCGAGCACCTCGGTGCCGACCTCAAGGGCCCCCTCGTCGTCGGCCAGGTGCTGACCATCGAGGAGCTGGAGGGCTTCAAGAAGCCGATCCGCTTCTGCACGGTCAACGTGGGCCAGGCCAACGGCACCGGTGAGCCCCAGGAGATCGTCTGCGGCGCCCGTAACTTCGCCGTCGGCGACAAGGTCGTCGTGGTCCTCCCCGGCGCCACCCTGCCGGGCGGCTTCTCGATCTCCGCGCGCAAGACGTACGGCAAGACGTCCCACGGCATGATCTGCTCCGGCGACGAGCTGGGCATGGGCGACGACGGCAGCCACGGCATCATCGTGCTGCCGCCGGAGACCGAGGTCGGCAAGGACGCCATCGAGCTCCTCGAACTGGTCGACGAGGTCCTGGACATCGCCGTCACCGCCAACCGCGGCGACTGCCTCTCCATCCGCGGCGTCGCCCGCGAGACCGCCATCGCCTACGGCCTGCCGCTGAGCGACCCGGCCCTCCTCGACGTCCCGGGCCCCAACGCCTACGGCTACCCGGTGCAGGTCTCCGAGCCGCTCGGCTGCGACCGCTTCACGGCCCGTACGGTGTCGGGCCTCAGCCCTGAGGCCCGCTCCCCGCTCTGGCTCCAGCGCCGCCTCCAGAAGGTCGGCATGCGCCCGATCTCGCTCGCCGTCGACGTCACCAACTACGTGATGATGGAGCTCGGCCAGCCGCTGCACGCCTACGACCGCAAGCTGGTCCAGGGCACCATCGGCGTCCGCCGGGCCGGTGAGGGCGAGGAGATCGTCACCCTCGACGGGGTGAAGCGGAAGCTGCACGCCGAGGACCTGGTCATCACCGACGAGCGGGGCCCGATCGGCCTCGCCGGTGTCATGGGCGGCGCCAACACGGAGATCGCCGACCACGAGGAGGGGGAGGGCACGACCGACGTCGTCATCGAGGCCGCCCACTTCGACGCGGTGTCGATCGCGCGTACGGCCCGCCGCCACAAGCTCTCCTCCGAGGCGTCCCGGCGCTTCGAGCGCGGTGTCGACCCGGCCGCCGCGGCTGCCGCCGCCCAGCGCACCGTCGACCTCCTCGTGCTGCTCGCGGGCGGCACCGCCGACGCCGGTGTCACCGAGGTCGCCACGCCGTCCGCGCCGCACACCATCGCTGTCGCGGCCGACCACCCGGACAAGGTCGCGGGAGTGGAGTACGGCCGCGAGACCGTCGTACGCCGTCTCCAGCAGGTCGGCTGCGATGTGTACGGGCAGGACGAGCTGATCGTCACCGTGCCGTCCTGGCGCCCCGACCTCACCGAGGTCAACGACCTGGCCGAAGAGGTCATCCGCCTGGAGGGCTACGAGAACCTGCCCTCCACGCTGCCCAAGCCCCCGTCGGGCCGCGGCCTCACCCACCGGCAGCGGCTGCACCGCCGCGTCGGCCGGGCGCTGGCCGGTGCCGGGTTCGTCGAGGCGCCGAACTACCCCTTCATCGGCGAGCAGGTCTTCGACCAGCTCCTCCTGGAGGCCGACGACCCGGCCCGCCGTGTCGTCAAGCTGACGAACCCGCTCAACGACGAGGAGCCCGCGCTCCGTACGTCGCTGCTGCCGGGCCTCCTCGGTGCGCTGCGGCGCAACGACGGGCGGGGCTCGCACGACCTGGCGCTCTTCGAGACGGGGCTGGTGTTCCAGCCGCGCGAGGAGCAGCGCGTCGCAGCCTCGCTGCCCGTCGACCGGCGTCCCACGGACGACGAGCTCGCCTCCCTGAACGCCGCGCTGCCCGCGCAGCCGCGGCATGTGGCCGCCGTGCTCGCGGGCGCCCGTGAGCAGGCCGGCTGGTGGGGCAAGGGCCGTCCGGCGGACTGGGCCGACGCCGTCGAGGCGGCGCGGGCGGTCGCCCGTGAGGCCGGTGCCGAACTGGTCGTCCGCGGTGGGCAGTACGGGCCGTGGCACCCGGGGCGGTGCGCCGAGCTCGTGGTCGTCGCCGAGGGTGTGGAGAAGGTCGTCGGTCATGCCGGTGAGCTGCACCCGCGGGTGGTGAAGGCGTTCGGGCTGCCCGCGCGTACCTCCGCGATGGAGCTGGACCTGGACGCGCTGGAGGCCGTCGGGGACGACACGCCTCAGGCGCCGAGCATCTCCACGTTCCCGGTCGCCACGCAGGATGTCGCGCTGGTCGTGGACCGGTTCGTGCCGCACACCGATGTCGAGGCCGCGCTGCGTGAGGGTGCGGGGTCGCTGCTTGAGGCGATCAGGCTGTTCGACGTGTATGAGAACGCCGATCAGCTTGGTGAGGGCAAGAAGTCGCTGGCGTATGCGTTGCGGTTCCGGGCGGTGGATCGGACGCTGACCGTGGATGAGGCTTCGGCTGCGCGGGATGCGGCTGTTGCTCTTGCGGGTGAGCGTACGGGGGCGGTCCTGCGCGGCTGATGTTGTGTGCCGGGTGCGGGTGAGCTGTGGCTGGTCGCGCAGTTCCCCGCGCCCCTAGCGGCATTCAGTCACCTCATTCAATAGGGTGACGTTTGCGGGTGATCTGGTCCTTCCGGGTCATGCTGTCGACAGAATCGGACCGGCCTCTAGGGGTCGGTCCGTCTGTGCTGTCTGGGCCTATTGGGGGGCCATCGGCATGATCCGTATCAGGGGTCGGGTTCCCCGCCGGGTGCTCTCGCTGGGGTTACCCACTGCGTGGGGTGCCGTGGCCGTCACGTACAAGCTGACCTGCCCGCTCGCTCAGCAGAACGACTTCGAGGCGCGGTTGGTGACCAGTGCCGTGTTCTTCGCCGTCGGCACCGGGTTGATACTTCACGTCCGGCAAGCGCTGCTGCGCGAGCTCCGGCAGATCCGGCAGGTCGCCGGTGCCGCGCAGCGCGCCCTGCTGCGACCGCTGCCGCCGCGCGTCGACGGGCTGGACATCGCCGCCGCCCAGCTCTCCGCGGACCGTGGTGCCTCCGTGGGCGGTGATCTGTACGAGGTGATCGCCACCGAGCATGGCGTCCGCGTCGTCATGGGCGACGTCCGCGGGCACGGCCTCGCCGCGTTCGGTACCGTCGCCGCCGTACTCGGCAGCTTCCGCGAGGCCGTCCATGACGAGCCCGAACTGGGCGGTGTGCTGCGCCGGTTGGAGCGCGCGCTGGCCAGACACCTGCGCGAGCGGGCCCGGGACGACGACCCGGTCGCCGAGGAGTTCGTCACCGTACTGCTCCTGGAGATCGGCCGGGACGGCGACGTGTACGCACTGAACTGCGGTCACCCGTGGCCGTACCTGCTCAGCGGCGCCCGGGTCGACCCCCTGACCCGAGCGGACCCCCTCCCTCCGCTCGGGCCGTTCCCGCTCCCGCCCGAACTACAGCCCATGCAGTGCGGCTTCCTGCTCCCCGGCGAGACCCTGGTCCTCCACACGGACGGAGCCGAGGACGCGAGAGACGCTCATGGCCGGTTCTTCTCTTTGTCAGGGGCTTTGGTGAAAGCTGCGGGCGAGGCTCCTCAGGCTGTGCTCGGTTCGGTTTTCGCGGACCTGATGCGCCACGCGGCGGGCGCTCCCGCGGACGACATCGCGCTACTGGTACTGCGAAACGAACGTTGCCCGCGGCATGCCTTAGGGGCGCGGGGAACTGCGCGACCAGCCACGATGCACCCGCAGCCGACAACGCACCTCTAGGCACCCGGCGATCAGTCGTGCGGCCAAGCCGGCGGCAGCCGTCCGCCCCGCCACGGAGTGTCGGGCAGGCAGCTGGGCGGACGGCGCGGATTCGGGCCGCCGCACTGTACGAGGGGGAGCCGGCGGCCCGGCCGGCCTCTTGCGAGGCATTTCAGTCAACCGGCTGGAAACTCTCCGCGACAGTGCGCGCACGCTACGGATTCGGGCACTCCGTTCACACCCCGTGTGAAGACACACCCATTACTCTGACGGCACGGTCGGCACCGAGCCACCCGGGGGGCATATATGCAGCCCAACACTCTGCTCGACGCGATCCTGGACGAAGCGGGGATCTCGCACGCGGGGTTGGCCGCACACGTGAACCAGGCCGGACGTGCGCGCGGGCTCGCGCTCCGGTACGAACACACCGCCGTAGCACGGTGGTTGAAGGGCCAGCGCCCCCGTGGTCAGGTGCCCGACCTGATCTGCGAGGTGCTCGCCGCCCGGCTGCACCGCACCGTCAACCTCGACGACATCGGCCTCGGCGTCCCCGGCGAGCCCTCCGCCCCGCACGGCACCTCGCTGTCCGGGTTCGTGGAGCGGGCCACCGCCCTGTGGCGCTCCGACGAGCAGCAGCGGCCGCACATACTGGGCGCCCCCGCGGTCACCGGCACGCCCGCCGTCATGCCGGTGTGGGAGTGGGAGAACCCGCCCGAGGACGTCGATGTGTCGCGGGGCGGGCGGCACCGGGTCACCGCCGGTGATCTGGAGATGCTGCGCGCCGCCCGTACGCACTACGAGCAGATGTACCGGAAGGCCGGCGGCATCGCGACCCGCACCCGGATCGTCGGCTTCCTCAACGCCGAGGCCGCCCCGCTGCTGCGCGGCAGCTACACCGACGAGACCGGGCGTCAACTGCACCGGGCCACCGGTGGGTTGGTCGCGGTCGCCGGTATCTGCGCCTACGACTCCGACGCCCACGGCCTCGCCCAGCGCTACTTCCACCAGGCGCTCCGGCTCGCGAAGGCCAGTGGGGACCGCGGACTCGGCGCGTATGTGATCGCGCTCCTCGTCAACCAGTCGCTGTTCATGCGGGAGAACCGGCAGGCCGTCGCCTTCGCGGAGGCCGCGCTGCGGGCCGCGGGCAAGCACATCACCCCCGCGCTCGCCTCCGACCTGTACGCGATGCAGGCGAAGGCGTACGCACACCTCGGCGACGGCACGAGCGCGCTGTCCTGCATCCGGCGTGCCGAGCAGGCCGCCGAACGCATCCGGCGGGGATACGAACCCGACGAAACCGGCTATGTCCAGCCGGGGTTGGTCAATGTCCAGGTGGCGGAGGCGCTGCTCAGCCTCGGCGAGCTGGTGGCGGCGCGGGAGCACGCCTCCGTGGCCGTCGACAATCCGGCCCACGACCGGGGCCGGGTGCACCGGCTCGCGATGCTCAGCACGATCGAGCTGCGGCAGGGCAACGCCGACAAGGCGGTGGCCACCGCGGTGCAGATGGCCGAGCAGGCCCGTGGAATGGAGTCCCAGCGCCTGCGCGACAGACTCCGCGCGGTGCGCGAACACCTGGTCCGCAGCGGCTGCGCGGGCACGGCCGAGGCAGCCGAACTGATCGACGGAGCCCTGCGCGTACCGCTGTGAACCCCTGGCACCACACTGCGCCACAGCTGTGAGAGGTCGTTCTGCGTCTGCTGCCGAACTGCTCCTGCTGCGATATTGCCACTTACTCGGCGGAAGGTGGCAGAACCGTGCAGTGGACGAAACAGAACGAACAAACTGTGTATGAAAACCGCTGGTTCAGCGTCAACCTCGCGGATGTCGAGCTGCCGGACGGTCGGCACCTCGATCACTTTTTGATACGGCTGCGGCCCGTCGCCGTGGCCACGGTGGTGAACGAGGCCAATGAGGTCCTCCTCCTGTGGCGCCACCGCTTCATCACCGACAGTTGGGGGTGGGAACTGGCCGCGGGCGTCGTCGAGGACGGCGAGGACATCGTGTGCGCGGCCGCCAGGGAACTCGAGGAAGAGACCGGCTGGCGACCGGGACCTCTGCACCACCTCATGAGCGTGGAACCGTCCAACGGACTCACCGACGCCCGGCACCACATCTACTGGGCCGAGGAAGGCGAGTACGTCGGACACCCGGTCGACGACTTCGAGTCGGACCGCCGGGAATGGGTCCCCCTCAAGCTCGTCCCCGACATGGTCGCCCGGGGCGAGGTCCCGGCCGCCAACATGGCGGCCGCGCTGCTCCTGTTGCACCATCTCAGGCTCGGACAGGACGCCTTGCCCTGACTTCCCCCCACCGCGTCCCACGCCCTAGTGCCCGATGGCCTGCCAGACCGTCGCGATCAGCGCGCCTATGGCCGTGATGGCCGCGACGGCGGGCAGCGGCCAACGGGCGTGCTCCAGTACGACGATGCGTGCGCTGAGGTCGTCCAGTTCCTTGTCCGTCTCCTCCGTGCGATGGCTGAGCAGAGCGAGCCCTCCCTCGACGCGCGCGTACGCGACATCGAGCCGGCGGCGTAACTCTGCGAGTTCTCCATGGACCACGGGATGCTCCGGGTCGGCGGTCACTGGTCCGCTCCTTTCCGTAGTCGTCACATCCCTTGCATGCGCATGAAGAGTCAACTCGCCTGGTGGACGCGTGGGGAGCGTGTGCGACAGGCATATGCGGGCCCGGCGCGCACACGGTGTGTGAATACGGCGGGCCCGGCGCTCCGAAGAGTGCCGAGCCCGTGTTCGTCGCACTGTGTCATCAGCACCCTGTAACGGGCACTGTGCAAGACGCCGAGAGGTGTCAGCCGTAGGTGTAGAAGCCGGAGCCGGTCTTGCGGCCCAGACGGCCCGCGTCGACCATGCGCTGGAGCAGCGGGGGAGCGGCGTACAGCGGCTCCTTGTACTCCTCGTACATCGAATTCGCGATGGAGACGATCGTGTCCAGACCGATCAGGTCGGACAGCTTCAGCGGGCCCATCGGGTGGGCGCAGCCCATCTCCATGCCGTTGTCGATGTCCTCGCGGCCGGCGATGCCCGACTCGAACATCCGGATGGCGGAGAGCAGATACGGCACCAGCAGCGCGTTGACCACGAAGCCCGAGCGGTCCTGGGCGCGGATCGCGTGCTTGCCGAGCAGCTTCTCGGCGAAGGTCTGGGCGCGGCTGATCGTGCCCTCGGAGGTGGTGAGCGCCGGGATCAGCTCGACGAGCTTCTGCACCGGGGCCGGGTTGAAGAAGTGGATGCCGATGACATGGTCGGGGCGCGAGGTCGCGACCGCCAGCTTCACCAGGGGGATGGAGGAGGTGTTGGAGGCGAGGATCGCGTCCGGCCGGGTCATGACCTGGTCGAGCACCTGGAAGATCTCCATCTTCACCTGCTCGTTCTCGACGACGGCCTCGATCACCAGATCGCGGTCGGAGAACTCGCCGAGGTCGGTGGTGAACGACAGCCGCGCCAGGGTCGCGTCGCGCTCCTCCTCGCTGATCTTGCCGCGTTCGGCGGCCTTCGTCAGTGAGTTGAGCAACCGGGTCCGGCCGATCTCCAGGGCTTCACCGGTGGTCTCGGCGACCTTCACGTCCAGTCCGGAACGGGCGCAGACCTCGGCGATGCCGGCCCCCATCTGGCCGCAGCCCACTACTCCGACGCGCTCGATGTCGCTCACATCGTCCCTTTCGCTGGTCTACGGACTGTGCAGGGGCTCTTTGTGGAGATGCCCTGCTCCGTTCGTGCACGTTACTGGAAAGTATCGATGATCGATCGACGGGGTCGGGCATCCTGGGCGCGAACGGTCCGCGGACGGGCGGATCCGCAGTGTTTCGGGGTGTACGGATGGGGCGTTTGTCACGTCGGGCGTTCGGGCTGGCCTTGCTTTCCACGGTCACGACCGCGTCGGGCACCGCGCAGGCCGCACCGGCCCGCCGGTCGCGCGAGGTCCGTGAGATGCGGGGCGTCTGGATCGCCAGTGTGGCCAACCGCGACTGGCCCTCCAGCACCGGGCTGACCGCCGCCCAGCAGCGCGCCGAGCTGATCGCGCACCTCGACAAGGCGGTGGCGGACCGGCTCAACACGGTGATCCTCCAGGTACGGCCCACCGCGGACGCGCTCTGGCCCTCGCCGTACGAGCCCTGGTCGCAGTACCTCACCGGCACCCAGGGCGAGGCCCCCGGCTGGGATCCGCTCGGCACGGCCGTGCGGGAGGCGCACGACCGGGGCCTGGAACTGCACGCCTGGTTCAACCCCTACCGCATCTCCCTCCAGGCGGACCCGACGAAACTGGTCGCCTCGCACCCGGCCCGGCAGCATCCGGAATGGGTGGTGACGTACGGCGGGAAGCTCTACTACAACCCCGGGCTGCCCGAGGTCCGCGCCTTCGTGCAGGACGCCATCCTGGACGCGGTGGAGAAGTATCCGGTGGACGCGGTCCACTTCGACGACTACTTCTACCCGTACCCGGTGGCGGGCCAGACCTTCGACGACGACGCGGCCTACGACGAGTACGGCGGCGGCTTCGCCACCCGGGCCGACTGGCGGCGGGACAACATCGACCGGCTCGTGCTGGAGACCGCGGCCCGCATCCGGCAGACCCGGCCCACCACCCGGTTCGGCATCAGCCCCTTCGGGGTGTGGCGCAACGTCGCCACCGATCCACTCGGCTCCAGCACACGGGCGGGCGTCCAGTCGTACGACGACAACTACGCGGACACCCGCAAGTGGGTCCGCGAGGGCTGGATCGACTACCTCGTGCCGCAGCTCTACTGGAACATCGGCTTCGCCGCCGCCGACTACGCGGAACTGGCGCGCTGGTGGGCCGATGTGGCGCGGGGGAGCAGGACGAAGCTGTACCTGGGCGAGGCCCTGTACAAGGCGGGGGACCCGGCTCAGCCCGCCGCCTGGCAGGACCCCGCCGAGCTGTCCCGGCACCTCACCCTGGCCAAGGACCACCCGGAGCTGTGCGGGCATGTCTTCTTCGCGGCCAAGGAGGTGTCGGCGGATCCCATCGGTGCGATGGCACGCGTGGTCGCCGACCACTATCAGCAGCCGGCGAGGTCGTCACGCTGAACTAGTTCGCGGTGTCCTTGTGGCGGATCTCGGTGTCGGGGCCGGGCGAGCACACGCCCACGTGCCCGTCCTCGAAGCGGACGCGGTAAGGGGGGTTGCCCCCCTGTCCCATCACTTCGACGATCTCGCCGATCTTGTCGTGCTGTCCGACCACCCTGCCGTGCTGGACAAGCTGGTCGCCCACGGTTGCACGCATCTGTCGGTCCTCCTCACGAGGTGCGGGAGCAGCGGTCCCTGGCCTTGAGTTTACGGCGCGGGGGCCCGGTTGGACCGGCCCGTGCGCGCCGCTCAGCCCCGCGCCCGCTGGGTGACGGCGATGCAGACGAGCACCGCCGCGGCCGTCAGCGGGGCGGCCGGCGTCAGGTGCTCGCCCAGCAGCAGCACCGACCACACCAGTGTGAGCAGGGGCTGGGCCAACTGCAACTGGCTGGCCTTGGGGATGCCGATCATGGCCATGCCCCGGTACCAGACGACCAGACCGAGGAACTGCGAGCCCGCCGCGACCCACAGCAGTCCGGTCACGCTGTGCGCGGTGAGGTGCACGGGTTCGTACGACAGGGCCACCGCGGCGGCGGGCACGGTGAGCGGCAGGCACAGCACCAGCGCCCAGCCGATGACCTGCCAGCCCGGTATGACCTTGGCCAGCCGGCCGCCCTCGGTGTAGCCGGCCGCGCACACCAGCAGGGCGCCGAAGAGATACAGGTCGGCGGAGGTGAGGGTGCCGCCGCTCTGCTGCACGGTGAAGGCGAGCACCGCGGCGGCGCCCGCGAGAGCGGCCGTCCAGAAGGTGCGGGACGGGCGGGTGCCCATGCGCAGGGCGGAGAACAGCGCGGTGGTGAGGGGGAGGAGACCGACCACCACGGCGGCGTGGGAGGTGGTCGAGGTCTGGAGCGCGAGCGTGGTGAGCAACGGGAAGCCGACGACGACACCGCCGGCCACCACCGCGAGCCCCGCCCAGTGCCGCCGGGCGGGAACGGGAACGCGCAGCGCCAGCAGACAGGACCCGGCGATCAGCGCGGCGAGGACGCTGCGCACCCCGACCAGCGACCAGGGCCCGAAGCCCTCCAGACCCCATGCCGTCGCCGGGAAGGTGAGGGAGAAGGCGACCACACCGAGGGCTGCCACCAGGGTGCCGGCAGCGGTGTTCGGCTTGGCGTCGACCGCTATCGTGATCGGGTCAGTAGCGCTACTCTGTACTCTCATGCAAGAGCGTAGCAGCGTCAATGAGCTGGCGGAACGGCTAAGAAGTGAACTGAACCGCTACTCTATCGGTGGAAAGCTCCCGTCCAGCCGAGCTCTGGTCGACCAGTACCGGGTGAGCCCGGTGACCGTCTCCCGCGCGCTGGCGCAGCTGGCCGCCGAGGGGCTCGTCGTCACCCGGCCCGGCGCCGGGGTGTTCCGGGCGGCGCCGCGGACGGCGGTCGCGCCGGTCGGGGACACCTCCTGGCAGGAGGTGGCGCTGAGCGCGGACGCCGCCACCGACCTCGTGCCGCGCTCGGTGGACGCGAGCGGCGTCCTGGTCTCGCTGGCCGAGCCGCCGCCCGGGGTGATCGAGTTCACCGGCGGCTATCTGCACCCCTCGCTCCAGCCCGAGCAGGCGCTCGCCGCCGCGCTCTCCCGTGCCGCACGCCGTCCCGGTGCCTGGGGCCGGCCGCCCATGGAGGGGCTGACGGAGCTGCGCTCGTGGTTCGCGCGGAGCATCGGCGGCTCGGTCACGGCGGCGGAGGTGCTGATCGCCGCCGGCGGGCAGTCGGCGCTGACCATCGCGCTGCGTGCGCTGGCCTCTCCCGGGGCGCCGGTGCTCGTGGAGTCGCCCACCTATCCCGGCATGCTGGCGATCGCCCGGGCGGCGGGGCTGCGGCCCGTGCCGGTCCCGGTCGACCCGGACGGGGTCAGGCCGCAGCTGCTGGCCGACGCCTTCCGGGCCACCGGCGCCCGGGTGTTCGTCTGCCAGCCGCTGTTCCAGAACCCGACCGGCGCGGTGCTCGCCCCCGAACGCCGGGGCGAGGTGCTGCGCATCGCGCGTGAGGCCGGCGCGTTCGTCGTCGAGGACGACTTCGTACGACGGCTCGTGCACGCGGACGCGGGCGAACTGCCGCGTCCGCTGGCCGCCGAGGACGCCGACGGGGTCGTCGTCCATGTGTGCTCGCTGACCAAGGCGACCTCGCCCAGCTTCCGGGTGTGCGCGCTGGCCGCGCGCGGCCCGGTGCTGGAACGGCTCCGAGCCATCCAGGTCGTCGACACCTTCTTCGTGCCCCGTCCCTTGCAGGAGGCGGCGCTGGAACTCGTGGGCTCGGCCGCCTGGCCGCGCCATCTGCGGGCGATCTCCGCGGACTTGAAGACGCGCCGGGACGCCATGACCACGGCGCTCGGCCTGCACCTGCCCGAACTGGCCCTCCCGCACGTCCCGTCGGGCGGCTACCACCTCTGGCTGCGTCTTCCGGACGGGGTGAGCGAGAGCGCGCTCACGGCGGCCGCCCTGCGCGCGGGGGTGGCGATCACGCCGGGGCGCCCGTACTTCAGCGCGGAACCGCCCGCGGGGCATGTGCGGTTGAGCTTCGCGGCCGTGGCGGGGGTCGGGGAGATCGCGGAGGGGGTACGGCGCCTGCGGGCGGCCTGCGACGAGGTGCTCTAGCGGCGGCCCCGGCACCGACAACGCCCCCGGGAAACCGTTCGCCCCCCGGCTTGCGGGACTGCGAGGATCCCGGCATGACCGACCTCGCCGCTGGCTACGAGATCTCCACCGACCCCGGCCGTATCGACGCCGCCCGCGTCCATCACTGGCTCTCCACCGACGCCTACTGGGCGATCGGCCGCCCCAGGGAGAAGCAGGACCGGGCGATCGAGGGATCGCTCAACTTCGGCGTCTATGAGACGGCTTCGGGGGAGCAGGTGGCGTATGCCCGGATCATCACCGACCGGGTCACGTTCGCGTGGCTGTGCGATGTGTACGTCGATCCGTCCGTGCGGGGCAAGGGGATCGGGACCGCGCTCGTCGAGGCCGTACGCGAGGAACTGCGGCCTCACGGGCTGCGCCGCATCCTGCTCGCCACGCATGACGCGCACGGGGTGTACGAGAAGGCCGGCTTCGCGCCGCTCGCGAACCCGGACCAGTGGATGGCGCACCTCTACTAAGGCCCCTCGTTTCGGGTGAGTTGTCTGGCAGGTCCTGACCTTGCAGTAAGGTTTTGCCAACCCTGCGTAACTCCCGGGTAACACCTCTTGACCTGCGCACTTTCTCCACTCACCATCGCCGCATGTCACTTCGGGTCACATTCGTCGCAGCCGCCCGCAGCTCCCCGCTGCTCGCGGAGCGCTTCGAGGACGACCGGCCGCTCGACCAGGCCGGCTGGGACGAGGTGCAGCGCGCCGCGGGGGAGTTGCTGCCGCTGGCCGCGGCAGAGCTGCGCTACTGCTCACCGACTCCACGCAGCCGCGCGACCGGGGACGCCCTCGGCTACGCCCCGCTCGTGCAACTCGCCCTGCGGGACTGCGACATGGGCCGCTGGCGCGGACTGACCCTGGGCGAGGCGATGGCGCGCGAACCGGCATTGGTGGACGCCTGGCTCGCCGACCCGCGCGGCACCCCGCACGGCGGTGAGTCGCTGCTGGCCTTCATCGGCCGGGTCGGCGGCTGGCTCGACACCCGACCCGTGGGCGACGGCGGCCGTATCGTCGCCGTCGCCGAGCCCTCGGTGGTCCGCGCCGCGCTGGTGTACGCCCTGAAGGCGCCGCCGTCGACGTACTGGAACATCGACGTCCGCCCCCTGTCGACCACCACCGTCACCGGTCACGCGGGGCGCTGGAACCTGCGCTTCGACGGGGCCCGGGCTCAGGTTCCGCACCTGTAGCGGTCAGGTCTCGCGCGTGTACTCGGTCGTGAGGACGAGGTCCTTGGCGGGGCCGCCCACCCGCCACACCGTCCGCCAGTGGTGCTCGTCGAGGACGGTGAACTCGCCGCGGTAGAGGTCCGCCGCGCAGGGGTGGTCGGCGATGTGGTGGCCGGAGGTCAGGTCCAGGTCGTGGAAGAGGCGGCCGTCGGCGAAGCGCACGTCGGCCTCTCCCGCCGAAGTCCCGGGCAGGAAGCGCAGGGTGCGCTCGGCGGGGCGGGAGACGCCCTGCCAGGTGAACGTGCCGGATTCCTGGTGCAACAGCCCTTCGCCGTCCCAGGGGCCGAAAACCGTCGTGCCCGTGAAGTGCCCGGCCTCCCCGCTCGCCAGGTCTCGCACGGAACGTTCGGCCCGCCAGCTCCCGGCCAGATAGGTCAGTACCTCCGGCACTGGCCAGAATCCGCCCATCCGCTCTCCCTTCCGACACTTTCGGTACCGCGCGACCCGTTGACGCTCGCGAATCCCCCTCCCTATCTTGCCGTTCGAAGTCCTGATCAGTGTCTGGTATTTCGAACAGTCGCATAGCTCCCCCGATCGAGCCGCGGAGTATCCATGTCACGCACCCGCTGGAGATTCGGCCTCGCCGCCACCGCGTTCCTGGTGGCGGCCGGTCTCGTTCCGGCCCCGGCCCATGCCGAGGACGCCACCGACTACGCCATCACCGTCGACCCCGCCGCCAAGGGCGCGAAGATCGACGACACGATGTACGGCGTCTTCTTCGAGGACATCAACCGGGCCGCCGACGGAGGCCTGTACGCCGAACTCGTCCAGAACCGGTCCTTCGAGTACTCCACCGACGACAACCGCTCGTACACCCCCCTCACCTCCTGGACCGTCGACGGCACCGGACAGGTCGTGAACGACGACGGCCGGCTCAACGCGCGCAACCGCAACTACCTCTCCCTTGGCGCCGGTTCGAGCGTAACCAACGCCGGATACAACACCGGTGTCCATGTCGAGGAGGGCAAGAAGTACGACTTCTCCGTGTGGGCCCGCGCCGAGAACGGCACGACCCTCACGGTCTCGCTCCAGGACGCCGACGGCGGCCTCGCCACCGCCCGGCAGGTCGCCGCGAGGGGCGGCTGGGCCAAGTACAGGGCGACCTTCACCGCCACCCGCACCAGCAGCGACGGCCGGCTGACCGTGGCCTCCACGGCCGCGGCCGCCCTCGACATGGTCTCCCTCTTCCCGCGCGACACCTACAAGCACCAGCCCAACGGCCTGCGCAAGGACCTCGCCGAGAAGGTCGCCGCCCTGAAGCCGGGCTTCCTGCGCTTCCCCGGCGGCTGCCTGGTGAACACCGGCTCCATGGAGGACTACAGCGAGGCCTCCGGTTATGAGCGCAAGCGGTCCTACCAGTGGAAGGACACCATCGGCCCGGTCGAGGAGCGCGCCACCAATTCCAACTTTTGGGGCTACAACCAGAGTTACGGCCTCGGCTACTACGAGTACTTCCGCTTCGCCGAGGACATCGGCGCCATGCCGCTGCCCGTCGTCCCCGCCCTGGTGACCGGCTGCGGCCAGAACAGGGCCACCGACGACGACGCCCTGCTCAAGCGGCACATCCAGGACACCCTCGACCTCATCGAGTTCGCCAACGGCCCCGTCACCTCGACCTGGGGCAAGAAGCGTGCCCAGATGGGCCACCCAAGGCCCTTCCACCTCACGACGCTCGGGGTCGGCAACGAGGAGAACCTGCCCGT
The DNA here is from genome assembly GCF_042894505.1 of Streptomyces sp. NPDC001536. Classification (NCBI taxonomy): domain Bacteria; kingdom Bacillati; phylum Actinomycetota; class Actinomycetes; order Kitasatosporales; family Streptomycetaceae; genus Streptomyces; species Streptomyces sp. NPDC001536. Next base: position 313,715 of record NZ_JBIAVQ010000011.1, read on the forward strand.
CGAGTTCATGGCCCGGTTCAAGCAGTTCCGCGCGGCCATCGAGGCGAAGTACCCGGACATCACCGTGGTCTCCAACTCCGGCCCCGATGACGCCGGTCAGACCTTCGACACGGCCTGGCAGCTCAACCGCCAGGAGAACGTCGACATGGTCGACGAGCACTACTACAACAGCACGCAGTGGTTCCTCCAGAACAACGACCGCTACGACTCCTACGACCGCAACGGCCCGAAGGTCTTCCTCGGCGAATACGCCTCCTGGGGCAACGCCTTCAAGAACGGCCTCGCCGAAGCCGCCTTCATGACCGGTCTGGAACGCAACGCGGACGTCGTCAAACTCGCCTCCTACGCCCCGCTGTTCGCCAACGAGGACTACGTCCAGTGGAGTCCGGACATGGTGTGGTTCAACAACCACGCCTCTTGGAACTCCGCCAACTACGAGGTCCAGAAGCTGTTCATGACCAACGTGGGCGACCGCGTGGTGCCCTCCACCGCGACCGGGACACCGTCACTGACGGGCCCCATCACGGGTGCGGTCGGCCTGTCGACCTGGGCGACGACAGCGGCGTACGACGATGTGCGGGTCACGGACGCGGACGGCAACCCCCTGCTGACCGACGACTTCTCCGGTGACGCCTCGAAGTGGACCCACACCGGCGGCGGCAGCTGGAGCGTCCAGGACGGCCAGTACGTGCAGACCGACGTGGCCGCCGAGAACACCATGGTCTCGGCCGGCGACACCGAGTGGCACGACTACGACCTGCATGTGAAGGCCACCAAGAAGTCCGGCAAGGAGGGCTTCCTCGTCGCCTTCGGCGTCAAGGACACCGGCAACTACTACTGGTGGAACCTCGGCGGCTGGAACAACACCCAGTCCGCCGTCGAGCAGGCCGTGGATGGCGGCAAGTCGACGCTGATCTCCAAGGCCGGATCCGTCGAGACGGGCCGCGCCTACGACATCGACGTCAAGGTGCGGGGCCGCCAGGTCACGCTCTACCTCGACGGCCAGGAGTGGGGCAGCTTCACCGACGACAAGCCGGCCGAGCCGTTCCGGCAGGTCGTCACCAAGGACAAGAAGACCGGTGACCTGATCGTCAAGGTCGTCAACGCCCAGGCGGCGGCCGCCCGCACGGCGATCGACCTGGGCGGCGCCAAGGTGGCGTCCAAGGCCCGGGTGACCACGCTGACCGCCGACCCGAACGCGGTGAACTCGGAGACCGAGACACCGGTCGCCCCCGTGAAATCCACCTTCGACGGGGTCGCCGCCGAGTTCACGTACACCTTCCCGGCGAACTCCATCACCTTCCTGAGGATCAAGCAGAGGTAGGAGCGCCCTCTTTCAGCCGTGGGCTGCCGTCCTCGACGGCGGCAGCCCACGGCAGTTCACCGTCGTATGACACCTGGTAAATCATCCGTTTCCCAGGCGTTCACCAATTCCTTCCGTACTGCCTCACCTGTATTCGGAATTCACCGCATCCATTTTTGTGGACGGCACAACCAACCGGAAACTCGGGCCGTCTAAGTCGGCGAATCCACAGGAACTCGCGGCGATGTCCGGACAGGAATACGGTGTGAAACGGATAACCTCTCCGGCACGGCCGAGGCAGGCCGCGGCGCTGCTCGCGGCCGTCATCACCGTCACCGCTTTCTGCGCCGCCGACGCCCTCGCCCACAGCTACCCCTTCGGCCCCCGCACCCGGAGCGTCAACGACCTGGGCAACCAGTACGTGCCGTTCCACGCACACCTGTGGGACCTGCTGCACGGCAGGGCCGACGGCGGTCTCCTCGTCAACTGGCGGTCCGGATACGGCGCGAGCTTCCTGCCCGACCTCGGCACCTACGTCAGCAGCCCGTTCGCCCTGCTCGTCGCCGTGTTTCCACGCGACGAGATCGACCTCGCGGTGTATGTGATCACCGTGCTGAAGACGGCGTCCGCGGGCGCCGCCATGGCCTTCCTGCTGCTCGCCCTGCGCCCGGGCCGCTGGTGGGCGGCGGGACTGGTGGGCGCCTCCTACGCGCTGTGCGGCTGGAGCGTGGCGGTCGCCTCGTACAACCCGATGTGGCTCGACGGCCTCGTCGCCCTGCCGCTGCTGTGCCTGGTCGGCGAGTGGACGCTCCAAAAGCGCCGCCCGCTCCTCGGCACGCTGATCGTGGCCCTCGCCTGGATCGCCAACTTCTACACCGCGTACATGGCCACCCTCGGCGCCGGACTGGTGCTGCTGCTCCGGCTGTGGCTGTCCGACCTCACGGTCCGCAGACGGCTCGTGGCGGCGGGCCGCGCCGTCGCCACCGTCGCCCTCGGCGTGGGCCTGGCCGCACCGCTGGTGGCCGTCGTGTACTTCGGCACCGAGCACGCCTACCCCGGCCGGGTCGTGGACTTCGCGCCCGTACCGACGCAGGACCTGCTCGCCCGGCTGCTGCCGACGACGTACACCTTCGGCAGCCCCGCCCTGTACGTGGGGACCGCCGCGCTGCTGCTCGCCCTGGCGCTGCCCTTCCACCGGGCGGTGCCCCGGCGGGTGCGCGCCGGGTGGACACTGCTGGCCGTCCTCGTGCCCCTCTCGCTCCAGTGGGGCCCGACCCATCTGCTCTGGCACGCCTTCGCCACCCCGCAGGGCAGCCCGTACCGCCAGACCTTCGTCCTGTGCGCGCTGCTGGTGATCGCCGCCTGGCACGCGCTCTCGTACGGCCCGCCCGACCCGCGCGCTCTGGGCGCGGCGGGCGGTCTGCTCGCCCTGATCGCCGTCGCCGCAGGCCGCAGCCCCATCGCGCAGCACACCGTCACCTGGGCGGTGCTGCTCCTCGCCGTCGTGGGCGCGCTGGGCGGACTCGCCCTGCTGTGCCGCGCCGACGGCGGACACCGCACGGTGATCGCCGGGCTGGCCCTGGCGCTGCTGTTCGGCGGACAGTTCGGCGAGGCGGTGGCCACCTCCGCCGAAGCGACCCGGCTGCGCTACGGGCACCTGGACGACTACGCGCCCTGGGGAGCCCGGCAGCAGCGGCAGGCGGAGGCGATCGCACAGGCCGACGGCTGGCCCCGGTACCGCACCGACCCCGGCCGGGACCAGACGGTCTCCAACGACCCGCTCCTGGTGGGCGGCCAGGGCGCCCAGTACTACAGCAGCCTCACCTCGGACGTCCTCAGCCGCACCCTCACCGCCCTCGGTGGCGGCTGGACCTCACGGGGCCGCAGCCTGCAGAGCCTCGACAACGCCGTCACCGACGTCGTCTTCTCGGTCGGCGCCCGCGTGCACTCCCCGCCCGACCCGCACCAGAACTGGTTCCCGCAGAACGGCGAGCGGCTCACCGTCACCCGGCAGGACGTGCCGCCGCTGGTGACGGTACGGCCCTCCGACGCGTCCCGCGCCGCCTTCGGCCCCTCGCCCTACCGCAACCAGGAACTGCTGCTCGGCACCCGCGTCTACACGGTCCCCCGTATCACCGTCCGCACGGGCACCGGCAAGCCCCCGAGCCGCGGCGCCACCGGCCTCCTCGTCGGCGCCCCCGCTCCCGGAAGCGAGCGGAAGCCGACGATCACGACCCAGTGCCCGGCCGGCGACGAGGTCTATCTGTGGGCGCCGCACTTCAACGGCGCCGCGCGGCTGGACGACGGTCCGACCGGACGGTTCCGGTCGGACGGCGACGGCAAGAAGATCGCCGCCATGCAGCGCCTGGGAGCGGTCCCATCCTCCGGGCGGCTGACGATCGAGCTGGCGCCCGACCGGGCCGGCCGCATCCCCGAGGGCGCCGTCGGCTGCCTGGACACCGACCGGCTGCACACCGCCGCCGAGCGCCTCAGGGCCACCGGCGCCACCCGGGTGAGCGTCTCCGGCGCCACACTGCGGGCCGAACTCCCCGCGGGCAGCAAGGGAATCGCCGTCGTGGCGGCTCCCCGCATCGCGGGCTGGCGCTGTGCCACGGGCGACGCCACCGCCGTACCGGCACAGGCGTACCACGGCCTGATCGCCGTACCGCTGGACGCCTCCTCGACCACTCTGACCTGCACGTTCCATCCGCCCGGGCTGCGCCTTGGCGTCGCCGTGGGGGGCGTGTCGCTGCTGACCCTGCTCGTGCTCGGCGCCGCCACCGCACTCCGCCGTCGGCGGCTCGCGTGGCCACCGGCGTCCCAGTCCATCACCGCACGACCACGCGAGCGCGTGACCGACGCTCGCTGACCGCGTACCAGGGGGAAGAACCATGCTCATATCGATCGTCGCACCCTGTTACAACGAGGAAGACGTCCTCGAACGCTTCCACGAAGAGGTGCAGAAGGTGGCGGAGGAACTGCTGCCGCTCGGCCATGACGTCGAGTTCGTGTACGTCGACGACGGCAGCCGCGACCGCACGCTCGCCGTGCTGGAGCGGCTGGCCGGACAGGACCCGCGCGTGCGGTACGTCTCCTTCAGCCGCAACTTCGGCAAGGAGGCGGCGCTGCTCGCCGGACTGCGGCACGCCTCGGGGGACTCCGTCGTCGTCATGGACGCGGACCTCCAGCACCCGCCGGAGCTGATCAAACGGATGGTGGAGCTGCGTGCCCAGGGCTACGACCAGGTGATCGCCCGGCGCACCAGGACCGGCGACCGGATGACCCGCACCCTCACCGCCCGGCTCTACTACCGGCTCGTGAACCGTCTCGTGGACGTGGAACTCGTGGACGGCGTCGGCGACTTCCGGCTGCTGTCGCGGCGGGTGGTGGACGCGGTGCTGGACCTGACCGAGTCCAACCGCTTCTCCAAGGGCCTGTTCGCCTGGGTGGGCTTCCCCGGCACCACGTTCGAGTACACCAACGCCGTACGCGCCCACGGCCGCAGTTCCTGGAGCATGCGGGGCCTGCTCAACTACGGGCTCGACGGGCTGCTCTCCTTCAACAACCGCCCGCTGCGCGCCGCCCTCTACCTCGGCATGGGGCTGCTGACCGTCGCCGGGCTGTACACCGCCTGGATCGTGGGGGCCGCGCTCATCCACGGAGTGCAGACACCCGGCTATGTCACCATCATCACCGCCGTCACCGGGGTTGCCGGAGTGCAGATGATCATGCTCGGGGTGATCGGTGAGTACACCGGGCGGATCTACTACGAGGTCAAGGGGCGCCCGCATTTCCTGGTGAAGGCGACCAATACGGAGCCGGCGAAGGACCTCGTTCCGTGATGTCGCGGCAGATTCTCACATTCGCGGTCATCGGGGTCGTGAACACAGGCACCTACTACGGTCCGTACCTCGTGCTCCTGACCCGCTTCCCCTATCTCGTCGCACATGTTCTCGCGACCCTGCTCAGTATGACCGGATCCTTTTTCCTCAATGCCCGGTTCACCTATCGCACCCGTCCGACCCTGCGGAAATTCCTGTTGTTCCCCCTCACCAACGCCGCGAATTTCCTGGTCACCACGGCAGGTGTCTACGTGCTCGTCGATCTCCTCCACCTCGACAGCCGGTACGCCCCCCTGCTCGCCTCCCTGGCGGCGATCCCGGTGACCTTCGTCGTCTCCCGGCGGATCATGGTGCCCAAGGCGGAGACTGCCGAGATTGCATAAACGTGCATCGAAACGTATAGTCATGCCATCCAAGAGGAGGATTCCATGGCGGTACGTGCGGCAGTGGCCGGAGCGAGCGGATACGCGGGCGGCGAAGTCCTGCGGCTGCTCCTGGCGCACCCCGAGGTCGAGATCGGCGCCCTGACCGGCAACTCCAACGCCGGGCAGAAGCTGGGCGCGCTCCAGCCGCACCTGCTCCCGCTCGCCGACCGCGTGCTCCAGGAGACCACGGCCGACGTCCTCGCCGGCCATGACGTCGTCTTCCTCGCCCTGCCCCACGGACAGTCCGCCGCCGTCGCCGAGCAGCTCGGCCCGGACGTCCTCGTCGTCGACATGGGCGCCGACTTCCGGCTCAAGGAAGCCGCCGACTGGGAGAAGTTCTACGGCTCCCCGCACGCCGGCACCTGGCCGTACGGGCTCCCCGAACTTCCGGGCGCCCGCGCCGCGCTGGAGGGGTCCAAGCGCATCGCGGTGCCCGGTTGCTACCCCACCGCCGTGTCGCTGGCGCTCTTCCCGGCCTACGCCGCCGGAATCGCCGAGAACGAGGCCGTGATCGTCGCCGCCTCCGGGACCTCCGGCGCCGGCAAGGCGCCCAAGGCCAATCTGCTGGGCAGCGAGGTCATGGGCTCCATGTCGCCGTACGGCGTCGGCGGCGGCCACCGGCACACGCCCGAGATGATCCAGAACCTGAGCGCGGCGGCCGGTTTTGCGGTGAGCGTCTCCTTCACGCCCACCCTCGCGCCGATGTCCCGCGGCATCCTCGCCACATGCAGCGCCAAGGCGAAGCCCGGCGTCACCGCCGAGTCCGTCCGCGCCGCCTACGAGAAGGCACTCGCCGACGAGCCCTTCGTCCACCTCCTCCCCGAGGGGCAGTGGCCTGCCACGGCGTCCGTCTACGGTTCCAACGCCGTTCAGATCCAGGTCGCGTACGACGAGGCCGCCGGCCGCATCATCGCCATCAGCGCCATCGACAACCTGACCAAGGGCACCGCGGGCGGTGCCGTACAGAGCATGAACATCGCCCTCGGACTCGACGAGTCCACCGGGCTTTCCACGATCGGAGTCGCACCGTGAGCGTCACGGCAGCCAGGGGATTCACGGCGGCGGGCATCGCCGCCGGGATCAAGGAGAACGGCAACCCGGACCTGGCCCTCGTGGTCAACACCGGGCCGCGCCGCGCCGCCGCGGGCGTCTTCACCTCCAACCGTGTGAAGGCCGCTCCGGTCCTGTGGTCCGAGCAGGTGCTGAAGAGCGGCCAGTTGACGGCCGTCGTCCTCAACTCCGGCGGCGCCAACGCCTGTACGGGTCCCAAGGGCTTCCAGGACACCCACGCCACCGCGGAGAAGGTCGCCGACGTGCTGGGCATCGGTGCCGGAGAGGTGGCGGTCGCGTCCACCGGGCTCATCGGTGTGCTGCTTCCGATGGACAAGCTGCTCCCCGGAGTCGAGACGGTCGCCGCCCAGCTCTCCGAGCACGGTGGCGAGAAGGCCGCCATCGCCATCAAGACCACCGACACCGTCCACAAGACCTCCGTCGTCACCAAGGACGGCTGGACCGTGGGCGGCATGGCCAAGGGCGCGGGCATGCTCGCCCCCGGCCTCGCCACGATGCTCGTCGTCCTCACCACCGACGCCGACGTCGAGAGCGACGTCCTGGACAAGGCGCTGCGCGCCGCCACGCACACGACCTTCGACCGGGTCGACTCCGACGGCTGCATGTCCACCAACGACACCGTGCTGCTGCTCGCCTCCGGTGCCGCCGAGGTCACCCCGGGGTACGAGGAGTTCGCCGAGGCCGTACGGGCCGTCTGCGACGACCTCGGTCAGCAGCTCATCCGGGACGCCGAGGGCGCCAGCAAGGACATCAAGGTCGAGGTGGTCAACGCCGCGACCGAGGCCGACGCCGTCGAGGTGGGCCGCTCCATCGCCCGCAACAACCTCCTCAAGTGCGCGATCCACGGCGAGGACCCCAACTGGGGCCGCGTGCTCTCCGCGATCGGCACCACCAAGGCCGCCTTCGAGCCGGACCAGCTCAACGTCGCCATCAACGGCGTCTGGGTCTGCAAGAACGGCGGGGTCGGCGAGGACCGCGACAAGGTCGACATGCGCTACCGCGAGGTGCACATCGTCGCCGACCTGGCCGCGGGCGCCGAGACCGCCACCATCTGGACCAACGACCTCACCGCCGACTACGTCCACGAGAACAGCGCGTACTCCTCATGAGCGAGACCAGGAAGCACAAGGCACTGCCGAAGGCCCAGATCCTCATCGAGGCGCTGCCCTGGCTGACCCGCCACAACGGCAAGACGGTCGTCATCAAGTTCGGTGGCAACGCCATGATCGACGAGGACCTCAAGGCCGCCTTCGCCCAGGACGTCGTCTTCCTGCACCACGCCGGCCTCAAGCCGGTCGTCGTGCACGGCGGCGGCCCGCAGATCAGCGCCGCCCTCGACCAGGCCGGCATCGTCAGCGAGTTCAAGGCCGGCCTGCGCGTCACCACCGAGGACGCCATGGACGTCGTACGGATGGTGCTCGCCGGGCAGGTGCAGCGGGAGCTCGTCGGGCTCCTCAACCAGCACGGACCTCTCGCCGTGGGACTCACCGGCGAGGACGCGCACACCATCACCGCCACCAAGCACCAGCCTGAGATCGACGGCGAGTTGGTCGACATCGGGCGGGTGGGCGAGATCACCGCGATCGACACGGGCGCGATCGAGGCACTCCTCGCCGACGGCCGGATCCCGGTCGTCTCGTCGATCGCCCGTAGCCAGGACGACGGACATGTCTACAACGTCAATGCTGATACGGCGGCTGCGGCACTCGCGGCTGCTCTGGGAGCGGAAACTCTCATGGTCCTCACGGACGTCGAGGGTCTCTATGAGGACTGGCCGAACAGCGACGAGGTGATCAGCCGCCTCACGGCTTCCCAACTGGAGAAGCTGCTGCCGGAGTTGAGCTCCGGCATGGTCCCGAAGATGGAGGGCTGTCTGCACGCCGTGCGCAACGGCGTCACCACGGCTCGGGTCATCGACGGGCGGGTCCAGCACTCGATCCTGCTGGAGATCTTCACCGATGAAGGCATCGGCACGATGGTCGTGCCGGACGCGGCAGAGGGGGATGGGGAATGACCGGGAACCAGGAGCTCACCCAGCGGTGGCAGGGCTCGCTCATGAACAACTACGGCACCCCCCGGCTGCCCCTCGTCCGCGGTGAGGGCCTCAAGGTCTGGGACACCGAGGGCAAGCAGTACTACGACTTCGTCGGCGGCATCGCCACCAACGCGCTCGGCCACGCCCACCCGGCGATCGTCGAGGCCGTCAGCACGCAGATCGCCTCGATCGGCCACATCTCCAACTTCTTCATGGCCGAGCCCACCATCGCCCTCGCCGAACGGCTCCTCCAGCACTTCGGGCGGGACGGCAAGGTCTTCTTCTGCAACTCCGGCGCCGAGGCCAACGAGGCCGCCTTCAAGATCGGCCGGCTGACCGGGCGGACCCACATGGTCGCCACCAGCGGCGGCTTCCACGGCCGGACCATGGGCGCCCTCGCCCTCACCGGCCAGCCCGCCAAGCAGGAGCCGTTCCTGCCGCTGCCGGGTGACGTCACGCACGTGCCCTACGGCGACGCGCAGGCGCTGGCCGCCGCGGTCACCGAGGACACCGCCCTCGTCGTCATCGAGCCGATCCAGGGCGAGAACGGCGTGATCATGCCGCCCGCCGGCTACCTCAAGGCGGCCCGGGCGATCACGGCGGCCAAGGGCGCGCTGCTGGTGCTGGACGAGGTGCAGACCGGGATCGGCCGGACAGGGCACTGGTTCGAGTACCAGGCCCACGAAGGCGTCCTGCCGGACATCGTCACCCTCGCCAAGCAGCTCGGCGGCGGCCTGCCGCTCGGCGCGACCGTCGCCTTCGGGCGGGCCGCCGAGCTGTTCCAGCCCGGCCACCACGGCACGACGTTCGGCGGCAACCCGGTCGCCTGCGCCGCCGGACTCGCCGTGCTGGACACCATCGCGAACGAGGGGCTGCTCGACAACGTCAAGCGGCAGAGCGGTGCGCTGCGCGACGGAATCGAGGCACTGGGGCACCCGCTCGTCTCCCACGTCCGGGGCTCCGGCCTCCTCCTGGGTATCGTGCTCACCGAGCCGCTCGCGCCCCAGGCGCAGCAGGCGGCTCAGGACGCCGGTTTCCTGGTGAACGCGCCCGCCCCCGATGTCGTACGACTGATGCCACCGCTGAACCTCGGCGACGACGACGTGGCGGCGCTGCTCCAGGCGCTGCCGGGCGTTCTGGACGTGGCCAACGGGGATGGATGAGCCGGAGAGATGAGACGTCGATGAGCCAGGCGCAGGATCACGAGCAGGCCCACGGGCCCGCCGTACCGCAGACCCGCACCGCACGGCACCGCCGGATCGTGGACATCCTCAACCGGCAACCGGTGCGTTCGCAGAGCCAGTTGGCGAAGCTGCTGTCCGACGACGGGCTGAGCGTCACCCAGGCGACGCTCTCCCGGGACCTGGACGAGCTGAACGCGGTGAAGATCCGCAACACCGACGGTGACCTGATCTACGCGGTGCCGAGCGAGGGCGGTTTCCGTACTCCTCGGGCGCCGCTGGGGGAGTCCGCCAAGGAGGAGCGGATGCGGCGGCTCTCCCAGGAGCTGCTGATCTCCGCGGAGGCGTCCGCGAACCTGGTCGTGCTGCGGACGCCGCCCGGTGCTGCGCAGTTTCTGGCGTCGGCGATCGATCAGGCCGAGCTGCATGACATTCTCGGGACGATCGCGGGGGACGACACGTTGATGTTGATCAGCCGGGATCCCATGGGCGGGCAGGCGTTGGCCGAGCATCTCCTGCGATTGGCACAGAACGGCCACTGAGTGGGGTGGTGACGAAAGGGGCCGGGTGCGGGTCGTCTGTGGCTGGTCGCGCAGTTCCCCGCGCCCCTGAGGTCGATCCACTCAGCCCAGTCTTGAAGCCAAGCCCCCGGTGCACCTGACCTCGTCGCCCGCTGTGATCAGCAGTGCCTCCACGTCCGGCAGCGACTCCAGCCAGCGCAGGCCCTCCCGCGACCCCATCGCGAACGCCGCTGTCGCCCAGCAGTCCGCCCACGTCACGCTCGGGGCCACCACCGTCACCGCGACCAGGTCCGTGACCGCCGAGCGGCCCGTGCGGGGGTCGACGATGTGGGCGCCGCGCTCGGCCGTACCGGATGTCGCCACGGCCAGTTCGGTCGTGCCCGCCGCCGAGACCACCGCCGCCAGGCCCCCCGGCCGCAGCGGATCGGCCACTCCCACCCGCCACGGGCGCGCCGGCCCCGGCGTCCCCAGCAGCTGTACGTCGCCGCCGCCGTTGAGGCTCACCCCGGTCGCGCCGGCCTCGGAGAGGGTGCGTGCCGCGCGTTCCACGGCCCAGCCCTTGACGATGCCCGTCGGGTCCAGCCGGCCCTCGTAGCGCAGGCTGAACCAGCCGTCGCTCGCTTCCTCGGCCTTGGCGCCCAGGGCCAGGACCTCGGCGACCTCGGGGTCGCAGTCGTCGACCGTCAGTTCACCGCGGACCAGCCGGGAGATCTGGCTGTCGTCGCGGTACGTGCTGAAGACGGCGTCGGCGCGGTGCAGACCCGCGACCGCCTTCGCCAGGGCCGCCTCGACGGCGGCCGGTTCCCCGCCGCGGACGTCGAAGGAGAAGACGGTCCCCATGACCTCCTCCGTGTGACGCACCGCGGCGGGAGCTTCTGCCGGTTCGGCCACCGTGTCAGCCACCGGCCTGGTCCAGCGCCGACTGCAGGGACTGCTTGTAGCCGGCGCTCGTGTAGGTCGCGCCCGACACCGCGTCGATGTCGGCGTTGCCCGCCGCCACCGCCGCCTGGTTGAGCTTCGGGATGGCGTTGCCGTTGACCTGGTCGCTCTGGCCGCCCTTGGGCTGCTGGACCGCCTCGGCCTTGGTGATCTTGCCGTTGGCGACGGTGACACGGACCTGGACGGGCCCGTACTGGGTCTGCGAGACGGCGCCGGTGACGGTCTTGGGGGCCGCGGCCTGGGCGTTGCCCGGGCTCTTCGAGGGGGCCGGCGAGGACGCTCCCGACGCGGCCGCCGCGTTGCCCTTGTCGATGGCGGACTGGAGCGACTTCTTGTAGCCCTCGCTGGTGTAGGTCGCCCCGGAGACCGTGTCGATCTGCGCGCTCTGCTTGGCGAGCGTGGCCGCGTTGAGCTTCGGCACCGCGTTGCCGGTGATCTGGTCGCTCTGGCCGCCCTTGGGCTGCTGGACCGTCTCGGCCTTGGTGATCTTGTTGTTGACGAAGGTGATACGGACCTGGATGGCCCCGTACTGGGTGTCCACGGCGTCCCCGGTGGCCGTGCCGGTGGCCGCCTGGGCGCCGCCCTGCGCGGACTCCTGGGCCGCCGCGGACTGCTGCGGGGCCGCGCCGCCGGCCGCGGACGCGTCGGTCGCGGCGGTCCCCGGCTTCAGGGACAGCAGCACCACGATCCCGGAGACCGTGGCGACGCCGGCCAGGACGACACGCCGAAGGGGGTGACTCTTCCTCATCGCTTCAACAGCTCCTGAAGTCCTTGAAGTTCCCGTCGCTCACATCTCGAACGACTCGTGATGGATGCGGCGGGCGGGTACACCCGCGCCGCGCAGTGCCTCGTACACGCCCTGCGCGAAGCCGGGCGGCCCGCACATGAAGACGTCGTGCTCGTCGATGTCCGGCAGCTTCTGTTGCAGCCGCTCCGCCGAGATGTCGGGCCGCTCACCGTCCGGACTGTTGACCGCGTACATCAGCCGGGCGCCCCGCTCGTCGGCGATGGCGGCCAGCTCGTCCCACAGCGCCAGGTCCTGGGTGCTGTTGGCCCGGTAGAGCAGGGTGATGTCACCGGACGCCCCGGGCAGCGTCTCGAACAGCGCCCGCATCGGCGTGATGCCGACCCCGCCCGCGACCAGCAGCACCTTGCCGCGGCTGCGGCGCTGGGCGGTGAGGGCGCCGTACGGGCCCTCGGCCCACACCTTGGTGCCGGGCGTCAGCTCGCGCAGCCGTTCGGTGTGGTCGCCGATCGCCTTGACCGTGATCCGCAGCATGTCCGGGCGGGGGGCCGCCGACAGCGAGTACGGGTGCGAGCTGAACCGCATGCCCGGCGCCTTGAACCGCCACCGGAAGAACTGCCCCGCCTCCGCGCCCATCCGGTGCAGCTTCTTGCCGCCGATGAGCACCGACACGATGCCCGGCGTCTCCTCGATGACCGCCTCGACATACATCCGGTGCCGCAGGTTGAGACGGATCGGGGTGAGGATCCGGTACCAGACCACCAGCGCCGTGACCACGCCGTACAGCCCGTACCAGAAGGTCTTCGCGGCCGGCTGCACGGCGAACTCGTTGCCGGTGCTGATCTGGTGCCAGAACGTCAGGTACACGACCGCGTAGGTCAGCAGGTGGATGTGGTACCAGGTGTCGTACCCGATGATCCGGCGGATCCCGCCGATCGAGAGGAACGCGATGGCGAACAGCAGCAGGGTGCCGATGCCCGCCTTGCCCATGTCGGGCAGGGTGTTGACCGAGTCGATCGTCTGCTGGACCACGTCGCCGAGCGACTTGCCGGCCTGAAGCGCGTACGCCCACATGGTGAGGAAGACATGCGCGACGACCAGGAAGATCGTGTAGCGGCCGCTCATCGCGTGCCAGCGCGCCACCCGGTCCGAGCCGACCCGCCGTTCCAGGGCGGGCACCCGGGCCATCTGGAGCACGACGAGTGCCATGAGGTAGCCGGCGAGCAGACCGGTGATCCGCCCCGCGGCGAGGATCTTGGCGGTGTTGTCCGCGAGGGACGGGGTGTTGTCCCACCACAGCCACAGCACCGCGGCCGCGCCCGCGCACAGGGCGATCACCAGGGGGACGGCCGGGGAGCGGCGCGGGCGGATGCGGCGCATCGTCTGGCGGCGGGCGGCGCGGCCGCCTGCGAGCGTGGTGGTCACGGTTCCTCCGGGAGCGGGGCAAGGGGGGTGGCGTGGTCCCTTGGCCCAGAGGTACGTGCGGCGACGCCGGTGTGTTCAGTGCCCGTTCGAGTTCGAGGTGGACTCGAGTGACTCGGGGTAACCCTCAGTACCGGGTGATCGCCGTCCGCCCGCTCGTCGTGCCGATCGCGATGTGCGGATCGTCGTCCGGGTCGGCCCACTTGAGGATCCGCCGCATGGCGTCCGCGGCCACCGACACACAACCCGCCGTCGCCCCGCTGCCGTTGACATGGAGGAAGATCCCGGCGCCCCGGCCGCGCACGGGCTCGGTGTAGTTGAAGCCGATGACCATGGCGTGGGCGTACTGCTTCGGGTACGAGATCAGACGCTCGGACTCGGCGGCCCGGCAGTCCTTGGCGCGGGGCTCGCTCCAACGGTTGTAGGAGCGCGAGTCGTTGTCCTGGCACCACCAGGACTTCGCGCGCACGGCACGGTACTTGTACGACGTCCCGCCCGGCGCCGCCTTGATGCCGAAGGCGTACGGCAGGTGGTAGAGCCCCGTCGGTGTGGTGCTGGTGTTCTGCTTGCGCGAGGCTCCCTCGACGAGGCCGTTCGCCCCGAACCGGGCCTTGGCCGAACCGGCCCGCACCCACTGCCCGTCGCGCAGATCCCACCAGGTGAGCGTGCCGGTGGTGGAGCCGGACCGCGCGGCGACCGCGGTGATCAACTGCGTGCCGCCCCCGGTGTCGGCCATACGGGCGGGCAGGGGCTGCCCGCCGCCGGGCGCGGCACCGAGTACGAGAAGGGACGCGGACACGAGGGCCGTGGCGACGGCGGGGGAGGCCATGGCTCAGACCGTAGAGGGCGGCAGCGGCAGCGGCAGCCCGGGTAGGCCATCCAGGCTCGTGGCGATCTGCCGCGTGGCGAAGTAGGCGCTCAGCGAGTCGTCGTCCTCGCGTGCGAAGCGCCTGGCGTGCAGGTCGCGGTCCTCGTCGTACGTCATGAAGGGCACCGCGTAGCCGCAGGAGTCGCGGATCGTCTCGGCCGTCACGACGATGATCGCCCGCAGTCCGTGCAGGCTCGGGTCGATGTCGGGGAAGCGGCCGAGGAGTTCCTTGAAGCGCGGGTCGTCCCGCAGGACCGCCTCGCCGCGGCCGTGGACCCGGACGATGTTGGGCGGGCCCTCGAACGCGCACCACATCAGGGTGATCCGGCCGTTCTCCCGCAGATGCGCGACCGTCTCGGCGTTGGAGCCCGCGAAGTCCAGGTAGGCGAAGGTGAGTTCGTCCAGAACCGCGAAAGAGCCCTTGAGGCCCTTGGGGGAGAGGTTGACCGTGCCGTCCCCGGAGAGCGGGGCGGTCGCGGTGAAGAAAAGAGGCTGCGCCTCGATGAAGGTGCGCAGCCTGCCGTCTATGCGTTCATAGATCTTTCCCATGTCTAACGATTATGGGTGCGACTCTTTCGCCTGTCTAATGAATTGCGGCATCCGTTTCGCAGAACGTCCTGGCGGAGTCCTGAACGGCATCGCCGTGGCCGCCCCGGCCGGCGCTGGAGTCGGGGCGGCCGCAGCACCTGTCACGTCACTGGGTGACCGTGCAGGCGGCGAGGGATTCCAGGCCCTGCGGCTTCTCGGCGGTACGGCCGATGGAGATGGCGATGCGCTCGATGGCGGCGGTGCGCTTGCTGGCCAGCGGGCCGACGATGGCGTTCTGGACGAAGTTCGGTCCGCCCTGGCCGACGGTGTCGACCAGGCGCTTGTTGGCCTCGTCGATCTGCGTCTGGAGGAGGGCGAGGTTGCGGTCCACCTCGGCCTGCGCGGTCGCCGGGATCGCGGGGAGCTGGGAGGCGACGTCCGGGCAGCTGATGGTCCCGACGCCGGCGTTGCCCGCGTCCCCGCTGGCCTCGTTGCCCGCCTCCTCGCCGGCGCCCTCCGCGGCGTCCGACGCCGTGGCGCTCGGGGCGGCCTCGGCCTCCTCGCCGGCGCCGGCCTCCTCGCCCGCTCCCGCCTCTTCCTCGGCGACACCGCCCGCGTTCAGGGTGCAGGGCGCGAGTGCCTCCAGGCCCGCCGGGCGGTCGGCGGTGCGGCCGATGGCGGTGGCGATGCGGTTGACCACGGCGATCCGCTTGTCCTCCAGCGGGCCGAGGATGGCGTTCTGGACGAAGTTGGGTCCGCCCTGGCCGACCGTGTCGATCAGACGCTGGTTGGCCTCGTCGATCTGGGTCTGGAGGAGGGCGATGTTGCGGTCGACCTCGGCCTGCGCGGTCGCGGGGATCGCGGGGAGCTGGGAGGCCACGTCCGGGCAGCTGATGGTGCCCGGGCCGGCGAGGGTCTGCGCGTTGGTCGTGCCGTTGCCCTTGGAGGTCTCCCCGGCGAGGGCGGAACCGGCGATCACCGCACCGGTCAGCACGAGGGCGGTGGCACCGCCGATCAACGCGACGCGGCGCTTGTTGTACTTCGGAAGAGCCCTGGACATGCTGATGCCTCACAAGGGTCGGGGGTGTCGTCGTGTACAAACGCGGCGCCTGCGTTCGGCGGCAAGTACGGGTAAGCGGTTACCCGCGTTCAAAGGATCTTCAAATTCGCGGCCGAACCGCCCGCAATTGACGAATCATGCATAGCACTGCATACTCATGCATGACAGTGAAGGCGCCACACCCTCTCTAGGAGCAACGCAAGTGAGCAGCAACAGCGGTGATGTCCGGCTCTGGGGCGCCCGTTTCGCCGACGGTCCCGCCGAGGCCCTGGCGAAGCTGTCCGCGTCCGTCCACTTCGACTGGCGGCTGGCGCCCTACGACATCGCCGGTTCGCGTGCCCACGCGCGCGTGCTCCACAAGGCGGGGCTGCTCACGGACGACGAGCTGACGCGGATGATCGCGGGCCTGGACCAGCTCGCGGCAGACGTCGCCGACGGCTCCTTCGTGGGCACCATCGCCGACGAGGACGTCCACACCGCTCTGGAGCGCGGCCTCCTGGAGCGCCTCGGCCCCGACCTCGGCGGCAAGCTCCGCGCCGGCCGCTCCCGCAACGACCAGGTCGCGACCCTGTTCCGGATGTACCTCCGGGACCACGCCCGGATCATCGGCGGCCTGATCGCCGACCTCCAGGACGCGCTGGTCGGCCTGGCCGAGGCCCACCCGGACGTGGCGATGCCCGGCCGCACCCACCTCCAGCACGCCCAGCCGGTGCTCTTCGCCCACCATGTCCTCGCGCACGCGCAGTCCCTGTCCCGGGACGCGGAGCGGCTGCGTCAGTGGGACGAGCGGACGGCGGTCTCCCCGTACGGCTCGGGCGCCCTGGCCGGCTCCTCCCTGGGCCTGGACCCGGAGGCGGTGGCGAAGGACCTCGGCTTCGAGAACGGCAGCGTCGGCAACTCGATCGACGGCACGGCGTCGCGTGACTTCGTCGCCGAGTTCGCCTTCATCACCGCGATGATCGGTGTGAACCTCTCCCGGATCGCCGAGGAGATCATCATCTGGAACACGAAGGAGTTCTCCTTCGTGACCCTGCACGACGCGTTCTCGACCGGCTCGTCGATCATGCCGCAGAAGAAGAACCCGGACATCGCGGAGCTGGCGCGCGGCAAGAGCGGCCGCCTCATCGGCAACCTGACGGGCCTCATGGCCACGCTCAAGGCGCTCCCGCTGGCGTACAACCGCGACCTCCAGGAGGACAAGGAGCCGGTCTTCGACTCCTGCGACCAGCTCGAGGTCCTCCTTCCCGCCTTCACCGGCATGATGGCCACCCTCACCGTCCACCGCGAGCGCATGGAGGAACTGGCCCCGGCCGGCTTCTCCCTCGCCACCGACATCGCCGAGTGGCTGGTCAAGCAGGGCGTCCCCTTCCGCGTCGCCCACGAGGTCGCCGGCGAGTGCGTCAAGGCCGCCGAGGCCGAGGGCAAGGAGCTGGGCGACCTGACGGACGAACAGTTCGCGAAGATCAGCGCCCATCTGACGCCGGAGGTGCGGACGGTACTCAACGTGCCGGGCGCGCTGGCCTCCCGCAACGGCCGCGGCGGCACGGCACCGAGCGCGGTGGCGATCCAACTGGCAGAGGTGAAGGCGAACGTGGCGGCACAGCACGAGTGGGCAACGGCCAAGAAGGCCTAAGGAAAGCGCCCCGATAGGGGCGCGGGGAACTGCGCGAGCAACCACGAAGCACCCGCACTCGCGAACGCACCGCACCACCCGAGCTCTGAAGCGAAGGTCATCGCGGGTTACGTTGGTCGAAGCCGTAAGGAACCGACCGAACGGAGCCCGCGATGCCCTTCGCCCGCCTGGCAACAGCGACAACCCCCACCTGCCACATCGGCCTTGGCCTCGCCGCAGTCGGTCGCCCCGGCTACATCAACCTCGGCCGCGACGAAGCCCTCGGAGAGAACCGCAGCGTCGAAGCGCTCCGCAAACGCACCCACGAACTCCTCGACGCCGCCTACTTCCAGGGCGTCCGCTACTTCGACGCCGCCCGCTCCTACGGCCGCTCCGAGGAGTTCCTCGCCGACTGGCTCAACGCCCGCCCCGACATCGACGACATCGTCGTAGGCAGCAAATGGGGCTACACCTACACGGCCGGCTGGACCACCGACGCCGAGCAGCACGAGGTCAAGGACCACAGCGTCCAGACCTACGTCCGCCAGCGCGGCGAAACCGCCGAACTCCTCGGCGACCGCCTGGACCTGTACCAGATCCACTCGGTCACCCCGGACAGCCCGGCCCTCACCGACAAGGAACTCCACGCGAAGCTGGCCGAAGCGGCCGCCGCGGGCGTGAGCATCGGCTTCTCCACCAGCGGCCCCGCCCAGGCCGACGCCATCCGCGCCGCCCTCGCCGTGACGGTCGACGGCGAGCCCCTCTTCCGAACGGTCCAGTCCACCTACAACGCCCTGGAGACCTCGGCCGCCCCCGCCCTCGCCGAGGCCCACGACGCCGGACTGACGGTGATCGTCAAGGAGGGCATGGCCAACGGCAGGCTCGCGGACCCGTACGCGCCGGACGCCCTGAAGGCGGTGGCCGCGGAGACGGGCCTGGGCTGCGACGCGGTCGCCCTCGCGGTGATCCTTCGCCGGCCCTGGGCGGGCGTGGTCCTCTCCGGTGCCGCCACGACGAATCAGCTCGCCTCCAACCTGCACGCCGCCGTCGTCGACCTCGACGAGGACCAGCTGACCCGGCTCGCGACGCTCGTGGAGGAGCCGCGGGCGTACTGGGCGCGGCGCGGGCAGCTGCCCTGGCACTGACAGAAACGCGGCTCGACAGCCAGCCATGAGACGCACATGCCCGTGGTGAGACAAGAATGTCTCACATGGGCTATCGTTGTCTCATGGCTGTCGATCGTGACCACGTGCTGCGCAGCGCCGCGGCCCTGCTGACCCGCAAATCCACCGCGACCATGGACGAGGTCGCGAAGGCCGCCGGGATCAGCCGCGCCACCCTGCACCGCCAGTTCGCCGGGCGCGACGCGCTCGTACGGGCCCTGGAGGCGCTCGGCATCGCCGAGTGCGAGGCCGCCCTGGACGCGGCCGGCCTCGACGAAGGCCCCGCGAGCGACGCCGTACGCCGGCTGGTGCGCGAGATCGAACCGGCCGCCGCCCTGCTCGCCTTCCTCTACACCGAGAACCAGCTGTTCGAGGGCGAGGAGCAGAACGCGGGCTGGACCCGTATCGACGACCGCGTCTCCGCGCTGTTCCGGCGCGGACAGGAGAGCGGCGAGTTCCGTATCGACCTGACGCCGGCCTGGCTGACGGAGGCGGTGTACGGCCTGCTGGCCTCCGGCGCCTGGGCGGTGTCGGAAGGCCGCGTGGCCGCCAAGGACTTCACCTACATGATCGTCGAGCTGTTGCTCGGCGGCGCACTACGGAGAGAGGAATCATGACCAGCGCCTTGCAGCCGGTGTCGACGACCGAGGCGGTGACCAAGCGCCCCGGACGGTGGCTCGCGCTGTCCGTCCTCGTGCTCGCCGTGCTGCTGGTGGCCGTCGACGCGACCGTCCTCGGTCTCGCGACCCCCTACATCAGCGAGGACCTGAAGCCGTCGGGCACCCAGCTCCTCTGGATCGGCGACGTCTACTCCTTCGTCATCGCCGGCCTGCTCGTCTCGATGGGCAGCCTCGGCGACCGCATAGGCCGCAAGAGGATCCTCCTCGTCGGCGCCACGGCGTTCGGCGCGATATCCGTCCTCAACGCCTACGCCACGACACCGGAGTTGATGATCCTCGCCCGCGCCCTGCTGGGCGTGGCGGGCGCGACGCTGATGCCGGCGACCCTCGCCCTGATCCGCAACCTCTTCCACGATCCGCGTGAACGCAGCCTCGCCGTGGGCATCTGGGGCGCGACCGCCTCCGCCGGTACGGCGATCGGCCCGATCGCGGGCGGCTTCCTGCTCGAACACTTCTGGTGGGGCTCGGTCTTCCTCATCAACCTGCCCGTGATGGCGGTCCTCGTCGTCGTCGGCGTCAAGCTGCTGCCGGAGTCCAAGAACCCGAACCCGGGTCCGTGGGACATGCTCAGCGTGGCCCTGTCCCTGATCGGCATGATCGCCCTGGTCTACGCCGTCAAGGAGGCCGCCACCCACGGCATCGGCGGCGAGGCCGCCGCCGTCGCCCTGCTCGGCGCGGGCGCGCTGGTCTGGTTCGTCCGCCGCCAGCTCACCCTGCCGACGCCGCTGCTGGACATGCGGCTGTTCCGCAACCGGGGCTTCAGCGCGGCGGTCCTGGCCGATCTGCTCACCATCCTCGGCCTGTCGGGCCTGGTGTTCTTCCTGTCCCAGTACCTGCAACTCGTCCAGGGCAGGCGCCCGTTGGAGGCTGGCCTGGCCGAACTCCCCGCGGCGATCGGCGCGGTGGCGGCAGGCCTGATCGCCGGGCGCGCGGCCCGCCGCTTCTCGGTCCGCTCGGTGGTCGCGGGCGGACTGGCGGCGGTGGGTGTGGCACTGGCCGCGCTGACAGTGCTCGACCAGTCGACGGGCTACCCGCTGCTGGGTGCGGCCCTGCTGGTCGTCGGCATCGGGGCCGGCTTCTCCTTCACGGTCACGGCCGACGTGATCCTGTCGAGCGTGCCGAAGGAACAGGCGGGCTCGGCGTCGGCGGTCTCGGAGACGGCGTACGAACTGGGCGCGGCCCTGGGTATCGCGGTGCTGGGCTCGATCGTGACGGGCGTGTACCGCGACTTCACCGGCCCGGCGGGCACACCGCAAGGGGCGCACGAGTCGCTGGGCGGCGCGGTGGAGGCTGCGGCGGGAATGCCGGCGCAGCAGTCGGCGGCGCTGCTGGACTCGGCGAGGCAGGCGTTCGTGGACGGCCTGTCGCTGGCGGCGGGTGTGGGCGCGGCGGTCCTGTTGGCGACGGCGGTAGCAGCGTGGTTCATGCTCCGGGACCAACGGCTGGAAGGCGGGGTTTAGGGGCGCGGGGCTGTGTCGGTGTGCGGCTCCGCCGCGTGGGCGCGATCAACCCCCACCGGCCGGCAGCCGCAAACCGAACCCCGACCAGCCCCCACATCCGACGGCTTTAAGCCCCTTTTCGCCCCGGCCTGATGGTCTTGCCTCCATGACAACCCCCGAACCCCCGGAGGCCAAGCTCCTGGAAGAGGCCCTCTTCGAGGTCAAGCGAGTCATAGTCGGCCAGGACCGCATGGTGGAACGCCTGTTCACCGCGGTCCTGGCAAGAGGCCACTGCCTCCTCGAAGGCGTCCCGGGCGTAGCAAAGACCCTCGCCGCAAAAACCCTCGCCCACGTCGCCGGCGGCCACTTCGCCCGCCTCCAGTTCACCCCCGACCTCATCCCCTCCGACATCACCGGCACCCGCATCTACCGCCCCTCCCAAGAGGCGTTCGACATCGAACCGGGCCCGGTCATCGCCAACGTCGTCCTCGCCGACGAGATCAACCGCGCCCCCGCGAAGGTGCAGTCCGCCCTCCTGGAGGTCATGGGCGAGCACCAGGTCTCCATCGGTGGCACCACCCTGTCCGTCCCCGAGCCCTTCCTCGTCCTCGCCACCCAGAACCCCATCGAGTCCGAGGGCGTCTACCGCCTCCCCGAGGCACAACGCGACCGCTTCCTGCTCAAGGTCGAGGTACCCGCACCCAGCGAGTCCGAGGAACTGGCCATCCTCTACCGGATGAGCGTGGACCCGCCCAGCCCCCGCCGCGTCCTCACCCCGGCCCGGCTCATCGCCCTCCAGCGCACCGCCGACGAGGTGTTCGTGCACCACGCGATCGCCGAATACGCCGTACGACTGGTCTGCGCGACCCGTGAACTCGCCGGACCGGCACAGCGGCTGGCGCACGGGGCGGGCCCCCGCGCCACGCTCGGCCTGGTCGCCGCGGCCCGTGCGCTCGCCTTGCTGCGCGGTCGCGGATACGTCCTCCCCGAGGACATCGGCGACCTGGCCCACGAGGTGATCGGCCACCGGCTGGTCCTCTCCTTCGAGGCGCTCGCCGACGGTGTGACACCGGGCGAGATCGTCGACGAGGTCCTCGCCGCCGTGGAGCAGCCGCGGATCAGCCCCCGCCAGGCAGCCACCGACGTCGGGGAGGTCGTCGCATGACCCCCACGCTGGGTGAACTCACCCCCGAACAAGCCCTGAAGCACCTGGAGTTGCTCTTCACCCGGCACCCCGACGGGCTCCTCCAGGGCGACCACCCCTCCCTCTTCCCCGGCCCCGGCGGCGAGCCGGCGGAGACCCGGCCCTACGTCATCGGCGACGACGTACGCCGGATGGACTGGAACGCCACCGCTCGCACCACCGTCCCGCACGTCCGCCTCACCCTCGCCGACCGCGAACTCACCACCTGGATCGTCCTCGACGCCTCCGCGAGCATGGACTTCGGCACCGCCCGCATGGAGAAACGGGACCTGGCCGTGGGCGCTGCGGCGGCCGTGGCCTTCCTCACCGAGCGGGCCGGCAACCGGCTCGGCGCGATCTTCTCCGGCTGGGGGCCAGGGGGTCATCCCCCCGATGGACGCGGTCCGCACGGCCTCCGCCGCATCCCGCCGCGCACCGGCAGACAGCACCTGCTCACCATCCTGCGCGCCGCCCTGGACCGCCCGCGCGTCCAGCCGGGAGCCGCCACCGGCACCCTCGCCGACGCGCTCGGCGCCCTGCGCGCGCTGCCCGCCAGAGGCCTCGTCGCCGTCGTCTCCGACTTCCTGGAGACCGGCTGGGAGCGGCCGCTGCGGACCGTGGCCCGCCGCCACCAGGTACTGGCGATCGAGACGGTCGACCCGCGAGAACTCGAGCTGCCCGCCGTCGGGTTGCTCACCCTCGTGGACCCGGAGACCGGACGCCGACGTGAAGTGCCCACGCACGCACGGAAGTTCCGCGACCGGTACGCCGAGGCCGCGCTGGAGCAGCGGGCCCTGATCAAACAGACCATCCACCGGGCCGGCGCAGCCCACCTGCGGCTGCGCACCGACCGGGACTGGGTGCGGGACGTCGTGAAGTACGTCGAGGACCAGCGGCGCCGAGCGGGAGGCGGTGCCGCGTGACGCGTCCGCTCGCGGGAAAGGAGGGATCATGGGTCTGCGTTCACCGGGCTGGCTGCTGCTCCTGGTGCCGCTCGCCGCGCTGATCGTCGCGTATCTGCTGACGCAGCGCCGCCGCGGCCGGTACGCCGTCCGCTTCACCAATCTCGACCTGCTCGACAAGGTCGCGCCCGCGCGGCCCGGCTGGCGAAAGCACGTCCCGGCGGGCGCCTTCTGCGCCACGCTCGCCCTGCTGGTGGTGGGTTTCGCCCGCCCGACGGCCGAGGTGCAGGTCCCGCGCGAACGGGCCACGATCGTCGTCGCGTTCGACACGTCCGGGTCCATGGAGGCCACCGACGTGGAGCCCACCCGGTTCGTGGCGGCCCAGCGCGCCGCCCTCGCCTTCGTCGACCGGCTGCCCGCACGCTTCAACACCGGGCTGGTCACGTTCAGCGGCAACGCCACGGTCGCCGTACCGCCGACCACCGACCGCGCCCTGCTCCGCTCGGCCATCCAGCAGCTCACCACCGGCCAGGGCACCGCGATCGGCGAGGCCGTCATCGCCGCCCGCAACGCCATCCGCGCGCTCGACAAACAGGCCGAGACCGAACCGCCCCCGGCCCACATCGTGCTCCTCTCCGACGGCTCCAACACGGTGGGCCGCTCGGTCGAGTCGGCGGCACGGGAAGCGGCCGCCGAGAAGATCCCGGTCTCGACGATCGCGTACGGCACCGAAGACGGCGTCGTCGAGTTCCCCGACGGCCGGGTCCTCCAAGTCCCCGTCGACGGACCCGCGTTGGAGAACCTCGCCGCCGTCACGGGCGGTGACTACCACGAGGCCGCCACGGGCGAGGAGCTCCAGGCCGTCTACGACGACATCGGCAGCTCCGTCGGCCACCGCACCGAGGAACGCGAGATCTGGCAGTGGTTCGTGGCAGCGGGCCTCGGCACCGCGCTGATCGCGGCGGCGACGTCGTTGCTGTGGTTCTCGAGGCTGCCGTGAACGGGCGGCCGAGAAAGCCCGATCGCGGCGGCTCCGGAGCGCGGCGCAGCCGGCCGGCGCCGCAACGGCCCTGAGGACAGCCACCGGTTCACCGATCCCCCCGACCAAGGAGCCAGCCGTGACGCACCCCGAGCACTCCGGCCCCCCGGGCGCACCGGCCCCCACCCCGCCCACCGGCCTCGGCACCCCGCGCGGCCCCGCCTTCCTGGCCGGCCGCCCCCCGACGCTCCCCACCCCGACCGCACCACCGGTACCCACCCCGTACGAGACCCCGAAGCCCCCGCCCCCCAAAGGCACCCGCACCCCCCGTCCCCTCGCCACCGCCCTCCTCGCCGCCGTCCTCGCGGGCGGCGCCGCCGGATACGCGGCCGGCACCCTCGGCGACGACGACCCCGCCGCCCCGGCCGTCGCCGCCCGCCCCTCCGGTGACCTGGAAGCCGTCGCCGCGCGCGTCCTGCCCAGCGTCGTCTCCGTGGTCACCCCCGACGGCCAGGGCTCCGGATTCGTCTTCGACGCCCGCGGCCGGATCCTCACCAACGCCCATGTCGTGGACGGCAGTTCCACCGTGACCGTCGAGCTCCAGGACGGCCGCCGGCTCAGCGCCGAGGTGATCGGCGACGACCCGGACCACGACGTGGCCGTCCTCCAGCCCGAGACGGCGCGCGGACTGCGCCCCGCCCAGCTGGCCACGCCCGGCACCCGTCCCGGCGTCGGCGACACCGTCCTCGCCATCGGCTCCCCGCTCGGCCTCAGCGGCACGGTCACCTCAGGGATCGTCAGTGCCCTGGACCGTGACGTGCGGCTGGGCGAGAGTGGCCGGCAGCAGCGGGCGGTGCAGACCGACGCCTCGATCAACCCCGGGAACTCCGGCGGGCCCCTGGTCGACTCCGACGGGCGGGTCATCGGCATCAATACGGCCATCGCGACGTTGGACCAGCAGAGGGGCGGCTCCATCGGCATCGGCTTCGCCATCCCCGTCGGCGACGCGGCGGCCGCGGCCCGCACCATCATCGACGGCGGCTGAATGCCGAGGAGACCGAGGGGGCGGACATGCGACTGCTCGTGGTCGAGGACGAGGAGGACCTGGTCGTCGCGCTCAAGGTCGGCCTGGTCAGGGCGGGTTACGCCGTCGACGTCGCCCCGGACGTCGACTCCGCGACCGAGAAACTGGCCGTCAACGACTACGACCTCGTCCTGCTGGACCTCAACCTCCCCGACGGCGACGGCTTCTCGGTCTGCCGCGCCATCCGGGCCACCCCCGGCGGCCCCCGTATCCTCATGCTCACCGCCCGCGACCGCCTCGCCGACCGGGTACGCGGCCTCGACGAGGGCGCCGACGACTACCTCGTCAAACCCTTCGCGCTGCCCGAACTCCTCGCCCGCATCAGGGCGTTGCTGCGCCGCGAGGACGGCGGCACCGCGGTCGTCGAGGTCGGCGAGCTCCGCCTGGACACCGCCCGCTTCGAGGCCTACCGCGGCAACCGCCGACTCCAGCTCACCCCGAAGGAGTTCAGCGTCCTGCACTATCTGATGACCCGCCCCGGCCGCGTCGTACCGGCCGAGGAACTCCTCGAACACGTCTGGGACGAGTACGCCGACCCGTTCACCAACACCGTGCGGGTCACGGTCGGTTCACTGCGCCGCAAGGTCACCGGAGAACAGGAACCGCTCATCGAGACGGTGATCCGGCAGGGCTACCGCCTCAAGGAGACCCCATGAAACGGCCGTCTCTTCCCAAGGCCCTGCCCGCCTTCACCCACACCATCCGCTTCCGGCTCACCGTCCTGTACTCCGGACTCCTCTTCGTCCTCACCGCCCTCGTCCTGGGCGCCACCTACCTCGCCGTGGAACGCAGCGGCGAGGCCCACCCGGTCACCAAGCAGTTCTCGGTGACGAAGATCGTGAACGGCGAGGAGGTGGGGGAGTTCGACGCGGTCAAGGTCGCCGAGGTCGAGGCCGCCGTGAACTACGAGACCCTCGCCAACCTCCGCCGCTTCTCCTTCGCCGTCCTCGGCGGCGTCGCGGTCGCCAGCCTCGCCCTGGGCTGGATCCTCTCCGGCCGCGCCCTGCGCCCGGTCCGCTCCATCTCCCGTACCGCCGCCGAGATCCAGGCCACCGACCTCTCCCAGCGCATCCGCCTTCAGGGCCCCAAGGACGAACTGCGCGACCTCGCCGACACCGTCGACTCCATGCTCGAACGCCTCGACGATGCCTTCCGCGCCCAGCGCCAGCTCATCGACGACGCCTCGCACGAGCTGCGCAGCCCACTGGCGATCATCCGCGCGAACGTGGACGCGGTGCTGACCGCGGAGGACTCGGACGAGGAAGAACGCCGCATGGCCGCCCGCAGCGTGGACCGGGCGACCACCCGCATGACCCGCCTGGTCGAAGACCTCCTCGCCACCGCCCGCCGCAACGCCCCCGCCCTCGCCGACGCCGACGTCGACCTCGCGGCAGCGGCGGCGGAGGCCTGCGAGGAGTTCGCCCCGCTGGCGGTCGAACGCGGCCTGACCCTGCACAAGCGCCTCACCACAGGCCTGACCGTCATCGGCGACCACGACGCCCTGCGCCGCGCCGTCGGCAACCTGCTCTCGAACGCCGTACGACTGTCTCCGCCGGGGACGCTGATCACGGTCGCGGCGGGCAGAACCACCAGCTGGCTCTGGGTGGCCGTACGCGACGAGGGCCCCGGCATCCTGGACGACGACCAGACGAGGGTCTTCGACAGATTCTGGCGAGCGAACCCGGCAAGCGGCCGCGACAGACACGCGGGCCTGGGCCTGGCGATCGTCAGGCAGATAGTGGAATCACACGGAGGCCAGGTACGCCTGTTTTCAAAGGTGGGAGAGGGAGCGACGTTCGTCCTCTGGTTGCCGGATCAGCAAGGCGCCCCGAAAGGGGCGCGGGGAACTGCGCGACCAGCCACGAACAACCTGCACCCGCCATCGCACAGTCCCCTGAGCGATTACTGACTTCCTCGGGTTGTTGTCGGCTGCTGGATGAGGGGCAGTCTGGTGCCTGCCAGGCAGCCGTCGATGAGGTCGGGCTGGAGCTGGATATG